>ONBT01000019.1 GCA_900316075.1 uncultured Lachnospiraceae bacterium | reverse complement strand
ACCTCAGGGGGGACGTTTGTCGAAAACAGCCCATTTTTACCCCCGCGAATGCACCTCAGGGGGGACGTTTGCTGAAAACAGCCCATTTTTACCCCCGCGGATGCACCTCAGGGGGGACGTTTGCTGAAAACAGCCCATTTTTACCCCCGCGGATGCACCTCAGGGGGGACGTTTGCTGAAACCTGCCGATTCTTACCCCTTGCTGATTTCCGCCAGCTTCTGGATGGCATGGCCGGCCAGGATCAGGTTCTCGTGCTCGTCCATGAAGGAGGTCGTCTCGGGGTTGACCGGCTCCGGGGTCGCGAACTCATTCATGATGTTGATGAGCTTGTTGTAATTGAGCGGGGACTCCCCGTCCATGGACAGAAGCAGGTGGTAGACCCCGCCGTCCTTGTAGAGGTAGTTCGGCCCCCCGTAGAAGGTGGAGACGAATGGGGCGATGTCCGTGATTTCATCAATGCTGTTGAAGCGGAACATGCGGATGTAATTGGCCGTAGAGCCGGATTTCCGGGCCGCCTCAAGAACCTTCTGCAGGACTTCCGCAAAATTTTCGGCGTTGATGGCCGGAACGCCCTTCGCGTCTGCATTTGCGGGGGCTGGCGCCGGAGGCTCTGTTTTTGAAGAAGCTTCTACCGGAGCCCCTTCCAATTCCGGCTCTTTTGTCTCTTTCTCCTGCAGCACATCTCCCAATTGATCGGCAGGAATTTCTTCTACTTCTCCAACACTTTCTTTCTGTTCAGGAGTGGCGTCTGCAGAAGCGGATGCATCACCTGTTTTCGCCGAAACATCTGTATCATCTGCATCATCTGCATCGGTCCCGCTGACTTCGGCGGCTTCCACGATGTTTCCGTTTTCGTCAAGCTCCGCGCCTGCTGCCGAAAGGACTCCTTCGGCCAGCTTGGAAATGGCATCGGAGGCGGCCTTCAGGGCGTGGGCGTTGTCCGTGAACTGCTCGAGAATCTCGTGGGCGCTTGCCGGCTTCTTCGGAACCGGAGATGGAGCGTGCCGTTGATATTCGTCCATATCCATTTCCTCGTCTGCCGCCCAGAAGTCGTCCTCGTCGTAATCCCCCTCGACTTCTTCGTCGTCATCCGCATAAAGGTCCCCGTTGGGGGAGTCCGTGAAATCCGAGAAGCGGGAATCCATCTCCTCCGGATAGGAGACCGTCTTCACAATCAGAAGGAGGGAGTCCTCGGAAACCGGCACGGCCTCGATCATCAGGGGAATGTGGTCGGGGTTGAAGTTGAACTTGTAAGAGGCCCACTGCATCAGGTCCCGGATGAGGGCCGTCGTCTCGGGGGTACCATAGGCCATGGTGTCCAGCTGCAGGTTCCTGGCCTGCAGGTCTTCCTTCGACAGGAAGCAGTGAAGCTCGCTGTCACTGCACCGCTCTATCCTCATATCCGGCTCACATCCTTTCTCAGAAATTATTCTCCTGCTTGTCCGACTTCCGCGGCTCCGCGTCGGCGAAGCGGGTGTACTTGGGCAGCCAGGCCAGGCGGACGGTCCCGACAGGGCCGTTTCGTTGTTTCGCGATGATAATCTCGGAAATTCCCTTGTCCTTGCTGTCGTGGTTGTAGTAGTCGTCCCGGTAGATGAACATGACGACGTCGGCATCCTGCTCGATGGCCCCGGAATCACGGAGGTCCGAAAGCATGGGGCGCTTGTCCTCCCGCTGCTCCACGCCCCGGTTCAGCTGGGACAAAGCGATGACAGGGACATTCAGCTCACGCGCGAGCGCTTTTAGCGAGCGCGAGATTTCGGAAATCTCCTGCTGCCGGGAGTCGATGTTCCGCCCCGACTGCATGAGCTGCAGGTAGTCGATGATGACCAGCTGCAGGTCGTTCTCGTTCTTGTATTTGCGGCACTTGCTGCGAAGGGCGGAGACTGTGATCGCCGGCGTGTCATCTATTATTAATTTGGAATTCGCAATCGTACCGGCTCCCTGCATGATGGCGTCCCAGTCGGTATCCTTCAGGGTTCCGGACCGGAGATTCTGGGCTTCGACGCCGGTCTCCAGAGACAGGATACGGTTGACAATCTGGTCGTTCGACATCTCGAGGGAGAAGATGGCCGTCGTCAGGCCCTCCTGTATGGCCACGTGCTCGGCGATGTTCAGGGCCAGGGCCGTCTTTCCCATGGAAGGCCGGGCCGCAATCAATATCAGGTCCGAAGGCTGCAGGCCCGCGGTCTTGTAATCGAGGTCCGTGAAGCCCGAGGGAATGCCCGTGACGTTTCCGGTCTGCTCCGAGGCCTTCTGAATCTTCTCGAGGACCTTCGTCACAATCTTGTCAATCGGGGTCTCGTCGCTGACCCCCCGCATGCGGACCAGGTCCGAAAGCTCATGCTCGGTCTCATCGAGGAGGGCATCGACGGTCTCCTCCTGCTTGAAACAGAGGGTTTCCAGCTTCTGGTTCATCTTGATGATGGAGCGCAGCATGGAGCGGGACTTCACGATGTCCGCATATTCCTTGACGTTCACCGTCGTCGGAACCGCCGCCACGATGGAGTTGATGAACTCGACCGAGGCGTAGGATTCGGGCAGGGACTTCGAAACCAGGCGGGACTGCAGGGTAACGGGGTCGATTTCCTTCCCCTCCCCGTAGAGCTCCAGCATGGCCTCGTAGAGGACCCCGTTGCGCTCATAGTAGAAGTCGTCTTTCGTCAGGATTTCACTGACGGTCAGGACGGCCTCCCGGTCCATGATCATGGAGCCCAGCACGGCTTCTTCCGCAGTCCGGTCGTTCGGCATGGTGCGGACGACCTGGGAAGCCTCGAGGGCGCTCTCGTTCGTCCCGCCTGCCGGGTCCATATCCATAGGCGGAAACGGCGGCATTTCGGGCATATCGCTGTTTTCGTAGCCGTCCATATCAGTTCATTTCTCCGACGTGTACGTGCAGGTCCGCTGTCACCTCGGGGTGCAGCTTGATGTGGACCGTGTAGTTTCCGAGGGCTTTTATAGGCGCATCGATAATAATTTTTTTCTTGTCGACATCCAGAGAGTGCTGCTTTTTCAGGGCCTCCGCGATTTCCTTGGCCGATACGGAGCCGAAGGTCTTTCCGCCTTCGCCGGTCTTGATCGCGGTCTCCACTTTCAGGGTCCCCAGCCTCTTCGCCATCTCCTGGGCATCCTCGAGACGCTCGGCCGCCAGCTCCACGTCATGCTGTTTCTTGAGCTTGAGATTGTTGAGGTTGGTCGGGGTCGCCTCGACGCCCAGCTTCTTCCGGAAAAGGACGTTTCTTGCATAGCCGTCGCTTACTTCGACGATTTCCCCCTTCTTGCCATGGGGACGGACATCTTCTAAGAGTATTACCTTCATTTTTTCTCCTTATGACTAATATAGTACCCGCTGAGCGGGCATCGTCAGGCCTTGCAGAAAAGGCCGGGGTTTACATTATTCATGCTTCTTCGCTGCGGGTCCGGGCAGACGTATCGCGCCTTCCTCAATCATCACGTCGATGATGTTCTCAATCTGGCGGATGACCTCGTCGGTTGTCGCGCCTTCAATCTGGGCCCCGGCGATGTTCAGGTGGCCGCCGCCGCCCAGGCGCTCCATTATTTGTTGAACATCAATCTCGTCGATGGACCGGGAGCTGACGTAGATTTTGCCTTTATATACGGTCAGGACGAAGGAGGCCTTGATGCCGACGATGTTCAGCAGCTCGTTTGCGGCCTGGGCGCCCACAATCGTCGGGCTCTCGATGCCTTCCGCCCGGTTCACGGAAATCGCAAAGCTGTCCCGGTAGACCGTCGAGTCGCGGACGATTTCGGCCCGGGCCTTGTAGGCGTTCATGTCCTCCCGGAGGAGCTTCCGCACCCGGGTCACATCCGAACCGGACCGCTTCAGGTAGGCCGCGGCCTCGAAGGTCCGCACGCCGGTCTTCGTCATGAAGTTGTCCGTGTCGATGAGTATCCCGGCGTAGATGGCGTCCGCCTCGGCCGCCTGCAGCTTGATGTTCTCGCTGAAGTACTGGAGGATTTCCGCAATCATCTCGCAGGTCGAAGAAGCGTAGGGCTCGATGTAGGAGAGGATGGGGTTCTCGACCTTCTCCCCACCCTGTCTGTGGTGGTCGATAACGACAACGGACCTTGACTTTTCAAGCAGTTCGGGACACTCCGTGTAGGAAGGCCGGTTGGTATCGACGACCATGACCAAAGTATTTGCCGTCAGCAGGGACATGGCCTGGTCGCTGGTCACGAAGAGGTCGGCCGGATAGCCGTGGTCCGGTGTGAAGAGGTCCAGGATGGGACGGAGGGAGGTATTGATCGTATTCAGTACAATATGGCACTCCTTCTCGAGCTCCCGGGCCGCGCAATAGACGCCGATGCCGGCCCCGACCGCGTCGATGTCCGAAATCTGATGGCCCATGACGAGGACCTTGTCCCGGGAAACCATGAGCTCCCGCAGGGCCTCGGCCTTGGCCCGGGCCTTGACCCGGGTGTTCTTCTCGACTTCCTTGCCCCGGACCCCGTAGTAGGAAATGTTTCCATTGTCCTTGATGACAACCTGGGAGCCGCCCCGGCCCATCGCGATGTCGATGGCCGTCCGGGCGAACTCGGCGTTCTTCCGGTAAGTGGCCCCGTTGACCCCGATGCCCATGGAAATGGTCAGGTCCGTGTCGTTTCCAAGCTTCGTGGATTTGATGTCCTCGAGGAGTGAAAATTTGTTCTCTTCCAGCTTCGACAGGTACTTGTATTGGAAAATAATGAAATACTTGTCCCGGTCGCTCTTGCGGATGATGGCGTCGGCCTCCTGGAAGTAGCGCGTGACCTTGCGGTCGATGACCGCCGTCAGCAGGGACCGCTTGACCGCCTCGATTTCGGCGATGGTATCCTCATAATTGTCAATATAGAGCAAGGCGCAGCAGAGGCGCTGGTCCTCATTCAACTGGCGGATTTTCTCGCTCTCCGTGATGTCGAGGAGGAGCATGGTGTAGAGGGCGGAAGGGTCCTCCTGGCGGCGGATCATGGGGCGCGTGCCTTCGGGCTCGTCCACGGTGTCGTCCCCGAGGTGAACCCTGGAGAAGAGGGCCCGGTAGGTCTTGTCTTCCTTCTTCACAACGGCGTCAAAGTCCGTCCCTTCCTCCCGGTCCAGCCATTCTCTGGTAATCTCCGGAAAAATGGATGTCACGGACTTGGAATAGGTCTTTTCCTTTCCGGTCAGATCACAGAGCTTGACGTTCTGCCAGAGGAAGCGGCCTTCGCTGTCCAGAATCGCGTAGGGTAGCTCGAAGTGCTCGAGAAACTGCTTCTGCATGGAAGCATAATCCGTGGCCAATCGGGCCATCTCTTCGGACAGCATCCGGGCATTGCGCCGGTAGAAGCCCAGGGTAACCATGGCATATACGACCACGATCAGGACGGAAATCAATCCCACCGTGTAGTCGTACCAGCACAGGAGCCCGGCCCCGGCCGCGAAGACGATGATCATGTAGAGCGGCGCCCGTAGGTAGCGCGTCACTCCACCTTTATATTCACCTGCATTCATCTGCAAGGACCTCTCTCATTTTCTGCCGGACTCATACTTTTCTTCCGGCAGGATAATCCCTATTTCCTCGTTTGGGTTATTTTGCGGATATTATAGCACTTATAGGGGCAAAGAGGAAAGAGGCGCATAGCACGCATTGCGTGCTATGCGCCTCATCTTCACTGTTCTTGCTGATTCTGCATACGGCTTCCCCTGATTTTGGCTATCACTGCGCATTCACGAGCTTTGTAATCAGCATGCCCATGCGGCAGCGGACCGCGTCGTCGAAATTCCGGAGGTCCAGGCCGGACTCCTTGGAGAATTTCTCAATCCTATATACCAGGGTGTTCCGGTGGACGTAGAGAGAGCGCGCGGTCTCGGCCAGGTTCAGGCCGTTGTCAAAAAGGGTGTTGATGGTGTTCACGGTCTCGCTCGAAAGATCGTTGAAGGAGAAGTTCGGGAACTGCTCCGCCAGGTACTCCTCGCAGGCGTCCTTGGGCAGGCGGGAGACCAGCTTGGACAGGCCCAGGGTCCGGTAGCCGGTGCAGGAAGCCTCCATTCCGAAGAGGTCCCGGATCCGCATGGCGGCCACGGTCCTCGAGTAGGAAGCCGGCAGCTCCCGGAAGCCCGTGACGGCGGCATCGTAGGCCACCAGGGCCGAGACCATGCCCTCGGTCTGCAGGGTGTCGTGGATCATGGCGGCTGTCGAGGCCAGGTCCTCCCCGGAAACCATTTCTCCGGGCTCCGTAATGAGGACCATCTGCTTCTCTCCGGCCCGGACCAGGGTGTTGCGCGGAGGAGGAAAGAGGCCGGTCAGGACGGACATGGTGTCTGCCATATCACCCCCGGTCAGCTTCAGCAGGTAAAGGGCCATAGGCTCGGCCTCCGCGGCCTCACCGGAAAAGTGGGGGAAGTTGGGCCGGAAGTCGTCCGCCCCGATCTGTCCGGTCAGGAAGCGCATGAAAATTTCATTCTTGTCCACAGCGTTCCGGTAGACCTGCAGAATGGCGGAAAGACGGGGCCGCAGGGTGTCCTCGTCCAGGGCCCCGGGCGCCACCCGGAAGGGAACCCCGGTCACGTCCGAAAACAGGGCCAGCATCTCTTCCGTCGTCATGCTGTCGAGCTCTTCTGTCATATATTATGATTCTTTCTATTGCTGTTAAACGCAAATCAGGCGGGAAATGCTTCCATCTACCTGCCGCGGCCCGCAGCCGGATTCCACTGCGCGGACCTGCGAAAAACAAAAAGGGACGGAGTCGACTGACTCCATCCCCATTATACACATTCTGTTTTCTTCAGGAAAGGTTCCACACCTGCCTGGCCTGATTCGCTGCTCTGCGAACAATTACAGTTTCCGGGCCCCGTCGCCGATTTCTACGACGTAAATCTCCGGAGTCTTGCCGACCTTCTCTTCGTAGCCCTTCGTAATGGTCTCTTTGAAGGCGTCGAGGGCCTCGTCCTTCACGATGGAAACCGTGCAGCCGCCGAAGCCGCCGCCGGTGATCCGGCTTCCGAGGCAGCCGGGTACGGACCAGGCCAGCTCGGCCAGGACGTCGCATTCCTCGCAGGAGGTGGCGTAGTCATCCCGGAGGGAAACGTGAGAGGCATTCATCAGTTTCCCGAACTCCTCAATATGATTCTTCTTGAGTTCCGCAACAGCCCGGATGGTCCGCTGGTTCTCGTATACCGCATGCTTTGCCCGCTTCCGCTCGGTCTCGTCCGTGATGACGGAGGCGTGCTTCTCGAAGGTCGCTTCGTCCAGGTCGCCCAGGGCATTGATATTGACCACGGTCTGCAGCTGCTTCAGGGCATGGGCGCACTCTTCCCGGCGCTTATTGTACTCGGAGTCCACGAGGCTGTGCTTGACCTTGGAGTTTACGATGACAATCTTCGCATCCGGCAGCTTAACGGGAGCGTATTCATAGGAGAGGTCCGCCGTGTCGAGGAAGATGGCATTGTCTTTTTTGCCCATTGCGACAGCGAACTGGTCCATAATGCCGCAATTCATCCCGTTGAAATTGTTCTCGGAGTACTGGCCGGTCAGAGCCAGGTCCTGATTCGTCAGGCCATTGAAGCCGAAGAGGTCCCGGACCACAACGCCGGTCAGGACTTCGAGAGAGGCCGAAGAGGAAAGGCCGGACCCGTTCGGGATGTCGCCCCAGATCAGCATGTCAAAGCCGGTGTCGAAGAGGTGGCCCTTCTTCTGCAGGGCCCAGACCACGCCGATGGGATAATTGGCCCAGCCATACTTGTCATTATATTTGATGTCCTTCACGGAGCACTCGACAATGCCGTACTTCTCGACATTTGCCGAATAGAAGCGGAGCTTGTCATCCGTCCGCTTTCTGGCAACGGCGTATGTCCCGATGGTCAGGGCGCAGGGGAAGACGTGGCCCCCGTTGTAGTCCGTGTGCTCCCCGATCAGGTTCACCCGGCCCGGCGAAAAATAGCTCTGAACCCCCTCGGCGTCCCCGAAAAGCTCAGCGAACCGTGCCTTCATTTCCTCTATGGTCATAATAATGTAACCCTCCGAAAATAAGTGTTTTTGCAAAATGCCTGAAGCCTGCCTTTACGCGGCTGCGGCCTCATGCGAAATTTTCCGCATCAGGCTTATTCTACACACTTCGGCCGGATTCGTCCATATCGAAAAGCGGTCCAATTGTGTGCAAAAACAGCTGTTAAGGGGGGAGGCGGACCGGAAGGAGAAATTTCGACTTGGAAAGAAGATTCTTCTCTCTTCCGGCCACTTCCACGTGGTGCCAGGGCCGGGGGAAGGAGAAATTTCGGCTTTGGAAGAAGATTCTTCTCTCTTCCGGCCACTTCCGCTTGGTGCCAGGGCCGGGAAAAGGAGAAATTTCTGCTGTGAAAGAAGATTCTTCTCCCTTCCGGGCCGCGCGCATGTGGCGACTGGGCCGGGAAAAGGAGAAATTTCAGAATTGGAAGAAGATTCTTCTCCCTTCCGGGCGCTCCCATGGGGAGAATAGACCAGGGAAAGGAGAAATTTCAGCTTGGAAAGAAGATTCTTCTCCCTTCCGTGCCGCAGGCTGGGGAGCTTCCTTGGGACCGGGCGCGCCGCCCTACCTCTTCTCCACCATTTCCTCGGGAAGGTGGGCGATGACCATCCGCTCGAGTTTGGCGGGCTGGACGGGCTTGGCCAGGTAGTCCTGGAAGCCGGCCTCCCGGTAGGTCCGGTCAATGCCGGCGATGGCATTGGCGGTCAGGGCGATGCTGCAGGTCCTTTGGTTCGGATTCCCCTCTTCCGCGCGCAGGCGCTGCAGGGTTTCAATGCCGTCCATTTCCGGCATCATGTGGTCCATGAAAATAATGTCGTACTTCTGTTTCCTTGTCATTTCAAGGGCTTCTGCCCCGCCCGAAGCCTGATCGATCTGCATTTCGGTCTGCTTCAGCAGAGAGGTGAAGACCAGGCGGTTCATCTTGTTGTCATCAACGACCAGGACATGGGCCTGAGGCGCCCGGAATGCGGGCTCGTATTTCTTCTTTTCTGTCTGTACGGAAGCGGTGTTTGCCTCCAGGTCGCCCATGGGCTGCTCATCCGCGATTTTCTGCGGAATCTCTATGGAAAATGCGGAGCCCTCGCCGTAGACGGATTCCACATGAATCTTTCCGCCCATGGCATCCACGAGAAGCTTCGTGATGGCCAGCCCCAGGCCGGTTCCCTCGATGTGGCGGTTCTTCGTCTGGTCGACCCGGGAGAAATCCGAGAAGAGGTCCTTCATGGCTTCTTCCCTGATGCCTATGCCGGTGTCTTTGACGCAGACCCTGAGAAGGAAATCTTTTCCATTATTCTCATGCCCTGTCTTCTCGCCACCGAGGGGGACCAGGCCTTTTCCATTATTCTCATTCGGGATGCGCACCCCGTCCACAGTGAGGGTGACCGAGCCTTTTTCCGTGTACTTCACCGCGTTGGTGAGAAGATTCGTAATGATCTGCTTCACCCGCACGTCGTCGCCGATGAGGGAGGACGGCAGATTGCGGTCGCAGGAAAGGACCATTCGAAGGCCCTTGCTGTCGGCCCTTTTCTTCAGGAGGGTGACGCAGTCGTTGATCACGGAGGCGGTCTGATAGGGGACTTCCGTGAGCTCCATCTTGCCGGACTCGATCTTCGAGAAGTCCAGGATGTCATTAATAATGGAAAGCAGCATGCGCCCGGCCGTGTCGATGTTTTCCGAGTACTTCAGGATGCCCTCATCCGTGCACTCGCGCTCAATCATCTCGTTCATGCCCAATACAGTGTTGATGGGCGTCCGGATCTCATGGGACATGGAGGCCAGAAAACGGCTTTTGGAATCAGAAAGGGCCAGGGCCTCCTTCTTCTCCTGCTTCGCCTTTTCGGCATCGAGGACTGCCCTCAGGACAGCAACGATTGCCAGGGCCAGAAGGCCGATGAGGACCAGGTTCTTGTTCATGTTTCCGGCGCCCTGCATGTAATCGGGAATGCTGATGAGGCCCGTCAGGAAGAAAACGCCCATGCCTGCGGCGATGAGGGGGTAATCGAGGGCCTTCCGCCGGATGTCCTGGATGACGGTGACGAAGACCGCGATGATGCCGGATGCGATTTCAATGACAACGACGGGGATGGAATAGATATAGGGCAAAATACCTGTCATATGCAGGAGGAAGCAGGCCGCGGACGCGGCTACGGCCACGGCCTCCATAATAATATAGAGCCTGTGGTAGCGCCTCTTCTGGACCTCATCAAGGTAGCACATGAAGGGCAGGGCCATGAGAAATTTGAAGATAAAGGCGGCAAACGACGCCGCGTCCACACGGGGGAAGAGGAACTGGCGCAGAGAACATTCCGTCAGGCTCCACCCGGCGAAAAAGACGACCCCGAGGGCCAGGAAACGGAGCTCTGGGGCGGTATGGGTCCGGAACTCCATTATTAATGAAAGAATAATAATGGCAATGCCGAAGGAGAGCAGAAGGATAGCCAGGACCACTTCTGCCCCAAATTCCCGAAAATAATGAAGCAATATGCCTGTCCGGTCCCCATAGTACACCGTGTCAATGTAGCCGCGGTAAATGGTGTCCGACGTCGACTCGATCCGCAGGACCTTTCCAGCGTCCTCCTGCTGCAGGCCGACAAAGAGGATGGCCGTAGTCGTATAGCCCTTTGAAAACGGAGAAGCGTTCAGGGAGTAGGTGTACCGGAGGTTCCCGTCCACGAAGACCTTCACTTCGGCCGTGGCACTCCGGAGGGAAATGTAAGCATCTTCCGGTATGGACGCAGGCAGGGCCGCCTCGATCACGGCCGTGGAATGCTCATCCACTTCAAAAGTTCCCGGAATCTCCACGTCCTTCCGGCTCCCGTCGGGCAGGACCTGCGCCCAGTCCGCCGGCAGCACTTCGCAGCGCTCTTTGCCCAGCAGGTCCGGCGCCGGCCACCCGCTCAGGGAAACCCCTGCCCAGAGGACAGCAATTGCCCCGAGCACGGCAAAGAGCAATATGGAAATACCCCGCAAATATCCGTCCGTACGTTTCATAGGCACTCCCCTTAGCTGCTTCCGCGCCCGACATTTTTCATTCATTTTACCCGGCATTTGTCAGGCATACACCTGACAAATCTCAAATTTTTGTAAGTATAGCACAAGCGACGGCATTGTGTAGATGACCAAAGCCAGGGAAAGGAGAAATTTTCGGATTGCAAGAAGATTCTTCTCTTTGGTGGGCTGCAAGACGAAAGGCCGGTTCCGCCTGCGCGGTTTACATTAGTAATAAACAAAGATCCCCCTGCCGGGAAGGAGGTCCGGCAGGGGGTATTTGTAAGTAAGGGGATGAAAAAGAAGTTTTATAGCGTTGCTTCAGTTCGTGATGACCTGCTCTGTCTCCTTGTCGAAGAAGTGAGCCTTCTCCATGTCGAGGCAGAACTTGACGGTATCGCCGGTACGAGCGGTCGTACGAGGGTTGACACGGGCCGTGATCTCGGTGTTGTTGTAATCGAAGTACAGGAATACTTCTGCGCCGAGGAGCTCGTATACGTGAATCTTCGCCTCGATGACGTTCTCGGGATGCGCATCGATGACCATCTGGGAATCGGAGATGTTCTCGGGACGGATACCGAAGACAACGGTCTTTCCTATATAGCCCTTGTCTACCAGAGCCTTTGCCTTTGCGGGAGGGATGGTCAGGGTGTGGGTGCCGAGGTTTGCAACGACCTGGTCGCCGTTCTTCTCGATCTTCGCATCCAGGAAGTTCATCTCAGGAGAGCCGATGAAGCCTGCAACGAACTGGTTGCAAGGGTTGTCATAGAGGTTCTGAGGAGAATCAACCTGCTGAACGACGCCGTCCTTCATTACGACGATCCGGGTACCAAGGGTCATAGCCTCGGTCTGATCATGTGTAACGTAAATCATCGTAGCGCCGAGTCTGTCATGGAGCTTGGAAATCTCGATACGCATCTGAACACGGAGCTTTGCATCGAGGTTTGACAGAGGCTCGTCCATGAGGAAGACCTTGGGGTTCCGGACGATGGCACGGCCCATGGCAACACGCTGCCGCTGGCCACCGGACAGAGCCTTGGGCTTGCGGTCAAGGAGCTTGTCCAGGTCGAGGATCTTTGCGGCCTCGCGGACCTTCTTGTCAATCTCGTCCTTGGGAAGCTTACGAAGCTTCAGACCAAAGGCCATATTGTCGTAAACTGTCATGTGGGGATACAGAGCGTAGTTCTGGAATACCATTGCGATATCACGGTCCTTGGGCTCTACATCGTTCATGACCTTTCCGTCGATTGTCAGGGTACCGGAGGAGATGTCCTCGAGACCTGCAATCATACGGAGGGTGGTGGATTTTCCGCAGCCTGAAGGGCCGACGAAAATGATGAATTCCTTGTCCTGTACGTCAAGGTTGAAGTTCTTTACGGCTTCGAAACCGTTCGGATAAACCTTGCAGACATTGTCAAGCTTGATTCCTGCCATTTCATAACCTCCAAAAAGATTTGTACTTCATGAGAATAATGTAAAGCGCGTAGCTTTCCCATCACCTCAACTGTCAACGAGTATACCTGTAAAAACTGCCCAACGCCACGGCCAAAGCATACAAAATTTTTGTATTTTCTTCGTTAATTTAACCAAAGGCCCGCCCCTGGCGGGGCGGGCCTTTGTGCGTTTATAGCAATTGCAGTCCAAATAAAATTTCTAGATCAGTCTACTACGTAAGGCATCATAGCCAGATGACGGGCACGCTTGATGGCGGTCGTCAGGGCACGCTGGTGACGGGCGCAGGTCCCGGTCACACGGCGGGGAAGAATCTTTCCACGCTCGGAAACGTACTTCTTCAGAAGTGCTACGTCCTTGTAATCTACCTTTGCATTCTTGCCGCAGAAGACGCAGACCTTTCTCCGTCTGTGGATGGGCCGTCTTGTACGTCTGCTGTCAGCACCGTTCTCACTTGTCTTTGCAAATGCCATTTTCATTTACCTCCTGAAAATGAGGTCATACTGTTTCACGCGAAGGGGAGCTCGTCGTCCACTCCGTCCGGAATGCTCATGAAACCGTCTCCGGCAGGAGCAGCTCCTGCGTCAGCCGACGAAGGGGCGGGTCCGCCTGCGGGAAGGGGTGCGCTGCTCGAAGAAGCAGATGCCGCCTTGCTCTCGGCAAACTCGATATTGTCGACCATGATCACGGTTCCGTATACCTTCTGTCCGTCCTTGTTCGTGTAATTGTCGTTCTGGACCTGGCCCTCGACAACAACCTTCGTACCCTTTTTCAGGTACTTCTCGATGAACTCGGCGGTTTTCCGGAATGCGGTGCAGTTGAAGAAATCCGCCTCGGGCTGACCCTCCCGCTTGAAGCGGCGGTCAACGGCGATGGAGAAGCGGGCTATGGCCATTTCGTTGGCTCCGTAGCGGACTTCCGGATCTCTTGTCAGTCTCCCCATGAGTATGACTCTGTTCATATAGTTTTCTCCTTATCAGAATAATAAGGAATCGGGCTCGTCATTCAACGTTTCCGAATATCGACTGTCCCGGCTCTCACCGGGCGTCGGGAAGGGCTTTCTCAGTCTTCTTCTGCGCTGACTACGAGGAAGCGGAGAACATTGTCCATGATCCGGACATTCTCCTCGATCTTCGCGGGAGCTGTGGGCTCTGCGTCAAACTTGACGAAGTAATAGTAAGCTTCCGTCATCTTCTGGATCTCGTAGGCAAGCTGCTTCTTGCCCCAGTCGTCAACGCCGGTCACAGTGCCGCCTGCACGGGTGATGTATTCCTTCGCCCGGTCCAGAAGCGCTGCTCTGGCATCGTCGTCGATCTTCTCGGAAAGAACGAGCGCCAATTCGTACTTTTTCATGTGTTTTGTTTCCTCCTTATGGACTGTACTGCCGGGCCTGTGACTCAGTGTCTGTAAACAGATTCCGCCGGCCGAATCTCATTCAGCCGACCGTTTTCCCTGTTCTTGTTGACTTGCGTCACGCGCCCATATTCGGTCCCCGGAAAACCCGGGAACAAGGAGTAAATTCATTCGCTGCCACGGGACGGGAAGCATCAACTCCTTCCGCCCTGCAACTCTGAAATTTACCACGCTGTTGCATGGTACCACGGTGCCCTCCCTTTTGCAAGGAGTTTTTCGCACATTTAATACAAATTTCAGAATTATAAACTTTTGTTTACAATTTCATTTCGCCCGGTGCCACACCTCCCTGTGCATAACTCCTGCCGCCCGCACCAATGCTGGCGTTTAGGGGGACCGTTTAGGGGGACAGGAACCCTCAAAGTCCTATGAATACTGGGCGGGAGGGCTGTCTCATGAGTGGTTCCTGACCCCAATGTGGGAGAGGACCTGGCCGATGGGGGCGGCTATGATGAGGTCGGCGTTCCGGTCCTCCTTTGTCGAGGACTTGTTGATGAGGACGAGCCGGTTTCCTCTATAGTAATCCACCATTCCGGCGGCCGGGTAAACCACCAGGGAGGTGCCACCGATGATCAGCATGTCGGCAGTCGAAATTTCCCGGACGGCTTCCTCCATGGTCGCCATGTTCAGGCTTTCTTCATATAAGACGACATCCGGCTTCACGTCGCCGCCGCATTTCGGACACTTGGGCTCAAGGTCGCCTGCGTGTTTTTTGTCCAGCATGAAGTCCAGGCCGTATTCGGCCCCGCACTTCAGGCAGTAGTTTCGCATGACCGTGCCGTGCAGCTCGAGGACCTTCTTCGACCCGGCCTTCTGGTGGAGACCGTCGATATTCTGGGTCACGACAGCCGAAAGCTTCCCGGCCGCTTCCAGCTCCGCCAGCTTCTTGTGGGCGGCATTTGGCTCAATGGGACACTCTTTCCCGTCCTTTTCGATGGATTCGACAAGAATCTTGTCGTAATAAAACCTGAAGAAGTCCTTTTTGTGAGTCACATAGAAGGAGTGGGACAACATGGTCTCAGGCGGATAGTCGAACTTCTGATGATATAGGCCGTCCTCGGACCGAAAGTCCGGAACGCCTGACTCCGTCGAAACCCCGGCCCCGCCGAAGAAGACGATGTGCTTCGAGGCGTCGATCATCTCCTGCAGCTTCGCAATCTTTTCCTCTAATTCTTTGACATCCATAGAAATGATCCCCTTTCTTCCGGCATTATACTACAAAAGGGCCCGTGGAAGCGATAGCTTCCACGGGCCCTGACGCGGTTTATATTATTCTAATTAAAGCTGGGGACCAGCGGCAACCAGGGCTTTTCCGGCTGCGTTCGACTCGTACTTGACGAAGTTCTTGATGAAGCGGCCTGCGAGGTCTTTCGCCTTGGTATCCCACTCGGATGCGTCCTTGTAGGTGTCGCGGGGATCCAGGATGCCGGTGTCAACGCCTTCCAGCTCTGTAGGAACCTCGAAGTCGAAGTAAGGAATCTTCTTGGTGGGAGCTTTCAGGATGGCGCCGTTCAGGATGGCGTCGATGATGCCTCTGGTGTCCTTGATGGAGATACGCTTGCCCGTTCCGTTCCAGCCGGTGTTTACGAGGTAAGCCTTGGCGCCGGATGCCTCCATGCGCTTAACGAGCTCTTCTGCGTACTTCGTGGGATGCAGCTCCAGGAAGGCCTGGCCGAAGCATGCAGAAAAGGTCGGGGTGGGCTCGGTAATGCCGCGCTCGGTGCCGGCCAGCTTTGCCGTGAAGCCGGAAAGGAAGTAATACTTGGTCTGCTCGGGTGTCAGGATGGAAACCGGAGGCAGAACGCCGAATGCGTCGGCCGACAGGAAGATGACCTGCTTTGCAGCGGGGCCGTGGGAAATCGGGCGGACAATATTCTTGATGTGATAGATCGGGTAGGAAACACGGGTGTTCTCGGTAACGCTCTTGTCGTGGAAATCGATTACACCCTTGTCGTCTACCGTAACGTTCTCAAGGAGGGCGTCGCGGCGGATTGCGTTGTAGATGTCGGGCTCAGCCTCGCCGTCCAGGTCGATGACCTTTGCGTAGCAGCCGCCCTCGAAGTTGAAGACGCCGTTGTCGTCCCAGCCGTGCTCGTCATCGCCGATAAGCTTCCGCTTGGGGTCAGTAGAAAGTGTCGTTTTTCCGGTTCCGGACAGGCCGAAAAATACAGCGGTGTTCTCGCCGTTCATATCGGTATTCGCGGAGCAGTGCATGGAAGCGATGCCCTTCAGAGGAAGGTAATAGTTCATCATGGAGAACATACCCTTCTTCATCTCGCCGCCGTACCAGGTGTTGACGATGACCTGCTCGTGGGATGTAACGTTGAAGACTACAGCTGTCTCAGACCGGAAGCCGAGCTCCTTGTAGTTTGTGACCTTGCCCTTGGAAGCATTATATACAACGAAATCGGGCTCCTGGTCGAACTCTTCCTGCGTCTGCGGGCGGATGAACATATTCGTAACGAAATGGGCCTGCCAAGCGACTTCCATGATGAAGCGGACCTTCATGCGGGTGTCCTTGTTGGCGCCGCAGAAACCGTCAACGACATAAAGCTTCTTGTTGGAGAGCTCCTTCTTGGCGATTTCCTTCACTGCGTCCCACATCTCGGGCGTAGCGCGGTGGTTGTCGTTGTGATATTCCTCGGAATCCCACCAAACAGTGTCGTGGGATGTGGCATCGTCCACGATGTACTTGTCCTTAGGAGACCGGCCGGTGAACTCGCCTGTCATGACATTGATTGCGCCGAGCTCTGTCTCCTGGCCCTTGTCGTAGCCTGTAAGGCCGGGCTTTGTCTCCTCATTGAAGAGAACTTCGTAGGTGGGATTGTACAGAACTTCGGTCGTGCCGGTGATTCCGTACTTGGTCAGATCAACTGCTGCCATTTCATACCTCCATGATAATAATATATACCCCAGCGCAGATACGGATTGCCGCGCTGGATGCCCAGCACCCGCGCACCTTTCGCCTTCTGCGGCCCGGCGGAAAAGCAGCCCGCCGCGGCACGTGCTCCGCAAAGCCTATGCTCCGCCGATACACGCCTGCCCAGCCGCCGCCTATTGAGCAACGGCCACATTCGCATTCGGGCAATAGTTTACAACAAAACTTTTGTATCCACAAGGGCATTCTGCAACGTAAAAAGCCCGTAAAACCGGCACTTTTTGTGTATTTGTTAAAGTTTTCACAGATTGTTCAAAATTTGTTTTTCCTTCCCCGGCGGACAGAAGAGTCAGTCTTCTTCGCTTTTGTCACCATTTTGAGCAAGCAGGGCGGCATAGATGTCCCGCTTGGAGACACCACGATCTGTCGCGGCGGCCTTCATGGCCTCCTTGTGGGAAAGTCCCTTGTCGTTTTCGTAATATGCGACATGGTCGGCGATGCTCATATCCGCCCAGGAAGCGGCCTTTTCCGCGGCGATTTCCTCCGGAGCCTTGCCGGCGATGACCAGGACATACTCCCCCCGGGGTTCGTTTTCTTCATAATAATGTAAAGCCCCCTCAAGCGTCGTCTGCACTTTTTCCTCGAACTTTTTTGTAAGCTCGCGGCAGACGGTGAGGCGACGGGCAGGACCGAGCCATGTGGCGAGGTCCTGCAGGGTCTTCTTCAGGCGGTGCGGAGCCTCATAAAGGACAATAGTCCTTGTCTCATTCTGCAGCTCGGACAGAATCCGCTCCTTTTCCTTCTTCTCCTGGGGCAGGAAGGCCTCGAAGGCCACTCTTCGGGTCGGCAGGCCCGAGGAAACAAGGGCGTTCACAAAAGCCGCCGGGCCGGGGGTCGAATAGACTTCGATGCCGGCCTCGTAGCATTTCTCCACAAGGACTTCTCCCGGATCCGAAATGCCCGGCGTTCCCGCGTCCGTGATCTCCGCGATGTCCTCTCCGGAAAGAAGCTTCTCAACGAGGAAGTCCGCTTTGTCGTACTTGTTGAACTCATGATAGGAAGTCGTGGGGGTATGAATGTCGAAGTGGTCGAGGAGCTTCCGGCTGGTCCGGGTATCCTCGCAGGCAATTATAGAGACATTTTTCAATGTCTCTATTGCCCGATACGACATATCATCAAGATTTCCTATGGGGGTTGCGACGAGATAGAGTTTTCCGGGCATATATTTTCCTTTCGGAGTGGATTGAGGCTCTGGGTGGCAGAGATTCGGCAAATGCCGCCCACCTGAGTCGCTCACGCGGCGGATTCGCACAAATACCGCCCATACGGGGCCATTTTTGTAAAACGTATTTTAGCTTTATGGGCGGCATTTGCTCTATACGCCAACTCCTGCGACTTGATTTTCAATTTTGAGCTTTGAGACGACGCGGCCATGGGCGGGATTTGTCCTAAATGCAGGTTCCTGCGACTTGATTTCCTTTTTCAAGCACCAAAGCAACAGGCAAACAGAGAAAAGGGGAAAATTCAATTTTCTAAGAAGATTCTTCTCCCTTCCGGGCGGCCAAGGCTGAAGCCAGAGCCAAGAAAAGGAGAAATTTCAGCTTCCAACGAAGATTTTTCTCTCTTCGACCTGTCTCAATGCTGCTAACAAACGGAAAAAAGGAGAAATTTGTCCTGTTGGGAAAATTTCTTCTCCTTCCTTGCCTGCGAAATGCGGGGCGGAGTGTCAAAAGCTATAGATATTGACAATTTCGTCGGTATAGCTTCCGTCGGACTTGTATACGACCAGGGGCTTCTCCACGGTAAGGCGCGGGTTGCCGCCCCGGGCCCCTTCGACCAGGACCATATTGGGTTCCCGATCAGCATAAGGGTAGACCAGACGCATGCGCTTGGGCTCAACGCCATAGTTTCGCATGGATGTAAAGAGGTCCACCAGGCGGAAGGGGCGGTGGACGAAGTAGCAGCGGCCGTGGGGAACCAGCAATGACGCGGTTTCCCGGACGATGTCGTCCAGGGTGCACTTGACCTCGTGGCGGGCGATGGCCTTGGCGGAGTCCGGATTGGTCAGGCCGTGGCCCCCGATCATATAAGGGGGATTCGACGTCACGACATCAAAAGAGGAGGCCCCGTACTTTGCCGAAGCCTCCCGGATATCCCCGCAGTCGATTGTGATGCGGGAAGCAAGATCATTCATTTCGACACTTCTGGACGCCATCTCCGCCATGTCCGACTGGATTTCAAGACCGGTGAAATGGTCTCCATCCGTCTTCGCGGACAACAATAAGGGGATAATTCCTGTCCCTGCCCCCAGATCGATGGCTTTCTCCCCTTCCTTCACCGAAGCGAAACCGGAGAGGAGGACCGCATCCATGCCGAAGCAGAACTTAGACGGATTCTGGATGATTCTGAGGCCGTTCCTCTGCAGGTCGTCTATTCTCTCCGTTTCTCTGAGTGTCACTTCCATCGCGGCTCCTGCTGCCGGACCGGCCCCGGCCTGAATTCCTGTCGTTTCTGTGATTCCGGCCGCGATTGTTCCGGCGGTCGCCGGACCTGCGCTCACCGTCACCAGACTTGTGCTCACCGTCTCCGTCTTTTGAAAAGTCGTCCCGGTAACCCCGGCTGTAACCGCCGTTGGCTCGGCCTTCGGAGGAACGGTCTCCGTGGCGATTGTCGGACCGACGGCCCCGGCCGCCGCGGTTTCCACCATTCTTCCGGTCCCCGCTGCGGTCTCCAGAGCCATTCCGGTCCCCGGAGCCATTGCGGCGGCCGTCACTGCGGCTCGCACGCGGCTCGCCGCCTTCCGCCCCCTCATCAAAGCCTGAGTCGATAATGGGATCTTCGCCGGAAGAAACCTGCTCTACATTATTCTCATCCGAAAGGCCGGACACAGGCATGTCCCCGCCTTCGGCTCCCTCCTCCCGCTTCCCGCGGAAGGAGCGGAAGACGAGGTCGGAAACATTGTAGACCCGCATCTCACGCTCGTCGTTTTCCTCGAAAAGGACAGACGCTTTCTGCTTCAGGATGTCGATATTCTTGACGACGCCGGTTTCCCCTTCCTTGGTCTGGACACGGGAACCCAGTCTCGGCATGGCCCGATTCAGGTATTCATATGTCTCTTCTTCGTTCTTGAGACAACACATGAGGCGGCCGCAGAGACCGGAGATTTTCGTCGGGTTGAGGGAGAGATTCTGCTCCTTCGCCATCTTGACCGAAACCGGGGCGAAGGAACGGAGGTAGGTCTTGCAGCAGACCTCCCGGCCGCAGACCCCAATGCCGCCCAGGACCCGGGTCTCGTCCCGGACCCCGATCTGGCGGAGTTCGATTCTTGTGTGGAAGGTGGATGCCAGGTCCTTCAGAAGTCCACGGAAGTCCACGCGGCCGTCGGCCGTGAAGTAGAAGATCAGCTTGCTGCGGTCGAAGGTGTACTCGGCCTGGACCAGCTTCATGTCCAGCCCGTGCTCCCCGATCTTCTGTCGGCAGACGTGATAGGCTTCCCGCTCCCGGGCCCGGTTTTCCGCGGCCTGATTCAAATCGATTTCATTGGCCGGACGGATGATGGCGTCAGGGCGGATGTGCAGCTTGTCCGGATCCATCAGCATGGGCGGCATGACGACGCTGCCCATTTCGATTCCGCGGACAGTCTCGACGATAACCTTGTCCCCGATGTGGAGGTCGTAGCCTCCGGTCCGGTAATAGAGCTTCTTTCCGGCATTGCGGAAGCCGACGCTGACCATCTTGACCTTCTTTTCACCGGATTCCGTATCTTCGTTTTCTTCCTCGGCTGCCTTCGGAGCGGACTGTCCGCCCTTCCCGGCAAAGATATTTTCCGTAGGCTTTATGACCGGAGTTTCTTCAGAAGAAGGGGCTCCGGCGGATTGCTGGATGGCGAGCGAGGTTTCGCCCGATTCAGAGACATCACTTTCTGTCTCAATTCCAGTATCGGCCCTGAATTCTATGTCGCTTTCCGGTAAAACGCCCTCTTCTATGTCTCCGTCTACAGCATCAGGTCCGGGCTCTTTTCCCTCGGCCTCGTCGAGGGCTTCTAATTCTTCGGCGGCTTCTTCATCCGTATTTTCAGCCCCGTCTAAAAGGGCAAGTTCCCCGACGCTTTCATTATCCGCTGCTTCCTGCAGCACTTCGATGTCTTCCGTCAAAACTTCGGCATCTTTTTCAAAATCCATGTATTTAGTATCCTTTATTCTTATTTTCCCGCCATGAGTCCGAATAGGTCCGTGAAGACCAGGTCCGCGCGGACATTGGCTTTGAGCTTGGATCGGCTCGTGTCGACGGCCTCAAACAGGCGGTTCAGGCGCTCGTAGCTCATGGAACCCGCGATCCGGCGAATTGTAAAGGCCTCGTCGCTGTAGCACAGGCGGTCGTCAGCGCCGACCGCCTTATATAATAGCACATCCCGGTACCAAAGCGAAAGCAGGTCCAGGTATTCGTCCGCCCCCTCTTTGTCGGCTGCGACATTTTCGGCCTTCTGGGCATATGAATAATATGGTTCGCCGGCTATCCCTTTTGCCAAATCGACTACGGCCGCCCGCCGGGAACGAAACTCTTCGTCCGTGGCCGCCGTGACCGCCTTCCCCAGATTTCCCTGGGCAAACATGGCATAAAGACGGGCCATGTAGTCCGGCAGCTGGTTCTGCGACATCAGATACTTTTCGATGGTCTTTTCCGGCAGGGGTTTCAGGTCCAAACGGACACATCTGGAGAGGATTGTGGGCAGAAAAGCCCATGCATTCTCGGTCAAAAGGAGAATTACGACATAATCCGGCGGATTTTCAAGGGTCTTCAGGATCGCATTCTGGGCCTCGATATTCATCTTCTGAGCCTCGTCGATGATGTAGACCTTTTTTTCGCTCTCGTAGGGGCGGATGTCCACGGTCCCGGTCACCTGCTCCCGGATATCGTCGACTGTGATCTGGGTCTTCTCGTGGGTCACATATATGACGTCGGGATGGTTCCCGTGCTCGAGTTTCCTGCAGGAGGGGCACTCGCCGCAGGCATCCCCGCCTCTGGGCTCATGTCGGCAGAGGAGGTAAGCGGCAAAAGCTTCCGCCATCATCTTCTTGCCCGAACCCTTTTCCCCGCTGATGATATAGGCCTGGGAGACCTTCCCCTGCTCCACCGCTGTGATCAGATGCTTCTTGACGGCCGTCTGGCCGATAATGTCTGCAAACTTCATTTCAAAAATAATCTGTAACAAATCTCAGCGCCGATGAAAAAAGAATCGGCAGCAAATACGAAGGCGTCAGGCAGGAGTTGAATTGTCTCAGAGACAATTATTATAAATAGTTATGTCGAAATATCTATTAATAGACCTCGAATTTCGTCCACGTGGCCAAGAATGGACATGTGGTCCTTCTCGTCCTTCACAAGCTCCTGGGCCAGGTCGTC
This sequence comes from uncultured Lachnospiraceae bacterium, assembly GCA_900316075.1. Lineage (GTDB taxonomy): Bacteria > Bacillota > Clostridia > Lachnospirales > Lachnospiraceae > RUG306. Next base: position 15,748 of record ONBT01000019.1, on the reverse strand, counting down.
GAGATTCTTGTCGACGAGGTGAATCATGCCATAGACCCGGTGGCGGCCCCTGCGGTCGAGGAAGTTCTCCCGGGTGAAGGAATGGGACCGGTTCACGACCTCGTTGATGAAGTCCTTGACCAGGGACCGGTACTTCTTCATGTCCCGGATGTCCATATGCTCGGCAATCTTCTTCCCCTGCTCGTCGATTTCCTTCATCATGGAGTCGACTTTTTCGCGGAAGTCGGCGTCGTCGATCTTCGAGGCCAGGGTGAACTTGAAGGTCTCGTCGGTCTTTTCGACTTTGTCGGGCGCCGCCGTAGGCTGGGTCTTGTCGACGTTTGTGACTTTGTTTACATCCATGATTTCACCAATATAAACTAAAAAACAACCCCTCAGCCATGCACACGGCATGACAGCTCCCCTTTCAGGGGAGCCCAGTTCCGCTGCGGACATACAATGCGGGTATGTGATGGTCGCCCCTGAAAGGACACGTGTCACGTCCGCAAAACGTTTCTAAGTCTTTAATCGGAGTCCGAATCTGCATATACGGACACAGAATTAAGTCTCTGATGTCTTTCGAATCCGTTCCGCTATCTCTGCCGTGGTCCGGGCCAGGTCGATATTTTCGTAGGAATCCGCTTCTGTAATTCCGGCGGCGGCAAGCTTCTCATCCGAAAAGTCCTCGCTGTCCGCCAGGAAGCGCCTGCAAAGCTCGGCGTAGCGGGGCTTCTCCTGCTGCCGTTCCCGGGCGAGCGCCCGCGCGAGCCGCTCTCCGTCCTCTACATAAATATATATCGGACAGACGGCGCAATTGCTGTAGAAATCCCGCAGCTTCACGAAGGACTCAATCGTCGCGATAATAATATAGTTCCCGCCCTCTTCGACCTGTCCGTCGTCTGCCGTGAAATAGTCCCAGGGCCCGGCCACCGTGTGGTAGGTCCGCTTTTCAATGATCTTGCCGGCCGCCTCCAGAGCCGCTTCCCCGGCAGAATCCGTGAAGTGGTATTCGATTCCTTCTGTCTCTCCGGCCCGGATCGGGCGGGTCGTGTAGGTTACCAGCTTCGTAAGGCCCAGGGACTCGTCCCCGGTCAGGCGGCGGAAGATGGTGTCCTTCCCGCAGGAGGATTTTCCCATGATACAGAAGATGTGTGTTGTTTTTTTCTTTCTGTCAGTTGTCATGGTTTCAAAATCCTGAAAAGGCTTGTTTGTGCTCTCGGCGAAGCGCTAATAGGGGACAAATGCAAAAACTCGCGCTATAGTTCCACTTTTCCAGGCCGGTGGAATGATGAGGCTTCTTCTATAGAGGACAAATGCAAAATTCCCACCTATAGTTCCAGCGCCTGAAACTAGTGACACGCAGTGCGTGCTGCTCTGCTGCTTATGTAGGGGGCAAATGCAAAAACTCGCGCTATAGTTCCATTTTCTCAGGCCGGCGGGATGATGAGGATTCTCCCATAGGGGATAAATGCAAAATTCCTGCCTATAGTTCCAGCGCCTGAAACCAGTGGCACGCAGTGCGTGCTGTTTTGTTGCTTATGTAGTGGACAAATGCAAAAACTCGCGCTATAGTTCCACTTTCCCGGGCCGAAGGAGCTATCTCACAACTTTGATCCGGCCGCTATTCAAGCCGTGGACCGTGAATCCCCGCCCGGCCGCGACCTGCAGGAGGCTTACCTCGGGCTCGCCAATGCGCTCGCCCGGCACCAGGAGCGGAATCTCCGGCGGGAAGACCGAGACGAAGGAGGCGGAAACCCGGCCGACTGCCGCAGCCAGAGGAATTTCCTCCGCATCAGAAAAATAGGCGGTGCGGATATCCATGACTGCTTCCGGCAGCTTGTAATCTTCTGAAACGAAAGGCAGGTCCAGGGTGAAAACGCCTCTGGGAAAGCCGGCGAGCGCGGAGCGAAGCCTGGAATCCTGACTCCGGCCTTCTGCCTGGTTAAATTTCTGTGTAACAGATTCGCCGCCTGCTGCCTGACGTTTACGATTCATATCCTCCAGCGCCACAAACAGCCGCTCAAAGTTCTCATCGCTATCCGCAATCGAGGTCATGGCCAGGGCATAGGAAAGGGAGGCCATTTCAAGCTCGATGTGGTAGTCGGTCCGAAGACGATTGATAATGTCGTTTTTCGAAACTATGACAATTTTTGACGGGTCTTTCCAGACAATGCGACGCTCGCCCGCATAATTGCCGAGCGCCGCCCCGGTCCCCTGGCCTGGCCCATCAAAGCCGGAATCTGCTCCCAGCACTGCCGGGTCCTTCAATGCGGCCGCATCCGCGTAGAACTTCTGCAGGCGGTCGGCATAGCGCGCGAACAGGGCTTCCCCGTCCGTCTTTAAAAGGCGCAGCATCCGGGCCACGGAAGCCATGAGGACGTAGGAAGGAGACGAGGTCTCGTAGATGTCCAGGGCCGAAGCAACCGCCGACAGCAGGCCTCCCACAGGATTCTGCCCGCCTGCTGCAGCGACGTCCGACGGTCGGCAGTCAGCAGGATTCTCCCCACCAGCGGCGGTCTCTCCACCAGCTTGAACCTCCCTGCTTGCACATTCCTTCCGATGTCCGCAGGCAGCTGACGGAGCCAGAAGAATGGCTGCCGTCATGGTCAGGGCCGGCAGGGTCTTGTGCAGGGAGACAACGGCGATGTCCGCCCCGCAGTGGATGGGGTTCTCCGGGAAGATCGGCTGGTCTGAAATCCCCAAATGGGCCCCGTGGGCGGCATCGACAATCAGGACCGCCCCATGGGCGTGGACGATCTTCGCAATCGCCGCGATGTCGCTTATCATCCCTTCATAGGTGGGGCAGGTCAGAATCACAGCCTTATAGAGACTAGCTTTCATGACCCGTTCCCCAGCCCGCACACCGACCGGATGTTCTGTATCGTTCCGGTCTCCCGTTGATTTTGACCGGGTATTGCTTTCAAAATTATCCGGCCTTCCAACGCCATCCAAGATGCCCTGAAGCTCCCCACCTGCAAGTGCATTAATCATCCGGGCCAGGGCATTGTTCTCGAAGGCGTCGGCTACTGTCGCTGCAGCGATACTTCCATCTGCCTCCGGCAGGAGGTAGTCCACCTGAAGGCCTTGCACCAGAGCCGCATGGTAAACGGCCGCGTGACAGTTTCGTCCGATCAGGATCCGGTCGCCGGGCTTCGTCACGGCCGTGATGGCTGAGAGCAGGCCGACCGTCGAACCGCCAACGGAGAGCTTGGCCGCCGGGACATGGTAAAGGTCGGCTATCCCGCCTTCGATGTCCGCGATCAGACCTTCCGGCCGGTGGAGGTTGTCGAAGCCGTCGATTTCCGTGATGTCCATGCGCTCGACGGGAAGGTCATTTGTTAACCCCTCTTCCGGCTTCACCTCCCTCCCGTCTCCACTTCGCTTCGGTCCGCGCGAAAGCGGATGTCCACTGGACATCCCGCGCCCTTTCAGGGGCGACTCCAAGACAGTCCACCTTTCCAAGTTCCTATTCGACATGTTCGCAATTTCTTCAATAGACCTTCTTTTATGTCCCGGCATATGCATGGGACAGAAATCGGAGTCCGCATAAGCGCGAAGGGCGGTATCGAGATCAGGACCCGCCTGGGAAGCAGCTACATCGGGCCGGGGCTCACTGCCTTCCCGGGAGACATTGATTTCGGGCTCTTCAAATGAGTCCCTTGGTGCTTCGGGCTTTATATTATTCTCATGAAGCTCACCCATCCAGGTACCTCGAAAGCTCCGGCATCCAGTCCCCGAAGAAGACTTTTTCCTCGAGAATCGCCTCCCAGACCGGAGAAAGGAAGGCGTAGAGGGTCCCGATCAGGTCCGGCCAGGCCACGGGAGTCCCGGAGGCCTTCTTCTGCCGCTTATCCCATTTTTTGATGAGGGCCTTGTTTTCGGCCAGTTCCCGGAATTTTTCCAGGCGGGAGGCCGTGAAAGGGACGTTCCGCTGCTCGCACGAGGCTCGCAGCCGCACCAGGAATCCCGTCCCGTCGCAGGCGTTTGCCGTAATGATCGAATAGATTTCCTCGAAGGACGAGAGGTCGTTCATGAACTCCAGGCGGGCGAGGATGTCCCCGTAGTCGTCGGCGCAGATATTTTCGAAGGGGTAGGTGAAGAGCTCCACGGTCTTCCCGCCGAAGCGGGGGGTGAACTCTGTCTTTTCCGGAAAGATGTCCTCTGCGTTTTCGACAAAGGTCAGAATCAACGGCGTATGCATGGCCTCAATCGAAACCGAAAGCTCCGCGGTCAGGCGGCCTTTGTGCAGGGCCAGGCTCTTTTCTTCGACGATGAAATCCGGGGCCATCAGGACTTTGATGTAGGACAGAAATGACAGGGCAAAGCCCGGGGCGTTCAGGTCCTGGCCCGGGGCAAAACCGTCCGCCCGCAGGACTTTGCTGTCTCTTCTATAAAAATAGGACAATCTTTTGCCGTAATTACCGTCCTTCGCGACATAACTCGTCAGCCAGAGGACCGGGCCGAATTTGGAGGCGGCCAGTCTCGCCATGACCTCTTCGTTCACCACCGTCCGCAGGACTTCCTCGGTCTTCCGCCCGCTGGCCCTCACATATTTTCCAATATCACCTGCGGTCACAGCCATACTCCGATCATATCGTGGACCTTCCGGCTGACCTTTCTTTTGGCTGCATAGTCCAGAAGCTTCTCCACATCCTTTTTCGGGTCGGCGATGTAGCTTCGGAGGGCCGCCCGGAAGTCGGTGTGGTCCATCTTTTCTTCGTATTTCAAGATGTCGCAGATCAGGCGGTCTATGTCGTATACCTTCATTGTGACTCCGTCAAATGTCTTTTCTTCGACACCAAGACTTAATACCTCGTCCGTGCAGTAGTAGGGCTGCAGGACCGGGTATTCGATTCCGAAACGGGATTTGGAGGTATTCTTGCTGACCGCCACCGACCAGCAGGAGGGCATGGCCTTGATATAGCCGTGAACATAAAGGCCCGACTCCATGGTCAGGACCCCGTCCGGAAACATGGCGGCGATGAGCTGGCTCTCGCTGTAGCCGCCCCCGCCCAGGGAGTAGTAGCCGTTTTTCACCCGGATCAGAAGACCCTCGTCCACGAACTGCAGAATCCGCCGGTAGTCGATGCCCAGCTTCAGGATGTCCCCGGTCCGGACCAGGCCGCCCCCGTCTCCGATCAGGTCTTCAATCCGCTCGAAGTCATATGTCCGCTTCTCCTCCCGGTCCATGGGAATCTTTTCGTTTTCCGTCAGCAAACTTTCCGAACTATCCATGCACCACTCCACCCTATTGTCCCGCCGGATAAGTCTTGCCGACAGGATTTTCATGTATTATATTAGAAGAAAGACAAAATTTCTTGTCGTTTCTGCAGGCACTCGCTCAGGCTGAAAACCCTGAGGAGATCTCCTGTTTTCGAATTGAACGGCCTTGTGCCTATTTACGAAAGGAAATTCTATGCCCGATTACTCTGTTGAAATTAAGATGCCCATTCCCCGGAATCCGTCGACCCCGGCGAGCGACAGCGAGCCGGTATCCGCGAACAGCGAGCCCTCTCATGCGAGCAGCACCGTGAGCAGCGAGTTACTTTCTGCGAGCAGTGAGCCTGTCTCCGCGAGCGACAGCGAGCCGGCGAAACCCCACGGCCCGTCCAGGGCTGAATGCGAGGAGGCCATCAAGCGCATCCTGATTACCGAAACCCTGGAAAGCGGGAAGAATGCCCATTTCAGGACCTCTTCCGACTTCATGCCCTATTTCGAAGCTCTCTATCCGGCCGGGCCAGGTCTCAAGAAGCAGGTCCAGCGGGCTTTAAAGGCCCTCGACATGCCGAAGGACAAGGACGGCTACTACATGGTGCACAAGACCAGGGAGCAGGCCACCGAAGACGAGGAACTTTCCGGCCTCCTTGCGAAAACCGGGGCCTCCATCGACCCGGCCAATATTGAAGACCCCTTACAGATGCTGGTTCTCCGCCTCGACACGACCAGCGATACGGACATCGCCTACATCGCCGGCCGTCTGGCCCGGTCCGTGACCCTTTCCGGCAAATTCGAAACCATGCTGCCCACCACCAACGGAATCCTGGTCCTGACCCGGGACCCGGCAGCTTTCCGCAAATTCCTGGCTGAGCTTCTGCCGGAAGCAAAATCCTGAACCCATTTCATTTGAAGGAGCTCGGATTGCAAAAGCGAAAGCGCAGCATACCGCCCGGTAGAAGCGGCTTTTCCTTGAAAGATATTGTCAGATAGATTTGCGAACTGCACGCATTGTGTATTGCTAATTTCCGGCATTATCTGCAAACAAGGGGTCCGAACAGAGGTGTCGTTTTATATTAGTCATGACATCTATTTGCCCAGAAAACTGTCGCTATGGCGGTCTGAGCTCGTCAGATCATGTCCCGAACGGTGTTTTCCCCGCTTTGGAGCCCGCCGGCGGATCTGCGTGTAGGCCGCGGCCCCGGTCTGCTTTTTCGGCTTGTAGTGGGTCTTGAAGCGGCGCTTGACATTCGTGCTCCGCTTCACCGAGCGGACAATCAGGACGATTCCGAAAACGGCCAGGGCGACCGGGATCAGGTAGAGAAGGTTGATATTGATGTAGCTGTCGCTGACCGTGGCCATGGCCGTGTCCGTATCCGAGAAGGGATAGGTGGCCTTGCTTTCGGTCTCGACGTAGTTCACATCCGCGGAACCGACCGCGCGGCCGGCGTAGGTGTACATGAGGGTTCCGGCTTTGGGCGCCCCGTCCCCTTCCACCTGCATCTGGGCCTGGGCTGTCGCAGGGACAAGGTTCACCTGGGCATCGCTGAAATTGGCTGTCTTCGGGAGGACCACGACCGCCGTGTCGTCAATGGAGACAGGCGACCGGTCCCCGCCCAGGCTGCCGGCGTCCCAGGTCGAGGACTTCTCGAAGAGTTTGGTCTGGTCGGCGATGTTCACGAGGGTGAAGTTGTCGAAGCAGTAGTTGAAAAGGTTCGTCGTGTCGATGTAGTGGTTCTTCCCGTTGGCGTTCATAATGACGCAGACCAGGGTCATGCCGTCCTTTTTCGCATAAGTGACAAGAGTATTCTTCGCGATTGTCGTGTAACCGGTTTTACCCCCGACACAATAGTCGTAAAGGTACTTCGAGGTCTTGTAATAATTCAGCATCGCGTGGTGATTGTTCAGGGGCGTGGGCACGTCGTGCTTGTTGGTCGGCGGAATCGAAGTGCTCTTGGTCCCGGTCACCTTGCGGAAGGTCTCGTTTTTGAAAGCCTCCCGGGCAATATAGACCATGTCGCGGGCGGTCGTATAGTGGTTGTCGTTGGGAAGGCCGTTGGGATTGGCGAAGTGGGTGTTCGTGCAGCCGAGCTGGGCCGCCCGGTCGTTCATCATCTGGACGAAGGCATCCACGGAGCCGGCCACGTGCTCGGCCACGGCGATGCAGGTCGAGTTGCAGGACTCCAGCATCATCGCGTACCAGCACTGCTCCATGGTCAGCTGCTCGCCCACGTCCCGGGCGATTGATGACGAGCCCCGGTCAATGCCGAAGACAGCGTTTTCCGAATAGGTCACGGTGTCGTCCGGAGAGCTGTTTTCAATGGCGAGCATTGTCGTCATGATCTTCGTGATCGAAGCCGGATAGTGCTGCACGTCCGCGTTCTTCTCATAAAGAACCGTCCCGGTCTCCTCCTCCATGACGATGGCGGACTCCCCCTCTTCGGAGACCCCTATATTCGAGGGCCAGTAGTCCTCGGCGGCGGCCCGGGCCGGAGAAAAAATCAAAGAAAAAGCTGCGAAAACAGCAGCCATTTTTTTAATAGAAGTTTTGAATGCATTCATGTTTTCCAGTATAGAGCTTGCTATTTTTTTTGGCAATCGCTTTTTGCACGAGCGGCAAGTTTTCATACACGAACGGATTGGTCGCACTGCATTATTCTGGCGGAAAGACTGCATTTTCGGGCATGTCCTGCCCGGGGCTGTACCAGAGACAGAAGAATATGCTATAATGCCATTTGCCCTCGGCCGGTTTTCCGGTATCCCAGGGGCAGCCGGTACCTGCCGGCTTTATATTATTCATGTGAAAGGAATCTATGCGACTACGAAATGTACCCGGCGCGGCCGAAGCCGTCGCCTCGTCTATTTTTTCCACTGAAAATCCCGACGCCTTCAAGGGGAAATGGCTGGACTCCGTCACCGACGGGCGGCCGATCGCCATCGAAATCGGCTGCGGCAAGGGGGCCTTCCTCCACGAAATGGCGAGACTCCATCCCGAGACCTTTTTCATCGGCTGCGACCGCTACGCCAGTGTCCTCATCAAGGCCATAAGAAAGGTCGAAGACGACCCCCTGCCCAATATTTCCTTCATCTGCGCCGACGCCGCCGACCTGCCCGACTTCTTCGAGCGGGGCGAAATCGACCGGATTTACCTCAATTTCTCCGACCCCTGGCCGAAAGCCCGCCACGCCAAGCGTCGCCTGACCAGCCGCCAGCACCTGGACATCTATCGGGAGCTCCTGCTGCCCGGCTCGGTGATTGAGTTCAAGACCGACAACAAGGACCTCTTCGACTTCTCCCTCGAGGAGCTGGCCGGGGATCCCCACTACGACCTCTTCGCGAAGACCTACGACCTCCACCACGACCCGACCATGAACGCCGGAAACGTGCAGACCGAGTACGAGATGAAGTTTTCCGCCCTGGGCCACCCCATCTGCAAGCTGATTGCCCGCCTGAACGACACGCCCGACGAAGAGGAAGCGCCCGCCTGAAACATCTTATGAATAATATAAAACCCGAACATTCCAGGGCCTCCGCAGTGGGCGGGGGCCCTGTTTCTGAAAATGCAGCTGCCGATTCCCAGTCCGGCAAAAGCGCGGAAGCCTGTTTCCAGCCCGGTGAGAATGCGCTTGCCCTGTTCTGCCCCAGCGAAACCATGCGCCTGGAGCTTGCGAACCTGCTCAAATACTGTGCCCTTGCGGGAATCGATGCGGATGGGATTCTTTCGGAAATGAAAAAAGAAGGCCTCCTCCCCGCCCCCGACAGAAGGGGAGGAAAGAAGGCGCTTGTGGAATTCAGGAATAAAATTTTGGCGGCAGTCCGACTCGACTAGGCTCTGTCTGCGCGTCTCTTCGAGCCGCTTGCCAATCGCCAAGTCTCCCTGTATCAATGGCTCTAAGTCTCTCGCTTCACTAACGCTCGCGACAAACTTAGACCCATAGAAAAAAGCCCTAACTCCGTGGCATTCCACAAAGCTAAGACTCCGCATGCGCGATCAGGGGTTCGAACCCTGGACACCCTGATTAAGAGTCAGGTGCTCTGCCAGCTGAGCTAATCGCGCTTTTCTATGAGGTCGTCTCCCGACGACTTGTCTAATATACAACAATGCCCTGCGGAATGCAAGAAAAACTTTACGGATTTTTTCAGTTTCTTTACAGATTTAACCCCTCAGGCGCGAAAAGGCGCGCCAGCCTCTCCGCTTCGCTCCGGTCGGCGCATAACACGACGTCCACTGGACGTCATGCGCCCTTTCAGGGGCGACAAGAATTAGGCCCCTAATCCAAATAGATCTTCTCCCGCGGGAATACCGGGAGAAGGCCGTCCAGCGCCACTTGCAGGAGTTCATTCTCCGCTTCCCCGTAGGTATAGGTCCCCTTTTCCAGGGTGTAGGGAAAGAGGGAAATTTCCGTCTCCCCGTAGTTCTTCCGCATGTTCTTGAGATAGTCCTTCGGGATACGAAAGGAGCCCACGCTCACATCGCGGACCCTTAGAAAATCTACTTCCGACCGGATCCGATCAAAGAATTCCGTATACATTTTCCGCCAGCCCGGGGTCAGAATCATGGGGTCGAAGCAGAGGCGGACGGCGAAACCCGCATCCTGAGCGGCTTTCACGGCAGAAAGACGGGCGGAAAGGCTTGAGGTCTTCTTTTCGAAGCGCCCGATGATTTCCTGGGGAGACAGGGTGAAGGAGAAAACTAAATTTGAAGCCCATTCAACAAGGGGCAGATTCACCGCTTTTGTCCGAATTTCCAGCGTCAGGTCCGGGACTTCCGGGGCCAGGGCGGCAAACTTCGATACAAAGCCGGTCAGATGGTCGATGGCAATGAGGTCCGTTTCGTAGGAAAGGGAGACCTGGGCAGGGCCTTTTTCGGCCAGTTTCCGAATTTCCGTTAAACAATCATCTATATTAACAAAGGCAAGGATATTGGCGGTCGGATACATGCCCTTCAGAAAGCAGTACTGGCAGTCGAAGGGACAGCCCATGGCCGGCAGGGCGTAGTAGGCCATGGGCGCTCCGAAGGCTTGACAGTTCTGGGAGCCGTCGTAAAGAAAGGAATCCTTCTTCACAGCCAGAATCAGGGCAGGCTTTCGTCCGTCCTGATTCCGGTCAAAGACGTCCTTGTAATGATGAATGGAAACGACCTGAGCTTTAGGCAGGGCAGCGAAAATCCGCCGACTCACAGGGTACTCAGCTGCTCCATCTTCTACAAATATTGTATCCATCTTTTTACGTAATTGAGTCCTTTGGTCCAGCCCTTTGCGGACTCGGAAATTTCTCCTGATTCCTGCTTCAGCCCCAGGCGTTGCGGCTAGTTAGAGAGAAGATTCTTTTTTCGATTTTAGCACAACAAAGCCCCTGCAACCTCTTTGTTTTCTAAGAGCAGAAAGCTCCCCTGTAGGTCGTGACGGATAGCTGTGGCGCTTGAAATTGAACTGTGTAGACTGTAATATAATAAGTGACTTCTTTTAGAGTTTGAAGGTGGTGACTGTTTATTAGCGAAGAATTGCTGGAAGCCTATGAGCATCATCAAAGAAACAGATATTATGGGATTGACAAGCATTGAAATTTGCGCCGGCGCCGGCGGGCAAGCATTGGGCCTTTCAATGGCCGGGTTTGAACATCTTGCACTAGTTGAATATGAAAAAGAATACTGCGATACCCTTAAGCGAAATCGACCGGATTGGAATGTAATCTGTGATGATGTAAAGAATTTTTCGGGCATTCCTTATCGCGGAAAGGTTGATTTGCTGGCAGGAGGCGTCCCGTGTCCGCCGTTTTCCGTGGCAGGTAAGCAATTGGGAAGCAATGATGAAAGAGATCTTTTTCCTGAGGCACTACGACTTATCAAAGAGGTGAACCCCCGTGCTGTAATGTTAGAAAATGTCAGGGGGTTTCTTGATCCGGTTTTTGATGAATATCGGGAGTCCATCTTGAACAAAATCCGGAGTATGGGCTACCATGTTCAGATAAAGCTGTTGAACGCAAATGATTATGGAGTCCCGCAGTTGCGCCCCCGCATCGTTATTGTTGGAATCCGTAATGATATTCCGCAGGCATTTACATATCCCGAAGGGCATCCTGAGAGCACAATGACTGTGGGAGAGACTCTGATAGATTTGATGAAAGCCAATGGCTGGAAGGGTGCAGATACCTGGGCGGAAAATGCGAACACCATTGCGCCGACAATCGTAGGAGGCTCCAAAAAGCATGGCGGTCCTGATCTGGGGCCGGTAAGGGCGAGAAAAGCATGGGCGCAGTTAGGTGTTGATGGACTAGGCGTTGCAAATGAAGCCCCTGCAGAAAGCTTTGAAGGAATGCCCCGGTTAACACCACGTATGATAGCCAGAATACAGGGTTTTCCTGATACGTGGGATTTTGGAAGCAAGAAGACAGCTGCCTGTCGGATGATAGGAAATGCCTTCCCGCCACCGGTTGCTAAGGCTGTGGGATTTCAAATTAGAAAGGTCCTTGAAGAGAATGATAGCGTTGATTGCCGAAGCGCGAAAAAAGTATCATGAGTCATTACTGGACAACGGCGTATTAACCATTGATAAAAATGGCGTAGCAAGCAATGCAGACTCTTCGTCGAAACTCTCTATAGCAATAGCAAAGGGAATAGCAGATCGTTTAATGGCTGAAACCCATGAAAAATCTGTCGGACAGACTTCCGGAGCAAAGTTCGAGCAGATAAATATGGAGTTTCTTGAGGACACCTTTCCAAAACTGCAAAATCTTCGCCCCGGAGAATGGAAAAACATAAAACTCGGTAACCGGAATTCCATAAAAACGAGCAGTTTTGCGCAGTATGAGCATCTGGAATATCTGTCCAGGCTGATGGATTACGATGCAAAACTTCAGACAATAATGGGCAACGATTATATTGTTGCTCCTGATGTGGTCATTTACCGGGAACTGGTGCCTGATGCAGAGATCAACAAAAATGAAGTTGTAGTTGATGATAAAACTTGCAAGCAGGCCGATATCAGGGAATCCAATGGCGGAAAACCTATACTCCATGCTTCGATATCAGCCAAATGGACGATGCGCAGCGATAGAGCGCAGAATGGCCGAACAGAAGCACTTGGCTTGATCAGAAATAGAAAAGGTAAACTTCCACATATTGTTGTTGTGACCGGAGAGCCTTTACCAAGCCGTCTTGCCTCCCTAGCTATGGGAACGGGAGACATTGACTGCATGTATCATTTTGCATTGTATGAATTGCTTGAAGCTGTGAAGGAAACTGGCGCTGAAGATGCGATTGAGATGCTGAACTCCCTTGTTGAGGGCAAGCACTTAAAGGATATTAGTGACCTTCCACTTGATTTGTGTGTATAGTTTTTGGATCTCCAATGTTTATTGAGGTTTTCCAAAGTTTATTAGGGTCAGTCCTTACGGACTGGCCTTATTATTTTTCCAAAGAATATTCTTGAAATCCTGAAATTTCTCCTTTTCCAAGCTCTGGCTCCAAGCGGGAGCGGCCGGATGGGAGAAGAATCTTCTTGGAATCCTGAAATTTCTCCTTTTCATAGCTTGAGCCCCAAGCGGATGTGGCCGAAAAAGAGAAGAATCTTCTTAATACCCGCAAATTTCTCTTTTTCATGGCTTGGGCTCCAAGTGGACACCACCGGAATGGAGAAAAATCTTCTTGGAATGCGGAAATTTCTCCTTTTCATAGCTTGGGCTCCAAGTGGGCGCCGCCGGAATGGAGAAGAATATTCTTGAAATCCTGAAATTTCTCCTTTTCCCAGTTTCGGCCCCAACCCTGCCCGCCGGCAAGGGGAGAAGAATTACAAAAAAAGCAGCTGCCATTTCTGACAACTGCTTTGGTAGATAATAATGATTACTGCACGCTGGCGAAGAGCTTCGCGATTTCGTCCGGAGACAATTGTTTGTTGGGATCCGAGAGGTCCACACCGGCGCCGGAGAGGTCGATTTCCTTGGGCTCTGTCGGAGCAGGCGCCGGTTCCGGTTCAGGAGCCGGAGCGGGCTCAGGCGCTGGTGCTGCAGCTCCGCCGCCATTGGCCGCGGCAAAGAGGGCGGCGATGTCATCCGCGGACATCTTCGCGTTCGGGTCCGAAAGGTCCACGCCGGAGGAGCTCAAATCCAATGCCGGTGCGGGTTCGGGAGCCGGCTCAGGCTCGGGAGCTGCGGCAGGCGCCGGTTCCGGCTCAGGTGCAGGCGCCGGTTCCGGCTCGGGTGCGGGAGCAGGTTCGGGCGCTGCTGCTTCCTCGGCTACCACTTCGGGAGCAGGAGCTTCCGCAGCCTCTTCTTCAATATGCAGCTCTTCTTCCGCCTGTTCCTCCGGTTCGGGAATTGTTCCCTCTTCTTCGGCTGGAGCAAGCTCTTCCGTATCTCCGAAATCTCCGCTGTCCGCAGAAAGGTCCGGGAAGTCGTCCAGACTCAATTCATCCCCGCCATCCAGAGAGAGGTCGTCTGCCGGGGCCTCTTCCGTCAGACTCTCATCTACGTCTGGCACCTTCTCATCAGCGAAGAGGTCAAGCCCGTCGCCGCTGTCGGCGGAAAGGTCGAATTCGTCGGGAATGGCCTCGGTATCTTCGGCTGCGGGCGCCTCTTCTGCAGCTGCAGTTTCATCGGAGGCAAAGAGGTCTTCACTGCCCGCATCGGCAGAAAGGTCGAAAGCATTGTCCCCGCCCTCGCCTGCGGAAAGGTCGAATTCGTCAGGAATTGCTTCCGTATCTGCAGATGCCTCTTCTGTCCCGGCTTCCATGGAAGGGGAAGAATCCGCATCCGCGAAGGGGTCTGTATTAGTATCATCGGTGGAGAAAAGGTCGTCGGAATCCTCGGGCAGGGGCGCTTCCTCAGCAGGCTCCGGCATCGGGGCGGGCGCGGGGGCCGGCTGGACGTAGGGCTGGCCCATGGGCTGGACCGGAACCGGCTGCATGCCCTGCATTTGCGGCATTGCCTGAAAGGCCATCATGACGGGCTGGGCCGCCACCTGCCGCTGGGCGGTTTCGAGAGAGGCCACCTGGTGCTTGAGCGAGCGCACTTCCTCGTTCATGGCCGTGAGCTTGCGGTCCAGTTCCTTGTTCTGGGCCGTGATTTCGCGGGTCTGTTCCTTGATCTCGGCGGAAACCCCGTCAAACAGGGCCTTCTGCTTGTCGAAGAGGGCGTCGTTGCCGGAATCCACCATGCCCTGGATAGAGTCGAAGGCCTTGATCATCTCGTCGTTGGAGTTCATCAGGGCGTCGGCGTTTTCCTTGGAACGATTGATGGTGACCTTCGCCAGGGCCTTCTGGGCATTGATAATTTCTTCCGCAGGAATGCTGCCGGACTCCCCCATCCGGTCCAGCTTTTCGGTAAGCTCGTCGAAAGACCGGCGCAGAACCAGGTAGGAAGCCTTCTGGGCGTTGTAGAGGTCCTCGTACTGGCGGGCTTTCTCGGCCTTGTCCCGGGACATCTTGCGGACAACGCAGCTGACCAGCACAAACATGTCGACCACGAAGGCGCCGGCCAGAGCCACGAGAGGGATGACCTCACTGGGACTCACGAGAATCTGATAGATGAAGCCGATCACGAAAAGGCAGCCCAGCACTGCTGTACAGGCAATCAGGATTCCGTCATGGGAAGCGGGGGCCTGCGGGGGCTGGTTCTGCGGTGTATTTGCCGTCTTTTCATTGTCCATGGTCTTCCGGTCCTTTCGGAGAAGTTTTTTCCGCAAATTTCGGAGATGGTTTCAGGGCAAATGCCCTTGTACTCTTTGCGTGTCACAGATATGTAGAATTATAGCACAAACGGGCTTTTGTCTTCATCTTTTTGTGCACAAAGTCCTCATTTTCTACAACTTTTATCGACAAATCCCGCAGAAAATCTCCCCTTGCCTTTTGGAGCCTGTCGACAGCTCCCTCAGAAAATATCCTTGCCTCTTGAAAGCCTGTCAACAGCTCCCGCTGAAAATCCCCCTTGCCTTTTGGAAGCCTCTTTCTTATAATAATGGGGCTTGTTTCTGTAGCTCAGTAGGATAGAGCGTCCGCCTCCTAAGCGGAAGGCCGGCGGTTCGAATCCGCCCAGGAACATATAGAATAATGAGGCCGTGAAAAAAGCGAAGTGCTTTTTTCACGGCCTATTTTTTGTTTGACGAATTTAAAAAATGCAGGACCACTTTTTTTCGTGGTACTGCTCTCTTTTCAGGCAGTACGGCCCTTTCTGCAGACACTTCTCCCTTTTCACGCAGTACGGCCCTTTCAGTGACGCTTCGCTGCCTTGTTTTCAGAAAGGCCGTGCGGCACTCGCTCCTGCTGGTCCTTCTACCCGAATTTTCCCGCACCTGGCTGTCGCCTTCGAAAATGTGACTTAGCAAGAGCCGGCCGTTCCAATCCCGCGGAAAAGAAGGGAATCCCGCCGGCCGCCAGCCGGCCTACGGGCCGCTGCGGCGTCCGTCGGGATTCCCTCCTTTTCCTGCTTATCCTTACATGAGGCCAGGCTCTTGAATACTCACATTGAACCAAATCACGCGCTCGCGCGTGATAGCTTTCCATATATCCTGAGCACTGCTGACGCGGTGCTCTTTTTCTGTTACAATAGCCGGAAACCCGCA
>ONBT01000011.1 GCA_900316075.1 uncultured Lachnospiraceae bacterium | reverse complement strand
CGTCGGGACCCCCTCCTTTTCCTGCTTATCCTTACATCGGGCCAGGCTCTTGAATACTCACATTTTGTTCAGGCGGGTTTGGCCACACACCAAATTTCCACGCCGGACCTGCAGGAGTCTTGTGCCTTCGGCTTCCATACTACCCTTGCTGACCGGCAGCTCGCGCAGGGAACTGTATCCGACGGTTTTCTGGCTCTCATTTCAGACTTACGGGCGACTGCAAGAAGAAAATGGACCCGCATTACAGCAGGTCAATCACATCCATAGCGGAATCACCTGGCCGACATCAGTTTTGAATAATCCAGATGATTCTTTCTGGCCTAGTTCAGAAAAACCATCTCCTGGGCACTCAAGCGCATCTGATAATCCAATGGCTCGCCTTGCTTGGCCTTCCTTCCTGCCCCGATAAAGTTATCACTGTCCATAATCCAGCGATGTCCGCTCATTTACAGTCTTCCCCGCAATACTCCCACCAAAATACACCTGATAGGCGCTCCCCGCGGTCCCGTCCTTCACTTCCTTTTTCCCGGGCTTGTCCCGGCTTCGGATCATCTTTGAAAAGATACTCAATCACTCCCTCCTTCCTCAAAAAAGGCATAAGAAAAGCACCTGTCAGTCTCCCGACAGATGCTTATGCTTACAAATATTCTGTTTCTCTTTACCCGACAAACCGGGATTTACCTGTTGTGAAACACTGATGCTTTTCACATCTGCAGTCTCATATACTCTGCAGTCAGTGATGCTTCGCTTTTAACCAGTTCTTCCGGAACTCCTGTGAAGACAACAGTTCCACCTTCACTGCCTCCGCCCGGCCCCATTTCAATAACCCAGTCCGCTGCAGCGATCATTTCCAGACGATGCTCGATCATGATGATCGTATTGCCCTTGTCTGCCAATTTCCGCAGCACTGCCATGAGATGTTCGATATCTTTATAATGCAGGCCTGTGGAAGGCTCATCCAGGATATAGATATTGCCTTTCCTGTTCAGCTCGCTGGCAAGTTTCAACCGCTGATTTTCGCCGCCGGACATACTGCTGGTGGACTGCCCTAATGTCATATAGCCCAGTCCCACATCACGCAGTCCTTTCAGTTTTCTGCTGATATGTGGATCATCAAAGAATTCCACCGCCTGGTTCACCGTCAGGGACATGACTTCTTCGATATTCTTCCCATGATAGCGGTAGCTTAGTGCAGTTGGATTGAAACGTTTTCCCTGGCATTCTTCGCAGACGATCTCCACCGGATCAGCAAAGGCAATTTCCGGTTTATCTATCCGAAACTCTGAAACCTATTGATTTTTCTGCATTTCCCACAGGTCTGCTACCATAGAAAGCTCCGTTTTCCCTTGTTTTTGCCCTTGTGGGGCAAAACAAGGGAAACTTTTTAGCCTTCGCCCACTACCTTATCCAGCAGGCGGGCCGAGGAGCGTTTCGCTTCCCTCGTCGAGTGAGCGTAGATGTTCATGGTGGTACTGACGTCGGCGTGTCCCAAAAGCTCCTGCACGTCCTTCGGCGCTGCTCCGTTGGAGAGCAGGTTGCTGGTGAATGTGTGACGGAGCTGATGGAAGTGAAAGCCCTCCAGTCCCGGTACTTTCTTTGAGGCTGTCCGGCAGGCAATACTTACTGTGCTGGATGATTCATAGCAGCCATCCGGGCGGAGACACACAAGGTCGATCTCCTTGTAATCCTCCGGAACACCTACCGACCGTTGCAGACTGTAAAGCTCATAGTAGCTGCGGCCCTTTTCCTGCACCTGCTTGTAGTAGTTCAGGCTGTATAGCTCGCCGTACTTAAAACGATTTTTGTGCTGCTCGGTTTTTGCCGCCTTGAGGATTGCCGCCAGCGTGTCGCAGAAGTCCACCGTGCGGATTTTGCTCCGCTTGGTGGTGCCGATCTCCGTCTTGTGCCTTGCCCCGTTGTAGCGCATACTGCGCCGTACCGTGATGGTCTGCTCCTTGAGGTCGATGTCCTGCCATGTGAGAGCGCAGACCTCGCCGATCCGAAGCCCTGTATAGTAGGCGATCTGGATGGGCAGGAGCGCCGGATTATCTTTCTTTTTCAGATAGTCCGTCAGTGCCTTGAACTGCTCGTAAGAAATTGTCGGAACGGTCAGACCGTCTTCACTGTCCTCATTGAACAGCTCGTAGCTTTCCTGCTTTTGCCTGATCTTGATATACTGCATGGGGTTGAAGGACAGCAGCCGTTTGGGGAATACCGCAAACCGGAATGCTCCCTGCATCACCGCCGAGAACTGCCGCATATAGCCCTTGCTGATGGGCTTGACCTCCGTTCCGTCTGCGTTTGCGCCGCCGAAGGACAGGAGATCGAAGAACGCCTGTAAATGCTCTGAGGTGACGGTCTTGAGCTTCCGGCTTCCGATGGGGAATTGCTTGATGCGCCCCACAGCGCCCTGATAGGCCATTACCGTGCCGTTGGAGAGATTTCCGGGCTTGACTTCTTCCTCAATCCACATATCCAGCAGATCGCCCACTGTGACGTTCTCAGGCTTGGCAATGAACTTCTTTTCCTCGCAATCGGCCATTGCCTTTCGGAGCAGGGCTTCCGTTTCGGCTTTGCTTTCCGTCCCGGCGAATTCCTTCTGTACCAGCCTGCCGCTTTCATCTTCCATATAGAAGCGGTAGTACCACTTGTTGCCTTTCTTTCTGACAGATCCTTTTGCCATAGATTCGTAATTCTCCTTTCCGTATCCGTGGCAATCGGGTCTGTGACATATGGTGTGCGTTACCATAGCTGCCGGTCGTTATGACCGGCTTTTTCTTTTCCCGTATTCGTATTTCAAGGTGCCACGGTACTTATGTACCTTTTTCGATCTGCTTCTGTTTCGCCTGATCGACGATCCCAAACAGTTCCGGGATGGATACCTTTGTCCGTCCCTCATCGTACAGATGCAGGATGCCGTCCAGGTATCGCTTCATATCCTCTATCGGTATCTCCATCTCCTTTTGGTAAACCTGCTCGGTGATGGAGCCAATATGGATCGCATATTTGCCGATGGACTCTTTCAGCCCTTCGTCCTCCGCCACTTCATCGACCTTCTTCATGGACACCGCCCAATACTGTGCGAGGATGGTGTAGAGATCAACGAGTTGCCCAAGGAAGGTAGTCAATAGCTGCTGGTGCGGCTCTCCATTGACGGTGGAGGTCACCGTATTCAGATAGCCCTTGACGTGCTTCTCCAAATCCATCTGGCAGACGGTATAGATACTGTATTCCTTGTCGTCGGAAAGCCCCGTCAGCCATTCGGGAGTGGTGAAAAGTGCTTCTGCAAGACCGTTGATGATCATGGTACGTTTCGGATCGACTCCATCTGCCTCATACCGCTGGATAGTGGATTTGTTGACGCCGATCCGTTTTCCCAGCTCCGGCATGGACAGCTTGAGCTCTGTCCGGCGCTCCTTGATCCGTTCTCCGACCTGTTTCGGGCTAAATATTTCTTTTGGTTTCAAGGCATTCACCTCCTAACGAATGCAAGTATAACACATGCAAACTCAATTTGCAACCCTATTTTGCGTATATTTTCAAAATTATTTCTTAAGCGGTTGCAAAATGAGTTGACAAGTAGAGGCGAAATAAGTATAATGGCAGAGCAAAGGTTGCAAAACAGATATTTGCAGATCGGAGGTGATAACATGAGAGATGCCAAAATGGGACTGACCATCGAGGAAGCCGCCGAAATGTCCGGGATTGGACGGAACACCATGCGGAAGCTGGTGGACTGGGGCAAGCTCCCCGTGCTCAAAGTGGGACGAAAGACAATCATCCGAAGGGATGCACTGGAGAACTTCATGACCGTCAATCAGGGGAGAAACCTGCTCAATCAGGCAGACGTCCGGGAGGTGCGCTAAAGGATGGACACAGCAGAAAAGAGGCCTCGCCGTTTGAGAGCGAAATACACCCCTCGCACAAATCTGACGATTTGTACAAGGGGTATTTCGCTCCTGCGGAGGGCCTGCGTCTCTGCCCCGGCGTGGACGGGCATAGACGCAGCCGGAAACCGCCCGGCGCTTTCCGGTGTTGTCCCACTGCTGCGGCGGCGTGACAACATACGGGGGACGGAGGACGGGAGACGAAGGACGAAAGAACGGAGGTGAACGATGGCACGGCACAGCTTTATCCAGATGTCGAAGCTGTCCAATGTCAAGGGAAGAATATCCTATATCTCAGACCCAAAGCGACAGGAATACCTCTACGCCACCTTCTCCACAAGGGAAGATATGACCTTCTGGGACGACCTGGCGAAGGAGTGTCAGGAGGAGTTTCGGCGCTACGGGACGGAGGGAAAATGTATCGAGGCACGGGAGCTGATTATCGCACTGCCGGAGGAATACACGCAGTTTGATCCCGACCGGGTGCTGCGGGAGTTCACGGAGCAGTTCAAGAAGCGGTATGACGTAGAATGCGTCTCGGCACTCCACCACAACAAGACGAAAAAGAACTATCATATCCATCTGATTTTTTCGGAGCGGCGCTTGCTGCCGGAGCCGGATATCAAGCTCGCCACCCGCAGCGTGTTCTATGATGAATCCGGCAAGCGGGTGCGCACGAAGAAGGAGATCACCGGGGAGGACGGTCAAATCCGGGAGGGCTGCACCGTCATCAAGAAGGGCGAAGCCTATGAAAGCCACCTGTTCTCACAGAAGGATGAGGTTTTTAAGGATAAGCTCTTTCTGGATGAGGTCAAGCAATTTTACACTGCCCTGATCAATCGGCATATCCACGACCCGGAGCGGCACTTGATGGTCTTTGATCCGAACAGCATATATCTCCCCACCAAGAAGATCGGGAAGAACAACCCAAAGGCGGCGGAGATCGAGGCTGACAATGCCGCACGGCAGGACTGGAACAGAATGGCCGATATGGCGCTGGTGTCCGGGATTGCTGAAGCCAAGATCATTGAGATCAAAAACGAGCACGTCTACAACGAGGCCAGCCGCTCTGTGCAGAAGCACGGTTGGCTGCCGGGACTGTTCCGGGGGATCATCCAAAAGGCCAAAGAAATCCTGATGGGATTGATCCGGGAGACGGAAATCCCACCCAAGTCTACGATTTCCGTTGATATGGAGGAGTACCGCAAGATGCAGAAGCTGATGGTCAAGGTACAGGATGAGGCCAGGGCGATCAAGCAGCTCATGCACGGAGAGCTTCCGAAGCTGGAAAAACAGCTTGCCGAGACAACAGGACTGTTCAAGGGTAAGGAGCGCAAGGCCCTATCTGAGAAGATTACCAAAACACAGCAGGAAATTGACCGCCGGATGGATCGACTGCCCGGGATGCTGAAAGAATACGGGTATCCCGACGTGCAGGCATTCAAGCGGCTTTACGACAACGCTACGGCTCTTGTGGAGCAGTATAACCGTGATCTGGCCACATGGGAGCAGCAGGTCAGCGGAAAGGACAAGCCCAAGCAGAAGCCGCCCGAAAAAGAGAGCATCCGAAAGAAGCTTCGGGAAATGGACGCGGAGGACAAGCGCCGGAATGCCCAGCGGCGGCAGGAGCCACGACCCCGCAGCTATGACTATGACAGAGGACGCTAAGGCAGAAGAAAACACCGCAGGAGACCCCTGCGGTGCATACATAGAAACGCCCTGCAAGTTTGCGGCTTGCAGGGCAACGCATTGGCTTATTTCCGCTTTAAGAGCCAAAAATGATTTTGTCCATCCTTAGAATCTGACGTATTACAACTCAAAGACCTTTTGTAGTCCGGGCTTTTTGGATTGCAGTTCAGCAGCATACCAAGCACAGTGTTCGCAAATGCGGTATGATTGCCCTTACTTTGGGATAGAAGGAATTCTAAAGCATAATCTTGTCCTTCATCAAGTGTGGAAAACTCTGAGAAGAATTCTTTTACAAAGCTCCAGCCATGCTTTTCATAAACGATCTCATAGTCAGGGTTGTTCAGCAGATTCACATATTCCGGTTCTTCCACAGATTCGTCGCTCTCAGAGTATTCCGAATACTCAAAATCACTATCATCACTGCGGCTAATCATGCTCTCAAAGAACACATTAACATTTTCTATCATTTGAGAATAGGCATCTCTGTCTATGCCGAACTCTTCAGTAGGATCATATGCCTCCATGGATTCTTTAATCATATCGCGCATGGTTTCCAGTTTTTTCTTCATATCTGTCATTTCGGTCTGATATGACTTCTGGATAGCTTTGATTTCCTGCAATCTTTTCTCCTCCTCTGCAATTTTAGCATCGAAGGCTTTGTAGATCACAAGATTATCCTTATCAAGGAGTTCTTTTATCTCTTCAATGGTAAACCCAGCCTTTTGAAGATTTTTGATCTTTACAAAGGCAAGTGCTTGCTCCTCATCGTAATATCGGTATCCAGACCATTGATCCACTTTAACCGGTTTCAGCAGATCTACATGATCATAATAACGAAGTGTCTGAGGATTACAGCCACAGAGACGTGCGAATTCCTTAATCGTCATATCATGTACCTCCTTTCTGAAACCGTTATATCATTGCAGTAAACTGTAAGGTCAATACCTACTTTCAATTTTCCAGAACAATTTTTATTGATCACGTATTCAGCTTCATGAACCCCAGGCAGCCAAATTCAGTCGCAGGCGTAAAACCGATCGACTTATAAAAGGCAATGGTCTTGTCCGTGTTGTCTGTCATGAGTTCCGTTTGATATACATCGGGATAACGCTTGATGATTGCTCTGAGCAGAGCAGTTCCTATTCCTCGGCGCTGGAATTCCGGGAGCACAATAATGTCTTGAATAAATAAAATAGAAGCTCCGTCGCCCACGGCTCTTATGATGCCAATCAGACTATTATCAGCGGTATATGCACCGAGTGTACAAAGTGAATTATTATATGCCTTTTCCAGCATCTGCGGATGGTCGGTATAGTTCGTCCAGCCGACGCTTGCGTACAGGTTCATAATTTCACTTCGCTCAAAGGCAGTATAATCCCTAATCACAACGCCATCAGCCTGCCAATCTTCCCTTATAAGGATATTCACTTCGTTTTCCTCCGTGGTATCAATCTCTGTATTCATAGCGTTTCACCCCTTCTTTTTCTTGATACAGGGAACGATATACATAATCTTTTATCTTTCCCTTTTTGGTAACCCATATTCCCGCTTCATTGCTTCCGTTGAAATCACCCACTGCTTGCCATATTTGCAGGCGTCCACGCCATTGACCAGCTTGCCGTAGGCAATTGCTTTGCGAAGAGTACTTTCATTCAGTCCCCAAAGCTGGGTGGCGTCGGTGAACGCCATAAGCCCGTCAAACGGCGTCTTGACCGTTTCGCCGTTTGCAAACAGCTCATCACAGGACAGGTCAAGATCATCGTTCCAGATGACCCCATAGCCGCCCATATCGACCTCCACGCCGGAAAACAGCTCTGGCGCATTTTCCAACGCCTTGAACGGCTCCCATTTGGCAAACAAGGGCTTTACGTCATAAATCTTGGTCACGCCCTCCGCAAACTGGACGCTCAAGCGATAGTCCGGCAGGGCATTGACCGCTTTGACCTTATGAAACATACAATCAACTCCTTATTCAAGGGGAGAAAGAGATTTGAACTCCTGTGTCTCCCACATATGCAGAAGATCGTTTTTGTGGATCGCCACCCATTCCCGTACCATAGCAAGTGCCTTGGGTGGGAGGTGCCCCTCTAGCACTTCACCTGTCTGAATATTAATAGCTGCCATATCCTCGCCGTAAAGTGCGTGGATGTGCGGCGGGTTATGCTCCGCCTGTTGAAAATACATACGAATGATGATCCCGTAGAATCTGGACAATACTGGCATAGATGTAACCTCCTGTTTGTGGTCACTTATATTATATCACGAAATCGTGAAAAATCAACTGTATTCTGAAATATAATTTGAGCTGTGACGAAAACGGCGGGGATTGCTCCCCGCCGCCCAATACCTTATGCGTAGATCAGCTCATGGTTTACGATTTCCATTGCCTTGGCCCGGATGTTGTTCATCCGCTGCACCCACAGCATTTGATCCTGTGCCTTGAGCTTTTCGGTGATGCCCTCTTGGGCGGTCATCTGCTTTACCAGCTCAAAGAACATATTCTCCGCCTGCTCGTTAATGTTGGCAAGATAGGCATTTAACCTGCCGCTGGTCAGCAGCTCTGTGTACAGGGCCTTACACTCCTGCTTGATGTATCGCAGGTGCCGCTGTCCCCAAATGCCGATGGGTTTTTCTTCTTCGGTGGGCAGAGTCAGGCAGGGAATGTGATAATCGCCTTGAAGCTCGTACCAAAGCCCATTGTTTTCATCATAAACGTACTTTTCCATATTGACATCCTCCGTTATAATAGTCGTTGAAGTATATTCGCACATATGTCACAGGCTCCCGATTGCCACACCTTGTTATATCCTGTTATGAGATTTGCTTGCCCTTGCTTTTGCCCTTATGAGCTGCCGGGGCGTCGTTGAAACGGTGTAACACTTAATAAAGGGATTCGGTGAGCAGATTACGAAAAATCCTTTGTTTTCACCGGTTTCAGAGGATTTCATTAAAGCCCTATAATCAGCGGCAAACGCCTATGATTTCGGGGGATTTCAAATTCTGGTTTGTCTGTGGAAACATCATATCAGACTATTGGAATCAGATAAACAGAATCCCTCTGGAATGGAATCATAGACGCTTTCCTGCTCTCCCTCATGCCGGATTGCACGGTCCGATGCCCTGCCCGAACGGCACGACCGTCAGCCCCATGCCCTCGAGGTCCTGCGTCATCTGCGTCGCGCCCCATCGGTCGAAGGCAATCTCCCGAATATGATATTTTTCACTCCGGTCCTCGATGAACTTCTCAATGAAGCCGTAGTGAATTACATTTCCCTCCGTAGTCATGAGCTGCCCGGCCAGCGCCTCCGGATCCACCGAAAACGCACAGGCATCCCATTTTCCATGGCCATCAAAAAAGCACCCGGTCTCCCGGATGCTTTCAAAACCAATTTTTCCTGCCCTCAGGCTGCCTTAAAACGAAAGGGCTCCTATAATCGCCGCCAGGGCTCCTGACGCAAGCAGAAGCAGGAACAGGATAATCGCAAGAATCAGTACGCAGAAATACGAACGTGCGAAATTCTTCAGGTTCCGATTTTTTGCCGAAACTGAAAAGACAATCAGGCAGATCAGCCCGACAATCGGAATTCCGAACAGAATCTGATATCCGAAATATCCCCACATGCTTATTGGTCTGTACTCTTCCGGCCCATCATAATAGTCCATATCTTTACCTCTCTCCAAACTGTTTTCGCAGGACCTTCCTGCAGGAATGATTATATCCCATACCTCATTCCCAAACAATCCGAAAAAGAGTGTAAAGAAATGCACCCGCCCTGTTCCGCATGGGCAGTCGGCATAATCTTATTAATTGCGCAGGGCAGGACCGCCAAGGGCATTGCCTGGTATGGTGTGAAGTAAAAATCAGCGTTGGCTGATTCAAAGAAGTCAAGTCAGCGCGTGTCTCGCTTTCCAGTTAACGAAGATAGACCGCCAATGTACGAGTTCGAATGCCGTCCCCTTCCAACCGCTTTCAGTTCCCTGCGCGAGCTGCCGGTCAGCAAGGGTAGTATGGAAGCCGAAGGCACGAGACTCCTGCAGGTCCGGCGTGGAAATTTGGTGTGTGGCCAAACCCGCCTGAACAAAATGTGAGTATTCAAGAGCCTGGCCTCATGCAAGGGTAAGTAGGAAAAGAAGGGGGTCCCGACGGACGCCGCAGCGGCCCGTAGGCCGACTGGCTGACGGCGGGATTCCCTTCTTTTCCGCGGAATTGGCACGACCGGCTCTTGCTAAGTCACATTTTCGAAGGCGACAGCCAGGTGCGGAAAAATACGGGGAGAAGGACCAGCAGGAGCGAGTGCCGCACGGCCTTTCTGAGAGGAAGACAGCGAAGCGTCACTGAAAGGGCCGTTCCACGTCGTGGGCCTATGGCTTGATTCAGAACATAAATCCGCCAGTCTGCCTGCATGTCTTGGGCCTATGGCTTGATACAGGGCAAAAGTCCGCCAGGCAGCCTGCAGACACTGGGCCTATGGCTTTGTTCAGGACAAAAGTACGCCAACAAGCCTTCCCGCCTTGAAAAAAAGGCCGCCTGGCTTTCGCCGGACGGCCCTTTCTTCGCGCTTTATATTATTCTCATCACGCCTGCGGGCGGTTTTCATCCTTCCCACGGGACTTCGTCGTCGTCGCCGAGTTTGTGGCCCATCATAATGGAGTTTCGCGATTTGGTCTTGGCCCGGTAAAGGAGGTTGTCGGCGGCGTGGAGGAAGTTCCAGGCCGTGGAGCCTTTGTCCGGGTGGCCCCAGAATATGCCCTGGGAGACCGTGACAATTTTCATGTAGGACTTGGTGAATTTGTGTTCAACAGCTTTCTTGAGAATCGTGGCCTTGAGGTCCTTCGCCATCTCAAAGACTTCCGTGTCCTTGTAGCCCTCGTAGATGACGACGAACTCGTCGCCGCCGTAGCGGGCGCAGAAGACACCGGGATAGCGCTTCAGGGCCTTGACCATGGAAGCGACAAATGCAATACACTCGTCGCCGGCCTGATGGCCGTAATTGTCGTTGTATTCCTTGAAGTAGTCGATATCGAGGATCTCGATGGCCCAGTCCTGACCGCTCTGGATGGCCCGGTTGAAGGACTGGCCGGCGTAGGCGTTGAGGCCGGCCCGATTGTCCATCTGGGTCAGGGCATCCGTGACGGACTTCTTCTGCAGGACCTTGTTCTCCTCCTCGACCTCCCGGTTGATGCGGGCCAGGTCGTTGAAAGAGCCGCGCAGACGGAGCATATTGCGGATCATCAGGGCGTTTTCCTGCTCCCCGGTCTCGTAGAGCTCGAAGAAGCGGACGGCCAGCTCCCGGTAGGCTTCGGTATCGCCCTTGTCACGGGAGTTCTGCAGGCGCAGTTCCACGACCCGGCGCTCGAGGTTCTTCACATTCGTCTTCGTGACCAGGGCTTCCATGCGGGAGCAGATGATGTCGAACTCGTCGGCATTTCCCGATTCCTGCAGCATGGCCATGTATTCATAGATGTCGTCGAAGATGTCGAGAACGGGGATCTCCCCGGTAAACTCACTCCGGACCAGGTCGATATAGTTCTGCTTTTCCTTCTCCCTGCCCAGGCGGTAGTAGAGGATGGCCCCGAAGCAGTCCACGGACAGCTTGTCGTGAGGGTCCAGGCGGTCGCCGCAGGTCGTCTGCAGGCGGTCGAACCAGTCCTCGGAGGCCGTGGTGTCGCCCCGCTTGAGGCAGGCTTTGGAAAGGCCGATCAGGGCGGTGGAGGTATATGGATAATATTCGTCCGGGGTCAGGTCCAGGCCTTCTATGAGCTCGCTCGCATTTGTGAAGCGGCCGATGGCCTCGTCGTTCTCCCCGGCAGACAGATAGATGTTGCCGATATTGAGGTTCATCATGACCTCAAGGTTTTTGAGCTCATGGGAGCGGCTGATGGAGAGGGCCCGGGAATAGTAGTCCATGGCAAAGGGCGCATTGCCCCGGTTCATGGACATGATGCCGAGGAGATTGTTGGCGCGGACCACGTATTCCCACTCCCCGGCCTTTTCAAAGGGGTCGAGGCAGGAGACCATATCCGTGTAGAAGGTCACCATGTCGTTCTCGAGGTAGCATTCCTCCCCCCGCATGAAGCGGGCAAAGCCCACGAGGGCATTGTCGCCCTGGATCAGGCCGATTCCCTCGAGGCTGTTGCAGGAAGTGATGACGACCTGCCGGTCCTGGCCCAGGGACGTATTGACCTTCTCAATCAGAGAGGAAATGTTTTCCGGATATTTCTCAAAGTCCATCGGATACTAGTTCTCGTAATCTATGCGGCAGACCTGAGACGGCTGCCATTTCATGTTATAAAAACGGTTTCTGTAAAACAAATATCAATCCGGTCGCCAGGCTGGCTCACTTGTCAACTTCCGCAAGAAGCCTGCAGTAGTCCTCCAGGCTCAGCCGCTCCCCCCGGATGGTCCGGGAGAGGCCGGCGGCCTCGATGGCGTCGGCAATTTCGTCCTTCGTGAGCGAGCCGCAGACGCCTGCGGATGCGATCGCATTCGAAAGGGTCTTCCGCCGATGGGCAAAAGCCGCTTTAATTATAGAAAAAAGTCGGGTTTCGTCAACGGTTTCGTTGACGGGCGGCTCCTTCCGCATTGTAAGGTGAATGACGGCCGAATCCACCTTGGGAGGCGGATAGAAGGCCGCAGCCGGCACGGTCCGGACGATTTCGGCCTCGGTCCGCCAGGCCACGAAGTAGGAAATGGCCCCGCAGTCCTTGCTGCCGGGGGCGGCCGCCATGCGCTCGGCCACTTCCTTCTGCACCATGAAGGTGAAGGAGCGGGCACCGAGGTCCGCCTCCAGAAGCTTCGTCACGACCGGGGTCGTGATGTAGTAGGGGAGATTGGCCACGACGCAGAAATCTCCCTCGACGCCTGAGAGAATCTCGGAAAGGTCCGCCTGCATGATGTCGGTATTGATGATTTGGGTGTTGTCGAAGTGCTCCAGGGCCACGGTGAGATAGGGGATGAGCTCCGAATCGACCTCGATCGCGATGACCTTCTTTGCCCGTTCAGCGAGGAGGCGGGTCAGGTTTCCGGTGCCCGGACCGATTTCGAGGACCGTGTCCTCTTCCGTCACCCCGGAGGCATCTGCAATATCGGACAGGACACTTTCATCCGTCAGAAAGTTCTGCCCGTAGTTCTTCTTGACCCGGAAGCCCTTGCTTCTCAGGTAGGCCCCTGTATTTGCGCTGTTTCCGTAATCGATTCCCGGCATATTTCTCTTCTTTGGCAAATCTCTCCTGCCGCCTTTCGGATGTAAGAAAGGACAGGATTTACATTATTCCTCCTGCTGCCTTCCGGAGGCAGGAGAGGACGCGGTTTACATTATTCTCAGAACTTTTTCTTCACCTTCGGAAACAGGCGGTAGGCGTTCTCCGCCGTGGTCTCCAGGACCTCGTCTTCCGTGATTTCCTTAAGTTCCGCGATCCGCTTGATGATGTAGGGGATGTAGGTCGAGTCGTTGCGCCGGCCCCGGAAGGGCTCGGGCGCCATGTAGGGACAGTCCGTTTCGGTCACGATGCGCTCGAGAGGGACGGTCTTCACGACTTCCTCCAGTTTCTTCGAGGCCCCGAAGGTCACGGCCCCGCCGATGCCGATGAAGTAGCCCATTTCAATGTATTTCAGGGCATGGTCCACCGAGTAGGAATAGCAGTGGACGACGCCGCGAGTCCCCTTCGCCGCCGCGTCGGTCAGAATCTCCATGGAGTCCGCCGCCGCGTCCCTCAGGTGGAAAATACAGGGCAGGTCCGCCTGGCGGGCGATTCCCAGCTGCCGCAGCAACCACTTCTTCTGATTTTCTTTCTCAGCGTCCATGGCCTCGTGGCGAGCGTCCAGGTCTTCGATGTCCTTGTAGTCTTCCTTCAGGTAGTGGTAGTCGAGGCCGATTTCCCCGATGGCCACAACTTTCGGGTCTTTCGCGTGGGCGGACAAATAGGCCATGAAGTCCTCGTCCGCGTCGCCGAGCTCCGAGGGGTGGAGGCCGATGGCCGCATAGATGTAGGGCCACTCATTCGCCAGGGCCACGGAATCCCGGCTGCTCTGGGCCGAAGCCCCGACATTGATGACCGGGCTCACGTTCAGTTTCGGCAGATTCGAAAGAAGTTCGGCCCGGTCCGAGTCGAACTTCCTGTCTTCATAGTGTGCGTGTGTCTCAAATATCTTCATATGTCATGAAGCCTGAATTAATATATGTAAAACGATATTCCTGCAGGCAGAATGCTTTCTCAGCAGATCTCAGACCCGCCGGGCAGGTCCTTGGCGGGCGTCATCACGGCCAGGTCCCCGTCCGGGCTCTCGGCCGAAAGAATCATGCCCTCGCTCATGAGACCGGCCAGCTTGGCAGGCTTCAGGTTCGCAACCACCATGACCCGCTTGCCGACCAGCTGCTCAGGCTCATACCACTTGTGAATGCCGGAGACAATCTGCCGGGTCTCGGAGCCGATCTTCACCTGGAAAAGGAGGAGCTTCTTGGACTTGGGAACCGCCTCGCAGGAAAGGACTTCCCCGACCCGGAACTCCAGCTTGTCAAAGTCGTCGATGGTGACCTGAGGTTTGTGTTCAACGGGAACATCGGCAGAAGAGTCCTTCTTCACAGGCTTTGCGGTCTTTTCTTCTTCCGCGGCGGCGGCCTTCTTCTGGGCGGCTTCAATGACAGAAACCTTCTTCATGACGTCATCGAGTTTGAGGCGCTCGAAGAGGGTCACGGGGCTGTCCGTCACCTTCCGGCTGCCGTCGGCCGGATAGTGGCCGAAGGTGTCGAGCTCATCATAAGGGATTTCATCCGCGCCCAGTTCCTTCAGAATGGCTGCGGAAGTGTCCGGCATGAAGGACTTGATGAGGGAAGCGCCGATGGAGATAGATTCCACGAGATTGTAAAGGACGGTGGCGAGCCGACCCTGCTTATCAGGGTCCTTTGCGAGCACCCAGGGCTCCGTCTCATCGATATACTTGTTGCAGCGCTTGAAAAGGTCCCAGACCTTCGACATGGCGTCCGCCACCCTGAGGGTCTCCATGTCCTTGTCGCAGAGGTCTCTTGTCGCAACGGCCAGAGCTTTCAGCTCCTCGTCCACGGGCTCATTCACGCCCGGGTTCTTCACCACGCCGCCGAAATACTGGTTCGTCATGGACACGGTCCGCTTGACGAGGTTTCCGAGCGTATTTGCCAGGTCGGAATTAATCCGCTCCACCAGGAGCTCCCAGGTGATGACCCCGTCGTTCTCGTAGGGCATTTCATGTAAAACGAAATATCTCGAAGCGTCGACGCCGAAAAGGTCCACCATGTCGTCCGCATAGATGACATTGCCCTTGGACTTCGACATCTTCTCTCCGCCCTGCAGGAGCCAGGGATGGCCGAAGACCTGCTTGGGGAGCGGCTCTCCGAGGGCCATCAGGAAGATGGGCCAGTAAATGGTGTGGAAGCGGATGATGTCCTTGCCGATGAGGTGGAGGTCCGCCGGCCAGAGCTTCTTGTACTGGTCCGTGGAATTGCCGTCCGCGTCATAGCCGATTCCCGTGATATAGTTCGTCAGGGCGTCCAGCCAGACATAGACGGTCTGGTTGGGGTCGAAGGTGACCGGAATGCCCCACTTGACGGAGGCTCTGGAAACGCAGAGGTCCTGCAGGCCGGGCAGGAGGAAATTGTTCATCATCTCATTCTTCCGGCTCACGGGCTGGATGAAATCGGGGTGGGTATTGATGTAGTCAATGAGCCGGGGGGCGTACTTGCTCATGCGGAAGAAGTAAGCCTCCTCCTGCTGGGCATGAACCTCGCTGCCGCAGACCGGGCACTTACCATCCACGAGCTGGGACTCCGTGTAGAAGGCCTCGCACTCGTTGCAGTAGAGGCCGTCATAGTGGCCCTTGTAGATGTCCCCCTGCTCGTAGAGCTTCTTGAAAATCTTCTGGACCTCTAACACGTGGTAGTCGTCCGTGGTCCGGATGAACTTGTCGTAGGACGTATTCATGAGGTCCCAGATGCGGCGGATTTCCGCTGCCGTGGAATCCACGAATTCCTTGGGAGACACGCCGGCTTCCTTCGCCTTCGTCTCGTTCTTCTGTCCGTGCTCGTCCGTTCCGGTCTGGAAAAAGACATCGTAGCCCTGCTGGCGGCGGAAGCGCGCGATCGCGTCGGCGAGCACGATTTCATACGTGTTTCCGATGTGGGGCTTGCCCGATGCATACGCTATGGCCGTTGTAATGTAATACTTTCCTCTGCTGCTCAATTTTTACGTCCTAACTTTTGCAAAAGTCCGCCCCGGAGGTCTTCCGGGGCAAAAAGGATTCTATGAATAATATAAATCGCCTCAGTCGAGCTTCTCGCCGCATTTGCTGCAGAAGGCCGCATCCGCCGCATTCGCTGCTCCGCACTTGGGGCAGATCTTCTCGCCCTTGACGTCGGAAATCTGCTGCTTGACATGAGCTACCTGGCGGAGGGCTGCCTCAAGGGTCGCAAACTCAGCCGGGTCCTCGTCCTTGTGGGCTTCATAATACTTCTTCCCGAGCTTTGCGTACTCTTCCATGACGATGTCTTCATTCCGCTTCAGCTCGATCTGAAGCTTTGTTGTATCGCTCAGTTCCCTGGCCTTGTCGCCGACGGCCTTGCCGCCTGTCACAATCGTATCGCCGAGTTTGTCGAAAAAGCTGTCCATAGCTGCCTCCTTCATGCAAATGATAAGAAAAGCAATTGGTCACAATCTGCTCTTGCAGTCTCTGCGGGACTTAAAAACTACAGTCAACACCGGTTCCCGCCGCAATTAAATTCATTATACCCGAGAAAATATGTATTTTCAATGAAACATGGACTTTTCCTTACGGATGATATACGGCCCAGACGAAGAGGTAGCCCACGACGACAGCCGTCAGGGTGAAAGGAATGCCGATGCGGAAGAAGTCCCGGAAGCGGACCTCGTAGCCTTCCTTCCGGAGCATGCCGACCGCCGCGATATTGGCGGAAGCTCCGATGGGTGTCAGGTTGCCGCCCAGGGTGGCGCCTACAAGCAGCCCGAAATAGAGGAAGTAGGGCTCCACGTTCATGGTCGTGGCCACGGCTCCCATCAGGGGCAGCATGGTGGCGACATAGGGAATATTATCAATAAAGGCGGAAATCAGGACCGAACCCCAGACGACGATGGAGTAGAGGAGGAACATATTGGACCCGCCTGCTGCCGCAATCAGGTTGGCCAGGTCGTCGATCAGACCCACATTCCGGATACCGGCGATGACGACGAAGAGGCCGACCAGGAGGAGCATGGTCTGGTAGTCCATATTATGAAGGGAATGGATCATGCCGTCTTTTGATTTTTGTTTAACGAGTTCCCAGACAATCGTAAGAATGCCGAAAGCCATGCAGATATAGCCGTTGATCATGGCCGGGGTATTGGGAATGAAGGAGGCGATGATGAGGCCAACCACGTGGCCCAGCATGGTGATGGTCGGAACGTAGTCCTTCACTTCCGTGTGCTGGTCGGAGTCCACCGGCTGCCTGTCCTTGCGGAACAGGACCATCATAATGGGAATGGTTGCAAGGGCGCCGAGCTCAACAGCGAACATGATGCCGGGCTTTCCGTGGAACCAGATGAAGTCGTTGAAGTTCATGCCTGCGGCCCCGGCCAGCATGATGGAGGTCGTGTCGCCGACCAGGGTGGCCGCCCCCTGCAGGTTCGAGGAAACCGCAATGCTGATCAGCATAGGTACCGGGGAAATCTTCAGCTTCTTGCAGATGGCCAGGCCTACGGGGGCGATCATCAGAACCGTGGCGACATTGTCAATGAAGGCGGAGACAATGCCGGAGAAGAGGGACATGATGATCGTGACCCACATGACATTGGGACAGAGCCTGAGCAGGGCGTCCGCAATCTTTTCCGGCATCTTCGACTCGATGAAGTAGTCGACGATGACCATGGTGCCGAAGATCATCATCAGGACGTTCCAGTCGATGGCCGTCGGCACCGTGGAAACGGGCAGCATGCCGGCCGCTACGAAGACCCCCGCCGTAATCAGGGCCACGAGATAGCGCCACTTGGGCAGGAGCACCATCAGGGCATACATGACGATGAAGATGATAATAGCCGCTGTTTTCATACCTTCTCCTTATGCAAAAAATCGCAAGGCTTCTGCCTCACTTAAACAATACGTGCGGCAAAAGTCTTGCGATTTCAAAAAGTGAAATTCCGGACCCGATTGCGATTGTCGCAATGTGCTGACGACTCCGGACGGCTTGGGGCTTTGCATTATTCATATGACTAATGTAAAGCCGGAAGTCCGCTACTCCCTTTTACGAAGAGCATGATAACCGATAGAAGGCCGAAAAGCAACCGAAAAAACGGAAGTCATTTTCTTTACAAAATCAGGAGTACGCATTGCTGCAGGCTCCCATGTTTTTGTTCTACATTATTCTAATGTCACTTCAGGAACGTCGCTCCCGCAAGCAGCACGAAGGCGCCGAGGGCGATCCGGTACCAGCCGAAGACCTTGAAATCGTGGGTCTTCACGAAGTTCATCAGGAATTTGATGATGAAGAGGGAGACAACGAAGGCCGTGATGCAGCCCACCAGGAGGACGGCCACTTCGTGTCCCGTGAAAACCGCTCCGAACTTGACGACCTTCAGGAGAGAGGCCCCCAGCATGACAGGCACCGCCAGGAAGAAGGTGAACTCCGCTGCGCAGGTCCTTGAAACGCCGATCAGGAGGGCGCCGATGATGGTGGCGCCGGAGCGGGAAGTGCCGGGGAAGATGGCGGCGATGACCTGAAATAGGCCGATGATCAGGGCAGTCTTCCAGGTGAAGTCCCGGATGCGGATAATCGTGGGCTCCATATTTTTCTCGTAGTTCTCGACCACGATGAAGGCGACACCTACGATGATCAGGGCCAGGGCCACCGAGGTCGGGTTGTAGAAGAGGGCCTCGAACTTGTCGTCGAAGAGGACACCGACTATGGCAGCCGGCAGGCAGGCGATGATGATCTGTCCCCACATGCGCATGGTCCGCTTCTTCACGGCCGGATGGCCTTCATGGATCCCGAAAGGCCACAGGCGCTTCCAGAAGAGGACGATGACGGCCAGGATGGCGCCCAGCTGAATCACGACTTCATACATGGAATAGAAGCCGTCCGATGTATCCTGAAATT
Organism: uncultured Lachnospiraceae bacterium; assembly: GCA_900316075.1. Lineage (GTDB taxonomy): Bacteria > Bacillota > Clostridia > Lachnospirales > Lachnospiraceae > RUG306. Next base: position 39,766 of record ONBT01000011.1, on the reverse strand, counting down.
TCAGCAGGGAGTTCAGGAGAATCATGTGGCCGGTGGACGAAACCGGCAGCCACTCCGTGATACCCTCGACGATGCCGTAAATAATTGAAATCAATATATCCATTTTTTCTTCCTTCAAAATCAGTCAAACCAACTTTCAGCATTATAACAGAAAAGAAGGCACGTACAAGGAAAGACGGATGAAGTTTAGCACTTGTTTAAGTTGAAAAAGACTGCGCAAACCGATACAATGTCAAGCAGTGCCGCGGGAAACTTCCGAAGGAAGAAATCCTGGGGTTTTATATTAGTCATGAAATAAGGAGAAATCGATGGGAATTTATGAAGAACTGACGGAGCGCGGGCTGATCGCCCAGGTCACGGACGAGGCGAAGGTGCGCGAGCTTGTCAATGCAGGCAAGGCAACCTTCTATATCGGCTTTGACCCGACGGCGGATTCGCTGCACGTCGGCCACTTCATGGCCCTCTGCCTGATGAAGCGTCTGCAGGAGGCCGGAAACAAGCCCATTGCCTTAGTTGGCGGCGGCACCGGCATGATCGGCGACCCCTCCGGCCGGTCCGATATGCGCTCCATGATGACGAACGACATCATCGACCACAACTGCGAGTGCTTCCGGAAGCAGATGTCCCGCTTCATCCACTTCGGCGACGGCCCGGCCGACGCCAAGATGGTGAACAATGCCGACTGGCTCCGGGACTTAAACTTCATGAACTTCATGCGGGAGGTCGGGGTTCATTTCAACGTGAACAATATGCTTCGCGCGAGAGCCTACGAAAACCGCATGGCGCGCGAGGGCGGCCTTACATTTTTCGAGATGAGCTACATGCTCCTTCAGGCCTACGACTTCTACTGCCTGTACCAGAACCACGGCTGCAATCTCGAGTTCGGCGGTGACGACCAGTGGTCGAACATGCTGGCCGGCACCGACCTGATCCGGAAGAAGCTGGGCAGGGACGATGCCTACGCCATGACCATCACCCTGCTTACGAAGTCCGACGGAACAAAGATGGGAAAGACCAGTGGCGGCGCCGTCTGGCTCGATCCGGAGAAAACCACACCGTACGACTTCTACCAGTACTGGCGCAATGTCGACGACGGAGACGTCATCAAGTGTATCAAGATGCTGACCTTCCTGCCCCTCGAGGAAATCCGCCCCATGGAGTCCTGGGAAGGCGAGAAGCTGAATGAGGCCAAGGACATCCTGGCCTATGAGCTCACCAAGCTGGTTCACGGGGAAGAGGAAGCCGGGAAGGCCCGCGAGGCCTCAAGGGCCCTCTTTGCCGGCGGTGCGGATTCAGCCAACCTTCCGCAAATGACCCTTACGGAAAGCGACGTCGCAGACGGAATCGGAATCCTGGACATCATCATAAAAGCCGGCTTTGCCGCCACGAAGAATGAAGCCCGCCGGGCCCTGACCCAGGGCGGCGTCACCGTGAACGGAGACAAGGTCGAGGATCCCAAGACGATCTATGAAAAGAAGGACTTCGCCGACTTCGTCCTGAAGAAAGGGAAGAAGAAGTTCGTAAAAGTCGTAGTTGAGTGATTAGAATAATGTAAAACAAAAAATGGGACTGTGCTCTTCTCCTGCACAGTCCCGTTTTCTGTTTCAAAGAACCGTGAGCCCGCGCGCAGCGCGGGCTCAAGGGGTTTTTGTGTCATTATATTATTTTCTACTGCTCTTTCTTAACGCAGAGAAAACTTCTTCATGCATCAGCCGGATATCTGATGATTCCGCCTGCCGGTCGGCTTCATCCAATGCGCGCTCAGTCGGATTATTTCCCAATGTTTTGCTAAAGTCATCCATAAGGCTTGCCTACTCCTTCTATTGTATTCATTCCGCGATGGACTTAAGCAATGGCAGGAATATTTGAAAGTTCAGTCTTCTTGTCCCTGATCGCCACGCCCAGATCGTAATTCATCTGAAGATTCATCCAGAACTCGGGACCTGTGCCGAAATATTTCCCGAGGCGGAGAGCTGTATCTGCCGAAATACTCCGTCTTCCATGGACGATTTCGCCAACTCTGGTGCCTGGAATATGAAGATCCATCGCAAGCCTGTTCTGCGAGATTCCCATGGGGACAAGGAACTCTTCCTTAAGTATTTCTCCCGGATGGATAAGGTTTTCCGTACGCATTCTTCTCACCATTCCTTAATGATAATCCACTATCTCAACATCATATGCATCACAGCCTTCGAAACGGAAGCATATCCGCCACTTATCATTGATGCGGATGCTGTGCTGCCCGGCTCTGTCACCCGCCAATTCCTCCAGATGATTGCCGGGCGGGATGCGGAGAGTATTCACATCTATCGCGGCATTTATCATATCAAGCTTCCGCAAGGCAACGCGCTCAAAGCTTTTAAACTTGACACTGTGGCCGGTGCTGTATAGTTTTTCCGTTTCTTTGTCCGCATATGTCTTTATCATGAATAATATGATATAACGTTTCGCGTTATACGTCAAGCGTGATATTTCAATGCAGTACAGAGCCCGGAATAGCGTCTGCCGCCATACGTGACGGGGCAGGCTATCCCGGGAAATATATTATTATCATTCTGTTGTGAAATAGGCCAGCAGCTCGTTCAGTTCTTCAGAAATGGAAGAGAGGCGGCCGGACAGGTCTCTGATATCCGTGACCGTATTGTTGACCTGCTCCATGGATGCGGAGGTCTCTTGTGAGGACGCCGCGTTCTCTTCGGAGATGGCGGACAGGGAGGACATGGTATCGTTTACGGCATTGCACTTCGTCCGGATGTTGTCGCACTCGTCCTTCGTCCGGGCGAAGGAATCACGGACCTCAGCAATGGCGGCCGATACGCTCTCAACGGATTCCTGGGCGGACTGGCTGATTTCCTGCTGGCGGCCGATGATCTCGGTCAGCTGGTCAACGGTCTTCACAGCAGAAGATGACCGGTCAGCCAGGTGATTCATGATATCGCCGATGGAGCCCGCGGATTCCTTGGACTGGTCCGCCAGGTGGGAGATTTCCTCCGCGACAACGGCAAAGCCCTTGCCGACTTCGCCCGCCCGGGCAGCTTCAATCGATGCATTCAGAGACAGGAGGTTCGTCTGGCCCGCGATGGAATCAATGGCGGAAACCGCTTCCTGAACCTCCCCGACATAGGAATCCACAGCCTTCATGGCATCCGCCACTTCCGCCAGGGACATCTCTGTCTGGGACATGGCTTCCCGGAGTTCATCGAAGGAATTCTTCATCTGATCGGAGGAGGCCGCCATATCGCCGGCCTTCTCATCACTTCCGGCCACCTCTTCCGTCAGGGTGCCGACAGAGTTCACAATATCGCCGATGGCCTCAACGCCTTCCTGCACGGTCTCCGCCTGGGATGTGGCGCCGGAAGCAATTTCACTGACTGCCTGGGTGACACTCTGGGTGTTTTCCTCGGTCGTCCGCGCGGACTCGCTCATGGTAGCAGCGGAATCCTTGATCTCTTCCGCCTTTCCGTTGATCTTTCCTATGACTTCCGTCAACTTGTTCCGGAGGGCGTCCGCATTGCGCACGAGTTCGCCGAGCTCATCCTGCCGGGCCATGGATTTTTCGTTTACTTCAAAGGTCAGGTTGCCTTCCGCGATCTGGGAGTTGGCCTTGTCCGCATCCTGGATGAAGTTCGTGATGCGGCGGGCCAGGAAGGATACCACAATGATCGTAATGACCAGAAGGATTGCCGCGATGACCAGCATGGTGATCATGGAAGACCGCAGGGCGTTTTCAAAATCCGCCCGCGGAATGCCGGTGAAGAACATGCCGACAATGGCCCCCGTGTCATCCTTGATCGGGGTATAGTAGACGAAATAGGGCTTCCCTGCCACCTTCGTATTGTCAGAAGAATAATTATTTCCGTTTTTCAGGACAGCATTGACGACCTCCTCGGAGGCCTGGGTGCCGATGACTTTCTGTCCGTCTTCTCCGACAAGGGAGGTTACCCGGCGGGTGTCGCCGACAAAGAGGGTGCAGTCAATGTCATAGTTCTTCTTGTATGTGTCGAAAGTCTGTTCCATGCGGGTGGAATCACCGCCGGCAATGACCTCCCCGTTCATAGTCGTTGTGTCGGTGGCCTCATCATAGGTCAGGGAGCCGACCCCGTCCGCGCTGCGCTTGTACTGCTCATACAGCATGGCGTCGACAGAGGACAGGCGGTCGATGTAGCTTTCCTTCAGGGCCTCCTTCTGCATGATGATGGACGTCATGGCCATAAAGATCGTGACAATGACCATGGGGACGAGAGCGATCAAAAGCATGGTCGTCCGGAACCCCCTCCGGGACTTGTGCTTAGTATTCATGCAAACCTCCTTTATCACAGGATGCCTATTGTGCTCAGATATGAAAATTTTACCACTTCTCCCGGGATTTGTACTACATTTATTGAAGAGAAGCAGAATTTTGTTCGCAAAAATTGTAATATTCAGAAAAAAGCCCGTCGGCGGAGTGATTCACCTCTACAGGCGGGATTTTTCATTACTAATGTAAAGCATCTTTGCACCGGCAGGCGCGAGCCTTGGGCGAGCGCCGCGGCCGCCGACAGGCGGCTCTTATGCAGCATGCACCGCATCCGCCATGGACTTGACGAACTCGTAGATGTAGCCGACGGAATTCTTACCATATTTCTCGCAGAGCTTGACGATGGCGGAGCCCACGATGGCGCCGTCCGACTTTCCTGCCATGTCCGCGGCTTGCTCCGGTGTGGAAATGCCGAAGCCGATGGCACAGGGAATATTATTTTCGCTCTTTACGAGATCGACCATAGCCTTGACATCCGTCGTGATCTCCGACCGCATGCCGGTGACGCCCAGGGAGGAAACGCAGTAGACGAAGCCCTCTGCGGATTTCGCAATCGTGCGGATCCGGTCGTGGGAAGTCGGGGCGATGAGGGAGACGAGCTCTAATCCGTGGGCCTTGGCAGGAACCGCAAACTCCTCCTTCTCCTCATAGGGCACATCCGGAAGGATAAGGCCCTGTACGCCACAGGCTTTTGCATTCGTCATGAATTTTTCCATGCCGTAGGAATAAACGACGTTCGCGTAGGTCATGAAGACCATGGGAATCGAAACCTTCGTCCGCAGGTTTTTCACCATGTCGAAGATCTTGTCCGTCGTGACGCCGCCAGTCAGGGCGCGAAGGTTGGCCCCCTGGATGACCGGGCCTTCGGCCGTGGGGTCCGAGAAGGGGATGCCCAGCTCCACAAGGTCGGCGCCGGCCTGCTCCATTTTCACCACAATTTTTTCTGTCGTTTCCAGGTCCGGATCCCCGCAGGTGATGAAGGGGATGAAGGCCTTGTGCTGCGCGAAGGCGTCTTTTATCGCAATTTCTGCCATTTTTTGTTCTCCTTATTCTTTCCAGACATACATATCGGCACCTTCCGTTTATATTGCCAATATGTATTTTTCGTTCACTTCATTTTCGGCAAAAAACTTAAAATTCGTCAAAAGTGAAGACTCCTGTTCACCCTGAAAATCAGTCATGTAAGTCTTCACCGCGGTAGCGGGCGATGGCTGCCACATCCTTGTCCCCGCGGCCGGAAACCGTGATGACAATGATCTGATCCTTGGGAAGCGTCGGCGCCAGTTTCTTCGCATAGGCAACTGCATGGGCACTCTCAATCGCAGGAATGATGCCTTCGGTCTTTGACAGGTACTCGAAAGCGTCTACCGCCTCATCGTCCGTAATGGCTACATATTCGGCCCGGCCGGAGTCATGCAGCATGGCGTGCTCGGGGCCGATGCCAGGATAGTCGAGACCGGCGGAAATCGAGTAAACCGGGGCGATCTGCCCGTACTCGTCCTGGCAAAAATAGGACTTCATGCCGTGGAAGATGCCCAGGCGGCCGGTGGCAATGGTCGCCGCCGTTTCGAAGGTGTCCGTACCCCGCCCGGCTGCCTCACAACCGATGAGTCTGACCGATTTGTCGTCAATGAAGTGGTAAAAACTTCCAATCGCATTCGACCCGCCGCCGACACAGGCCATGACTACATCGGGCAGGCGGCCTTCCTTTTCGAGCATCTGCTGCTTGATCTCCCGGGAGATGACGGCCTGAAAGTCGCGGACGATCGTGGGGAAGGGGTGGGGGCCCATGCAGGAACCCAGGCAGTAATGGGTGTCATTGATCCGCCGCGTCCACTCGCGCATGGTCTCGGAAACCGCGTCCTTCAGGGTTCCGGTGCCGGACTCGACCCCATGGACCTGGGCACCGAGCAGGCGCATCCGATAGACGTTCAGGGCCTGCCGCTCCATGTCCTTGACGCCCATGTAGACATCGCACTCCATACCGAGAAGGGCGGCAACGGTCGCGGTCGCAACCCCGTGCTGGCCGGCCCCGGTTTCCGCGATAAGGCGGGTCTTGCCCATCTTCTTTGCAAGAAGGCCCTGGCCCAGGCAGTTATTGATCTTATGAGCTCCGGTATGGTTCAGGTCCTCCCGCTTCAGGTAAATCTTCGCACCGCCGAGGTCCTTCGTCATATTTTCCGCGTAATAGAGGAGGGAAGGGCGGTTGGCGTAATTATTATAGAGGTCGGTGAGCTCCCGGTTAAATTCGGGGTCGTCCTTGTAGTGGTTGTAGGCGTCCTCGAGCTCGATCACGGCGTTCATCAGGGTCTCCGGAATGTACTGGCCCCCGTGGATGCCGAAGCGGCCCTTGGACGTGCTGCTGTTGTTTTCGCTCATTTGGTGTTTCCTTTCCTTACTTTTTCTATGATATTTTTTACCTTTTGTCTGTCTTTGAAGCGGTCGTTTTCTACAGAAGAACTGATATCCACTGCATATGGATGAAGGGTTTCTATCGCATCACTAATATTTTCCGCCGAGATGCCTCCCGCCAGAAAGAAGGGCCTCGAAAATCCGGTGAGGAGGTCCCAGTTGAAGGTCTGTCCGCTGCCCTTGCCGGCGTCGAGAAGGATCCTGTCGGCGGGAGAGTAGGCGGCAGATTCAAGAATATTCTCCGCCGCTTTCCGATAGGCCGCAGATGCTGTATTTGTCAGATCATTTGTCTGAGGCCGCCATCGCGAGTTTGTTTCATCCTCCGGGCGCTGTATATTTTGTGGAACACAAATTCGTTCCGTCTCTTGAAAACCTTGCGTTTCCTGCTTTTGAGAAGCATTCTGTCTTGGCATGACGAAGGTCTTGATGACCGGTTTGCCCGTGGCTTCCTGTACCTTCATAATGTATTCAGGAGGCTCAGATCCGTGGAGCTGGGCGGCGCCGAGTGCGCCGCCCTTCAGGAGGTCAATGACAATCTCGATCGGAGCATCCACAAAAACGCCCACCGGAAGGATTCTTTTGTCCAGTTTTGAGGTCAGATTTTTTACTTCCTCGTGCGCTATCGAGCGGAAACTTGCTGGAAAATCAATGATAAAACCTGCATAGTCAGGCAGATAGTCATTGACGATCGCAATATCCTCCGGTCGCCGCAGGCCGCAGATCTTGATTTTTGTCACAGAGGGCCTCCGTTTATTTTTGCAAGCTCCGCAGCTTTGTCCGGGGCCCGCATCAGGGTTTCCCCGATGAGAACAGCATCGACACCGGCTTCTTTCAGTTTCGCGATATCCGCCTCATCCCGGATGCCGCTTTCGGAGACGAAGACCACGTCGGCCGGCGTCTCTTTGCGGAAGGCAACGGAGCGGCCTGTGTCCACCTCAAAAGTACGGAGGTCGCGATTGTTGACGCCGACGATCTTCGCGCCGGACCTCAGGGCCCGCTCGTGCTCAGCCCCGTCGTAGGCTTCGACCAGAGCATCCATCCCCAGCTCTTCCGCCAATTCACGATACGCTTTTAATTGCGAATCATCGAGTATATTGCACAAAAGCAGTACAGCACTGGCTCCAAGGGCAGATGCGCCATATATCATATATTCATCTACGACGAAGTCCTTGCGGAGGACCGGAATCGCAACCTCGCCGGCAATCTCCTCCAGGTACCTGTCGGCGCCCTGGAAGTAGAAGGGCTCGGTCAGGCAGGAGATGGCTGCCGCGCCGGCCTGCTCGTAGTCTTTCGCAATGGTGAGATAGGGAAAGTCCGGCGCGATCAGCCCCTTTGAGGGGGAAGCCTTCTTGACCTCGCAGATGTAGGAGAGGCCCGGCTGCTGCAAGGCGTGGAGGAAACTCCGCTTCTCCCGTTCCGCAGCCGGGGCCTCTCTGCGGGCCTCGGCACAGGCCTCGGCCCGCCTCCGCATCTCCTGCAGGCTCACTTTCTTCTTCTCGTCCGCTACCCGCTCTCTTGTAGATTCGGCAATCTTCTCAAGTATATCCTTCATATTTATGTCTTACGCAAATCCTGTATTTGTCTTACATAAACCCCGCATGGCGGACTTTTGTATCAAACAATCCTAAAAGGCCCACGCCTGGCGGGTCCATTGGGTCTATAGCTTCTTTCAAGACAAATGTCCGCCATTCACCCTGGATCCTCTGGGTCTATAGCTTCTTTCAAAACAAATGTCCGCCATTCACCCTGGATCCTCCGGGTCTATAGCTTCTTTCAAGACAAATGTCCGCCAATCACTGATCCGAACCCCGCTCACTGATACAAAGCGCAGAAATTTCTGATAATCTGTCCCCCCACATCCGTCATGACGGACTCGGGGTGGAACTGGAGGCCGAAAAGCTTCTTTTGGGCGTCCTCCACGGCCATGACTTCCCCGATTTCGGAGACCGCGGTGACCTTCAAAGAGGCTGAAAGACTTGCCGCGTCGACTGCCAGCGAGTGGTATCTTGCCGCAAAAAAGACGTCCGGAAGCCCGTTTAGGAGGACCGAATCCCCGGTCCGGTGCATCTCCTTCCGCTTGCCATGCATGAGTTCGGAAGCGTAGATGATTTTGCCGCCGGAGGCTTCGCAGATGGCCTGGTGACCCAGGCAGACACCGAGAATCGGATATTTCCCGCCCAACTTTCGTACGACATCCTCGCAGATGCCCGCATTTTTCGGCCGGCCGGGCCCAGGGGAGAGGACGATGGCGTCGGGCTTCATTTCATCAAGCTGTTCAACGGAAATTGCGTCGTTGCGGTAGACTTTGATGTCCGGGTCCACGGACCCGATCAGCTGGTAGAGGTTGTATGAAAAACTGTCGTAATTATCTATCAGGACAATCATATTATTCTATACCTCCCTCTGCAGTCGGCAGGCATCGACAACAGCAATAAATGTCTATCACGATCATATTATTCTATACCTCCCTCTGCGGCCCGGCAGGCATCGACGACGGCAGCGGCCTTGTTCCGGCACTCGTTCCACTCATTCTCGGGGACGGAATCGGCGACAATGCCGGCGCCCGATTGAATCACGATCTGCCCCTTCTTCTTGTAGACCAGGCGGATGGCGATGCAGACGTCAAGGTTGCCGGAAAAGTCGATGTAGCCGATGGCCCCGCCGTAGAGGCCGCGCTTCCGGCCTTCCAGCTCCTGAATAATCTGGCAGGCCCGGAACTTCGGGGCTCCGGACAGGGTGCCGGCCGGAAGGATGGAATCGACGCAGTTCACAGCGTCGTAGTCGTCCCGGAGGCGGCCGGTGACTGTCGAGCCGATATGCATGACTCTCGAGAAGCGCTCGATTTCCATATATTTTTCAACCTTGACGGTGCCGATAGCTGAAATCCGCCCGATGTCGTTTCGGCCCAGGTCCACCAACATATTGTGCTCGGCCAGCTCCTTTTCGTCGGCCAGCAGGCCCTTCTCGATTTCCGCGTCCTCTTCGGGCGTCTTGCCCCGGGCCCGGGTCCCTGCCAGAGGGAAGGTGAAGACCTTGCGCCCATCCGCAATATCAAGCCGGGCAAGGGTTTCCGGGCTTGAAGCCGCGACCTCGATGTCCTCTGAAGACATGTAAATCATGTAGGGGGAAGGGTTCGTGGCCCTGAGCACCCGGTAGGTATCAAAGAGACTTCCGGAAGCCTCCGCCGTCATGGGATTCGACAGGACCACCTGGAAGATGTCCCCCTCCCGGATGTAGTCCTTGGCCGCGTCCACCATGGCACAGAACTGGACCTTGTTCTTGAAGGGCTTGATTTCCGTATCGATGGAAAGGGGCGGGAAGTACTTCTTGGCCCCGGACCGGAGGAGCTTTTCGATTTCGTCAATCCGCTCCACAGCCCCGTCGATGTCCCCGTTTAAGACCCCGCTTATGATATAGATCTTCTGCTTATAGGTGTCGAAGGCGATGATGTCGTTGAAGAGCATCAGGTCGACGTCCTTGAAGTCCGTCCCTTCCTGGCTCGTCAGGTCCAGATTCGGCTCGGCGTACTTGATGTAGTCGTAGGAAAAGTAGCCGACCAGACCGCCGGTGAAGGGCGGCAGTTCCTTGATAATGGGGCTCGTGTACTCGGACAGGATCTTGCGGATGATAGAGCCGGGATGGGCAACGGGCCCCTCCTGGACCACCTTCTCCCCGTCGTCGGTTTCTTTCGAAAGAATAATGTGGCCGTCCGTGCAGGAAATCGCCATCTGGGGCTGGAAACCCAGGAAGGAGTAGCGGCCCCACCGTTCCTCCTGCTCGGCGCTCTCGAAGAGGAAGCAGTGCTTGCTTGCGTTCCTGAGAATACGCACCGTCTCCACCGGCGTGAAGGCGTCTGCGAAAATCTCCTTGGCAATCGGAACGCGCCTGTATTTCCCGCCCGCCAGCAGCGCCTCGACCTCGCTCCTTGACGGAATCAGCTTTTCACTCATAGCTCCTGCCTTTCTTTTTCCTGCTGCAGGCCCAGGTCCATATGACTAATATTTTCTCCCAGGCAGGACGGACCTTCCTTTTGCAGTATCGCCGCAATAGAAAAGGACCCGTCTCCCGCAACTACAATACCGTTGAACATAAATATCCACGATACAATAATTGCGAGGGACGAGTCCTGACATTTCAAAATAATGTGACCCGCGGTGCCACCCTGCTTTCACGCCTTTGACAGCGTGCACTTGACGGGATACCTGCATATCCCCGGGAACTCACGCATCCCTTCGCGTCGGCAGATACTAGGGGCTTTCGTCCTTTTCCCCGCCGCCCTCAGCGGCCCATTCTCCGCGTCATAGGTTTCGGCGCAACACTCAATCGTACGGAAACATTTCGAACTGCATGCTTGTATGCAGGTTTCGAAACGGCAAGTGAGAATTGCCTCATTTGCCAAAGACTATAGCACCCCGGCAAAGCCATTGCAAGACTAATTTCGAAACCTTGAGGGAAATTTCAGGAAAGAACGAATGCCTGTGACCTGTTTTCACGCGAAGAGAGACAAGCGGTCGGATCCACGATTCGCACAAAAGAAAAAGGACACCTGAAATTTCAGATGTCCTTTGCGAGGCGCCAACCAGAATCGAACTGGTGATAGAGGTTTTGCAGACCTTTGCCTTACCGCTTGGCTATGGCGCCGCGTCGACGTGAGCTACGCTACGTCTCCTTTTCCCCACGAAACTTCGTTTCGCGGGGGCCCCGGAGAAAGGGCCTTGGCTTTGAGTTTTACCTCTGCCACGGAGAAGGAGGGATTTGAACCCTCGCGCCGGTATTAGCCGACCTACACCCTTAGCAGGGGCGCCTCTTCAGCCAACTTGAGTACTTCTCCACTCGGAAAATATTTCCGCAGGCGCTCCCGTGCTGACCGGAAACGCAAGTGCTATTATACAAAATCCGCCAAACAAAGTAAAGCAGATTTTTTCATTTCAGCGAAAAGCCTTCCGCCCAACCTCCAAAAGGTAGGAGAGATGGGGATTTACATTAGTCATGAGGGTGAAACTTCCTCGTAGAGGTCGCGGCCGGTCGAGTCGATGACCACAATGGCCGGGAAGTCTTTGACGGTGAGGCGGCGGATGGCCTCCGCGCCCAGGTCCTCGTAGCAGACGACTTCGGACTTTTCGATGGCCTTGGAAATCACGGCCCCGGCGCCTCCGATGGCGGCGAGATAGACCGCCCCGTTTTTGACGATGGCTTCGTGAACCTCTTTCGACCGCTTGCCCTTGCCGATCATGACCGAAAGGCCCATGTCAAGAAGGGTCGGAGCCGCAAAGTCCATTCGGCTTGCGGTGGTCGGACCGGCAGAACCGGTGACCCGGCCGGGGCGGGCAGGGGTAGGGCCCATATAATAGATGGTCTCGCCTTTGATGTCGATCGGCAGGTCTTTTCCGGCGGAAATCAGCTCCATCAACCGTTTATGCGCTGCATCACGGGCCACGAAAATCTGTCCGCTGATGGTCACAAAGTCGCCGGCTTTCAGGCTTTTCAGTTCGTTCTTTCCTGCCGGGAGGGTAAGCTTTCGTTCCATTTCGAAACTCTCTTCAAAACTTCATTTGTCACAATGTAGAGCATGTCAGATGTCAGATACACTACAAATACGGTCAGCAGAAAAAGGCCGATTTCCGTCTTCCGCCCGATGGTCATGCCGGCAAAATTCGAAAGGACCTTGAGCACCATCAGGTGCTGCATCAGGAGCATCTGCAGGGAAATACGCGATGTATAATTGGCCCATTGACTCAGGCCCGGGATCTTCGGAAACCGTTCAACAATATTGGCAACGACCACAAAAAGGGCCACCGCCAGGGCATCCTCGAAATAGATGGTCAGCTTTTCCCACCGGTTGAAGGGAAAATACAAAAGCAGCAGGCTGACCGCCAGGAAAACCACAAACGAAGGGATATTGATGAGCTTCCTGTAAATAGTAATGACCAGCATCCCGGTCCAGAAGGCCAGCAGGCAGGTCACGATGCTGCGGGACGGCATCACGGGCGAAAAGTCCGTGTGGTACATGACATAGGTCAGGGCAATCAGGGCGATTTCAATCGGAATCCGCAGCTTTACAAAGGAAAAGACCTTTGCCGTCAGGGGATAGAGGAGGTAGAGGATGACGATCATCCCGAAGAACCACTCCCCGGCCACATAATAGTTGTCCCCGAGGAAGGAGAGATACCCGTCCATCCCGATGAAAGACAGAAGAATCCGCCCGGCGGGCTTCACATAAAAGACCTGCTTTGCCGCCAGGACATTTTCCAGAAAGCCGATGAACCAGACGATGTAAAAGGAGGGAAACAGGGCCTTCAGGCGCTTCCTGTAGTAGGCCGGAATCTCCTTTTTCTCCACGCCCGGATGGTTGTACCAGCAGAGGGCCCCCGACACCATGAGGAAAATCATGACCGAGGTCTCCCAGCTCCCGTTGACAAATGCCGTGAAATGGGTGGAAATGCTGTGGGCCGGGTCGGCTTCCAGCTCCGCCACGTGGCTCCCGAAATGGGTGCGGACCACGAGCAGTATAGCAATGGCCTTCATATAGTCAAAGGCCTCGATCCGCTGTCTCCCTTCCGCCGCCATCAGAGGGTCACCTTTCCGTGCCGGTCCACGTGGCAGCACATATTGACCGCCACCGGCAGGCCTGCGATGTGGGTAGCATATGGAATAATATGAACCGCCAGGGCAGTGACGGAGCCGCCCAGACCGGCGGGCCCGATACCGAGGGAGTTAATCTCCTCTAACAATTCTTTCTCTAAATCCGCCGCCCAGGCAACTTCGCTATGGGAGCCGATTTCCCGGGTCAGGGCCCGTTTTGCCATGAGAGCCGACTCTTCAAAGTCCCCTCCGATTCCGACGCCGACAACAAAGGGCGGGCAGGCATTCGGACCGGCCGCCTTCACGGTTTCGAGAACAGCTTCCTTCACGCCCTCGATTCCCTGGGCGGGCTTCAGCATGAAGATCCGGGACATGTTCTCGGACCCGAAGCCCTTGGGCGCCACGGTAATCGTGACCTCATTTCCCTTCACAATCCGCGTATGGATGATGGCGGGCGTATTGTCCCCGGAATTCTTCCGCTCGATAGGGTCAGAAACCACGGACTTCCTGAGATACCCTTCCGTATAGGCCTCGCGGACGCCACTATTTACAGCGTCTTCCAGGTATTCCCCCATCAGCTGCACGTCCTGGCCGATGTCGAGAAAAATCACGGCCATTCCCGTGTCCTGACAGATGGGAATCTGCTCTTCATCCGCAACTCTGAGATTTTCCGTCAGGGTGCCCAGGACCTTCTTCCCGAGCTCCGATTTTTCCGCCTTTTCCGCAGATGTAATTGCGTTTGCTACATCCGGAGACAGGCGGTAGTTTACGTCCATCAGGAGATTCTTGACGGCTTCCCGTATTTCACCTGTATCTATGGCTCTTTTCATTCTTCGTCCGAATCATTTGTGTCCGAGCTATTATCTTCTTCGGCCCGGTCCAGGAGTTCTTCTATGTCGGAAGGGATTTCCTGTTTTACATTATTCTCAGCTGCTTCATCATCCGGGTCAATCGTGGCCTGCTGGCGGACCTTCGCAATCGAGATGACCTTCTCGTCGCCGCTGAGGTTGATGAGCTTGACGCCCATGGCAATCCGGCTCGTGAGCTTGGTGTCGTGAACCTTGATTCTAATGATGACGCCGCCCGTATTGATGATCATGACTTCATCGTCATCGTTTACGGCCTTGACGCCGACGACGGAGCCGGTCTTTTCGGTAATCTTGTAGCACTTGACGCCCTTGCCGCCCCGGTTATGGAGCGGGAATTCGTCTACAAGCGTGCACTTGCCGTAGCCGTTTTCGGAGGCAATCAGGACCGCATTGCCCTGGGAAGTCAACTGCATGGCGATGACATGGTCGCCGTCTGTAAGGTTCATGCCGATGACTCCGTAGGAAGCCCGGCCCGTGCAGCGGACGTCGGACAGCTTGAAGCGGACCGCCTGGCCGTCTCTGGTGAAGAGCATGGCCTCGTCCGTATCGTGTGCCTTCTTGACTTCGATCAGGAGGTCGTCGTCGCGGAGATTTATCGCAATCAGGCCGTTCTTGTTGATATTCGCGTATTCGGAAAGCTTGGTCTTCTTAGCAATGCCGTTATATGTAGCCATGAAGAGGTACTCGTCGTCCCCGTAGTCCTTCATCGGGATCATCGAGGTGATGTTCTCGTCCGGCTGCAGGTTGATGAGGTTGACAATGGCCGTGCCCCGGGCGGTTCTGGAAGCCTCGGGAACCTTATATACCTTGAGTTTGTAGACCCGGCCCTTGTTCGTGAAGAAGAGCATGTCGTGGTGGGTCGTGGTCTGGATCATGTCGACGACATAGTCGTTTTCAATGGTCTGGATGCCCTTGATGCCCTTTCCTCCCCGGCCCTGGACCTTGAAGTTGTCAATGCCCATGCGCTTGATGTAGCCGAGCTTGGTGAAGGTGACAACGGCTTCCGTATCCGGAATCAGATCTTCGTCCTCCAGCTCTTCCTCGTCGTAGCCGATGGAAGTCCGCCGGTCGTCACCGTACTTGTCGGCAATTTCGAGGATTTCCTTCCTGATGACGCCAAGCAGGAGATTCTCATCTCCGAGGATGGCCTTGTATTCTTCAATCCGCTTCTTCAGCTCTGCATATTCCTCTTCGAGCTTGCCCCGCTCCAAACCGGTCAGGGCACGGAGACGCATGTCCACGATGGCCTGGGCCTGCTTTTCGGACAGGCCGAACCGCTTCATGAGGCCTTCCTTGGCGAGCTGTACCGTTTCGGATGAGCGGATGATCTGGACGACTTCGTCTATGTGGTCGAGGGCTATGAGCAGGCCTTCCAGAATATGGGCCCGCTCTTCGGCCTTGTTGAGGTCGAACTTGGTCCGCCGGGTCACAACCTCTTCCTGGTAGGAAAGGTAGTGGTCCAGCATCTGCTTCAGGTTCAGGACTTTCGGCTCTCCGTTGACCAGGGAGAGCATGATGACGCCGAAGGTGTCGGAAAGCTGGGTGTGCTTATAGAGCTGGTTCAGCATCACATTCGGGTTTACGTCTTTCCGGAGTTCGATGGAAATCCGCATGCCCTCGCGGCTGGTCTCATCGGTCAGGGCCGTGATGCCGTCCAGCTTCTTGTCCTTCACGAGGTCCGCAATACTTTCAATCAGGCGGGCCTTGTTGACTCCGTAAGGGAGCTCCGTGACAACAATCCGATGCTTGCCGTTGGCCATGGGCTCAATATCCGTGACGGCCCGGACCTTGATCTTGCCTCGGCCCGTCGTATAGGCTTCCGTAATGCCCCGGGTGCCGAGAATCTCGCCGCCCGTGGGGAAGTCGGGTCCCTTGATGATTTCCATGAGTTCGGGCAGCTCTGTTTCGCGGCCTTCGCTCACCTTGTTATCGATTATTTTCACGACTGCATTGACGGTCTCCCGCAGATTGTGGGGCGGGATGTTCGTCGCCATGCCGACCGCAATGCCGGTGGTGCCGTTGACCAGCAGGTTCGGGAAGCGGGAGGGCAGCACTACGGGCTCCTTCTCGGTTCCGTCGAAGTTGGGCGTGAAGTCTACGGTGTCCTTCATCAGGTCCTGCAGCATGGGCATGGAAATCTTGGAAAGACGGGCCTCCGTGTACCGCATGGCGGCCGGGCTGTCCCCGTCGACACTACCGAAGTTTCCATGCCCGTCGACCAGAGGGTACCTCGTGTTCCACTCCTGGGCCAGATTTACGAGAGCCCCATAAATGGAGGAATCCCCGTGGGGATGGTACTTACCCATGGTATCGCCGACGATTCGGGCGCACTTCCGGTGGGGCTTGTCCGGCGTGTTGGAGAGCTCGATCATGGAATAGAGCACACGCCGCTGCACCGGCTTCAGGCCGTCCCGTACATCGGGCAGGGCGCGGGAAGCGATAACGCTCATCGCGTAGTCGATGTAGGAAGACTCCATGGTCTTCTTGAGGCCTACTTCCTGTATGTTGTCAAATACTGTGTCGTCCATTATTTGTCCTTATTGGAAACTATGAACATATCTGAAAGGCAGGAAAAATCTGTCTTTCTATATTAATGTAATACAAAAACTATTTGGATTGCCTGTTACTTATCTCAGATATCGAGATTCTGTACGAACTTGGCATTTTCCTCGATGAACTCTCTTCGCGGCTCTACCTTGTCGCCCATGAGAATCGAAAAGGTCAGGTCCACTTCGGACTTGTCCTCGTCGTCGATCATGACCCGCTTCAGGATTCGCCGCTCCGGATCCATGGTGGTTTCCCAGAGCTGGTCCGGGTCCATCTCGCCGAGTCCCTTGTACCGCTGGATTTTCACGGTGTTGTCGAGGCCGATTTCATTTAGAATCCGCTGCTGCTCCTCGTCGTCATAGGCGTACCAGACCTTCTTGTTCTTCTCCACCTTGTAGAGGGGCGGCATGGCCAGGTAGACATGGCCGGTCTTGATGAGCTCCGGCATGAAGCGGTAGATGAAGGTCAGCATCAATGTATCGATGTGGGCCCCGTCGACATCGGCATCGGTCATGATGATGATCTTGTCATAGCGGAGCTTCGTGATATCGAAGTCGTCGTGGATACCGGTTCCGAAGGCCGTGATCATGGCCTTGATTTCCTTGTTGTCGTAAATCCGGTCTTCCCGCGCTTTTTCCACGTTCAGAATCTTGCCTCGAAGGGGCAGGATGGCCTGGGTAGCCCGGGACCGGGCGCTCTTAGCCGACCCGCCGGCGGAATCTCCCTCGACCAGGAAGATTTCGCAGTTCTTGGGATCCTTGTCCGTGCAGTCGGCCAGCTTGCCGGGAAGGGAAGTGGAATCGAGGGCGGTCTTTCGCCTGGTCAGGTCCCTGGCCTTTCGGGCTGCGGCCCGCGCCCGCTGGGACAGGATGGACTTGTCACAGATGATCTTCGCGACGGTCGGGTTCTGCTCGAGGAAGTAGGTCAGCTTTTCGGTAACCACGGATTCCACGGCATTTCTGGCCTCGGAGTTTCCGAGCTTCTGCTTGGTCTGGCCCTCAAACTGGGGCTCCTCGACCTTGATACTGATGATGGCCGTCATGCCTTCACGAATGTCCTCGCCGGCTAAAGCTTCATCATTATCTTTGAGAATCTTGTTGTCCCGCGCGTACTGGTTGAAAATCTTCGTCACGGCCCGGCGGAAGCCCTCGATGTGGGTGCCGCCTTCGGGTGTAATGACGTTGTTTACAAAGCCTAAGCAGGTTTCGTTGTAGGAATCGTTGTGCTGCAGGGCCACTTCGACCAGGACCCCGTCCTTTTCACCCTCGCAATAGAGGACTTCCGGATAGAGGACTTCGTTGCCGCGGTTCAAGTAGGTGACGAATTCCCGGATGCCGCCCTCCGCGTGGAAGACCTTCTGGGTTTCGGGCTCAGTCCGCTCGTCCGTGAGGGTAATCTTCAGGCCCTTGGTCAGAAAAGCGGTCTCCCGGAGCCTTGTTTTCAGGGTGTTGTAGTCGAAGACCGTCGTCTCGAAAATTTCTGAATCCGGCAGGAAGGTGATGGTCGTCCCGGTTTCCTCAATCGGGCAGGAGCCGGTCACGGTCAGGTCGCATGTGGCAAAGCCCCGGGAATAGGTCTGATGGAAGACCTTCCCTTCCCGCTTGATGGTGACATCCAGGTTTTCCGACAAGGCGTTGACGACCGAAGCCCCGACCCCGTGCAGACCGCCGGAGTACTTGTAGCCCCCGTTTCCGAACTTGCCGCCCGCGTGAAGAACCGTGAAAACCAGCTCCACTGCGGTCTTTCCGGACTGGTGATTGATGCCGGTCGGAATGCCGCGGCCATTGTCGGACACGGTGATGCTGCCGTCCTTATGAATCGTGACTTCGATGTGGGTACAGAAACCCGCCAGGGCTTCATCCACCGCATTGTCCACAATTTCATAGACCAGGTGATGAAGGCCTCTCGCGTCCTTGGACCCGATATACATACCGAAGCGCTCGCGGACATTCTCCGGGAACTTGAGCTCCTGGATGGCATCCGCCCCGTATTCCGCTTCGGCCTTCCGTACTTCTTCTTCTGTCGGCATTGTGACTCCTTATGACTAATAGAAAACTGCCATGCAGAGCAGGGCACTACACTGGTAGAAAATCTGCCGCTCTGTATTATTCATATATGTAAAAATCTACTCTTTTTCAACAACTTCCGCCGTTCCAGCCACCACATGAATGAGCCGGTCCGTCCGGAAGCGGTTTTCGACAAAATCATCGAGACCCGTGCAGGTGATGATGGTCTGCACATCTGAAAGGCTCGAGAGCAGCAGGTTCTGCCGGCTCCGGTCCAGCTCCGAAAGGACGTCGTCCAAAAGGAGAACGGGCTTGTCGTCAATCAGGCTTTCCACCAGACGGATTTCGGACAGCTTCAGAGACAGGGCGCAGGTCCGCTTCTGGCCTTCGGAGCCGTAAGTCCGGATGTCCCTGCCGTCTATGGCAAAGGAAATATCATCCCGATGAGGTCCGACGGACGTGGAGCCCAGGCGGATATCCCGGTCCCGGGCCATGAAGAGGCTCTCTTCAAAGGCTCCGGCTGAAACCGCCGGCTCATAGGCCACAAGCGGTTCTTCCTTTCGGTCGGAGATTTCCCGGTGCAGACTCGATACAATCGGGGCCAGGTCTTCTATGAATTTTGCTCGCCGGTCTATAAGCTTTTTCCCGTAGTTCACGAGCTGCAGGTCCCAGGCATCCAGGGTTCCCTCCAGGGACTTGTCGTAATAGAGGTCCTTCAAAAGGGCGTTCCGCTGGTTCAAGGCCTTCCGGTAATTCGTCAGGTCGGAAAGATAGACCCGGTCCAGCTGACAGAGCTCCATATCCATAAAGCGGCGCCGCTCCGAAGGGCCTTCCTTGATGATGTTCAGGTCTTCCGGGGAAAAGAGGATGATGTTCAGAATTCCGAAGAGGTCGGCCGACCTTTTGAGGGGAACGTGATTGACCGCAATTCCCTTCTTCTTTCCCTGTTTCAGGTGAAAATCGATGGCCGTCTCCCGGCCCTGTTTTTCCACCTTCGTCCGGATGTGGGCTTCCTCTGCCCCGAAGGAAATCAGCTCGCTGTCCTTGCTCCCCCGGTGGGACCGGGTCGTGGCCGAGACAAAACAGGCCTCGAGAAGATTCGTCTTTCCCTGGGCATTGTCCCCGAAAATAATATTGTTCCCGGGGTCGAATTCCAAAGACAGAGAGTGGTAATTTCGGAAGTCGGAAAGGTCAATGGAAGATATATACATCAGCGGACACTGATATTGATGGGCAGAACTACGTAGGTATAATTGCCCTCGTCATCCTTGATGATGGCCGGACTCTTCGTGTTCAGGAGGTAGAAGGTAATATCTTCGTCATCGATGACCCGGAGGGCGTCGATCAGATACTTGGGATTGAAGCCGATGATCATGTCGGCCCCTTCCTTCGCCACTTCCATCTCCTCATTCATGGTTCCATAGATGGATTCGATGGACATGGAAAGGGTCTGACCCTCGATGCGGAAGACGATAGGCTTCTTGTCGGCCTCCCGGGACATGATGGTCGACCGGTCGATGGAATCGAGAAGGGCCTTCTTGTTGCAGGTCATCTTCGTCACGAAGTCGGACGAAATCATATGGTCGATTTTGAAGTACTCGCCGTCAATCAGGCGGGAGACCACGGTCGTATCGTTAAATTCGAAAATCACATGGTTTTCCGTGAAGTAGATATTGATGAGGTCATCAGCTCCGCCGTCCAGAATCTTCCCTACCTCGTTCAGCGCCTTGACCGGAACCACGCAGGCCGAATCATCGGCTTCGGTCCCAAGGACCACATTTCGAATGGCAATCCGGTTTCCGTCCAGGGTCACGGCCTTGAGACGGGAGTCCACGATTTCCATGTATTCGCCGGTCATGAGTTTATTATTATTATTGAGAGCTGCAGCGAAAGTCGTCTGGCGAATGAGGTCCCTCAGACCCATCTGGGAAATTACGACCGGGTTGTTCCGCGGGATGACCGGAATGTAGGCGAAGTCCTCGCCGGATTTGCCGGGCACGCGAACGACGGTCTTTTCGCAGGTGATGGTCGTGTGCCAGGTCTCGTCCGTCTCAATCGTAACCGGAGCGTTCGGAATCTTCCGGATCAGTTCCGCAAAAAACTTGGCATCCAGAGCGACAACGCCGCGTTCCTCAATGGTTCCTTCGACCACGGTCTCAATGCCTAGTTCCATATCATTGCCGGTCATCGTGATGCGGTTCGTCGACGCGTCAATCAGGATACATTCAAGGATGGGCATCGTGGAACGTACAGGAACAGCTTTTGAGACGATGTTTACGCCTTTGGCCAGAGATGCCTGTTCACATGTGATCTTCATTTTGCGGCTGCGCTCCTTTTATAAAAAATAATAATAAAAATATTATTCTAAGTAATAAGGCCTGTGGAAATGTCGAAAAGGGCTTTCCACTCAGAAAATACAAGGCTTTCGGCCTGTTCAAAGACCTGTCGGTTTCCGGTCGGAAAGAGGGGTTCTCCTGTTTATAAAAAATCTATAAACTGTTTTACAGAAACCCTTTTCAACGGATTTTTCGACCCTGTTCAAATCCTATCCACAGAAAGTCGAAACCTGTTTCTTCTTATATAAATGTATTCATGAATAATATAAATCGCCTAGGTAGGGGACAGCTTTTTCCGTATGGCGTCAATCTGGTCCTTGAGCTCCGGATCCTTCTCATACTCTTCGGCAATCTTTGCAGCCCCGTGGATGATGGTCGAATGGTTCCGACCGCCTAAGAAGGAGCCTATGACGTCGAGGGAGCAGTCCGTCATGGTCTTGCAGAGGTACATGGCAATCTGCCGGGGCCGGGCGATGAAGCTGGACCGGTTTGAAGAGACCATCTGATCAATGGTGATTTTGAAGTGGTCCGCCACGACCTCGATGATGGTCTGGGGGGTGATTTCTCTGGGCTTGTCCGGAGAGATAATCGAAGACAGCTCCCGGACCGCAATGTCCATGGTGATTTCCGCGTTTTCGAGACGCTTATAGGCAATGAGCTTGTTCAGGGCGCCTTCCAGCTCCCGGACATTGCTCTTGATATTTGTGGCGATGTAATTCAGAATCTCGTCCGAGATTTCCACCTCGTCCTCGTCTACCTTCTTCCGGAGAATGGCCATACGGAGCTCGTATTCCGGGTAGCCGATATCGGCCATCAGGCCCATCTCGAAACGGGTCCGGATCCGCTCTTCCAGGGTTTCCATCTCTTTCGGAGACTTATCGGAGGTCAGAACAATCTGTTTTCCGGCCTGATATAGGGTGTTGAAAGTGTGGAAAAATTCCTCCTGGGTCGATTCCTTTCCGATGATGAACTGGATATCGTCGATCAGGAGGACATCCACCATGCGGTACTTGTCCCGGAAGTTCGACATGGACTTGGCATTGACATTGGCATTGCGCATGGAGTCAATGACCTCGTTCGTGAATTCCTCGGAGGTGACGTAGAGGACCTTCTTCGTGGGGTCTTCCTGCAGTATGTAATTTCCAATCGCGTGGATCAGGTGGGTTTTCCCAAGACCGGGGCCCCCGTAGATATAGAGGGGGTTGTAGAATTTGCCGGGCGAATCGGCCACAGCGAGGGAGGCCTGCTGGGCGAAGCGGTTCGTGGAACCGACGACAAAGGTCTCGAAAGTGAACTTCTCATTGAGATGGGAAGCGGCGTAGTTTTGTGAAGCGGCAAAGGCCGGCTTCTCATCAGTCTGCGCTGCAGCATCGGCGCTCTGCACGTCGATGCTGATTTCATAGTCCTTTCCCGTGACATTCGCTACGACCATATTCAGCTGCAGGCCATAGTGCTCGGTGATGTACTTGACGACGAAGTCCTTGTTCGTCGCCAGGGAAGTGGCAATCGGGTAGACAAGGGTCAGGGTGGTATCGTTGACGGAGCCGACTTTCAGGGGCTTGAGCCAGGTCTTGAACAGCATATCCTTGATATCGTATTCTGTTCGCAGGGTTTCGAGAATCTCGTCCCACTTCTCTTCTACAAGTTCCATACAGTCTCCGCTGTTTCTAATGCGCAAAAATTGCGCCAAATACCCATGTTTTCAATCCTGTCTATTTTATCGTAAACGGGCCCTTTTCGCAACTTTTATCACCTTTGCGCCTTTTTTTATCAACAGAAGGCACGAAAAGGCTTTCCACTCTTTCTACGGCCTCACAGCCCCATAGAAAGCCTTTGTATCATTCAGTGAAACTTGATACTTTGTTTATAAACAGGGTTTTCAACGGATTTTTCAACTTTTTGTCAATAAAAAATTTTTATCAACAGACTTATCAATAGATATCAACAGTTTAAACATGAAAATGTTCAAGTTTTGATTGACTCAGAAAGGCTTTCTGATATAATGTAAAAGCGTTTCTTGGCCTTTCACGGGGATAGTGCGCCCCTTTGCAGCGGCCGTAGAAAGCAAGGGTGTGGAGCTTCGTTTGAATTTTCCACAAGGTTCTTTTTTTACATTATTTATATGGAGGAATTACAATCATGAAAATGACATTTCAGCCCAAGAACAAACAGCGCAAGCGGGAGCATGGCTGGAGAAAGCGGATGGCATCTGCAGGCGGCCGCAAGGTTCTGAAGAGACGGATGGCAAAGGGTCGTCACAAGCTGACTGCCTGAACATTTGACTGGCACGGACTGCCGGCGGAGATTTTCTGCCGGTTTTGTGCTATTTGAAGCTATTTTATGAATTTCACGGACAGATTGAAAAAAAATGACGATTTCAGGGCGGTATACAAGAAGGGCCGTTCATGTGCAAACCACGAATTCGTCGTATATGCCCTGTCAAACGGGACGGAAAGGTCCCGCTTCGGTGTCTCTGTTTCGAAGAAAGTCGGAAACAGCGTCGTACGGCACCGCGTGAAAAGGCTCGTTAAGGAAAACTACAGACTGCGGGAAGAAATGTTTGTCCCCGGGACAGACATCGTGGTCGTCGCGAGAGCTGCCGCCGCCGGCTTAAATTTTGACCGGGTGGGCGGGTCCCTTCTTCATCTTGCGAAGCGTCTTCACATTGTAAAACCCATGCAGACTCAGGAATGACGGCTCTTCTGGGAAGGCCTGAAATCTGAACGCTCAAGGGGTTTTATGTTAGTCATAAATCAGAAAGGAGGCGGATGTGGCAAAAAAGATTCTGCTTGTCCTCATTAAGTTTTACCGGAAATACCTGTCTCCTCTGAAAACGACGAAATGCCCCTATTATCCGACCTGCTCAACCTACGGCCTGCAGGCGGTCGAGAAGTATGGCGCCCTGAAAGGCGGCCTGCTTGCGGCCTGGAGGATTTTGAGGTGCAATCCTTTCTCTAAAGGCGGGTATGACCCCGTTCCCGATTTCACGGAAGACGTGAAGAAGCGGCACAGCGCCGCCCAGACCGGGGAGCGGAAAATTATTCCGCCCGGAACCTTCTGAGGAGGTATAATTGGCAGCACTATATTTAACAGCTTATAACGGGGCTATCCTCGGACCCATTGCCAAGTTTTTAGGGTGGCTCATGAACGGCATTTATGTCGGCATGAACCAGCTCTTTGGCATTCGAAGCGTAGCCGTCGCGATTATCCTGTTCACGATCATCATCTATATGGCCTTCTTCCCCCTGACCTGGCGGCAGCAGAAGTTCTCGATTCTGTCCCAGAAGATGCAGCCGGAACTTACGGCCATTCAGAAGAAGTACAACGGCAAGAAGGACCAGCAGTCCATGATGGCCATGCAGGAGGAGACCCAGAAGGTCTACGACAAGTACGGCATCTCCCCTACCGGTTCCTGCCTGCAGCTTCTGATCCAGATGCCTATCTTCTTCGCCCTCTACCGGGTCTTCTACAATGTCCCGGCCTACCTGGGCGGAATCAAGGCCATCTTCACGGATCTCGTGAACGGTATTGTTTCCACGGACGGTTTTGCCAAGACCATGCAGTCGGTCTATGAAACGGCGAAGCTCTCCGGCGTACAGGTCGATTTTTCGTCTACCGATACCAGCGCACTGAAAAACTACACGGTCGACGTCCTGTACAAACTCTCCGATGCAGGCTGGAAGGGTCTTTCCGACTCCTTCCCCAACCTGACGGACCAGATCAATACGACTTATACGTATTTAAAAGCCGTCAACTACTTGGGGATACTGAATATTTCGGATACCCCCTGGAACATCATCAAGACGGCCTTCGCAGCAGGAGCCATTGGTCTCGTCATCTGCGCCATCCTCGTACCTGTCATTTCCTATGTGACCCAGGTCATCAATATCAAGCTGATGCCCACGTCCGGAAACAACAATGACCAGATGGCCCGGCAGATGAAGACCATGAACATGATGATGCCCCTGATGTCTCTGGTCATCGCTTTCACCGTTCCCGTCGGTCTGTCCCTCTACTGGATTGCGGGTTCCGTAACCCGTACCGTTCAGCAGGTCTTTTTGAACCGCCACTTCGCAAAGATGGACCTCGATGCCATCATTGAGAAGAACAAGGAAAAGGCGGAAGAAAAGGCTGAAAAGCGGGGCTACAAGCGGGAGCAGATTCTTGCCGCCGGCCAGATTTCCACCAAGCGGGTATCCATGGCCGACAAGGCCGGGGTTTCCGAGGAAGTTCAGGCGGAGCTGGACGCTCTGACCGAAGCCCGGAAGAATGCTCCGGAGGGCTCCATGACGGCAAAAGCCAATATGGTCGCCGAGTTTAATAATCGTAATACAAAAAAATAACTTTCTTATCTAAGGACAATTAGTATATGGAAAATTATGAATACAGCGGGAAGACCGTTGAGGATGCCATTACCCGGGCCTGCGTGGAACTGGGCGTGACCAGCGACGAGATTACATATGATGTCGTTGAGAAGGGCTCCAAGGGTCTTTTCAATCTGGGTTCCAAGGATGCCGTGATTCGGCTGACGTCCCTCAAGGGCGAGCCCTGTGGCGAGCCCGCCCCGGCACCCGAGGCACCGGAAGCTCCTGCTGCTCCTGAAGCAGCTCCGGCACCGGAAGCACCTGTTGCGGCGGAAGCTCCCGAAGCCCCGGAGGCTCCTGAAGCAAAAGAGCCTGAGGAAGCCCACGAAGAGCACCACCATCACGAGCCCACGGGTCCTTCGGATCCGGCCGTCGTCGGCATTGCCGAAGCCTTCCTCAAGGATGTCTTCGATGCCATGAAGCTGGAAGTCACGATGAACTCCACCCTGGATGCGGAGAACAATGTCCTTTCCATCGACCTTTCCGGTCCGGAGATGGGCATCATCATTGGCAAGCGGGGCCAGACCCTGGACTCCCTCCAGTACATCACCTCCCTGGCCGTCAACCGCAAGACTTCTCCCTATACGAGAATCAAGATTGATACGGAAGACTACCGGGAGCGCCGCAAGGCAACCCTCGAGAACCTGGCGCGGAACGTGGCAAGTAAGGTCAAAAGGACCGGCCGCCCGGTCGACCTCGAGTCCATGAACCCTTACGAGCGCCGCATCATCCACTTCGCCCTGCAGGACAACCCTTACGTGGAGACCCACAGCGAAGGGGAAGAGCCCTACCGGCATGTGGTTGTGACCCCCAAGAAGAATTAAATTTTGTTTCACAAGTATTTTCTGTGAGAGATGTGAGAGCGTTTTCTCACATCTCTTATATTTTTATAGATTCATGAATAATATAGAGCGCCAAACTTCATACGCTGCGGGGGAGGACACCATTGCCGCCATCGCTACAGGACGCGCAGCCGGAGGCATTGCCATCATCCGGATCAGCGGAGACAGAGCGCTCTCTATTGTTGATGAAATCTTCAGAGGTCCCGACGCCCCTCTTTCCAAGGTTCCGGCCAATACGATTCACTATGGCCATATTCTGGATATCGATGAAGTCCTGGTAAGTGTCTTCCGCGCCCCCCACTCCTACACGACCGAAGACACGGTGGAAATCAACTGCCATGGCGGCCTCTATGCTGCCGACCGGGTCCTTAGTGCCTGCATTGAGGCCGGTGCGAGGCCTGCCGAGCCGGGAGAGTTCACGAAACGGGCGTATCTCTCCGGGCGGATTGACCTCTCGGAAGCCGAGGCCGTGGCGGACATCATCTCTTCCGACAATGAATTCTCTTTGAAGAATTCCGAAAAAACCCTGTCCGGGCGCCTTTCCAGAGAAATCGATGAATATAGGCAGCGCATAATCTATGAATGCGGCTTCATTGAATCCGCCCTGGACGACCCGGAGCACTTTTCATTAGAGGGCTTCGGAAACCGCCTGCTTTCCGAATGCAAAGAATGGATTGGCGGACTTTCAAAACTTTCCGCTTCCTTCCAGGACGGGAAGATCTTAAAGGATGGGATTGACACAGTCATCGTCGGCAAGCCCAATGTGGGCAAGTCTTCCATCCTGAACCTCCTATCCAATTCCGACCGGGCTATTGTGACGGATGTTCCAGGAACCACGAGGGACCTCATTGAAGAGCGGGTCAGGGTTGGAGAACTGACCCTCAATCTCATCGACTCCGCCGGAATCCGTTCCACCGATGATGTGGTGGAAGCCATCGGGGTGGAGAAGTCTTTAGAAAAAATGAAGGATGCCGACCTGGTCCTCTTCGTCTGCGACCGGTCAAGACCTCTCGATGAAAATGACAAGAAGATTGCGGCATCTCTCTCCGGAAAGAAATTCCTCGTTCTTCTAAATAAATCCGATGCGGAAGCGGTCATCTCCGTTGAGGATGTGCAGGCCCTTTTTCAAAAGAATGCGGGTCAGTTGCCCGTATCCTCATCTTCTCTTTCTGAAAACGCAGCTGAGAGCGATTTTGCAGCGAAAAGCCGCAAAGATTCGATGAAAATCATCGATTTCTCCGCTCGCAGCGCGGACGGAATGCAGGAATTACAGGAGGCCTTGAAGGCTCTTTTCCTCTCAAACGGGGGACAAAAGCGGTCCGACGGGGAAGTGCTTCTGACGAATGCCCGCCATAAGTATGAAATTGATTCCGCTGTACGGAGTCTTACATTAGTCATGAAATCCATCGAGTCCGGCCTGCCGGAGGACTTTTACACGGTGGACCTGATGGATGCCTATTCGGCCCTGGGGCGGATTCTGGGCAAAGAGGTCGGGGACGACCTGGTGGAGGAGATTTTCTCCAAGTTCTGTATCGGGAAATAGGATGGGCTGCTGCTTCCTGCTGAATTTGAGTTTTTGTAACGGCTGATTGTTTTGTCGTTTGTATAGAGGTTTTTGTGTCATGGCAATGGATGTGATCCATGAAAATTATGATGTCGTGGTGGTCGGGGCGGGCCATGCGGGCTGCGAGGCGGCTCTGGCCTGTGCGCGCCTGGGCTTGGAGACTATCATTTTCACGGTTTCCATGGATTCCGTTGCCTTCATGCCCTGCAATCCCCACATCGGCGGCTCATCCAAAGGCCATTTGGTTTTCGAAATCGACGCTCTGGGCGGGGAGATGGGAAAGAATATCGACAAGACCTTTCTCCAGTCCAAGATGCTGAATACTTCGAAGGGTCCGGCCGTCCACTCCCTCCGCTGCCAGGCGGACAAGCAGATGTATTCCCTTGAGATGCGAAAGACCTTGCAGCACACGGACCACCTGGCTTTGCGCCAGGCGGAGGTATGCGAGCTCATTGTCGAAGGTGAAAAAATTTGCGGCGTGAAGACCTTAAGCGGGGCAACTTACTACGCAAAAGCCGTAATTCTCTGCACCGGGACCTATCTCAATGCCCGCTGCCTCTTCGGAGAAGTCATTGAACATACCGGCCCTAATGGACTGAAAGCCGCCACCCACCTCACGGATTCCCTGGTCGCAAACGGGGTGAAGATGCAGCGCTTCAAGACCGGAACCCCGGCCCGGATTGACGGGCGGACCATCCACTATGAGGAGATGACGCCCCAGTACGGGGACCCGGTGGTGGTTCCCTTTTCCTGGCACACGGATCCGGCCACTGTACAGAAGCCCCAGGAACTCTGTTACCTTACCTATACGAATGAAAAGACCCATGAGCTGATCCGGAACAACCTCGACCGGTCGCCGATTTATGCCGGAATCATCGAGGGAACGGGTCCGAGATATTGCCCCTCTATTGAGGACAAAGTGGTAAAATTCAGCGATAAGAGCCGACATCAGCTCTTTATCGAGCCCGAATCCCTTTTCACGAACGAGATGTATATCGACGGCATGTCGTCCTCCCTTCCCGAGGAAGTCCAGCATGCCATGATTCACACGGTCCCCGGCCTCGAGGACGCCAAGGTTGTCCGCAATGCTTACGCGATTGAGTACGACTGCATCTCGGCCAATCAGCTGAAGCTGTCTCTCGAATTCAAGAATATTCACGGGCTCTTTTCCGGCGGCCAGTTCAATGGCAGCTCCGGTTACGAGGAAGCCGCGGCCCAGGGTCTGATTGCCGGCATCAATGCGGCGATGTATGTGAAGGGGGAAGAGCCCCTGATTCTTGACCGGTCGACTTCCTATATCGGAGTCCTGATTGACGACCTGGTCACGAAGGTGAACCGGGAGCCCTACCGCATGATGACCAGCCGCGCCGAGTACCGCCTCCTTCTTCGCCAGGATAATGCAGACCTCCGACTCACCGAATTCGGTCATAAGGTCGGACTTCTTTCGGATGAGCGGGCGGCCTACATCGAAAAGAAGGAAGAGGTCATCCAGAAGGAAATCGACCGGGTGGATTCTGTCCGGGTCGGAGCCAACCAGAGGGTGAATGACGTTTTGACTTCTTTAGGTTCCGCCCCGCTCGGCACAGGGGCCTCGCTCGCCGAGTTAATTAGACGGCCCGAACTTTCGTATGAGTCGTTAAACTCCCTGGACCCGGACCGGCCCGACCTGCCTTCCGACTTTGCCAATGAAGTCAATATCGATATCAAGTATGCCGGCTACATTGACCGGCAGAAGAAGCAGGTGGAGAAGTTCAAGGCCGTCGAGGGCAAGCTGATCCCCGAGAACCTCGATTACCAGAAGGTTCCTTCCCTCCGCATCGAAGCCCGGCAGAAGCTTGAAGCCATCCGGCCGGTCAATATTGGCCAGGCCTCCAGAATCGGGGGAGTATCGCCGGCGGATATTTCGGTATTGCTTGTGTATTTGAAATCTGGAAAATACCTTAAAGAGGAATAATTCTATGGCTCTATCTGCACCGGTCCTTGCTGAATTTAAAACCAATATTGAGTCCCTGGGTCTGCCTGCAGATGAGGATGTTCTGCAGAAATTTTCTCAGCTTTTTGATCTTCTGATAGCAAAGAATGAAGTCATGAATCTGACGGCAATTACCGATGAAAAGGAAGTGGCAATAAAGCACTTCTATGATTCCCTGACTCTGGTGAAAGACCGGAAGGTCATGGAGCTTCTCCAGTCCGGATGCAGGGTATGCGACCTGGGAACCGGGGCCGGCTTTCCTGGAATTCCAATCAAGATCATGTTCCCCAAGGCGGAAATCACCTTCGTGGATTCGGTGCAGAAGAAGCTTACCTATATTGATGAAATTCTGACCGCCCTCGGCATTCATGAGGGCTGCACGATTTGTCACTCCCGGGCGGAAGACTTAGGGCATGACCCGGATTCACGTGAAACTTTTGCCCTTGTGACTTCCCGTGCCGTTGCCAATCTTTCCACCCTATCCGAATACTGCCTTCCCCTTGTAAAGGTTGGCGGATATTTCACCGCTATGAAAGGGGACAAGGTCCAGACTGAAAGTGAGATTACTTCCGCGCAAAAGGCTCTTTCCCTTCTTGGCGGAAAATTGGTATTTCAGCAATCCTTTGACCTGCCGGAGGAGATGGGTGAGCGGACCATTGTCACTGTCCGGAAAATCAAATCTACTCCGAAGAAATTTCCCCGCAAGGCCGGTCTGCCTTCGAAAGAACCCCTCAAATAAAGGAGGTCTCCTATGCTGGACGACATCATCAAAAAACTCAGTGATACCTATACCTCTGACCTCCTTTCCGCAGAAGAGGAGAAGGAGATGGTTACTACCCAGCTGCGGGAGGAACGGAAATTCTTAAAGCTGATTCTCTCCGAGGAAGGGGAGGCATTCAATGAATTTTCTCCCCGGTCCCGGAAGGACGGGGACGGGAAGATTGCCGAGACCCGGAAGAAGATTGACGAACTTGAAAAGCGGCAGGAGGACCTGAGCCTTTCGATTGACCTTTGCCGACAGAAGCTTTCCGATGTGAAGGCGGCCAAAGAGGAACTGACTGAACTGCGGAATCAGGAAAAATCTGCTTCTGCAACTGCTATTGATTATGCTGTTCCTTCTGCCACGGAAAAATATGACAGACCGGAAGCATCTGAATCTATCAACCAGGATCTTCTTTTCCGTTTGAAGAATATCATCTCCTTTCTCCCTGCTGACCCTATGCGGGCTAAAGTTGAACTGCAGACTATTGTGGATTCTTTTTCTTCAGGGCCTGCTTCTACAGAAGACAATCCCAGTGATGTCTCTGATTCACAGTCTTTGGATACTGAACAATCCGAGTGAAAACCTTTCACAAATTTTGTTCGTTTCAGCAATCGATTTTCTACTGGACTAGATATTGTGGCCGTGTTTCACGTGGAACATTCCTGATGATGTAAAACAGCAATCTATATTTAGTCGAAATACAAAAATTTTAATACAAAAGATTGTGGTTCAAGGACACAAAATGTTCCACGTGGAACACAGAGCGTGTCCCCAACATCTAGAATACAAACCACAATCTCTAGAAAATCAGGCCAAATCCATAATAGGAATGAAAAGACCAAAGTGCTATAATACCTCCCGTGACTCGGAAGGGACGGCCACGAAAAATCTTTAGCAAAAATTTGCCGGGCCTGTGAAGATGACCTGACAGGAGGCGGAAAAACAGGCTGCCTCATGAAACAATGAAGAAGTACAAATAGGGAGTGTGTGCATGGGAACAGTACTTGCAATAGCAAACCAGAAGGGCGGGGTCGGAAAGACCACGACAACCATAAATCTCTCGGCCTGCCTGGCGGAAAAAGGAAAGAAAGTCCTGGTCATTGATACCGATCCCCAGGGCAATACAACCTCCGGATTCGGCCTGAACAAGAACGAGCTGGAGACTTCCATCTATGACCTGATGCTGGGAGAAAATTCCGCCAAGGAATGCATGTGCCCGGTGGAGGGAATCGAGAATCTGAAACTGATCCCTTCGAATATCGACCTGTCCGGAGCGGAGATTCAGCTGATCGACGAGAACAATAAGGAATACATATTGCGGGACGCCATCGACTATGTGAAAGATGACTTTGATTTCGTCATCATCGACTGCCCGCCGTCACTGAACATGCTGACCATCAATGCCATGACGACGGCCGACAGTGTACTGGTTCCGATTCAGTGTGAGTACTACGCCCTCGAAGGTATTGCCCAGCTGATGATGACCATTGACCTGGTACATGACCGCCTGAACGAGAAGCTGACTATGGACGGGGTGGTCTTCACCATGTTTGACGGCCGGACCAATCTCTCGAATGAAGTTGTTGAGTCCGTGAAGAAGTCCATTCAGGCCCATGTCTATGAGACCATCATTCCCCGGAATGTCCGTCTGGCTGAGGCTCCTTCCCACGGCCTGCCCATCAATCTCTACGACAGCAAGTCGGCCGGAACCGAGAGCTATAGGAAGCTCGCTGACGAAATCATCGCGCGGCACTGAAATTTCATGTGAAACATAGAAGGTAGAAATAGAAATGCCTGAAGCAAGTACGAAAAAGAAAAAACATTCCGCACTGGGAGCGGGACTCGACGCCCTGATTCCGCCGGCGCGAGCCAATGGCGCGAGCGCCGCGGGGAAGTCCTCCGGCGGGGAGACAAAGAAGGACGACGACGGCCGGGTCATGATGGACATCAACAAAGTCGAGCCCGACAAGAACCAGCCCCGGAAGAATTTCGATGAAGACGAGCTCGACAATCTGGTCGATTCCATCAAGCTGCATGGAATCTTCCAGCCCCTGCTCGTTCAGAAAAAGGACGACTATTACATGATCATCGCCGGTGAGCGCCGGTGGCGGGCAGCGAAGAAGGCCGGACTCAAGGAAGTTCCGGTCATCGTCTGCAATTACTCCGAGCAGGAGATTGTGGAAATCCAGCTGATAGAGAACATACAGCGGGAGGACCTGAACCCTATAGAAGAAGCCCAGGGTTATAAGAAGCTGATGGAAGACTTCGACCTGACCCAGGACCAGATTGCGGAGAAGGTTTCGAAGAAACGGTCTACGATTACGAATGCGATCCGCCTTTTAAAGCTGGACCCTCGGGTGCAGGAAATGCTGGTGACCGAGAAACTGTCCGGCGGCCATGCGCGGGCCCTGCTTGCCATTGAAAACGGGGACAAGCAGTACGAGTTCGCTCAGAAGGTCTTCGATGAAAGCATGTCCGTCCGGGATGTGGAGAAGGCCGTCAAGAAGCTGGCCAAAGAGGATAATGAAAAACCCGGCCAGCCCACCGGCAAGGAAATCTCCCCGGCTCTGGCCGCCATCTATGCGGACACCGAAGAAAAGCTGAAGCAGCATCTCGGAACCAAGGTGAAGATTTCACCCAAGGACAAGACCTGCGGGAAGATTGAAATCGAATATTATTCTGAAGATGAACTGACCCACCTGGTGGACCGTCTGCAGCAGATGTGAGGTATCGAATATTTGTTCGACATATATCCGCAAAGCAAAGGGAGAAAAAAGGCAAGTATAACGTCTGATTGGAAGGCTGAAAATCGGCTCCCACTGCGCGTTTTACATTAGTCATAAGAGAAAGAAAGTAATATAGCATGATACAGCAATATCTCGGAATTCCATCCGACTACATCATCATCGGTCTGGCGGCGGCGGCCGTCGTCCTGCTGATTCTCATCATCGTGAATATGGTTCAGATGAGAAAGATGCGGACCCGGCTTGAGGTCTTCATGAAGGGGAAGAATGCCAAGTCCCTCGAGGACACCCTCGTCTACCGGCTGGAGCAGGTGGATTCCCTGCGGACCGCCAACGACGCCAATGAGAAAAATATCGCAAATATCCAGGACCACCTGAAGGGCTGCTACAACAAGTTCGGCCTGGAGAAGTACAACGCCCTCGACGAAATGGGGGGCAACCTTTCCTTCGCCCTCTGCATGCTGGACGACCTGAACAATGGCTACGTTTTGAATGTGGTCCACAGCAGGGACGGCTGCTATACTTACGTGAAGGAAATCATTGACGGAAATGCCGTGCTGGGTCTCGCCGCCGAGGAAGAGACAGCACTTGGAAAGGCAATGGGAAAACTTGCATAAATATCTGAACGCAATAGGATTCGGTTCCTATTCGAAGAAGGATTTTGACGCCTGGCTCTACGACGTGGCCCTTGCCGATCCCGATATCACTGTCGAAGCCACGGACCTCGACGACAACCCGATTGTCGAGATGCGAAAAGAAGTCTCCCCGGGCATGGGCATCTGCATGCGGGGCTATTATCTGCCGGACGGAAAATTCGTCCTCGACAGTTTCTTCCCCTACCGGGAGCCCAAGCTGCAGTCCAACAATCTTGAGACTAATATAATACCCCAGACCGATCGGAACGGTATGTATGGCGTATGCGACGATGTGCGGATCGGGGTGGACCTCGTATACTTCGTTCAGGACATGATGGCCCTCCTGAAGACGGACCAGAAGCAGAACGCGGATGTCTTCTTCGGAGGCACTTCCCTGATGGGCCTGGCCGAGAGCGGGACCATTCTGCTTCCCGCAGCAAAGACTCCGGAATTCGTGGAGCGGGCGGAAAACGCCCGGAAGAAAAAGGGCGAGCTTATGCTGGCCGCAAGAAACGGGGATGAACGGGCCTACGAAGACCTGTCCATGGACGAGATGAATCTCTACTCCCTGATCACCTCCCGCCTGGCCACGGAATCCATCTATGAGATCATCGATACCTCCTTCATGCCGGTGGGCGTGGAGACCGACAAGTACGCGGTGGTCGGCGCCATCGAAGATGCCCACAAGTTCCTGAACCGGGTTACCATGCAGACCGTCTGGGTCCTGACCATCAACACCGAGAGCATGAAGTTCGAAGTGACGGTCAATGAAAAAGACCTGATGGGAATTCCGAAGAAGGGCCGCCGCTTTAAAGGAGAAATCTGGCTGCAGGGCAAGGTAAACGCCTGACGGCGTCCGGCGCTCGCACAAGGCTCGCGCCAAGCAACACAGAATATACACAGGAGTAGAGTACACTACCTTCTGTTTCGTCAATATAACCGTAGAACAATGATGAACATCCTCAAAATTATAGAAGAGCACGCGGCAAAGACGCCGCAGGCGAAGGCTTTCGTCATGCCTTCGGGCTCGATTACTTACGAAGAACTGTGGACGTATTCCGGCAGGGTCGCCGGATGGTTGGCTGGACTTCCCCTTCCGGAAGGACAGCCAATTCCTGTGTACGGCCACAAAAATATCTGGCAGCCCGTCTGCTTCCTGGCCTGCGTGCGCAGCGGCCACGCATATGTCCCGCTTGATACCAATATGCCGGCGGGCCGGATTTCCGACATCCTCGAAACCGTGAATTCGCCGGTGGTCTTTGCAACGGAAGCCCTGCCGGAAGGAATAGTAATTCCGGATGCGGCAAAGGAGTTCGTCGTCCCTGACATAGCGGGCATTGCGAAGGCAGCAGGCGTCCTCTCTGCAGAGGCAATTTCCGCCATCGCAGAAAAACCGGCAAACCCGGCTACTGCGGAAGACCGGTGGAATCGGAAAGAGGACGTGCACTATATTATTTTTACGTCGGGTTCTACCGGAAAGCCCAAGGGCGTCGAGGTCACGACCGGAAATCTGGAGGCCTACCTTGGCTGGTCCGTCGGTCTAGTCGACGAAAAGGCCGGCGTCTTTTTGAACCAGGCACCTTTCTCCTTCGACCTCTCTGTCATGGACACCTGGACCGGCCTCGCATCAGGCTCGGCCGTGGTCTGCCTGACTCACGACATGGTGGACGACCCGGCAGCGCGGGCAGCCTATCTCAAAGACAAGGGCATCACCTACTGGGTGTCGACCCCTTCTTTTGCGGACCTCTGTCTCGGGGATCCCTCTTTCGGTCCGGACCTCCTTCCGGACCTGAAGACCATCCTCTTCTGCGGGGAGCCGCTGAAGAAAATTACTGTTGAACGATTAATGAACCGCTTCCCGGATGCCGCAATCATCAACACCTACGGGCCCACGGAAACCACGGTCTGCGTGACGGCGGTTCCGATGACCCGGGACATGCTCTCCGATGAAAAGCCGCTGCCCGTGGGCTTTGTAAAACCCGGCACCGGGATCTATGCCATGGACGAAGAGGGAAAGCGTCTGCCCGCCGGAGACCGGGGCGAGCTCATCATCACCGGAGACACGGTGGCCAAGGGGTATTACAATAATCCCGAAAAGACAGCCGCTGCCTTCTTCACGGACGGCGAGGGAAACCGGGCCTACCACACCGGGGACTTAGGGTTCGTAACCGAAGAAGGCATGGTCTACTGTGCCGGCCGGGCCGATTCCCAGATCAAGCTCCACGGCTACCGGATTGAGCTCGGGGACATCGAGAAGAATCTCATGCAGATTGAAGGAGTCAAGGGCGCTGCCGCTATCCCGGAAAAGAAGGACGGGGAAATCTACGGCATCGCGGCCTGCATACTGCAGGCGCCCGGGACCGACACCTCCTATGCGAGAAGGAAGGCCATCCGAAATGCTCTCGCAGAGCGGGTTCCGGCTTATATGGTTCCCAAGCGGGTCGCCTTCTTCGAAAGCTTCCCTATGACCAATAACGGCAAGCTGGACCGCAAGGCCCTGGAGGCAATGTTCTGATATGGGATCCATGGCATTGTTTTCCGACCTCTCCTTCTTCATCTGCTTAGGCCTGGCCTGCATACCGGCCATTATTCTCGGGGTCATGGAGAAGCCGCTCCGGTATTACGGTTTCGCGGTCTCCCTTATATTTGTATTTCTCTCCATGGGGCATAATGTCCCGGCTCTGATTTTCCTCGGGATTTTTCTGGCCTGGGAATATATCGAAGCGAGAGTTTATTTAATCGTTCGACAAAAAATTGGGCGAAACGGCCGTCTTTACTGGCTCTTCCTGATCCTCTCGATCCTGCCCCTCTGCCTCAACAAGTACCTGCCGAAGACAAGCGAGGGCTTTTCGGTCTTCGGTTTCCTGGGCATTTCCTACATGACTTTCAAGTCGGCCCAGGTCATCATCCAGATCTACGACGGGCAGATCAAAAAGGTGGGCCTTTTCCCCTACCTCTATATGGACGTCTTCTTCCCGGTCATCACGTCCGGCCCCATCGACCGGTCCGAGCGCTTCAAAGAGGACTGCTACAAGGTTCTGCCCAAGCCTGAGTACCTGAACCTGGCCGGAAACGGAGTCGAGAAAATCCTTCAGGGCATGGTCTACAAGATTGTCTTCGCGGCCATCTTCTGGGACCTGCTGCAGAAGTACGGAATGGGGGAGAGCGTCGGGGGTTATATTATTTATATGTACCTGTACGGCCTCTATCTCTTCTTCGACTTTGCCGGCTACTCCCTGATGGCGGTCGGGGCTTCGTACATCTTCGGCATCGTGACGCCGGACAACTTCAACAAGCCCTATCTGGCCCTCGACATCAAGGACTTCTGGGACCGCTGGCACATCACCCTGTCTCACTGGTTCCGGGACTTCGTCTTCTCGCGGGTCACGATGGACCTGATGCGGACGCGGAAATTCAAGTCCCACCTGGTCATCGCCTCGATTGCCTTCTTCATCAATATGGGCGTCATGGGCCTCTGGCACGGGACGGCGGTCTATTACATCCTCTACGGCCTCTACCACGGGGCCCTGCTGTCGCTGACCGAAGTCTGGCAGAAGAAATCTGCCTTCTACAAGAATCACAAGAATAATAAAGCCTTTCAGGTCCTCGAGTGGGCCGTGACCTTACACCTCGT
Organism: uncultured Lachnospiraceae bacterium; assembly: GCA_900316075.1. Lineage (GTDB taxonomy): Bacteria > Bacillota > Clostridia > Lachnospirales > Lachnospiraceae > RUG306. The sequence continues at coordinate 2,199 of ONBT01000011.1, read as the reverse complement.
ATTGTTCGGCTTCCTGATCTTCTCGGGACATCTGTTTGGCGTTGCATAAATAAGGAGATTTACAATGGGTTTATTTGGAAAAAAGAAAACAGAGAATAATGAAAAGGTAAGCGCCGCTCCGGCAGCCGGCGCTGTCGACATCCGGACCGCAATCCTCGAAAGCCTTGCAAATATCTGCGAGGACGAAGTCGTGAAGGAAGACCCGGACATCAATATCGTCGAAGAGGGCCTGATTGATTCTCTCGGCTACATCGAGCTTCTCATGCAGATCGAGGAAAAGACCGGCGTGGTTATCGCGCCCGCGGAATATACAAGAGAAGAAATGGACACCCCGAACAAGATCATCGCAATCGTTGAGGCGAAGGCAAAGGCATGAAGAAGCTGCAGGCCTTCTTAACGGCCTTCGTCCTCTTTCTGATCTTCGCCCTCTGCGTGAATGAAGCCGTGGAGCGGGTCAGCTTCACGGACCCGGGTTTTGCAACCTGGTACAGCGCACAGAAGGACCGCTGCATTCCGGCCCTGGCCGCGAATCTGAACGAGAAGACCATGATCGTCATGGGCTCCTCGGAATTCAACCACGGGAAGAAGACGAAATATCATATTAAAAATATGTTCTCGAAAGAGGACATGGACGTCCTGCTGATCGGCCAGCCCTACAGCCAGTGCTTCACCCATGCGATGAACCTCGCGGCCCTGGCCCCGGACATGAAGTACAAAAAGGCGGTCCTCCTCCTGTCTCCGACCTGGTTCAAGAACGCGGGCATGGCCCCGGAAGCCTTCGCTGCCCGCTTTTCGGACTCGGCCTACATCGGAACGCTGACAAACAGGCACCTTTCCATGGAGACCCGAAAAGCCATCGCCGCCCGGGCCGAAGAGCTTTCCAAGAATAATGTAAACCTCCAGAAAAAGGTGCGGCTCTACAACGCTGCCTTTCTCGGGGAAGATACAGGATATTTCCGCTTCTTCGAAGGCCTCTTCACGGGCTGGCTGCAGATGGAGCGGGAGCGGGCCCAGCTGGCAGCCGCCGTAAAACTGAATCACAAGAATCTGAAAAAGGCCCCGGGCAAGGACCAGGCCGAAACCGTCGGAGAAAGCGGCGTGATGCCCTCCTGGTCCGAGTGGGAGACCATGTGGGATGAGGCGGACGCGGCCACGGCGGATGAGCACAACAATCCCCTCAATGTCAGTGACAGCCAGTGGGAGAAGAAGTTCCGCTCCAAATATCTGACCTCCGGCAACCTCCATAGAAATACCCGTCTGGACGGGCCCAATGAATATAATGACTTGAAGCTCTTCCTTACAATTGCAAAGGAAGAGGGCATTGAAACGGAAATCGTTTTGCTCCCGGTCAATGCCTACTGGTACGACTACACCTCCCTGGGCATCAGCCAGCGGGAGTACCTGAGCCAAAAGGTGGCGGATATTGCCGCAGACTACGGGGCGAAGGAAGTGGACCTCTCGGACTACTCCTACGAGCCCGGCCTCCTCACGGACGCCGTACACCCCTGGCAGAAAGGATGGCTGCTGATCGATGAAACGATTTACTCTTTTTACACGAATCAAGAACCGGCTGAGTGACAAAGAGTTCTGGAAGTACACCCTCTTCTTCTTTGCGATGATGGTCCTTCTCTACATCTTCCTGGTCTTCGCCGGCGGGCTCTCTTCCCCGGAGTTTACGTACGCGGAGTTCTGACAGGCGGCAGTTCGCGCAGTTGGCGGAAGGCAAGGTGGTGGACTTTTGTATTGAAACAAACTATATACCCACGACGCAGATCGACGGCCCGGGATTTCCCCGGGCCGTCGTCGCTTATTTCTGTATTTGTTGAAATCCGCCGCTCCTGCGACTTGATCTCTCATAGGGAGGTTGTCGGGTGGGTCGCCCAAACTTTCCCCTTGACTTACATTTGCAATTGCAATATATTCTTAACATAATATTAATATCTTCACGCGGCATCTCGCCGCAGCTGCGCTCGCAGCAGGGTCTCTTCCCTCCGGAAGGCCTCATCACCCACTTTTCTTTTGTTCCCGTCACGCAATGGGAATAGAAATGCACTCGTTCAGATGCTATAATCGAAAGGAGAAAACGATTGAAAACAAAAGCGTTTGATTGGCATGCAAGGACAACCGGACAAAAGACGAGGGAGGATTTGCCATGCCAATGACTTTTACCGAGGCGGAAAAAGAAAGGTTTCATGAACA
>ONBT01000043.1 GCA_900316075.1 uncultured Lachnospiraceae bacterium | reverse complement strand
ATGGGCCACGCCCTCTTCGCTACGGTTATTACTGCGATTGGTATCGTTGCCATTGTTTTCTTCTCTGCTACTCCAATCCTCGAGCCCAATCGCAAAGAACGCGTTCTCAAAGTTGTCATCCCGGAGGATTTGGATTACGAAGAAGTCTTTGCCGACATCTTTAAAAAATACACCTCTAAAGCTAGCCTCGTCAAAATGAAAACCATGAATATGGGCTCACTCTACAAGCTAACTTATGATGTTAAACTAAGAAGCGGCGTCAAAGAAAAAGAGTTCCTTGACGAAATCCGCGTCTGCGCCCTGACATTGCCGAAGTTTGAAGAAAAACGCCTGCCTGAAAAAACTGCCGCAAGGAAAATTCAGACTTCCGGGGACGAAGTTGCCCTTGCAGGAAATACTGTTTCTGCTTCTTCCAAAAAGAGCGACCCTGCCCATGGCACCTACATTCTGAACCCGAATCCCGCCGGTCTTACTTCCTTTACCCTCTCCGAAGAGGAGCTTGCCATTACCGAAGAAGGGCTTTCCGCCCCTTTCATTTTCCGCTTCGGTGAAGCCACGGGCTGGAGAAAGTCGGAGGAAGCAAAGTACGGGCAGACATTATTCTCGAAAAAAAGGCTGCTCGAGGACGGCAGCCTTTTTGTTGATGTTCAGATTCTGGGTTCCTGCACCGGCTCAATTCGCTTCATGATAAAAACAAAAGACAGCAGAGCCTTTCTCTATGCAAGGAAGGTCGAAGAGACCTGCTTCAACGAATTCACGGGCTTCTTTGAGGGGGGCCGGACAAAATGAGAGTACCGCCTACTTTCAGATGGCTCAAGCTATGCAGGCCCTGGTCAGTCGAACAGGAAGTCCGCGAACTCCTTCGCATATTCCGGATGCGCTCCCCCGTAGACAAAGCCCAGGTAGAGTTTCTGCCCTTTAACCCCCGTATAGTAATAATATTTTTCCAGAAGGGCCGCCGAATCCACAGGTATGGCGGCCGCCTCCCCGTCAATGGTCAGAAGGTCATCCTTTGAAAGGCCTCCGGGAAGGCCGGAAAGATCTTCACCGTAAACCTCAGTGAGGGGAATGAAATAGCCCTGGGTCGCATATTTTTTGAAGACATCCTCCCCTGTAATCATGAGGTCAAGCCCCCGGGAGATCGACAGAGCGCCCAGCTTCTCCTCATCCTCGGGCCTGTATGTAAGGCCGTCCTTCACGGACTCCACGTTCAAGGCAATATGGATATCGCTGTCGAGAACGATTTTCTCCTTTTTCGGGTTTTTTAAGTAAGCGCTTTCAAACTTTCCCTGCACTTCCTCTTCCGCCGCCGGATCCGCGGAAAAATTCACCATGGCCACGTAGAGGACGGTTTCCTTCTTCGTCACCTGCTGGTAAATGAAGGTACCCACGCAGACAGCCGCCAGGGCAATGGCCAAAATCTTCCACTTGTTGTAGTCGAGGAACCAGGCAATCCGCTTTTTCAGAGGCCCGTGTTTCACTGCCTCCCGCTCTTCCCTGAATTCATCCATCACTGCCATGGCGATTCACTTCTTTTCCTCAAAATAATATTTTCCCCTGCCGCAGACGAAAACGCCCACACAGGCGCCGGTAAAGCGCTTGCCCTTCTTCAGGCCTTCTGAACAGATGCCCGTCACATCATCCCAGGAAAGGACCTGTCTGCCATTGACGAAAAACGTCCTTTTCAGGTCATCCGTTTCCACAGCGAAGGTAATTTCATCGACGTCTGCAGCATCGGCATTGTCTGCATGCTCATTCGGTCTGGCAGCAATAGCAGGCCCGGCAGCAGCTCTGTCACTCTCAACAGACTGCTTCAGTGTCTGCAGGGGAAGGCTCTCCTCCCGCACATACGCTTCATCTGAATATTCGGAGACAAACACAATGTCCCCGTCACTGCCCTTCCGCAGGCCGAATTTGATGAAGGAATTTTCATCGTAATAGAGGGTCATACCGGCTTCATCACCATTTTCGGGGGCCAGAGCCTTCATGCAGAAACTGTCCCTTTCCCGGAAAGCCCGCTGGTGCTTCAAAAGCAGGCTTCCCGGATTCCGGTCCGTCAGGTCCCGGCCGCTGCCGGTAATGTAAGCGCTTTCATTATTATCAATCCGAATATATCGTTCGTCAATAGTCCTCGGAGAAAACCAGCCGTAATATTTTCCGGCAAATCTGCTTTCAGTCTTTACATGACCAATTGGTGGCAGGGCCTGTCCGGTTTCTGCGATATTGGCTGATTGTCCCGTATCTGTAATTCCGGCGGATGACCCTGTTTCCGGTTCCCTGCCGATAATTGAAACCGCTTCCGATTTCAGCGGATACGGCAGCGGGGCCAGATACGAAGGTCCCCGGCCGCTCGGAAGGCGGGGCCAGCCGTCTGCAGTCCACACGACTTCGTCCAGGCAGGTCTCCCGGCCCAGCATCCCCCATTTCCCATCTATGAAACGTGAGCAAAGGTAGACAATGAACCAGCGGCCGTCCGTCCCTTCCACAATATCCGCATGACCGCAGCACTGCAGGGCCCCGACCAGGTCCGACTGGGTGATGAGGGGGCCATATGGACTTTTCTCATATGGGCCGTACAGGCCCTTCGCCCGCAGAACGGATTCCATGTGGCCTTTCCCGGTCCCGCCTTCGGCCAGCAGGAGGTAATAATACCCGCCTTTTTTGAATAGATGGGGACCTTCCGGAATTGCTCCGGCCGCCCCGTAAGCAATCATGACCGCATTCCCTGCAAGCTCTGTCAGGTCGGCGGAAAGCGGAATAAGGCGGGCTCCCCGGTTTACCAGCATGTATTTCTTCCCATCGTCATCGACGAAAAGAGAAGGATCGATCCCGTCCTGCTCGAAAATCACAGGCTTCGAATAAGGACCTTCCGGCCGGCTTGCCCACATGATGGCCTGTGTCTGGGGGAAGGGCATATCATCGTTGTTCCGGAGGGTAGCTGCAATCACGAATTTTCCGTCAATGAAGCTGATGTCCGGTGCCCAAAAGCCGCGGCCGCCCTCGAGATGGCCCAGCAGCTCCCGGGCCCAGACAGAATTGTCAAATGCATAGCCGATGGTCTCCCAATGAACCAGGTCCGTCGAATGCGACACCGGCAGACCGGGAAAAAAGACAAAGCTGGAATTGACCATATAAAAGTCATCGCCGACCCGCACGATGGAAGGGTCCGGATGCATGGAGGGGCAGACCGGGTTCCGGTAGCATGAGTCTAATGAAAACCCCGTCCGTTTCTCCAGAAACTCATAGACGGACGGAAACGCCTCCCTTCCTTCGAATGCAAGGTCGTACGGGGTAATGAGTTCCCTGTCCGCCCACAAGGGTTCCATCTGACATGTATCCACCAGATAGGAAACCAATCTTTCACTTCCGCCCTTCACCGCATAGTGAAGAAGGCTGCGTCCGAGTTCATCCGTATCGTCAAGAGAGACCGACCGCTCCGTCTCCCGGATACAATAATCGGCGTCTCCCCGCAGAGCTGCCTCCCGGCAGGCCAAAAAGGCTTTCTTTGTTTTTTCCGTATATAGTTTCATTCGCTGTCCTGTAAAAATATAGATTCTGATATCTGAAAAGCCCCTGTCCGGGATTTTTCAAAATCTTCCTGCCTGCCTTTTGACCCATAAATAGCATGAAAGCAGATAAACAAATACCCCTCCGGACTGGGGAGGGGCACTTGAGGGAGGGATACAAATGTAAGGGCTTACATTTTTTTGACCTGTGTGAAGTATACAACGCACTTTCGCGGAAAAACAGGGTGAAATCGGTCATTTTTCCTAAATTAGTACTGTTTTTTTGTCATCTTTCGGCTATAATTTCGTGTATGAGACTGATTGATGGAAAACTGAAAAGCATTACTGCCAGCCGGGTACAGAGGAAGAGCCTCTACAAGATGCCCATGTCCCACTCCCACGCCTATTATGAAATCTATTATCTGGAGAGCGGGACCTGTACATTCTTCACAAAAAACAATGCCCTGAACCTGACTACCGGGGATTTTGTCATTATTCCGCCGAAGATTTCCCACTGCGTCTACTATTCCACGACCTGCACCCGGGTCAATATCTACTATGAGTTCGAGGACCTCTGCGACCAGGGCCGCCCCTTCCATGAGGGAATTCAGGAAATTTCTTCCGTGGCCTCCGCCCATATCCCGGCCCAGTATCAGGCAAGCGTCGGCAGCCTCATTGATCAGCTGATCAATGAAGGCCGGATGGAAGACACCTGCTCTGCCCAAATGAGCTGCTACCTGCTCCGCCTCTTCTTCCTGACCATACTCCGCTGCGGAATTCCGGTCGGGGATGAGAAAAAGAAGGGCGGGGATACTGTGGTCTCCGACGCGCTGTCCTATATCACCAGTCATCCGGCCGCCGACCTGACCCTGCAGACTCTGGCCGAAAAGGCAGGACTTTCCGAATCCTATTTCAGCAAAAAATTCAAGAGTGAAACCGGGGTGGGCCTGAAAGAATTCATTACCCTGACCCGCCTGAAGGAGGCGGAAAAGGAGCTGCTTGCCACGGATCACCGGATTGAAGAAATCGCCTCAAACAACGGCTTCATGAGCGGCAACTACTTCAAGGACTGCTTCAAGAAGTCCTACGGGGTCTCCCCCCGCGAGTACCGCAAGCAGCACGCCGGCGACCAGAAGCTCCTGCTCTCCATGAAAAACGACGGGATCTGAAGTTTGAATACCTGCTGCAGGGCCCGCCGAGGGGGAAAATTCAGCCATTTTCAAATTTTGCCCCCCTTTGCTGCCTCCCCGGGGGTAAAAACCGGTCGTTTTCAAATTTTGGCTCCCCTCTGGCACCTTCGCGAGGGCAAAAATCGGCCGTTTTCAAATTTTGACACCCCTCAGCGGCTCTCGCGAGGGCAAAAATCGACCGATTTTGAATTTTGACTCCCCTCAGCAGCCTTTGGAGGGCAAAAATCGGCCAATTTTGAATTTTGACTCCCCTCACATGCAATTCACTCCACGTGGACGAAAGAATCCCGCTCTTTTGACGCGCCCGGTCCCTTGGAGCCCCGCTCGTAAAAGTATGCGTTCTCCCGGGCGGCCGACTTGTTCCAGTCCGACCAGCCTTCGGGTTTGATATGGCTTTCCATCGTGCAGTCTATGAGCTCGCAGCGGGCATAGTCCCGCCACGGCCGGCCCAGGTAGACACTTCTCTCCGGAAGCCCGGATGCCGCCGTGAAGGTACAGTTTGTCGCCACCATGCCGTGTTCCTGGCCCTCCGGAGTAGATGGGGCAAATACATAGCCCGGTTCCAGGCTTCGGAATTCGCAGTCGAAAAACTCTCCCCAGGCTCCGCCGAAGATGAAGTCCACACTGCCTTCTATGTAACAGTGCCGGAAAACCACATGCCTGGGGGTCCTCGGCTTTACCTGACCAGGCCCTATGAAGCCATCCTTCTGTATCTCCTTCGGTGGCAGGGGGGCCAGAAAAAGCGTGTCCTGAAATCCCCGCAGAGTACAATCTGAAAATTCCAGCCCGTCGCCGTCGCAGTAGAGGGCCAGGGCCTGCCCTGCTGTCTTCCCGCTGCCCGCCGTATTTTCAAAAATACAGTTCTTAAAAGAAAGATTCTTCCCGTTCACAAGCAGTGTAGCCGTCCGGAAGGTATGATAGGGTTTTCCGTCCGGATGCATTTCCAGGGCCCCGCAGGCATTCGTAAAGGTCTTTCCTTCAATGGTTCTGTCCGAGAACCCGATTACAGACTGGCCTGTAAAGATTGTATTTCTATCCACTTCTTCCGCTGTCAGATTTCGTATCAATTCCATATTTTCCCCCTTGCAATTTTTATTGTAACCGCTTACATTGTATATTGTTTGAATTGCAAGTGCAAGCAGGATAAGACGTGTAAGTCTACTGACCCCAAAAGGCGCAGAAGCCATCCAAATACGCAGGGGAAGCAAGAACAAAGAACAGGGGAAATTTATGAATATCTACGACATCGCCCGGGAGAGCGGCTATTCGACCGCCACAGTATCCCGCGTCATCAACGGTTCGGACAAGGTCACAGCCAAGGCAAAAGCAAAGGTCATGGCTGTCATTGAAGCCGAAGGCTATACACCGAATGTCTTTGCCCAGGGCATGGGGTCGGACTCCATGAAGACCGTGGGCGTCCTTGTACCGGACATCAGCGATGACTTCATGTCGAGGGCAGTATCCTATCTGGAGACCGGTCTCGTCGAAAAAAATTTCGGCATGATTCTTTCCTGCTCCGGCTTCACCAAAGAGGGGAAGGAAAAGCACATCAGTATGCTGATGGAAAAACGGGTCGACGCCCTGATTCTAGTGGGCTCCACATATGCCGGCAGCACCAATGCAGCCCACAATACCGATATCATCCGGGAAGCTGCAAAGACAAAACCCGTCTTTCTCATCAATGCCTTCCTGGACTGTAAGAACGTCTACTGCACCTTCGCCAACGACTTTTCCGTCACCTACGATGTGACAAAGCGCCTATTAGACAATGGCCGCCAGAAGATTCTTTTCCTGACGGATTCCGATTCCTACAGCGCCAATCAGAAAAAATCCGGCTACCTGCATGCCCTGCAGGAATACGGCTACGAAGCTGACCCGGACCTGATTATTCATACAAAAAATGACATTGCTTTCACCCGTGAACTCATGAAAGCCATGACACCGGACGTCGATGCCTGCCTGGCCACGGATGACGCCATGGCCGTCGGGGTCATCAAGTATGCCCTCGACTGCGGAATCTCCATCCCTAATGACCTTTCCGTCATTGGCTATAACAATTCTGCCCTGGCCACCGCCTCCACGCCGGAGCTCACCTCTATTGACAACCGCCTGGAAAAGAACTGTCAGGACACCCTGACCCGGCTCTTCGCGGTTCTCTCCGGATCCGCCGCCGTTCCGCGGAAGACCTCCGTCGCCTGCACGGTAGCAGAGCGGGAAACGACAGCCTTTTGAGTGCAAACGGCATCCCTTAACGGGCATCAATCTTCTATTCTGCCTTCGTATCGAAGAGCTTCTGTGCGTTGTAGAGGCGGGCATACTCCCCGCCCCGCGCCAGGAGTTCTTCGTGCGTTCCCTGCTCCGCGATGGTGCCGCCGTCGATGACCACAATGCGGTCGGCATTTTTGACCGTCGACAGGCGGTGGGCAATGACGAAGGAGGTCCGCCCGCGCATGAGTTCATCAAAGCTTTTCTGAATCTTTTCTTCCGTGATGGTGTCGAGGGCACTTGTAGCCTCGTCCAGAATCAGGATTTTCGGGTTCTTCAGAAAAATCCGCGCAATCGCAATCCGTTGCTTCTGCCCACCCGAAAGGCGGGTTCCCCGTTCTCCCACATAGGTGTCAAAGCCATCCGGCATAGCCAGAATGTCGTCATAGATTTCCGCCCGTTTCGCTGCAGCGGCCACTTCCTCATCCGTCGCGTCCGGCTTTCCGTAGCGGATATTTTCCCGGATGGTGTCGGCAAAGATGAAGACGTCCTGCTGGACCATGCCCACCTGAGAGCGCAGGGAGTACTTCGTCACGTCCCGCACGTCCTGCCCGTCGATTTCAATACTGCCGGAATCCACATCGTAAAAGCGGGGAATCAGCTGGCAAAGGGTGGTCTTTCCTGCGCCGGACGGGCCGACGACCGCAATCATCTCCCCCTGCGCCGCATGGATGGTGACGTCCGAAAGAATCTCCCTGTCTGCTCCATACGAGAAAGAAATATTATTAATATTTACCTCCCCGGCGGATACAGCCAGGGGGCTTGCAGCCGGCGCCTCTTTGACTGTCGGCTCGATTGCCATGACTTCCTCGAAACGCTTCATCCCGGCCATGCCGTTGGCGAACTGCTCCGCGAAGTTGGCAAGCTTCCGCACCGGCTGAATGAAGGAGTTGACATAGAGGGTGAAGGTGATGAGATCGATATAGTTGAGCTGCTCCCGCATGATCAGGACACCGCCTGCTGTAATGACAGCCGCCGGCATGACCCCCATGAAAAATTCCATGGAGGCATTGAAGCGACCCATCGCCTTGTAGAAGTCCTTCTTCGATTCCCGGTAAAGGCCGTTTGCGTTTTCAAAGCGCTCCAGGTCGACCTCCTCGTTGGCAAAGGCCTTGGATGTCCGGATGCCGGAAATGGAGGACTCGATGTCCGAGCTGATGACTGCCGTCTTCTTTTTCACCTCTATGGAAGTCCGTCCCATCGCAGACCGCATATGCATGACAACGGCTATGAAGATGGGAATGAGCAGGGCCACCACCAGGGCCAGGCGCCACTCGATCGAAAACATCATGATGAGGGCGCCGGTGATGGTGAGGATGGAAATCAGCAGGTCCTCCGGTCCGTGGTGGGAAAGCTCGGTGATTTCAAAGAGGTCGCTCGTCAGGCGCGACATCAGGTTCCCGGTCCGCATACGGTCGAAGAAGTCGAAGTCCAGCGTCTGAATGTGTTTGAAAAGGTCTGCCCGGATGTCCGTCTCCACCCGGATGCCGAAGGTGTGGCCGACATAGGTCATTATGTAGTAGCAGAAAGCGCGAAAGGCGTAGCAGATGAGGATGATCCCCATTATTATGAAAAAGGTCTCAAACGCTTTTTCCGGAAGCAGGGAATACATAGCGTACCGCGACACCGCCGGAAAAGCGAGCTCAATAGCTGCCGCCGCCACGGCGCAGGCCATGTCGATGACAAAAAGCTTCCTGTGGGGTTTGAAATAGGATAATAATTTTTTCAACATGGTTTTCCCTTAAAACAGAATTTCATGCCTTCGCAGTACCTCAAAAGCGAAGAACGATTTCGCTCAAATATACCACAAGACATCAGTTGTGTCACGGAAACCCGGGAAAGCGCAGCCATCCCCGGGTGGTGCTCCAGATTGACGTGTACGGGAATCACCAATGACAAAAGAATCTTCAAAAAACAGGAGGCCCGGCATCCTGCACAAAAGCAATGAGGGAAATTATTCAATTCTGTTGTATTGACAAGTACAAAACGAATGCCTATTATAAACGCAGGCAAAAATGTAAGCGCTTACATTTTTGGAAAATATGAATTTACTTTGCTCTCAAAGGGGACAGAAATGAAAGAATTCATGGATGCAGACTTCATGCTGCATACGCAAACCGCAAAGCACCTCTTCCACGACTATGCGGAGGAAATGCCTCTGATCGATTACCACTGCCATATCTCTCCGAAAGAGATTTATGAGAACCGCCGCTACAACGACATCACGGAAGTCTGGCTGGGCGGGAAGAACTCCAACGGCACCTACTTTGGCGACCACTACAAGTGGCGGGTCATGCGTTCAAACGGAGTCCCGGAAGACCTTATCACAGGGGACGCGGACCCGAAGGAAAAATTCCGGGCCTTTGCCGGAGCCCTTCAAATGGCCATCGGCAACCCCATGTACCACTGGTGCCACCTGGAGCTGAAGAAGTACTTCGGCATCACGACTCCTCTGACTCCTGAGACAGCGGACGCCATCTACGAAAAGACGCGTCTGATGCTGCAGAACGACGAAAAACTTACGGTCCGCGGCATCATTGAGTCCTCGAATGTGAAATATATCGGCACGACCGATGACCCGACAGATTTCCTCGAATGGCATGAAAAGATTGCGGCAGACGACTCCATCCATTTCATGGTCTGCCCTTCCTTCCGTCCCGACAAGGCGGTAAATATTTCAAAACCCGGCTTCAAAGAGTATATTGGAAAGCTGGCCTATGCCGTCGGAAAGTCCTCTCTCGATACAGCCGATGACGTCTGTGCCGCCCTTGACAATCGGATTGAGTTTTTCAAGAAGCACGGCTGCCGGGCTTCGGATCACGGTCTCGACTATGTGCCTTTCGTGAAGAAGGATGCTGCTTTCGTCAATGCCGCTTTCAAGAAGGCCATGGAAGGGAAAGCGCTTACAAAAGAAGAAAATGACGCTTATCAGACTTATATCCTTCTGCATATCGCACGGACATACAAGAAGAACGGCATCGTCATGGAGATCCATTATTCCTGCACGAGAAACGTCAATGCCCGGATGTTTGAAAAGGAGGGCCCCGACACCGGCTTCGATGTCGTTGCGAAATCCTCCTGCGGAGACGATCTGGCAGCGCTTCTTTCCGAGCTCGACTACACGGACGAGCTGCCGAAGACCGTCATCTTCTCTCTCGACGCCAGTGATTTCAATGTCATCACGACCATCGCCGGCGCTTTCCAGGGTGAAGAAGTTCCCGGAAAGATTCAGACCGGAGCGGCCTGGTGGTTCCTGGATACCAGGGACGGCATGGAGCAGCAGATGCGCTCTCTCGGCAATCTCGGCCTCCTCGGCAACTTCATCGGCATGCTGACCGACTCCCGGAGCTTCCTCTCCTACACCCGCCACGACTACTTCCGCCGCATCATGTGCAATCTGATCGGCGGCTTCGTGGAAAACGGCGAGTACCCGAACGACGAAAAAGCCCTTTCCAGAATTGTGAAGGGAATTTCTTACGAGAACGCGGCCAGGTATTTCAATATCCAGTAAGGCAACCGGTCATCTATCCTGTTTGCAAAAAGGCCGGACAAATTGATCTGGTCGGAATTTGCCGGACAGGTTTCCATTTTATCTGCAAATGTAAGCGCTTACATGGCTGCAGAAAAATGACAGCTATGTGAGGTGCTCTATATTAGTCATAAAAAGAAAGAAGCACATCATGGAAAACTTATGCTATAAGACGCTTGAAAATCAGGGCTACGACGGATATCTCCTGAAGGACGCTCCCGAGAAGGTCCTGCAGTTCGGAGAGGGGAACTTTCTCCGGGCCTTTGTCGACTATTTCATCGACCTTCTGAATGAGAAGGCCGGCTTCAATGGCAAGGTAGTTGTGACCCAGCCCATTGCCCAGGGCCTTGCGAAGATGATCAATGACCAGGACGGCCTCTATACCCTCTTCCTCCGCGGAAGTGAAAACGGCCAGGCGGTCAACAAGAAGCGGGTCATCTCCTGCATCTCCCGCTGCCTGAACCCTTACGAAGACTTCGAGAGCCTCATGGCCTGCGCGGACAACCCCGACCTTCGCTTCATCGTAAGCAATACGACCGAGGCCGGCATTGCCTATGACCCCGACTGCAAGAAAGACGACGCTCCGCCCGCTTCCTTCCCCGGCAAGCTTACAGCTTTCCTCTACCGCCGTTATAAGAAGGGCCTTCCCGGCTTCATCATCCTCTCCTGCGAGCTCATTGACAACAACGGCAAGGAGCTCGAGAAGATCGTAAACAAGTATATCGACCAGTGGGGCCTTGGCGACGACTTCAAGGACTGGGTCAAGACACAGAATATCTTCTGCTCCACTCTCGTCGACCGCATCGTTCCCGGCTATCCCCGGACGGAAGCGGACAAGATCTGCGAAGAGCTGGGCTACCACGACAACCTTCTCGATGTCGGAGAGGTCTTCGGCTTCTGGGTCATTGAAGGCCCCGACTCCATCAAGAAGGAATTCCCGGTCGACAAGGCAGAGCTTCCCATCATCACGGTTCCCGATGTAAGGCCTTACAAACAGCGGAAAGTCCGTATTTTAAACGGGGCCCACACCTCCTTCATCATGGCAGCCTACCTGACCGGACAGAATATCGTCCGGGACTGCATGAAGGACGAAACCATTCACGGCTTCATGAATGCAACCCTTTACAATGAGGTCATTCCGACCCTCGACCTGCCCAAGGACGACCTGAACCAGTTTGCAGCCGACGTCACGGAGCGCTTTTCCAATCCCTTCGTCGACCACCAGCTTCTTTCCATTTCCCTGAACTCGACCTCGAAATGGAAGGCCCGCTGCATGCCCTCTCTCCTTGAATATGCAAAGAGAAAGAACGGGGCCATCGCTCCCTGCCTGGCTTTCTCCTTTGCGGCCTATATCTGCTTCTATCATAATGGCACTGAAAAAGGCGACGCCTGCCTGCACGCTGTCCGTCCGAACGGAGATGCCTATGACATCAAGGACGACGAGTGGGTTCTGGACTTCTACTATGAGCACCGGAATGACTCCCTCGAAGCCCTCGCCGATGCCGTCATCGACAATGAAAAGATGTGGGATGACAGCCTGAAATCTCTGCCCGGTTTCCGTGAGACCGTGAAAGAAGACCTGGCCCTGATTGAAAAGAAGGGCATGAAGGCCGCCATGGCTGATTTTGCTGCGAGGGCCTGAAAAAAATTTCTGCCGGCACGGTCACCTTTTTTACAACCGGGCCGGCAGATTCAGATAAAAGGAAAACGCCATGAAAATAATGAAAATCAATCCGGCGGACAATGTGGCCGTGGCCCTTGCAGATATAAAGAAGGGAGAGGCCGTCCCCATTGACGGACACACTATCATCGCTTTCGGTTCCATCGCCCGCGGGCACAAAATGGCCCTCTGCGATATTGAAAAGGGTGAAGACATCATCAAGTACGGCTTTCCGATTGCCAGTGCGAAGAAAAACATCGCAATCGGGGAACATGTCCACACCCAGAACGCCCAGACAAAGCTCTCCGAGCGGGCTGACTACACCTATGACCACAAGACCTACCCGGCTCCGAATGTGAAAGCGCTTACATTTAAGGGCTTCCGCCGGGAAGACGGCCGGGCCGCCGTACGAAATGACCTCTGGATCATCCCCACGGTCGGCTGCGTCAACTCTGTGGCAGAGAAACTGGTCAGGGACAATGCAGGCCTTGTGAAGGGCTCCATCACCGGCCTCAAGACCTTCCCCCACCCCTTCGGCTGCAGCCAGCTGGGCGGGGACCTACGTGCCACGACGGCCATCCTTTCCGACCTCGTCAATCACCCCAATGCGGGCGCTGTTCTGGTCCTGGCATTAGGATGCGAAAACCTGACCATGGCCATGTTCCAGGAGGCCCTTGGCAGCTGGAACGACGACCGGGTCAAGTTCCTGACCTGCCAGGATGTAAACGACGAATACGAAGAAGGAGGCCGCCTCTTAAAAGAACTGGCTGCCTACGCTGCCTCCTTCAAGCGGGAGGATATTCCCGCCTCGGAGCTCGTCATCGGGATGAAGTGCGGAGGCTCGGACGGCCTGTCCGGCATCACAGCAAACCCTGCGGTCGGCGCCTTTTCGGACCGGCTCATTGCCATGGGCGGCTCCACAATCCTGACTGAGGTTCCGGAGATGTTCGGGGCGGAAAAGGCCCTCTTCGACCGCTGCGAAACCAGGGAAATCTTCGACAAGGCTGTTTCCATGGTAAACTCCTTCAAGGACTACTTCACCAGTCATGGCCAGGTCGTCTATGAAAATCCTTCCCCCGGCAACAAGGCCGGCGGCATCACGACTCTCGAGGACAAGTCTTTAGGCTGCGTCCAGAAAGGCGGTACAGCCCAGATTGTCGATGTGAAGGAATACGGGGAGACCGTATCTAAGAAAGGGCTTACATTGCTTTCCGGCCCGGGAAACGACCTCGTTTCCGCCACGAATCTGACGGCTGCAGGCGCCCATATCATCCTGTTTACAACCGGCCGGGGCACTCCGTTTTCGGCTCCCGTTCCTACGGTCAAGATTTCCACGAATACGGCCCTTTATGAGAAGAAGAGCGGATGGATTGACTTCAATGCCGGAGGAATCGCCGAAGGAGAAGAAACCATCCCCGAATGCGGAGACCGCCTGCTTCAGTACGTAATCGACGTAGCCTCCGGAAAAGAGACAAAAGCGGAAAGGAATGGCTTCGCTGAGATTTCCATTTTGAAGGACGGTGTGGTACTCTAGGATGTAAGCGCTCACCTTTATAGTGTACAGAATTTGCGAGGGCTGCGAAGCAGGCCCGAAAGGTAAGGCGGCAGCCGGCGGTTTACATTAGTCATGAATCAGAGGAAAAACTATGCAATTTCTGAGGCCGATTGAAGAAAAATTCTATAACCCGGCCGCAGTAAATGCGGACGCCCTGCTCTTTCAAAGGAAAGACATCCAGGCCCTGCTGATTCCCCTCATGCTGGAGCAGCTTCTAAACTCCCTCATGGGCATGTTTGACACCGTGATGGTGACCAGCGTGGGCAGCGCCGCGGTTTCCGCCGTTTCCCTCGTCGATTCCGTCAACAACCTCATCATCCAGATTTTTTCGGCTCTGGCAGCCGGGGGCGTCATTATCTGCTCCCAATACCTGGGACGGAACGAGCGGGAAAACGCCATCGAATCGGCCCGGCAGCTGGTCCTGGTGGTCGCGTTCCTTTCCGTTTCCATCAGCGTCCTGTGTGCCGTCTTCAATCGGCCGCTGCTCCGGCTCATCTTCGGCTCGGTCGAGGATGACGTCATGGCGGGGAGTGTCATATATTTTGGGATTACTCTGATTTCGTTTCCCGTTTCCTCGCTGTTTTCCTGCGGCTCGGCCTTCTTCCGGGCCGGCGGCAATTCCCGCTTTCCGATGATCATATCCGTCATCGGAAACGCCATGAATATTGCAGGAAATGCCGTATTGATTTTTGTCTTTGATATGGGAATCGCCGGGGCGGCCCTTTCCACCCTGGCTTCCCGGATTTTCTGTTTCATAGCTGTATTCATTGCCCTGCGAAATGACCGAAATGCCATCTACATCCGCCGCTACCGGACCCGGCCCCACTGGGGCACGATCAAAAGGATTCTGACCATCAGCGTCCCTTCCGGCCTTGAAAACGGCATGTTCCAATTCGGTAAACTGGCGATTCAATCGACAGTTTCCACCCTGCCCACCTATGCGATTGCCGCCCAGGCCCTGACCGTAATCTTTGAAAACGTGAACGGGGTGGCCGGCATTGGCGTCGGACTCGGCCTCATGACCATCGTCGGGCAGACCCTGGGCGCCGGGCGGAGGGAAGAAGCGAAGTTTTACATCGTGAAACTGACAGAGCTCTCCTACCTGGTCATTCTGCTTTCCTGCCTCGCGGTGCTTGCTATTTCAAAGCCCGTCATGCTGCTTTCCGGACTTGAGGAGCGCTCGGCTGACCTCTGCTTTTCGATGCTCTGCTTCATCACTATAGTGAAGCCGCTCGTTTGGCCCCCGTCTTTTACGATTCCATATGGACTCCGGGCGGCCGGGGATGTCCGCTATTCCATGCTGCTCTCCTCCCTGTCCATGTGGATTTTCCGGGTGGCAACTGTGGTCATCCTGATTCGGGGCCTTCATATGGGCCCCCTGGCTGTGTGGATTGGCATGGCCGTTGACTGGTGCGTACGGGCCGTATTTTTCGTCATCCGCTTCCATGGTGGAAAGTGGCTGAAGCACGAAGTTATCTGAGGGGCGGGAATTTGGCGGACTTTTGTCCTGACACCCGTCCGCAGGCCCAGAGAGGTTGCAAGGATTGGCGGACTTTTGTCCTGAATTCTGCCTTTGGGCCCAAGGATGACGCCTTGATTGGCGGACTTTTGTCTTGACACCCGCCCGCAGGCCCAAAGAGGTTGCAAGGATTGGTGGACTTTTGTCCTGAAGATATTGAAAACTGAAAGTAGTTAGAAGGAGAAAAAAATGACCATCGATGAAGTAAAGAAGCGCTTTCACGAAATCGGCATCATCCCGGTCGTAGCGATTGACGATGCGAAGGATGCCGAGCCCCTGGGCCGGGCCCTGATGCAGGGCGGCCTGCCGGCTGCGGAGGTCACCTTCCGGACAGCTGCCGCGGAGGAAACCATCCGCACAATGGCGCAGAAGTTCCCGGACATGCTGGTCGGGGCAGGTACTGTTCTCACCACCGAGCAGGCGGACCGGGCCATTGCAGCTGGAGCCAAGTTCATCGTTTCTCCCGGCCTCAACCCTGAAGTCGTACAATATGTACAGTCCAAGGGCGTTCCCATGACCCCAGGCATTGCAACCGCTTCCGAAGTGGAACAGGCCATCTCCCTAGGCCTCGACTTCGTCAAATTCTTCCCGGCAGAAGCCATGGGAGGCCTCAAAACCATCAAAGCTCTGGCCGGGCCCTACAACCACATGGTCTTCATGCCCACCGGCGGTGTCAATACGGCCAATGTCGAAGAATATCTGAAATCTGACCTCATCGTCTGCTGCGGGGGCACCTGGATGGTGAAGAAGGACCTGATCAACGGTGGAAAATTCGATGAAATCGAAAAAATCTGCGCAGACGCGGCTGCGGTAGTTAGAAAGGTAAGAGGATGAAAAAGCTTGTAACTCTTGGAGAACTCCTTCTCCGCTTCACGCCTCCCGGCCATCTGAAGCTGATTCAGACTGAGACCTTCGAAGCCATCTTCGGCGGGGCGGAGGCAAATGTCGCGGTCTCTGCGGCAAATTACGGAATCGATGCGTATTACGTCACGAAGCTTCCCGCCCACGACATCGGAAATGCAGCAATAAATACCCTCCGCCGCTGGGGTGTCGGCACAGACTACATCGCCCGGGGCGGCGAGCGGATCGGCACTTACTTTTTCGAACGGGGTGCCGGCATGCGGCCCGCCCAGATTGTCTATGACCGCAAGCACTCTTCTATGGCAGAAGCAGTGCCGTCCGACTTCGACTGGGACGCCATATTCGAGGGCAAGGACTGGTTTCACTGGTCCGGCATCACACCGGCCCTTTCCCCGACTGCCCGCGAAATCTGCCTGGCAGCTGTGAAAGCCGCCAAGGAGCACGGGGTCCGGGTTTCCGTGGACTTAAATTACCGGGGCCGCATGTGGAGCCGGGAAGAGGCCGGAGAAGCCATGAAGGAACTTTGCAGGTACTCCGATGTCTGCATCACTTCCGACGACGATGCCGAGATTTTCGGCCTGTATCCGGATGAGGCCCCGATTCCGGAAGAAAAGCCCGACCTCTGGAACTTCCAGTCCGTGGCTCAGAAGCTGAAGGATACCTTCGGCTTCGACGAGGTAGCTGTCATGCGGCGGCGGACCCTGACCGCCGGAAAAGGCCTCTGGGACGCCATGCTTCTCGACTCTGACGGCTTCCACTGGGGCAAGGTCATGAATATTGAAATTGTCGATACCATCGGCTGCGGGGATGCCTTCTGCGGCGGTTTCATCGCTGCGGAGCTCTTAGGATACGACGCCCAGAAGCGCCTGGACTTTGCCTCCGCTGCCGGCTGCCTCAAGCACACAGTGGAGGGCGACTTCAATATGGTCTCTATCGACGACGTCCATGCCCTCATGAACTCCAACGGGTCCGCCGAAGTCAAGCGCTGAAACCCCTTACATTTTTTGAATACTCACACAAAGGAAGCGGGCCTGCGGCAAATTTTTGCCGCAGGCCCGCTTCCGTGTGGATGTCATTTGCAGAAAACCGCTCAGTTTTGCCTCTGCCAAACTCGACAAGGGATGTCGTTTGCCGGAATCTACTCAATATTGCCCTATACAGACGTCAGAAGGGATGTCATTTGCAGGATTCTCCCCCTCTCTGCCCCAAACAAACACCGGAAGGGATGTCATTTGCAGAAAACTCACGAATCCCGCCCCAGGAAAATATAAGGCGTATTCTGGTATACGTAATAGTTCAGCCAGTTCGTGTAGAAAGTATTTGCATGCCCTCTCCATTGCAGCAGGGGCTTTGCGGTTTCGTCATCGCTCGGATAGTAGTTGACCGGCTTGTGGATGGGTACGCCGGCGGCAAGATCCCGCTTATATTCCTTGTCCAGGGTCATACGGTCGTACTCGGGATGGCCCATGCAGAAAATCTGGGAGCCGTCATTATTCATGACAAGAAAAACTCCGGCCTCCGGGGACTCGGCAAGAACCATCAGGTCCCCGTTCGCCCGGATCTGCTCCCGGTCGCTCTCCGTCCAGCGGGAATGAGGGGCCATGAAGTAGTCGTCAAAGCCCCGGACCAGGGGGACTCTCCGGTGCTGCACCCTGTGGGGATAGACTCCGAAAAGCTTCTCCGGAAGATTGTCCTTTTTGATCCCGTAGTGATAGTAAAGCCCTGCCTGGGCCCCCCAGCAGAGGTGGAGAGTCGAGGTCACATGGCTCTTCGTCCATTCGAGAATCTCTTCCATCTCGGGCCAGTAGTCGACCGCCTCGAAGGGCATCTGCTCGACCGGAGCCCCCGTGATGATGAAGCCGTCGAAATAGCGCTCCTTCACGTCCTGAAACGTGTCGTAGAACTTGTTCAGGTGGCTCAAGGAAGTGTGCTTCGCCTCATGGGTCGTCGTCATCATGAAGGAGACATTGACCTGCAGGGGGGTATTTGAAAGCATGCGAAGAATCTGCAGCTCCGTGTCCTCCTTCAGAGGCATGAGGTTCAGAATGCAGATTTCAATGGGCCGGATATCCTGGTGGATGGCCCGGCTGTCGTCCATGACGAATATATTTTCATCTTCGAGAATCTGCTTGACCGGCAGATCATTCTGAATTTTGATCGGCATCCTTAAGCCTTCTTCCTATGACTTATGTAAGCCCTTACATCTCTGCGAATTTCCACCCTTGCCGAAAAACCTTCATTTCTTCCGGCTTTCAGGACCCTCTCCGCAGCAGCTCGGCTTCGTCAATGATTTCAACGCCCAGTTCCTGAGCCTTCGTAAGCTTCGACCCTGCGGCCTCTCCGGCCACTAGGAAGGTCGTCTTCTTGGAAACGGAACCTGTGACTTTTCCGCCTCTGGATTCGACATAAGCCGTGGCTTCAGTCCGCCCCATGGAAGGCAGGGTTCCGGTGATCACGACCGTCATTCCGGCGAACTGGCTTCCGGCCGCCGGAGCCTCGGAAAGGGCTTCCATATTCACCCCGTAACCCTTCAGCTTTTCAATCAGGGCCTTGTTCTCTTCTTCGGCGAAATAGTCGTGAATGCAGGCTGCCGTGACAGCTCCGATGTCCTGCACCCGGGTGATTTCGTCCTCATAGAGGGGCGAGGCAGCCGCCTTCATCAGGGTATCAAATGAGCCGAAATGGGCCATCAGCTCTTTGGCCGCAGATTTTCCCACGTTGCTGATTCCGAGCCCCGTAAGGAGTCTTTCCGGGGGATTCTGACGGGAGTCGTCGATGGCGGCAAGAAGCTTCGTCACATTCTTCTCCCGCCCCATAATGCCGGAGGAGATCAACGCCTCTTTTTTTTCTTCCAGCCCGTAGA
>ONBT01000029.1 GCA_900316075.1 uncultured Lachnospiraceae bacterium | reverse complement strand
CGGGTTTCCGGCTATTGTAACAGAAAAAGAGCACCGCGTCAGCAGTGCTCAGGATATATGGAAAGCTATCACGCGCGAGCGCGTGATTTGGTTCAAATAGAAATGTAAAAATTGCCGCTTCCAAATTTCGGACGGCCGAAACCCTTGTGAATACTGTGTCGTCCAAATTTTGGAACGGTTTTCTGCAGGGCATTTTTCGATTTACTGGGTTTGCGGACCCCTTCCAAATTTTGGAAGGCTGAATAGCGCGAATTTATTGGTCTCCCAAAAACTGGTTAAATTCCAGGGCTATTGAAGCGAAAAACTGAAACGGATAACAGGATACGCCAAAAGTTGCAGTTCCCTTTTGGCGGAAACAGCTTCCCCCACGGGAATCTGGCCAGGGCTCGCGCCCTGAAACCTGCCGGAATTGCTGCACCGTTCCGGAAAATTTCCGCAAAGAAAAAGTGGCGTCACTTTGACGTCACTCTCAGAGAAAAGTGACGTCAAAATGACGCCATTACGTGTTTCATGTGTAAACTAAATTCACCCCTTACTGAGTTTTTTTACTTCCTCAACAGGCAGTGCTAATACCCTGGCAATCTGTTCTATAGAGCTTCCGCTCTTAACCGCCTGCTGAATCAACTGAGCCTGTCCCTGAGCTCTCGATTCTTCCTTCATTTCCTGTATTGCCGTACACATATTGACCGCCTCCTTACCTTCAGGGATTTCAATATCTGCATCCGTAACCGCATTGATCAGTTCAACCGAACGCCTGCCCAGATTCTGAAATCCGGGTGTCTCGTTAATTGCCTGATTCAGCTTTTCTCTGTCTTTTGAATATTTGACGAACTCCAACACCTCGGCCAGCTCGGTTCTGAACTTTTCAAAGTCCTCAATGCTGTCCGGAATCAGCAGGTTCATCCGATAATCCGGTACCAGCTTCAGCAATTCCGGATTCTGCGTATCCAGGAGTTCATGAATGCTCTGCGGGCCGTCCCATTTTCCCGGAGCCCAGAAGATAACCAGGGTAATCACCGGATGCAGCCGATCTTCTCTATGAAGGCCGCTCAGGAATTCTTCCTGATTACCATAATCTCTGTCCGCCTTATGCTTTTTCCCCAGGAGCTCAACCTGCTGTGAATAGGCAATCGCATCATAGAGCATGTTCCGAACCGGCATCGCATAGTGAATATGCGACTGATTCTCTATCCCAAGAAGCAGGTAGGTGGCCTCATCATCCGATTTGATTTCCGCTGATTTCAGGACATCCCGGAATTTCTGAACCTCTTCTGAGTCCTCCCCATCTTTCCCGAAAGGAAGAGCAAGGGCGGTCCGATCCATTTCCCTCAGATTCTCCGGCCGGATCACCTGCCGCCCGCCATAGATGAAATAATTGAAGGCATCCGCGAAATGGGCGTTGTCACTCATGTATGAATTTGTCTGAACATCGACAGCGCTCATAACGGATTCCTCATATTTGCAAGTATGTCTTCGAGGAAATTATACCATCATTCGTCAGGCATTGCACCTGATAACAACCGAAAAAGAAGCGCTCCTTCATCCTGTCAAAGCTGTCAAAAGGCCCTCCGTGCGCTGCACGGAGGGCCTGAACAAAGATCATTCTTATGTTGTCTCTTTCCACACCGCATAGCCGAATGCTCCAAGGGTATTCCCCTCATATTCTGCTGATATGACCGGCTTGGCCTGAGGAAGGCCACAGGGAATATCCGAAGTCAAATCTCTGGCATTTAACGCAACTGTAACTGTACAGCCGGCAAATGTTCGGGAAAAGACATATGCACCTGCGTCATTCATATACAGGACGGAATAGTTCCCATATACCAGAGCATCCGTAGTTTTCCTCAATTTGATAAGGCTACGGAAAAATTCCCGCTCGTCATAAGACGGCTGCTTCCAAGGCATTGGGCCACGAAGGGTTTCCTCTCGGCTGCCGTCCATTCCCAGTTCATCTCCATAAAAAACACACGGAACACCTGGAGCTGTAAACAGAAAGATCTCTGCAAGCCGAAAACGACGAATATCTCCCTGGCAGTATGAAAAGAATCGATTGACATCGTGACTATCAAGAAGATTCAGCTGCCCCTGAAGAATACCAGTCGGGTAACGATAATTCATATGGGTTACACGTGTATTGAACTCCGTGGCATTGATAGATTCTGTACCAAAGAAGTCCCTACAGTTCTTCCGGAAATCATAATTCATGGTCGAGTCAAACATATCCCCCTGCAGCCAGGTTTCCGAACTCTCCCATATTTCTCCAATCATAATGCTTTCCGGCTTTTCTGCTCTTTCCGTTTGCTTGAAAACCCGCCAGAACCTCCGATCGACTTCGTTAGCTACATCCAGACGCCAACCGTCGACATCAAATTCCCGAATCCAGTAAGCACAGATATTTCTGAAATATTCCCGTACTTCAGGGTTTGAGCTGTTAAGCTTTGGCATCTTCTTTTCATAAGCAAAGCACCCGTATTCCGGTAGTTCATCTTCGCCTGTCGGTCGTTTAACCGGAAAAGAAACATCGTAAAACCAGTCATGATAAGGCGAAGCCTTGCCATTTCGTACTACATCATCAAAGGCAAAAAAGTACCAGCTGCAATGATTGAAAACCCCGTCAATGACTACCCGGATTCCAAGAGAATGCGCTTTCTGTACCAATTCCCTAAATTCTTCATCCGTTCCCAGATTCGGAGATATATGGCGGTAATCCAGAATATCGTACTTGTGGTATTCCCCCGCTGTGAAGATTGGATTGATGTAGATACAGTTAAAGCCCAGATCATGAATATAATCCAGATTTTCCGTTATCCCCTTCAGTTTTCCCCCGAGCCTGGACTTAAGCACAATTCCATTCTTCCATGGAGTTTCATCCGGCGTGCTGCGGATGGATCGTTTATCCGTGGCAAAACTGTCCGGGAAAATATTGTAGACAACAGCATGTTTCAGCCAATCCGGAACTGACTGAATCTCCTCTCTACGGATAAAAGGATACTGATAAAATTCGCTTCGTTCCTTGGGAATACCTGAAGAAAAAATATCCGCAAAAAGAAAGAGTTTCTCCTCTGTGTCAGCGATTTCAAAATAATAGCAAACCCTGTTATAAGGGCTTTCAAAGGTCACTTCAAAGTAGTCGAACTCTGTATCGGATGCGACTTTGTCCATCCCGATTGGTGTAAAAACAACCGGATCCTGCGGACAGACACGGTCTCCATAGTAAAGAACGCAGCTTGTCAGATTGTCTCTGGATGCCCGAAGGCGAATGGTCAGATTGCTCTCGCTATTGGCAAAAGCATACTGGGACAGAGGAATGTGTGTAATTGCTTGGCGTAAAATCATGAATGTTTCCTCAAAAATGATAAGCAAAATTATTACAGATCAGCCTTTTACTCCCCCGGCAGTCAGTCCGGATTCCATATGCTTCTGTACAGCGAAAAAGATAATCAGGAGTGGAACGGATGCTATGACGGATGCCGCAGTAAATACGGGCCAGCTTCTGCTGTAGTCATTGGACTGCAGCTGATACAGCCCTCCGGCCAGTGAATAGGTAGAACTATCCAAAAGAAATGTAGTCGCGAAGAGATACTCATTCCATACTGTAATCAGAACCATGACACAGGTTACGATAATCGCCGGTTTTGCCAAGGGAAGAACGATCCGCATGATCATCTGCGCGTCATTTGCTCCGTCAATCTTGGATGCCTCCTCGATTTCCACCGGGATCGTATCAAAATACCCTTTCAGGTTCCAGATACCGAAAACGCACATGGAACCGGCATAGATTATGATCAGCCCGAAATGCGAATTGAGGAGTCCAAGGATTTTTAAAACCCGAAACAGCGCAAACATGGACAGAATCTGCGGGAACGCATTCAGTACTAGCAGCACGCGAAGCGTTGCCTGCCTGCCACGGAAGCGCCACCTTGAAACGGCATATGCAGCCGGAACAGCACACAGCATGGAAATGGCTATTGTCCCGAGACTCAGGATTAAAGAATTTTTCAACCAGAGTAAAAAGGGTTCATCCACAAGAATCGTCTTATAATTATCCAGAGTCGGGCTCTTCGGCAGCAATGAAAGACTGCCTGACAGAGCCGCCTCTTTACCACTGAATGACACATTCAAAGCGTAAAAGACCGGCACCAAAGTGACAAGACACAGGATAATAAAAATAATATTCAGCAGGATTAAACGCCCTTTTCTACGCGCAGAACGCTTTTTTCCACTTGTCATAGTTCAATTCTCCCGGAGACTTCGGTTTGTAAAAAGCGAAAACAGTATAATCAAAACAAACAGCAGCATGCTGACAGCGCTGGACAAACCGTAATTATTTGAAACAAAGGCGTTCTGATAAGCATATGTAATGACCGTATTAAGTGTCGCGCCTGTCTTATAACCACGCTGCTGCGTAAGGAGGAAGATAATATCAAACTGTTTGAAGGTAATGAAGGTAGTCATGACGGCCGCCGGAGCTATAATGGGTTTGATAGAGGGGAGGGTAATATATTTGATCTTTGCCCAGAAACCGGCCCCGTCTAATGTGACACTTTCATACAGGCTGCGGTCAATGCTTTGAAGCGCCCCATCAATCGTCGTTATCATGAAAGGAAGCGCCATCCAGAGATTCAGCACCATACACGAACAGAACGCCGCGACATTATTTGACAGAAAATCAACTTTCCCAGGTGAGAAAAGGGATAACAGCTTATTTAATACCCCGAACTCCGGATTGAACATGCCAACGCGCCAGAGTAGAATCGAAATATAGGCCGGCATTGCCCACGGAACCATCAGAAGCGTTTTGTAAAGCCTCTTCCATCTGAGTCCTCTCGCATTCAATCCCAGGGCGATAAAAAAACCGGCAGCAAGCTGAATAACCATGTTCACCGCTGTCCACAGGATTGTAACGAGAAGTGCTTCAAGGAAGCCGGAATCCGCCTTAAACAGCGCACGGGCATAGTTTTGAAAGCCGATGATATGGTAATCGTTCCAATGATACAGACTCATATCCGTCATCGAAATATATCCGGTGAAAAGAACCGGAAAAACGATTACTATTATTATGAGCAGCAGGGCCGGCATCAGATAGAGCCAGGGCTTAAATTTCTTCTTTTGCGTCATTGCATACCTCTTGGGGCGGTTCGATTTTCTCTCGGGAAAGCTGAAGGGAAGTTATTTCATGTCGGCAATCGCCTGTTCTGCCGCTGCCTGGGCCTCTTCCGCGGCCTTCGAAACATCCTCACCGTTTTTGTTTACAGCGACAAACATTGCCTCTGCAGGCGACCACATTGCATTCATTTCCGGAATATTGGGCATCGGCTGAGCTGTTGAAGCTGTCTTCTGAATAGCAGCAATCATTTCATTGGATGCCACCTCTTCATTGTCATAGGCTTTACTGTTGGCCGGAGCGCAGCCCGACTTGTTTGCAAGGTCAATACCTACTTCAGGGGATGCCATTGCCTTCAGCACCTTGGCAATTGCCTCCTTCTTTTCCGGGAGAGCGCGCTTCAGAACGCCCGCGCCCTGAATTCCGGCAAAGGGAGCCATTCCGTTTCCATTGGGCAGCTTAATATCCGACAGAGGAACAATGCCATAATTGATGCCGGCATCCTCAATTCCGGAGACAAGCCAGGGACCGCCGATGATTCCGGCAGCTTTTCCTTCATTGAAAAGAGTGGTTACCGTATTGTAGTCACCGTCTGCCTCCAGCTGACCGAATTTTTTGTTATACTCAGTCGCCTCCATAGTCTTAGGATCCGTAAAACCGGGCTTCCCGTCTTCACTCAAAATATAGCCGCCAAAGCCATTGATAATAGGTGAAACAAGGTGATACCCTATGCCGTATCTTATCATTACGCACCCTGCCGTCTGCAGGTATCTTTCGAGGGGCTGAATTCGGATTATGCCGAGGAGCTTGCTCAGAAAGCAGCCGCAGTGGAGGCCGTTTCAGATGTCTATCCGGTACATTCTGCGGATGCGGGGCGGCAGGAATTTGTCCTGGTGCTGAAGCGCCTGTACAATTATGAACTGATGGAGTTTTCCAACCCGGGGACCCTGACCATCAATTTTTATCAGGACGCCTACTATACAAAAGATGAAAAACACCCGGGCGATATCGTCTGGCTTTTGCGAACGAAGGCCCTTTCAGACAGGGAACTTTCTGCTCTGCAGAAAGAGTACGCTTCGTATGATCCGCAGGAAATCAGGACCTCCGACGGAGAAAAGATTCTTGTTATAGGAGAATATGATTCCGAAGAGGAGGCAAAGAAGGCCGGACAGAAGCTGCAGCAGAGCCATCGGCAGTCGGTCTTTTCGCCCTCGTCTTCACCGGTGGAAAAGGTCCTTGACTGAGAAAGGAGAATTGAGAATAATGAAAAAAAGGATATTCATTCTGACAGCGTTACTTACGGCAGTATGTCTTTCCGCCTGCGGCAGTAGGCAAAGCGAAACTGCGAGCAGCAGCAGTGCGGAATCGGCAGCAAATCCGGCCCCGGCGCAGACGGACATTCCGTCTTCCGCGGAAAGCGGCGCAGATCAGACCGGCACGGCGGCTGATGCAGACTCTGCCGGTGCGGATACGGACGCCCTCTTCACAGGCTGGCTTCCGGATACCGTTACGGAGGAGAAGGCAGAGACCGAAGGAAATGACGAACTGAAAAAACTGATCATTGATTACTATAGCATTCCGGAGAGCGATCTGGCCGGGACCAGGTATTATTATAATTATGTCGACCTGGATGGGGACGGAAAGCAGGAAATTTTCTGTGCTGTGATTGGAAGCTATACCAGCGGTTCCGGCGGAGACTCGGCCCTGTGGGTGAAGGAAGAAGGGCAGCATCTGGAAATAGCCCAGGCATTTACACTCGTCAGCACGCCTGTTATCGTTGCAGACGATGCGGACAGCAGGGCGAAGAAACTGATTCTCCGGCGGTCAGGCGGAGGAGCTGAAACCGAATATGTGGAACTCACCCTGCAGGACGGGGTTTATACGAATGTCGCAGACGCCCCGACAATCGACGCGGTTGACGGAATCAGCGGAACTGCTATCATCTGCAACAATCTGATCGAAGACACAGAGAAAGAAACTTATCTTTCGCTGGCGGACTGAGCTTTAAATACCTGTATGGCATCTGCATCAATATCCTCCCGCTCACTTCCCCACCGCCGACAGAAGCACGGCCATCTCCTCCGACGAATCAATCATGCCCCGGCGGAACCAGACTTCGATGAAGCCGTAGACCAGGTACATGAGATAGGCGCTCGAGTAGGCCTCCGCAAGGCTTCCGTCGAGCTTCAGCTTCCAGGCGGATGTGATCACGTCCTGCAGGAGGTCCGTGAGGCCGCGCCTGTTCAGGATCTCGTAGACCTTTCGATTGTCCTCGAAATGGCGGAAGATCCGACGGAACTTCTCGTTGAAAGGGACATCGTCCGTCAGGATGGTTTCCGTCCATTCTCTATTGTCCTCAAGCAGAAACTGCCGCACGATGTCCTTCATGTCCGGGTAATTCCGATAGAAGGTCACCCGACCGACCCCCGCTTCCTCACAGAGCTCGCTGACCGTGATGTCCGCGAGCTCTTTCTTTTTCAATAATTTCAACAGGGCCTTCGTCAGCTGCTGCCGACTGTAGAGGTTCCGCTTTTCATTTCCCATAGCTGATACAGATTTCCCGTTTTGTTTCATTTTTGCCTGTCCTCTTGCTTTTCCGCCTTCCTGATGATACATTCCTTTCGCTGAAACAAATGTCACAGCAAAAATAATAAAAACGCGATTGATTTGCAAGGAAATTTTGAAATGACAAAGAAGAGATAGAACGTGATCAAATTCATCATAGTCATTGCGGTCGGCTTCGTCCTCGGGCGTCTGGCCTTCCGTGCCGGCCTGAATATGCTGCTGGGCGGCACCCTGTTCGGAGGGAATTTCTTATGAGAAAGAAAGCGATATCTCCGGCAGCGGATGAGGCCATGAAGCAAAGTGCAGCGGAAAAGAAAGCACAGAAGAAAAAGCGGAGGAAGAAAAGGTTGCTTACAGTTCTTGCCTTCATCATTGCCTTCCTTGCCGGCATGGCCAGCAAGACCATCCCCTCTCCCCGGACAAAAGCATACTCGGTCAGCTGGGACAACTCCCTCGGGACACTGAAAAAGGACCTCCCCTACGGAGACAAGCCCGCGGAGAAATTCGACCTCTACCTGCCTGCGGACGATACAAAGGATTCCTATGGTCTGGTCATCTACCTGCACGCCGGCGGCTTCACGACCGGTGACAAATCCGATGACGAAAAGATGCTCTCCTGGCTCTGCCGGAAGGGCTATGTGGCAGCGGGCATCAACTACACCCTCTTCTCGGATGAGAATCCGGACGCCAATATCTACACCCAGTCTGTGGAGATCCGCGATGCCGTTCCGAAAGTCGTGGAAAAGGCGAAAGAACTCGGATACAATATCACCGCTATGGCGACAAGCGGCGGCTCTGCCGGCCACTGCCTCGCCATGATCTATGCCTACCGGGATGCAGACACTTCGCCCGTTCCCGTGAAGATGGTCTTCGGCGCCGTCGGTCCTTCCTCCTTCTATCCGGAGGACTGGTCAATGTACGGCTTTGACCGGGGAACGGACGAGGCCCTTGAAGGGGCAGCCTTCCTCTTCGGAAAAATGTCCGGCAAAAAGATTACGCCCGACATGTTCGGCACGGTGTCTTACGATGAAGCCATGAAGGACATTTCGCCCCTCCTGCAGATTACGGACGACACGGTTCCCTCATTATTCTGCTACGGAGCCTATGACAAGGTGCAGCCCTTCGCTGCATCAAAGCGCCTGGACGCAGCCCTCACCGAGCACGGAATTCCCCACGACTATCTGGTCGCACCCCACTCCGGCCACGGCCTGCAGAATGACAATGCAGTCATGGGAGACTATCTGGAAAAGATGGAAGAATATCTGGATACCTATCTGCCGGTTGATTGAGAAAAGCCGACAAAACGGAGGAATGAAAATAATGAAAGCACGGACCAGCGGAGAAAAAAAGAATATGTGGAAGATCATCGCAATCATCCTGATCATCGTTGACCTTGTCGTCCTCTGCCTGAAGGGCTGCGGAGCTATCATGGACAAGGTTCAGAGTGTGCCGGAAGACTACACGAAAAAGGTACAGACCGGAGGGGACATCGAGGCAAAATACCTTGCCATGGGAACCCACGAGGTCAGCTACAAGGAATTCCCGGCCATGATGTCCTTCAAAAAATATGAGATCTTCTATCCTTCGGACATGGCCGATATGGACAGTCCCCTGCCGGCGGTCATCTTCGTGAACGGCACCGGCATCAAGGGGACGAAATACCAGGCCCTGCAGAAGCATGCTTCCGTCTACAAGGCAGCCGTTGCCCTGAGCAGCACCCAGACCGACATGGCCAGGGCCCTGCAGTGGGACTCGGATCCAAGTCAGATCAAGACTCCCTTTCTCATGATCTCTTCCACCGGAAGCACGGACGAACAGATTACGCCCCTTTCCGCCATGCAGGCTAATTTTGACAGCATTCCGGATTCAGTGACGAAGGTCCTTGCCCGCCGCAACACCGGCGACCACGGGGAGATGCTCTATTCCGGCGACGGCTATGTGACCGCCTGGTTCGCCTACTACCTGCAGGGCGACGAAGAGGCCGGAAAAGCCTTCTTCGGAAGTTCTCCGGAGATTTCTGCGAACGAGCTCTATCAAGATGTGGAAATCAGCGAAGCAGAAAAATAATATGAAAAAAAGAAGACCGCTCTAACCTGCTCTTATGGGATGGAGTAAAGTGATTTGAAAATCCGGAAGCTGCTCTTTACAATGTCCAATTCCACACAACATAAGGCGGCAGCGCTTTCCACGTTCATTCCGCATTCAGCATTGCTGAATATTCCTGCACGAATCTCCCGAATTCCGGAAGCGTGAAAAAAACCTTTCCGTAAGTTTCCCCATCTATCAAGCCTTTGCGAATCAACCGCATTCGATAAGGGTTGTACTTATTGGCTTCCCAGCCGAGTTTTTCCCGAATCTCCTTGTTCCGATTCTGCTCGGACTGCGCAATGGCCAGAGCCAGTTCCCGGTCTTTCACAGACAAGCCTGAAAAAATCTTGATATAAGAATATTCACACAAATACCGATAAGAGTCCTCCAGCGCCCCCTGGAAATCTCCCTGCTTTTCCCAAGTGAAATATCCCAGCACCTGAAAGGCAAAAGAATATCCTTTAGTCCACGCAGCCATATCAACAGCATTTTCTCTTGTACTTGCAAAGATCCGCTGGTACCTGTCCGCGATGCCGAACTGGCTTAAAGGATTCATCACAATCCTTGTTGCTCTGTATAGGAATGTCAGATTCGGGGTATTCTGCAGGCTTTCTATATTCTCATATAACCCTGTCATCAAGAGATAAACCGGCAGTTTTTGTCGTACGAGAATCTGGAAAGAACTGCAAAATGCCTTTATATGGTCATTTGATACTACTTCATCCACGCAGATCAGGATTTTCTTTCCCTTTTTCTTCAAGCTCTCCAGCATTCGGGAAAGAGCCGTTTCTATATCGGAAATCGGAACCGTTCCGGAAACAGAAAACCCTATCCCAAATGCAGAAAGATTTATGCTGGCGGATTTAAAAATTTTTGCCAGGGAGTTGACACTTGTCAGTTTCGCTGCCAGGCTCTGCAGCATATCCTGTTCCGTGCTGAGTTCCACGCAGATCCAATCCTTTTGGCCGGCAAAATAATCGGATACCGCTGACATAAAGACTGTTTTGCCGGATCCTCGGATTCCCGTAATCATAAAAGCCTGCTGCGACGGCTCTTCCTGGGTAAATGTCTCAATAATCGTAGATTCATCATCTCTGCGTCCTATGCTCTGTGCGGGTTCCTTTCCGAATACGAGAGAAAAAGGATTGCTTCCTGAAAAATCTGACATGTGCCTCTCCTGGTTTACCAGTTTTTACTGGTTTGATTCAGTTTTACTTCTTTTTTACCAGTATTTACTGGTTTGATATTGTTTTACTGGTTTTTACTGGTATTGTCAAGAAGCAAATGCGAAGAGACGCAAAAGAAAAGCAGGCCCCGCTGAGGCGGATCCTGCTGATGAAAGAACACCGCAAGAGACGGTTTTGATTATTCTGATTTCACGGTGCCGTGCTGTGCTTCGGCCGGAAGAAGCCGCTCATGTCCACGCCTTCGTGCGAAAGCAGCCAGATCTTCCTGTCGATTCCGCCCGCATATCCGGTCAGGCTCCCGTTTGTTCCTACAACCCGGTGGCAGGGGATGATAATGGAAATCGAATTGTGGCCGACAGCGCCGCCCACGGCCTGAGCCGACATCCGCGTCAGGCCCTTCTTCTGCGCTACCTCTGCCGCGATTTCCCCGTAGGTCATTGTCTTCCCATAGGGAATGGAAAGAAGCACTTCCCAGACGGATTTGCGGAAGTCAGAGTCGGTCATGGAAAGCGGTGGGGTGAAGTCCGGGGCCTTCCCCGAAAAATATATATCCAGCCACTTCTTTGTTTCATCAAAAAGCGGAAGTTCTTTTTCTTCATGCTCTCCGGAAAGGGTGTCCGCAAAGTACTTCTGCCCGTCGAACCAGAGGCCCGTCAGGGCTTTCCCATCCCCCGCCAGGGTAATCCCGCCGATGGGAGAATTGTAATGGTTTATGTACTGCATTATTCTATGAGACTTCCTGTCTTCTCCGGACATATCCCGCTCCCATTATAAAACTTCAGCTGCTGTCCCGGCTTTAAGTATAGCGTGCTGCCGTAACGGGTGTCCCACAAATATTTCCACCGGACTCCAAGTGGAAATGCCTTGCCGGAGGATTTTCCCTGATTTTCGTTGCGGCGGAAAAAGCGAACCGATATAATTATTGGAAACGACAAATTATTATTACATTTATGACAGTCTGTTTCATTGTGGACAAGCGGGGGATCTGCCATGACAGAAAAAAAGAAAACACAGCGCAGAAAAAAACACCGGCAGCTGTTCAATATTCCGGTCCTTCTCATCGGCCTTGTGATTGCGAATATTGTGGCATACGGCCTTTCCTATACCCAGCGGGTGAACAGGGACGGGAATGCCATGGCGTACGGGC
The DNA here is from genome assembly GCA_900316075.1 of uncultured Lachnospiraceae bacterium. Classification (GTDB taxonomy): domain Bacteria; phylum Bacillota; class Clostridia; order Lachnospirales; family Lachnospiraceae; genus RUG306. The sequence continues at coordinate 13,259 of ONBT01000029.1, read as the reverse complement.
AGTCCAAGCTGAATGCCCTTTTCCGGGCCATCAATACCTGCACTTCTGTGACGGAAGCCCTTGCGGATGTCATTATCATTGACCAGGGCGAAGTCGTGGATTTCGACACGCTGGCAGAGGCCGTATATGAAAAGAACGACTTTCTTCGCAGTATCCAGCTGGCACCGGACGGCGTGATCACATACGTCTATCCGGAGCAGGGGAATGAGGCCGGAAAAATCAACCTCTTTACGGATCCGGACCGGAAGGCGGAGGCCTATCAGGCGAAACGGTCGGGACAGACAAATGTGGCCGGGCCTTTCAACCTGAAGCAGGGCGGCTTCGGTTTTGCTGTCCGTCAGCCTGTATACCTGAAAAAAGGGGGATACCAGCACCTTCTGGGGCTTTTCCATCGTCATCTGCGACATGGAGGACGTCCTGCGGCAGGCGGCCTTCGACTCCATCGACAAGTTGGGGTACAGCTACCGGCTGACAGCAACTGTGAACAATGAAGAAGTCTTTGTCAGCGGCCTGAAAGAGAAAACCGGCGGGGGTGAAGGTGGCGCAGACCATTTACGGAAAGCGGTGGCATCTCACGCTGTTCCCCAAGGTCTCTTTGACAGACCGGCTGTTCTTCTGGGGCTTTTCGGGGATGATGTCCATGATCGCCCTCCTCGTTTCCGCCCTGGTCAGCCGGAACCGGGACCTGATCGTCCTCAATGACACGGATGCCCTGACCGGCCTGAAGAACCGCCGGGGCTTTGACAAGGACATAGCAAATATGGCGGCGGACCATCGGCTGAAATCAACCTGCATTGTCGCCATGGATATCAACAATTTCAAGTCCTTTAACGACCTCTACGGGCACAGCGTCGGCGATGTCCTTCTCACCTCTTTTGCCTCCGAGCTCCATGAACTCACCGGGCATTCCGGCATTCTGTCCCGAAACGGGGGCGATGAGTTCCAGATGCTCTTCAAAAACCCGGCAGACGACTGGCCGGAGAAATTCCGCAGTTTTTTCAATCGGAAACATTATTTTGAAGTGGACGGCAAAGAGTATTTTTACTATGCCTCTGCCGGCGTTGCCCTGTATCCGGAGGACAGCCGGGATTTTCGGGAGCTCTATCGCAAGGCGGATGCGGCGCTGTATCATGCCAAGAGCAAGGTCCATCACCACATTTCCCGCTTCCGGGCGGAAATGGATGATGAGCCGCGGGTACAGATGGGCTTCAACTTCAAGGATCTGGCCGGCGGAGCGCCCGGTGCGGTCCTCATTTATAAAGCAGACGAGGGCGAAGAGATTCTCTATGCAAACAGTCACTGCCTGCGCCTCTTCGGCTGTGATTCGATGCAGGAATTCATACAGTTTACGGACCGGTCGTTTCGAAATCTCGTTCATCCGGATGATGTGTCGTGGGCGGAGAAAAGCATTGCCAGCCAGCAGGCAGACCCGGCCCGACAGGGGTATGATTACCTCGAATACCGAATCCGGACAAAACAAGGCACGGTAAAAAGAGTATATGACGCCGGGCATCGGATCCGGCATGAGTATTACGGGGACATCTACTATGTCGTTCTCTTCGATCTCAGTGCGCTGGAACAGGCAGAGAGGATTTGACACCGTTTAACGCGAAATGAAAAAACACATAATATTTTGCCCTTGATTCCAGCCTCAATTTCCATTGCCGTTTCAGGAACTTCTTTTACAAAGAACAGGTAATCCACATAGCCGATAATATCGTCCTGTGCTTCCGGCTGAACGATAACTCTGAACTCATGCATTCCGATATCTGTCTTCCAGCTTTTTGAAAAACTCGTCTGCCTCCATGCCTTCCTTGCCATTTACAGCATTATCGAAGCTCGCCAGAACAAGGTCGGATACCTGTTTGCGGGAGAGGTCTGCAGATATAATATTATCTTTTTTCTCTTTATCCAATGCAATGGCATCCATAATAGTTCTCCTTTTCAGACTGGCATTTCATCCACTCAGTGGATTCCCCGCCACTTTCCGTTGCACAACGCCACCACTTTTGTTCTGATTATAACATGGCCATAGGCTTTTTTCGAGGCGCATATGGCTTCTGGACGGATTCTACTTTGAAATATTATAGAATCCGAAGAAATACTGCTGTTTCTCCATCAGTTCATCAAAAGTGCCGCGCTCGCAGATCTGTCCGTCCTTCAGAACGAGGATTTCGTCAAAGCGGGTCAGTTCCGCCGCGTTCAGCTGATGGGTCACGAGGACACCGGTCGTCTCCTTCATCGAAAGGATTGTATTCATGACGGCATGGGCATTCTCATTGTCGAGACCCGTCGTCGCCTCATCAAAGAGCAGCACATCCGCCCCGTGAAGGAGACAGCGCGCAATCGCAAGCCTCTGCCGCTCCCCTCCGGAAAGATTTTTGCCGTCTTCTCCGCAGGAATAGTCCATTCCATTATTCTCCACGAAAGTGTCCAAGCCTGCAGCAGATATGGCTTTCCCGATCCTGTCGCTGTCACAGGATGCGAACATGGTAATATTATTCTGAACACTGGTATCGAAGATGAAGACATGCTGATCCAGAAGGTTCACCCTGCCATAGACATCCTCCGAAGAGAGTTCGCGGATCTCATCGGTATTGAGTTTAATGCTGCCCGCATAGTCATCATAGATCCCGGACACCAGGTTCAGCAATGTGCTCTTCCCGCTTCCGGAGGGCCCGACAATCGCATACTTCTTTCCCTTTTCCAGGTCCAGGTTGATCTCTTTGATCGTGCTCTCTTCATTCCCCGGATAAGAAAAAGAAACATCACGGAAACTGACTTTCTGTATCGGGCCGGTCAGGGACTTTTTCTCTTCCTCCCCCTCTTCTTTTCCGTCATAGCGGAAAGCTTTTCAATGAGACCGAGTGCTGCCTTCCGACCGGCCAGAAACTGGGGAACCACTGAAACCGGTTGAATGATGTAATTGGAAAGATTGAAAAACATCAGAACCGTACCGGCGGTGATGCTGCCGTGCAGGGCAAAAACTGCACCAATGATGAAGATCCCGAACTGCATCACATTCCCGCACAGGCCCTGACAGACCGTCGACATCAGGCATTCCCAGAAGTAGCGGCTCCTGCGGCTCTCTTCCACCTGATCGTTTTTGGCATTAAAGAGATCCGCCGATCTTTCCTCCGCATGAAAAAGCTTGATCGTGGAAAAGCCGTTTAAGAGCTCCTTGAATTGATTCAGAAAGCCTTCGGCACTGTCACTGACCTGTTTCTCCCGTGCCTGCATGCCTTTCCCCATGGCTGACCCTGCCAGCATGGGAAGCAGGAAAAGTCCAACAGAGATCAGGGCCAGCGGAATGCTGTAGAAAAGCATCATGGCCAGCGTTTCGAAAAAGACCAGGATCATGTGAAGGAGCAGGAAACCGTTTTTGAGGTACAGTTCCTCTATCGAATTCGTGTCGTTTGTCAGCAGGGAAATGTAACTGCCCGGCGTTTCCTTTTTGATGACAGCAATGTCCTTTGCCGAAATATTCGCATAGGCCAGGGACTTGTATGAAATCATGGCCTGTTTGATGAAGCGGCTTTTGAAGAAGTACATGAAAAGGTCAATAAGAACCAGAGCACAGATGAAATAGACGCAGTACAACCCTGTCCTTCTGAGATTAGCAAAGGAGCCGTCCGTGACAGCATCGATGATCTGTCCCAAAAGCCAGGAGCCAATGATGCCAAGCGGAGTATTGAGTACCGTGAAGACAATGGAAAAGAGCAGATTACACCTGTTGTTTTTCGTAAAAGAGCGCAGATATTCATTTTTCATAACGGAATTCACCTTTCTATGGGCGAAATCATCACATGGAGTGACAGGTTATGAAATCATTATGAATACTGCCTTTCTTTTACTTGGTGTCTTATAAACAGTCTTGAATTGATGAATAATATCCTTGAAATGAACATATTGACACATTATTAGTATCATGCGTACCCGATGTTGTCAATAGAATTTTGGCATTCCTCCAAAGGAGGCTTGCAGAAACACCCACCAATTTGATACTCATTGACACTCAACAAAAAACTGAAATCCAACGATTTCAAGGCTTTCCAATTATCGATGCGACATCGCTATGAGCACTTGGCGGGCGTTTTTTGCCCGCCTACGTGCGATGCATGTCACACACTTGGCGTCGGTTTTTTCGACGCCTAGTCGTGTGACTGGTTTCGAACCTGCGATCTACGCTTCGCTGCTTCGCTCCGGTCGGCCCGAAAGCGGTCTTCACTTCGTTTCGGTCGGCCGGAAACACGAGTGCCACTGGCACTCCCGGCCGTCCACTGGACGCACCGGGCCCTCTGCGTCCCTTCGATTCTTGCGTGCCACTGGTTTGCTTCCGATTGTATTCATGACATGAAATGACCGGGTCTTTCGACCCGGCCATTTCTTTTCATCGATGCGACAGGATTCGAACCTGCGACCTCTGCGTCCCGAACGCAGCGCTCTACCAAGCTGAGCCACGCATCGATTCTGCCTGTCAGGAAGTCACCCTCGTGACAAGCACTACTTAATATACCAAAACCCACAGTCTCATGCAAGGACTTTTTGCCTGGCTAGTGACTGCGCGTGCTGTCTGAAATGCTTCAGTCGATAATCATCTTCGCGGCGCCGTAGATGCCGGCGTCATTACCGAGCTTTGCGAGGAGGATTTTCGTGTTCTTGACCGCGTGGAAAGCGTCACGCTCGAAGACGGCGTGGGTCTCGTCTAAGAGGATGGGGCCGGCCTTGGAAACGCCGCCGCCCAGGATGAAGGCCTCGGGGTTGATGACGTTTGCAATGACGGCAAGAGTGTGGCCCAGGTAGTTGCAGACCTTCGTCGTGACATTCAGGGCCAGGGCATCACCCTTTTTTGCGGCATCAAACACGTCCTTGGCCGTGAGCTGTCCTTTGTCGGCGCGGAGAATGCTGTCGGCCTTGGAGGCTTCCAGTTCCTGCTTTGCCAGGCGGACAATGCCGGTGGCGGAGGCGTACTGCTCGATGCAGCCGTGGTTGCCGCAGCCGCAGGCTTCGGGTTCGTCGGGGTTCACTACAATATGTCCAATCTCACCGCCGGCCCCGTTGTAGCCGGTCAGGATCTTGCCATTGATAATAATGCCGCCGCCAATGCCGGTGCCCAGGGTCACCATGACGATGGAAGAAAGGCCTTCGCCGCCGCCCTTCCAGTATTCGCCGAGGGCCGCGACATTCGCGTCATTGCCGACCTTGACCGGAAGGCCCGTCAGCTTGCCGAGTTCTTCAGCGACCGGGACCACGCCCCAGCCCAGATTCACGGCCCGGTTCACGACCCCGTCCGAAAGGACCGCCCCGGGTGTCCCGATGCCGAGCCCCTTGACGTCACTCTTCCGGATACCGAGGGCTTCCAGCTTCTTGTCCACCGCTTCCGCAATGTCGGGCAGAATCCAGGAGCCATTGTCCGCAGGGTTCGTCTTCACCTGCCACTTCTCCTGCACCTCCCCGTCTGCCGTGAAAACGCCCAGTTTGCATGTGGTTCCGCCGAGATCGGCGCCGATTACATACTTTCCTTCACTCATTTTCCGCCTGCTTTTTTATATTATTCATGAATAATGTAGAACACTAATTTTGCCCGGCATCCGTCTCTCCTGCTGCCTCCGGCCCTTCGGCCGCTGCTTCGTTCGCGGCTTCGCCCGGATTGTCCGAAACCTCCGTGGGCTTCAGGAAGGCAATCGGGGTCAGATTCTTGTGGAGGGGGGCCATGAAATTGTACCAGGCCCGCAGGGGGTAGGTGGAGCCGGAAAGGCCTTTCATGGTCCGGGGGGTGTCATAGCCAATCCAGACGGCCGTCGTGTAATAGGCCGTGTAGCCGCAGAACCACCCGTCCTTGGAATCGGACGTCGTCCCGGTCTTGCCGGCCGTGGGCATGTTCGGAATGGACCTGCCGTGGGCGGTTCCATTAATCATAACACCTTCGAGGATTTCTGTCATCTGTCTGGCGGCAGATTCCTTGTAAATCTGGGTCTCGGTCCGGTCGGGGGAGACAATTTCGTTCCCGTCCGCGTCCGTGATCTTGATGATGCAGGTGGCGTCCCGGGCCGCCCCGTCGTGCTCGATCGCCGCATAGCCCTTGGCCATCTCAAGGGGCGAAGGCCCGTGGGCAAAGCCGCCGATGGAGGCCGCCGGCACTTCGTCCAGATGGTCCAGGCCGTAAAAGCCCAGATTCTTTAAATATTGTATACCTTTTTCCGGGGTCAGGATGGAAAAAAGATTCCAGGCCACGGTATTTTTCGACACCTCGACGGCCCGCTGCAGGGTCATGGCCCCGGCGTAGCTGCGGTCGGCATTCTGGGGCCCTCCTTCAATCGGCTCGTCGTAGACGATCGTGTCCTTTGTCATGCCCTGCTCCAGCATGGGCGTGTAGACCAGAAGGGGCTTTATGGCCGAGCCCGGCTGCCGGTGGGCCTGGTAGGCCCGGTTCAGCTTGGTCCCGGTGATATTGTTCTGGGTCCGGCCGCCGACCGCCGCCTTGACGTAGCCGGTGGAGTTGTCGATGCAGACCCCCGCCCCCTGCAGGGCGTAAACCCCGTCGGTCCCGGTCTCCCCGGAAAAGGAGAGTTCCTTGTCTATGGCCGCCTGCAGGGCCGCCTGCACATTGAGGTCGAGAGAGGTATAGATGCGGTAGCCGCCCGAGAATAAGGAAGCATTGGCAGTATTATAGGCCTCCTGGTAGGCCTGCTCGTATACATTTTTTTCCGCTTCGCCGGTGAAATCGTTTTTGAATTCGAAGCCGTCCTTTGCCATCAGGGCCCGGGTGGCGCAGTACATCATGAAGGACTCAGCGTCCGTATGGGTATTATTCTGCGGCGGGACGTTCAGGGTGACCTGCTCGGCCATGGCCGTATCATAAGAGGAGACCGAAATGACTCCGTCCTCCAGCATGTTCTTAAGGATCCGGTCCCGGCGGGCCAGGGTATTGTCCATATGCTGGATGGGGTCGTAGAGGCTGGGGCGGTTGGGAATCGCGCACAGGAAGGCAATCTGGGACAGGGACAGGTTCGAGACCTCGGTATTGAAATAACCGAGGGAGGCCGCTTCAATGCCGTAGTTGCCGTTGGCAAAGTATACATTATTCATGTAATACTCGAGAATCTGATCTTTTGTATACTTTTTTTCCAGCTCGACGGCGATGTAGATTTCCTCGATCTTCCGCTCCCAGGTCTTGTCGTTGGTCAGGAAGACGTTCCGGGCCAGCTGCTGGGTGATGGTCGAGGCCCCCTGGGTGACCTCGCCATTTCGGACCATGGCGATGACGGCCCGGATGATGGCCCGGTAGTCGACCCCGTGGTGGGTGTAGAACTTCTTGTCCTCGATGCTGATAATGGCCTGTTTCGCGTACTCCGGAATCTCGTCGATGGTCAGATAATAGACGTCCTTTTCGCCCTTGAGGACGGAAATGACATTGCCGTTGATGTCATAGGCCAGCGAGGTCTGGGACTGGCGGAAGGTGTCCGGCGTCGATTCGGCCACGAACTGCACGGCCTCCTCGTGCATGGCAGCCACCTTTTTCGCCGAACCGCCCAGGTAGTACCAGGCAAGGGCCAGGACGACCAGCCCGATCAGGACGAACTGGACCTTCAGGAAAATCCACGCCCCGCGATGGGCCTTTCTTTTTTTCTCCTTTTTTTCTTTCGCCATGCGGATACCGGTATGCTATACTCTTCTCACAATATTTTTCTTTTCAGAAAGGATTATGTATGTTCAAAAAAGTCTGGGGCAAGGCGCCCTCCGGGGAAGACATCAGAATGTATACGATTTCCAAAGGCGGCCTGAGCGCCACGGTCATGAACTACGGGGCCATAGTGCTCGACCTCGCCGTCCCCTTCCCCGATGCCGCGGAACCCGTCGACGTGGCTCTCGGCTACTCGAATCTCACGAATTACTATGTGAACGACCCCTGCTTCGGCTCCCCAATCGGCCGCAACGCCAACCGCATCGGCGGCGCTTCCTTCGTCCTCGACGGGCGCAAGTACGAGCTCGAGAAGAACGACGGGGAGAACAATCTCCACAGCGGCAGCAACCGCTACAACAACCGCATCTGGAACGTCGTTTCCGACACCGACGACTCCATCACCTTCGCCATCGACAGTCCCCACGGAGACCAGGGCTTCCCCGGCAACTTCCGCATGACCGTCACCTATACGATAACAGAAAACAAGGAGCTTGTCATCGACTACAGCGGCCGGTCCGACCGGAAGACGGTCTGGAACCCCACCTTCCACGGCTATTTCAACCTGGCCGGCCAGGGGAACGGGGACATCAAGAAGCATGACCTCACGGTCTTCGCCGACCGGGTGACCTTCGCCGGCCCCGACTCGATTCCCGACGGGACCTACAGGGATGTGGCCGGAACTCCCATGGATTTCCGGGCTCCCCGGGTCATCGGAGATGATGTCGATTCGGACTACGACCTCATCGCCTTTGCGAAAGGCTACGACCACAACTGGGCCCTGAACCGGACCGACGACCTGCACGAGAGCAGCCTCGACACGAAAGGCCTCACCATCTATAAGGACGCCATCCTCCACGAACCCCGCTTCGACCGGTCCGTGACGGTCTTTTCCGACCAGCCCGGCATTCAGGTCTATACGGGCAACTATATCACAAATACCTTCGGCAAGGGAGGCTTTTCCTACGGCCGCCGGTCCGGAATCGCCCTCGAGACCCAGTATTTCCCCAATAATCTCAATGTCGACGGCTTTGAAAAGGCCATTATTCCTGCGGATACGGATGTGTTCCACAGGACAGTCTACAGATTCAATTAATTTCTGTCCGACAGAAAATGCGGGCGCCGCGAAGCGGCGCCCGCATTTTTCATGCCTTATAATCTACGATTTCGTCCAGGGAAATCAGCAGGATATTCTTGATGGCTCCGGCGGCCGTCACGGCAGTGTCGTGAAAGCCGGAATTGGAAAAGGCTATGTAGTAGGTCTCATCCGCCTTTTCCTTCACCTTCTTCGTGAGGTCGATGAGGCCCTTCAGGCGGGGCATGTCGACCGGTCTCGTGTCGAAGAAGCAGCGGCCGAAGACCAGGGCCTCCTTCTCTTCCGCGGCTTCCGCAGCCGCCACCAGGTCGAAGCCCTCGGACGTGTGATTTTCGTCGTCATTCTCCCACCAGGTGCCGACCGACGTGACACTCACGGGAAGCTTGGCGCCGCCGGCTCCGACGAACTCCCGGCACAGGCGCTCGAATATGAGCTCCGTGAAGGACGAAAGGTCCGGCAGAATACAGCGCTCGATCAGCTCATCCTCTTTCCCCGCAAACACCAGCTCCATATGGGGCACAATATAGCGGTAATAGAAGATATCGTGACTGTTCACAATCACATACCGGGTCTTTCTCCGGTTGAAGGGCTCCGTCACCGGGTATTCCTTGGCGACCAGGGACAGGGAAATCAGGGTATTCATGTAGGGGACGACCACGTCCTTGGGCTTGCCCACAGCTGCGCTGATTTCGTTTACCCGGGTCCGGCCGCCTGCGAGCGTAGCGAGCATGCGATTATAATAGGACTTCTCCCTCAGGTCAATGTCCAGGATGTCCTCCGGCAGCGTCCCTTCCGCCTCGTTCCCGAAGAAAAGGAGGCGGATGGCCTGCGCCTGCATGGCCTCCCCGGACTTTTCATGAAGGCCGTCCCGAAGACGGTCGAGCCGGGCGGGGATCCCGCCTGCGAGCCCGTAGAGGAAGGCCTGGTCAGCGGGCGCATATTCCGGGAAAAACTCCCGGGCCTCGTAGAATCCGAGCGCCGCGAGCGTGAGCGAGCCGGCGAGGACCTTCCCCCAGCGGATGCTGTCGCTGGACAGCAGCTTGTCCATGGCCAGGAAGGAGTCCCCGAGCACGATGACCCCGATGCGGGTTCCGGCCCAGCGGTATGAAACGTAGTCGTAGAGCGTTTTTTCAAATGAAGCATCGGCTCTGGCGAAGGCGGGGTAATTATCTATGACTAATATAAATCCCCCGTCTCCTGCCCGCCTTGTGATTTCGTCCAAAATATCAGAAAGCGACGAAGCCCCGTCCATGCCGAGCTCCGCCGCCAACAGGCGCAGTTCCTCGGAATCTGTGGTCGGATAGGCGGTGAGATACGCCGAAGGGATGTCCTTCACGAACTCCCGGACGAGAGTGCTCTTTCCCATGCCCTTGCGGCCCTTGAGACAGAGCATCCGCTGCCCGTCTGCAATTCCTTCCGCAAAGCTGCGCAAATATGCGAATTCTTTCTTCCTGCCTGTAAACATCTGCTGCCAAAAAGCTCCTTCAGAAATTGTGCTTTTTGATTGTAGTATGTTTCAACAAGCCCTGCAATCACAAGTTTTCCTCAAAACTTGTGGTTGACAAATCTCCTCAAATATACTTATCTCAATCGACACCTACGGCAGAATGCAAAGGCTCTATACGTGTTCCTCGGCCGTATCTGCCGCAGCTGTTTCGCCCGTTTCCTGCGCCGCCGTCACGGACTTCCCGTCAATCGGCCGCAGTTCAGGCCCCGGCAGCTTATCGAGGATCAGTTTCACGCCGACCACATTGACGACGACGGCCTCTTCGTCCGGCTCGAAGGTCATTTCCCCGCGCACTGCCCGGGCCGTCCACTCCATGCCCTCCAGGCGGGCCTTCCCCGTCTCCCGGACATTGTCCACCCGCTCGAGGACCACGACATGCTTTCCAATGGTCGCCTCATAGTTCGTCCGCATCTTCCGCGAATTCACATATTTGACGGCCCAGGGTCGCGTGAAAATCAGCATCAATATCGAAACCCCAAGAAACAGGACCACCTGCAGGAAAATCGGAGCTCCGAAGGCCGCCGCAAGCAGGGCCACCAGAGCTCCGCCCGCAAACCAGATACAGGTCAGGCCCACAGTTCCGAGCTCAATCACCAACATCACGATCATCAGAATCAGCCACAGGCTCTCCATCTGTGAAAGTCCGAATATCTCCATTTCACTCCTCCAGTCCCATATATCAACAACGTACAAACCCAACAAGCCTTGGGCCGTGAAGCTGTGGCAAGACAAAAGTCCGCCAAGCCGCATGCCGGGTGTGGGCGTATGGCTTGTTTCGAATCAAATATCCACCACTATGCCAACAAGCCTTGGGCCTATAAGCCGCGGCAAGACAAATGTCCGCCACTATGCCAGCAAGCTTTGGGCCGTAAGGCCGCGGCAAAACAAATGTCCGCCAAGCAACCTACCAGCCTTGGGTGTATGGCTTGTTTCAGGACAAAAGTCCGCCAAGTTTGTCATAAATTCTCCAGCTTCAGGCTCAGGCGCTTGACGCCGGCCTCGGCCCGGTCGCCGGAGCAGGAGGCATCCAGGATATTGTAGGCACCTTGTGCCGCCACCTCAAACCAGGCCCGGGCATTTTCAAACTGCCCTATTGTCTCGTAATAATTTCCCAGGTCGCAGCAGACCTCCGCCGTACCCCCACAGGCAATGTCATAGAGGGCGTTCGACAGAAATTCAGGTATGTCCCCTGCTGCAAAGGCCGCCCGCTCCAGAATTATGACGGCTGCCTTTTTCATGTCCTCTGTTGCAGCCGGGTCGTTCTCCACCCGGTCCATGTAGGGAGCCGCCATCTTCAGGTCGTCCGCCTCCCCGGCCATATACAGCTCCCGGGCATACATTATGAATAATCTTTCATCCAGCCTCATTCCTGAGTCGACCGCCCTGCGGAATGCAGCCAGATCTCTGGCCGCATGGTCATCCGCAGGCCGGTGAATGATCTCAATATCCGAGTCAAACACCAGTGGCTCGGTACGAAGAGTCTCATGGATCGGCGAAATCCATGTAAAAGTCCGCACCCTCTTATAGAGCTTGGGCCGCAGCTCCCGGTCGAAATTGTATACCGTCCGGTAAGTCGTCTGGTTCAGATAGTACATCTGCACGATGTCGATTTCCGGATCCAGAATTTCCTTCAGCTGCAGAAACTTCTTCCGGTTCTCAGGATCGAGCTCTTCGTCGGCATCCGCGCTATATATGTAGTCGCACGTGGCCTTCTCTCCGATGAAGTTCCTCGCCGCGGCGAAGTCGTCGCACCATTGAAAGTCAAAGACCTTCGCCCCGTACTTCGCAGCCACTTCCTTCGTCCGGTCCGATGACCCCGTATCGGCAATCAGTAGCTCATCGTAAATCCCCTGCAGGCTGTCCAAACACTTCCCCAGCCGCTGTTCTTCGTTCTTGACAATCATGCAGAGAGAGATCGTAACCATGATTTACCTCGCTTTCAAACAAATAATAGCAAAAAACCTCCCCACTATAAAGTGGGAAGGCCTATATTTCAGATTCTAGGGAATATGTTTGCGAGCCTCATGCGAGCAAAATGCCCAGAATCGGTAGCGAAACAAGTTCGGCGGTCCAGTGGACCGCCGAGAAGGATTTTCTGCGCGATAGCGCTTGAAAATCCGAGTGTCCTGGTTCGAGTTTTGGGCACAAAAAATGCCCAGACTCGGAATCGAACCAAGGACACGAGGATTTTCAGTCCTCTGCTCTACCAACTGAGCTATCTGGGCATTGCGCGAAGCGCACTAAATATGGAATTTTCGAAATTGCGGGGGCAGGATTTGAACCTGCGACCTCCGGGTTATGAGCCCGACGAGCTTCCAGACTGCTCTACCCCGCGTCGTCGCCACAAACTGCATTTCGTTCCCGCCAGCAAAGCTAACGCTCACTCCATTCCGTTTGCGTCTCCTCTTCCCCACAAAACTTCGTTTTGCGGGGGCCCCATTTATAAGACCTCGTAGAGGATCGTGGGTGGTGATGGATTCGAACCATCGAAGCAAGATGCAGCAGATTTACAGTCTGTCCCCTTTGGCCACTCGGGAAACCACCCATATTCATTTTCATAAAAGTCATCGCTTCGCGATGCTAAGATAACTCAAAGGCCGCTTCGCGTCCTTTTCGTTGCCTTAGGTTTTCTCGTATCCGTTGACAAGACCGTTCAAGCACGCTCTTGTCACGCCTACGGAAAACACTTTTATTCAAAAAATGGAAGTTATAGGGTTCGAACCTATGACCCTCTGCTTGTAAGGCAGATGCTCTCCCAGCTGAGCTAAACTTCCAAAACAATCATATTCAATTGAACGACCCGGGCGGGGATCGAACCCGCGACCTCCGCCGTGACAGGGCGGCGCTCTAACCAGCTGAGCCACCGGGCCAGGTCACGTACCTTCAAAACTTCACACAGGGATACTTCCGAGCTTCGCTACTTTGGAATCTTTACGAGCAGGTCACCTCACATCTGCTTCGCAGATGTTTCGGTC
>ONBT01000048.1 GCA_900316075.1 uncultured Lachnospiraceae bacterium | reverse complement strand
TGGGCTGGCTGCTGCCCAAGACCTTGGCGGCCTTGGTGAAATTCTGATATTTTGCCACATAATAGAAGACCTTGTAGTATTCGAAATTCACATCCATAGCGCACTTCCAATCATTTCAATAGTGCATGACATTGATGAGCAGGATCCACGCCAGTCCGTAGTAGGCAACCACCGCCGTCAGGTCGTTTAAGGTCGTGATGAGGGGGCCGGAGGCTACGGCAGGGTCCACGCCGACTTTCTTGAAAAAGATCGGAACGACCGTGCCGACCAGGGCGGAGACAAACATGGCGATGAGCAGAGCAATCGCTATGCAGGCGGAAATCGTAAAGGCCATAGGGAAAGCCTGAGCCTTTACGAAATGGAGGTACAGTCCCGCAAGAACGAAGGAGGCACTTCCCAGAAGGAGCCCGTTCAGGAGCCCGATGCGGCCTTCTTTCCAGATCAGGGACAGCTTCTGCCGGGGCTTTACGGTGTCATCCATCAGGACCCGGATGGTGACGGCCAGGGACTGGGTGCCTACATTTCCGGCCATGTCGAGGACCATGGACTGGAAGAGCATGAGGACCGTGACCTGGGCGACGACATGCTCGAAGAGGCCGACGACAGAGGAAACGACCATGCCGAGGAGAAGGAGAATGATCAGCCAGGGCAGGCGCTTTTTCACGCTTTCCCGGAGAGGCTCCTTCAGATCTTCCTCTGCGGACAGACCGCCGAGTTTTGCATAGTCTTCACCGAGTTCACTGTCGACGATGTCCGTGACTTCCGGAGCCGTCAGGATGCCGACGATGTGATTGGTGTCATCGAGAACCGGGATGGAATCCTCCGAATAGTCCTTGATCCATTCGAGGCAGGCATCGATTTCCTCCCGTGCGTAGACATAAGGGTAGGAAGTCGTGATCAGGCGCTCGAAGTCATCCTCTTTCCGGGCCGTGATCAGGTCCTTCAGATCCAGGGCGCCGTAGTAGGTACCGTCGGGATTTACGGCATAGAGGGTTTGAATATTATCCTTGTCTGCTGCCTCGGAAATCAGGGCCCTCATGGCTTCCGGTACGGTAGATGTCTTTGGCACCGTGATGAAATCCGTCGTCATGCGGCTGCCGATTTCATCCTCGTCGAAGGTGGAAAGCAGGGCCACTTCCTGTTTCTTCGACCGGTCCATGAGGGAGATGAGGCCATCCCGCTCTTTTTTTCCCAGCGTCTTCAGGAAGTCGACGGTCTGATCGGCGTCCAGGTAGGAGAGAACCTGGGCAAGGGCACCCGTATCCATCTCTTTGAGATAGCCTGTCAAAACGCTGTCGTCGACATAAGAGAATACATCAGCCATCGTCTGCGGTTCCAGAATCCGGTAGAGACGCTGCCGCTCAGCAGCAGTCATTTCGGCAAAGGCGTCGGCGATGTCGTTTTCATGGAAATCTTCAATTTTTTCTTTCAGGATATCCGGGGAGAATTTCCCCCGTACGAGCGCAGCAATATCCGCTGCATAGCTCCGCTTTTCGGAAATGCGCATGAGTATAGCCTCCTTCTTTTGTTTTGCGCCGGAAGGAGGCTTTCATTCAGATACGTGAGGTGAAAGGCCCTTCCGGCAGGATGGTTCGGGAACAGTTTCCGTCGTCCATAATGCCTTTTCCTTTCTTTTTCCAGAATAATATAAAACCGGCTGTCTTCCGACTGCCGGCTGCATTATAGCATTTTTCTTTTGTTTTGCAAGAGAGAAAGGTGAAAGTGGTGTTCGTTTATCCTTTCTCCAGGTTCCTTAGCACGGTGTCCAGGCGGCAGGAATCACAGTTCGCAATACCAGCCGATGCCTTCGTTCTTCCATCCCCGGGATAGGCAGGAACTGCGTTCCGCCACACTGCTTGTAAAAAAGTGGATACCATGCCGACTGTGCAGCGTTGCCTGTGCCTGATGCTGACTGTGCGGTATTGCCTGTACCTGTTCCGGTCTGTGCGGCATTATTTGCGCCCGAAGAATTCTGAGCCGTATTCCCTGCAGCAGAGTCATAAACAAGTGCCAGACGGAAACCGATGGTCCAGTCCGTGCCGGAATAGAAGTAGCGGCCGGTCGTTGTGAACAGATAGGATTCCGAGCTGAAGCGGTGGTAATTGCTGCCGCCCCGCTTTACATAGGTGCCGGAAGGATGGGAGACCGGGTCGGTCTGAGCTGCTGACGTATAGGAGCCTGCATAGGCATCCACCTATTCGTAGGCGTTTCCGCTCATGTCATAGAGACCGAGCTCATTCGGCTGCTTCGTTTTCACGGAAGTCGGGCTGTTGGAGCCGGAATTCTCACGGGTTACCGCGACATCATTGATGTCGTTGCTTCCGGAATAGAGATAGCCTTTGGAAAGATTTCCACCCTTGGCGGCAAATTCCCACTGGGCCTCCGTGGGCAGGGCGAAGCGGACGGTATTGTCAATCAGGCCGGCCTGGCGGGCTGCCGTAGTGAGCTTTCCTGCAAAGTCATTGGCCTCCTGCCAGGTCACACTTGTTTGCGGCTGCGTTGTACTTCCGCCGGAGGAGCCCTGAACTGCATTCCACAGGGCCTCCGTCACTTCTGTTTCCCCCATGAGATAGCTCTGCGTCAGTGTCACCTGATGGGCCGGCGATTCACTGAACTGTACATTCCGATTGGAGGAGCCCATCGCGAAGGTACCCGGTTCCACCAGAATCATCCTGAACGAAACGCCTTTGAAATTAAACTCTCTTGTCTGTCAACCTGATCACGACACCGGCGATGCTGATCGAAGAGGGTATCGGCATGGCCTTCACCTTCTCGCGCCTGGTGAATACCAAAGGCACCGGTCTCGTCTTCCGCCCCCTGTCGTCGGCCATAGAATCCCACCTGTTTCTGGTCTGGAAGAAGTTTAATATGTTTACGAGCGCATCTGAGCTTTTTCTGAAGCGAATCCGGGAAGAATGGGAAAATTCGGAGGGCTGACAGCCTCCCTTTTTTCTTGGCCATAATTCCTTTGCAATCTCTTTTCCGGTACTTCATGCTGCTCCGGAGAATTCTGAACTGAACACGTCTTCAGACAATCTTTCTGTCTTTCAGCTTGACGGTCTCGACAATCAGGGTGATTCCACCGGCCAGAAGGTAGATAGCTGCAATCACTCCAAGCGCCGCGCTGGATGCCATCGGCATGCAGAAGAAGAGGACGGACAGGCAGATATTTACGATTCCCATGGCGATTACCCAGCCATAGCTTTCCAGCTCCATGAAGCGCAGAACTGATGAGAAAGAAAGCTCCTGGATGCCCATGATCATAAGGTCAATGGCAATGATGAACGAGAAGGCAGTCAGCATGGCTTCTTTGGGTGATGTCAGGAGCATGATGCCGACAATGATGTTCAGGATTCCGGACATGAGGACGCCGGAAAGCAGATAGGCAAAGGGCATCCGGATATACTCAATGATCTCGAAAATTCCGAAGATCATGATGGCCAGCGAGGCAATGACTTCGACAACAAAGACCGACTGGACGGGGAAGATCAGGCAGACAACGCCGAGGACCGCCATCAGGATGCCGATGACAAAACCGGTCACCCGCATGGAGTGAATCTGGGTGTTCCAGTTTTCTTTGAAACGCTCCCGGAAATTTTCATCGAATTCATAACGCAGCATAGGACGCTCCTTTCCAGTCCGTGCTGAAATTCAGCAGTAGGAAAAATGAACAGTGGTCATTTATATGAATAATATAAACCATTTCCGCCTGTTCGGAACCATACACTTTTGCTCAGCTGTCTAAAAAGACGAATCCAAAGACGGGGCCTATATTATTCTTATGAAACCTTTTTCTGCTGCAGAAGGGACGCCTCTTTTTCGAGCGCAATTTCCTGGGTCGAACGGCGTTCCGTTTCCTTGGCGCTGACGGGGTGGATCTGCTCCACTACGGTGCCGTCCATGTCGTGCATATCTTCTGTATAGTGGCGGACCTTGTAGTAGGAGGAGATTTTTACATGCTCACTGCAGAAGTGAGCTCCCCAGACGCCGAGGCGGGCGAGGAAGGCCAGCCACCAGCGCCGGCGGCCGTATTCTTTGCCGAAGATCTGTCCGATTGTCTTTGCGGAGTCAAAGTCGTAGAAGCGTTTCGCTGCGGTATAGAATTCGTCCTGCAGCTCCCAGGGTGTTTCATTGGTCGGCTTGAAGGTGACATTCATCATGTCGAAGAGGCCCCAGTCGTGGGTGATCATGCGGCCTTCCTTCTCATACTGGTCGAAGACCGGGGTGCCCGGGTATGGGGTGAGGATGGCCGGCTGCAGTTGGTAGGCGTTGATCTCTTTCGCAAATTCCACCGACCGGTTCATGTCCTCGATCGTGTCTTCATCAATCCCGAGCACAATCGAGGCGATCATGCGGATGCCGTATTTCTCGCAGGCTTTTCCGGCATCCTTGATGTTCTGGATGTTCTGGGCCTTGTGGACGGAGTTTAATGCCTTCTGGTTCAGGGACTCGATTCCGATCAGGACTCTTGTCAGATGGGCGTCATGAAGGAGCTGTAAAAGCACCGGGTCCTTTGCCATGTCGGTCCGGCCGAAGAAGAAGGTCTCCTTGAAAGTCAGCCCTTCGGCGATCATGCGGCGGCAGATTTCCTTGGCCCGGTCCTTGTCGGCCGTGAAATTGTCGTCCTCGAAGTTCATGTACTTAAAGCCCATCTTTTTGTACATGCGGATTTCTTCGATGACATTGTCGACACTGCGCTGCCGGTAGGGGGCGAAATGGCGGGACGTTGTGCAGAAGGTACAGCGGTAGGGGCAGCCCCGGGTCGATATGACATTTGCTGCCTCACAGGGGGTCTTCAGAATAGAATAATCGGGAAACGGCACTTCGTCCAGATTTTCCATAGGACGTGAGTACACGATTTTGTCCGTAATCCGTCCTTCGATGACGTCAAGAATGCAGGTCTCCCCTTCTCCGACGATTACCTGATCCGCGTGCCGGGCAGCCTCATCCGGCAGGATGGAAGGGTGCATGCCGCCCATGATGACGCGGGCTTTTGTCTTTTCATGAATCATGTCTGCAAGCTCATATCCTCTGAGGGAGTTGGACGTCATGAGGGAGAAACAGAAGACATCGGTATCCTTCATCAGCTTCCTGTAATTGACTCCGGCATTGAGCTCCTCATAGACTTCGACCGTATGCCCGGCCTTTTCCAGAATCGCGCCCAAAACCAGGGGCCCGGTGATGGAATTTGATTGCCCGTAAACCTTCCCGCCCCAGCGGTAGAAGGGAATCCGCCTGAGGGCCGTCGTCGGTGTGATGAAAACAATTTTCATGGCTTTAACTCTCCGTACAAATGTAGTATTATAGATACGCATGTATAAATAATATAAATGGAGTATAAAAAGCCAGCCTGTCGGCTGCAAGTACAACGCGGCAGACCTGTAGGGGTATCCTTACGGTTGGCATATTCTGTAAGTGCTGGCGGAGAGAAAGGTGATTTGCAATATGAAGAATGGGAAGACGGCTGAAAAAACAGAGAAAAAAGAGGACAAGCGGGTCATAAAGACGAAGCGGAATCTGAAGGAAACCCTGATCCGCCTGCTCGATGAAAAGCCCTTTGAAAAGCTGACGGTGACGGAGATCTGCAAGGAGGCGCAGACGAGCCGGATCACCTTCTACACCTATTACGGGGACAAGTACGATCTCCTGCAGGAACTCTATTCCGATATGAACGAGGTGGAAAAAGAAGTCTTTTGCGACCTGCAGAAGAAAAACAATCCAAAGAACGATACGGTGAGAAGCTATATGAATCTCGTCACGTCTATCATTGAGAAGTACCGGCGTTACGGCAGTTTTTTCCAGCATATCAATCCCATGAGCCGGGACGACCTGTGGACGACATACGGCAGCTTCATTCTGAACAATTTTCCGGAGATCGAGACCGGCATGGGGCGCCGCATCAACCCTGCTTATTCAGAGAAACAGCTAGATGTCTTTCTGGTCACCGGTTTCTGGGGCTACCTGCTGACCGGCATTCATGACGGACGGAATCTGGATGAACTGGAAAAAGAAACTCAGAATGTCATGAAGGACCTCATCAACAGCAATCTGTTCGTCGGCACCAAGCGATTTTGAGCAATAAAAAAGGGACTGCAGAACATCCGCAGTCCCTTTTGCAAAGGAAGAAGAAATAGAGTTAGTATCCGGACGGGAAGGTCACCTGCCTGCCCGGATATTTTTTTGCCGGTCCTTTTACGAATTGGAATCGTCCTTGTCCACGGCTTCCGTCTCGAAGACGAACTTGACGGAAGACTGTACGCCATCGGCAGCGCCGGAGAAATTATTGTAATTGTCGCCGGCCTTCTGCAGGGCGGTCAGCTTGTTGGTGAGGGTCGTGACATCCGTCCCGGTCAGGTCGGCAAGCTTTTGTATGCCTTCTTCGTCAAATTTCACGAGGCCGTCCGAAAGCTCCTGGGCTCCCTGGGCCAGGGAAACACTGCCTTCCACGAGCTGGGCCAGGCCGTCCGTCAGCTGGGCGGAGTTTGCGTCCAGGGTGCCGGCTCCATCAGAGAGCCGGGAAACACCGGGTGCCAGCTGTTTCTGGACGGAATCATTGAGCTGGGCAGCCCCGTCGGAAAGCTGTTTCGTGCCTTCTGCGAGGGCGCTCATCTGGCTCTTCAGGGAATCCGCCATGGCGGCAAGCTTTCCGTACTTGGTCTCGAAGGCCGTGTACTTGGCGATATATTCAGCTGCCGTCGATGTGGAGGAATCTGCTACCGTAGCCCAGGTGGCGAGATAGTTCCATTCTGTTTCGGTCATGCCCGTGAGCCCGAGCCAGGTCTGATCATTCCCGGACAGGCTGCCGCCGCTTGCGAGGGCCTCATAGCCTCTCGAAGGAGCCGTTGCCTGGGCGGCCGACGTGGACTGGGTCTTGGCGTTCTCCGCCTCGGTCTGCATTTGGGCCACTGCTGCCTCTACGGCCTTGGGAGCGGCCTGCTTCAATACTTCCGCCTTGCACTGCTCCGTGATGGCGCCAAGGGTTGCCTCATCCAGCTGGCTTACTCCCTTCTGCTGCATGATCTGGGCCGCGGCCTGCTGGACAGCCAACTTTGTAGCGGCTTCCACCTGATCGTTGAAGGCCTTCTTCTGCTCGTCACTCATCTGGGAGTAGACATACTGGAACTTCTCGTCATCGGACATGGAGGCAAACTGCTGCTGGAAGGTGGTCAGACTGGCTGACTTGGCAGCCAGAGCCTTGGCCGTATCCATGTCACTCTTGAAAGTGCCCGAATTCAGGGCATTGTGAATGGCTGCATAGCTTGCAACGAGGTCGTTTAAGTCCTACATGGACGTCTGCCCGCTCGCCACGGCATCGGACAGCTTCTTTGCCCCATCGGCCATGGACTGGGTCCCGGCCGTGAGCTCGCTCATCTTTGAATTCAGGGTTTTGGCCCCGTCGGAAAGGGTACCCACCCCGTCTGTATAGGCGGTAACGCCGTCGGAAAGGGACTGGGCGCCGTCCGAAAGGCTCTTTGCTCCATCGGCCAGTTCGCTGCCTCCGTCGCGAAGCTGCTGCATACTATCCGTCAGCTTGTCCATATCGGAATCGATGTCGGAGAGATCCGAAGAGCCATCAAAGGAAAATCCCAGATCCGAAAGGGCGCCGGGAGTGGCCATGGTCATGGTCGGACCGACTTCGCAGTCCACGGTATCGGCCGTGATCTCGACATATTCGGGAATTTCCATGTTCTCTGCCCCGAGGAGATTCTTCTGGTCCTCAGTCAGGGACAGGGCGTCGGAGAGGCCCGGCAGAGCGACGCCCATGACGATATTGGAATCGGCGTCGGAAATCACCTTGCCGTTTGTGACTTCGACGTGAGCGTAGTTGTCCGTAGGAAGAATGACGCCGGAGACCATTGCGAAGGGTACGGGGACAGTCACCTTACTGCCGTTCACATCCACCGTCTCTTTTGTATTATTCTCATAATCGAAACGGATGGTGACTTTCCCGGACTTTCCGGAAAGCTCCTCCGGGGTGATGTCGTTTCCGTCCAGCTTGTAGGAGACCTTGACGGAGACGGGCAGGGAGGCGTCGGTCTTGCCCTGGTAGTAGATGTCGTTGCCGCCTGCCGCCCAGGTGAGCTGATTGTCGGAGCCGGTCGTATAAGTTTCTTCACCTTTGACATTCTTGATGTCAGTCAGGGTGGAGACATCGGAAATCGTGTCCTCCCCTTTCGAGTTTTTCAGCCAGTCTGAAACTGTCACATCCGAAATGTTTCCGGAGGCATCGGTCAGAATATATACCGTTTCCTCTTTCCCCGGGTCTCCGTCGGACTTGCCGAAGGAGGTGGAGGTCAGAGCCGTTTCCAGTTTTTCATTGTCTGTGACGGCAGATGCCGTCGTATTTGTCTCCTTGGCTGCATTCGCCGCAGAGCCGCAGCCGACGAGACCGAAGGCCACCATGGCCGCCAGGGTCAGGGCCCCGGTCTTTTTCCATATTGCTTTCGTATTCATATTATTCTTACCATCCTCTCAAAAAGCAGTTGTCGCAGAAAAATACAGTCACCTGCACCTTGAATTTCATGCATGTGCCTTTTCGAGCTTTTCTTTCTCCTTCTTGTTCCGGTCGTACTCCCTTGCTGCTGCGCATCCTGCCGTCGTCCGGACGATGACCGGGTCGAGAAGCATATAGAGGGAGGGCAGGACCAGGATGACGACGGCCATCGAGATCAGGGCCCCGCGCGCCATCAGGGTGCAGATGGAGCTGATGATGTCGATCGACGAATAGAGGCCGACACCGAAGGTCGCTGCAAAGAAGGACAGGGCCGATACGATGATGGACTTCATGCTGGATGCCAGGGCGACACGCGTCGCATGGGTCTTGCCCAGGCCGTGGTTCCTCTCATAGAGATAACGCGAGGTCATCAGGATCGCGTAGTCGACGGTGGACCCCAGCTGAATCGTGGAGATAACGATCGAAGCGATGAAGGGCAGCTTCGTTCCGGTGTAGCCGGGAATGCCAAGGTTGATGGTGATGGCGAACTCGATGACCGCGACCAGTATGACGGGCAGGGTCACAGATTTCAGTACAAAGGCGATGATGACGAAGACGAAGATGATCGAAATCCAGCTGACTACCTGGAAGTCGTGGTCCGTAATCGTGATCAGATCCTTGGTACAGGGGGCTTCGCCGACTACCATGGCATTTTTGTCGTATTTTTTGATGATATTGTTTACGGCGTCGATCTGGGCGTTGATCTCGTCCGTCGCCGCCTCGTACTTGGTATTGATCAGAGTAATTTCATAGTCCCCGTTCTGCAGGATTTCCCGCACGTCCGCAGGGATCATATTTTCCGGAATGGAAGGACCGACGAAGGAGCGAAGACCCAGGGTGCTCTCGACCCCGTCCAGCTTGTCGATCTCCGCCACCATCCGGGACTTGTCGTCGGAATCCATCGCAGAGTCATACATGACGAGATAGGTATTGTCGACTTCGAAATTATCTTTAAGAACCTGCTGGGCCTGCATGCCGGGAAGACTGTCCGGCAGGGAGCCGACCATATTGTAATAGACGCTCGTGTGGTTACATGGCGAAGGCGCCGCTCCCGAACTTTTCCTTCAGGATATCCTGCCCCTTCATCGTGTCGATGTTTTCCGGCAGATAGGTCAGGATGTCGTAATTGATCCGCGTGTTCATGTACCCGATCATGGCCGGGAACAGCAGAATAATCGCGGCAATTAGGATCGGCACACGGGCTTTTACAATTCCCCGCGCAAACTTCTTCATGCAGTTATGCTCCTTTCTATATCCCTTTGCAGTTTCTTTGGGCATCGACTTATGAATAATATAAAGCCCGCCCCTTTTCTGCAGTTTTATAAAAGTGACTCTTGTTCATTTTTATAATTAGCGGTATATAACAGAATTGACCAGCGGTCAATATTTTAAGCGCCAAAAATTTACACTCGCGAAGAATTGTAGTTTTAGAGACTATGGTATAATGCCCTGTACAAAAGCGGAATTCTGTATGGAATCGGGCATCTGAAAATGTCCGGGAAATATTATTATGAAAAGAAATACCGTCGGCCCGCAGGGACCGACGGTTGATATGAAATGGCAGGGGGACTAAAAATGCCGACAAAGGTTCAGCTCAAAAAACAGCAGAAGACGGACAGCCTTCTGACGACCGCCTACAAGCTCTTCACGGAGAGGGGCATCGCCAATACTTCGATTGCGGATATCTCGGAAAAGGCCGGCGTCGCCAAGGGAACCTTCTACCTCTACTTTAAGGATAAATATGATTTGAGGGACCGGCTCATCGCAAAAAAAGCCCACCAGCTCGTCATGGCCGCCTATCACAAGCTGAAGGATCCCATGAACGCCCCGCTGGAGGACTCTGTCATCGCCCTGACGGACGATATTCTCGATACCCTGAACAAAGACCGGCCTCTCATGAATTTCCTCTCGAAAAATTTGAGCTCCGGTGTCTTCAACCGCATCGTAAACGCCCCCTCTATCAACTGTGACGAGGAGGACTTCCGGCAGATCTTCATGGAGATGCTCGCCCACTCGCAAATCCATTACAGGGATCCGGACATTATGCTCTTTCTGATCATAGAGATGACGAGCGCCACCGGTCACTCTGCTATCATGTACAGGGATCCTGTGGATCTTGCCGGCCTGAAGCCCCACCTGCACACTGCGATCCGGAATATCATGAACGAGTACAGGGAAAAGGGGACTGAATCATGAGTGATGAGAACAATAGAAAGCACCGACCGGAGCGAAGCAGAGAGAGCGGACAGGCTCTTACAGCTGCCCCGCAAAGATCCGGATCAGACCATATTTCACGTTGAAGAAGAAGTCGAATTTCGCTTCCTTTGCTGAAATCTCCTTGGACTTCTCCAGCGTTTCGATGACATCCCGCTTCACGTCAAGGACCTTCTCTGACCCGATCAGGCAGGTCCCGTTCTCGAAGTGGAGGTAGAGGCTGCGGTAGTCGAGGTTGATCGTGCCAACCGTTGCGGCACGGTCGTCGGAGACGAAGACCTTGGCATGGACGAAGCCGGGGGTGTATTCGTAAATCCGGACGCCCTGTTTTGTCAGGGCCTCATAGAAGGACCGGGTCACACCGAAGACCATTTTTTTGTCCGGGATGCCGGGGGTGATGATGCGGACGTCGACGCCGCGAGCGGCAGCGAGCCCCAGGGCATTTACGAACTCGTTGTCCAGGATGAGGTAGGGGGTCATAATGTAGCAGTAGTCCTTTGCCTCATTCAGGATATTCATATAGACATCCTGCCCGACATGGTCCTCATCCAGAGGCATGTCGGAATAGGGAATGATATAGCCGTCCCGGGCTTCCGGATTTTCTCCGGAAGCCTTTTTGCTTTCCGCAAGAGCTGAGGAGACAGGATTTTCCGAAACAGCTGAGGAGACAGGATTTTCCGCAGCAGCTGAGGAAACTGGCTCTTCCGGCAGGACTTTAAACTGCGTGAAGTCCTCTTCCTCATTCGAGAGGGCCTGCCAGTTCGTGAGAAACATGACCGTGTAAGACCAGACGGCTGCTCCGCGTACGCGTATTACATTATCCTTCCAGTGGCCGAAGCGGACGATCGCATTGATGTATTCGTCGGCCAGGTTGATGCCGCCGGAGAAGGCGGTCTTTCCGTCGATGACCAGGATTTTCCGGTGGTCGCGGTGGTTCATGATGGCGCCGAGGACCGGGGAGATGCGATTGAAAGGAATGCAGCGGATGCCTTCCGCCTGCAGGGTTTTCGCGTAGGACATGGGAAGGGTGGAGAAGCTGCCCATGTCGTCATAGAGGACGCGCACGTCGAGCCCTTCCGCGGCCTTCTGTTTCAGCATTTCATGCATCCGGTCCCACATCTGCCCGCGGGCGATGATGAAGTACTCGAGAAAGATGAACTTCTGTGCCTTCTTCAATTCTTCCAGAATCACGGGGAAGCCGTCATCCCCCAGGGGGTAGTAGTCGAAGCCGTTTTCATTATTCTCATAAACAGGGAATCCGGCGTGGCCGGTAAGGTAATGGATCTGTCCGCTCGCGGCCGGGAAATCTTCACAGGCCCGGCGGATCAATTCCTCGTCATCTGCTTCATGATAATATTCTTTTGCTGCCTTTTTCCGCGCCCCAGAAGCGCCAGATCGATTTGCTGGTCAGAATATTCGCCCCGAGGAAAAGGTAAAAGCCTGTTCCGAAGACAGGAAAAAGAAGAATGAGAAAGATCCACATCAGGTCGGCCGCCAGGTGGCGGCTGGTGCGGACGATATTCAGAACGATCAGGATGCCAATCAGGCGGAGAACTCCTGCAATCCAGCCGGCAACGCCGCCGAGCCAGTGGAGGAGGGCATAGATCAGAAGGCCTTCCCCAAGGATTGTGACGAGCATCATGGTGGTGCGGTTAAAAAGAAGCTTGCGGATTTTCATGAATGTCCTCCTCTCAGACTTTGTAAAAAAAATCGACAGCCAGGTCCGCCATCTCATCAACCGTCAGGTCGTAGTCCGCTTCAATCCAGCCTTCGACCAGGCCCAGAAGTCCGTAGGCCCGGAAGTGGTCATGGTAATATTCCTTTGTATTTGTCTTTTCGTTGATGTTTTCAAAGGCCATGCGCATGGCGTCGGCGATGCAGTGCTCACAGCCATTTTCAATCAGAAGGGCGTTTGTCTCCCTGATGGAATAGATGAATTCGAAAAAGGCTTTTGAGAATTCCTTCGGCGGTGTCCCTTCAAAGGTGAACCCTCTTTTTTCAGCAAAATGCGCCCATTCCCGGTTCAGCTTGTAGGAGATGGCCTCTTCCTTTGAACCGAACTGGCGGTAGAAAGTGGCTCGGCCGACATTGGCCCGTTCCGAAAATTCATCGACGGTGATCTTGTCGAGCGGTTTCTCCCGCATCAGATCGAGGATCGCGCTTCCGATATCCTCTCTGAGTTGCAATGTAAGCATTTCTCTTCTGTTCATGAATCTTCTCCGTCTCTCATGAGAAAAAAACTGGCTTTTGTATCACTTCGGGCAAATCCGTTGACGAATGTATCACTTGAGAGTATATTCGTTTCAAGTGATACAAACATATCACAGTGAACAAATGGTGTCAACAGCCAGAAGGTCAGATTAAATGAGGAATGAGCTATGAGAACACTTCTTTCGCGCGTAAAGATCAATAAAAAGTATCTGGCCGGCCTCCTTGTCCTGATGCTGGTCGGATCCGTTACGGAAATGATGCTGCCGACGCTGCTGGCCTCTATGATTGACAGGGGAATTGCAGAAGAGAGCAGAAGCTATATTATTCTGATTGCCATCATCATGGCGGTCATGGCGGCAGTCACCTGCGTGGCCAATGTGATCACCACAGCCCTGTCGGCAAAGATCTCCACGGGTTTTGCCGCAGGCCTTCGGAAGGAAATCTTTCACAAGGTGCAGGATCTGTCCGCTGCGGACATGGACCGGTTCGGGACGGCTTCCCTGGTCGCCCGGAGCACATCGGATGTCACCAATGTTCAGTCTTTTCTGACTCTGCTTCTCCGCATGGGCGCGATGGCGCCGCTGATGGCGGTCGCGGGCATGGTGCTTTCTGCAGCGACCGGCGGCAAGGTCAGCTCGGTGCTCAGTGTGGCAATACCGGTGCTGCTCATCAGTGCGGCGGTCATTATTCTGGCGGCTGCCCGGTATTCTGTTTCCATGCGAAAAAAGATGGACCGGATGAACAGCCTCTTCCTGG
The DNA here is from genome assembly GCA_900316075.1 of uncultured Lachnospiraceae bacterium. GTDB lineage: Bacteria > Bacillota > Clostridia > Lachnospirales > Lachnospiraceae > RUG306. Next base: position 773 of record ONBT01000048.1, on the reverse strand, counting down.
AGACGCTGGAAGGCGTGCGTGTCATCCGGGCCTTCAACCGGCAGCAGACAGAGATGGACCGCTTCCGGGAAGAGAATCAGGCCTATACAAAAGTAATGATGAAATCAGGCCGCTCCGGGAGCAGAAGAACCTGTGCTTCAGAACATATCCTTCCGGACCGGACCGGGACAGACGACGGCTGTTATCGGACGTACAGGCTGCGGGAAGAGCAGTGTGATCAAGTTGATCCCGAGGCTATATGACGTGACTGCCGGCCATATCCTGGTGGACGGGGTGGATGTGCGCAAGTGGCGTCTGCAGGATCTGCGGGAGCGGATCGGCTATGTCCCTCAGAAAAATGTCCTCTTTACCGGCGATATCGCCTCCAACCTGAACTTCGGAAATGAATCCGGTCAGGAAGCGGACTGGAAGCGGGCAGCGGAAATTGCCTGCGCTGACGAATTCATTGAGAAGAAAGCGGACAGGTTCCATGAGCATATTTCCCAGGGCGGGACGAACCTTTCCGGCGGTCAGCGGCAGCGTCTGGCGATTGCCCGGGCCGTCATGAAAAAACCGGAGATTTACCTCTTTGACGACAGCTTCTCGGCACTTGACATGAAGACAGACAAAAAACTTCGAGAGAATCTGAAGAAAGAAGCAAATGGGGCAGCTATCATCATGGTGGCCCAGCGGATCAGTACGATTCTTTCTGCAGATCAGATCCTGGTCATCGATGGGGGAGAAGTAATCGGGAAGGGCACAAATTATGACCTTCTGCAGAACTGCCCTGCCTA
>ONBT01000022.1 GCA_900316075.1 uncultured Lachnospiraceae bacterium | reverse complement strand
CAAGGGAAATATGCGAATTTTCAAGGTTCTACGCAACTTCTTTAGAATCAAAGATTACATTTTCGAACTGTAGACAGAAAATGTAATCGGGAAGTTAGGTTTATTCGAAAAGACATTATCATCTGACTTAAAGATGTATGACTTAGATTTAAAAGAAGAGATTAAAATCAGTTGTAATAAGAATTGAAAAAATAAAAGCACTGATTTTAATAGACGAAATGTAGACGTAAAAAACGGGAGTCCGCTATTTATGCGGGCTCCCGTAGTTTATCTGCTACTCCAGCTCTATCGTTCCCGGCGGCTTACTGGAAAGGTCATATAGGACTCTGTTGACGCCGCGGACCTCATTGATGATCCGGTTCATGCAGGTCTGGAGCACGCTCCAGGGAATCTCGGCGGCTTCCGCCGTCATGAAGTCACTGGTGATGACGCCGCGGAGGACGACGGCGTAGTCGTAGGTCCGGTGGTCGCCCATGACGCCGACGGACCGCATATTGGAAAGGGCGGCGAAGAACTGGCCCTTTCCCATATCGATGCCGGCCTTCTCCAGCTCCTCCCGGTAGATGGCATCGGCCTCCTGGACAATATGGACCTTTTCCGGAGTCACCTCGCCGACGACCCGGATGCCGAGGCCGGGTCCGGGGAAAGGCTGACGGAAGACTAATTTTTCAGGGATGCCGAGCTCCAGACCGACCTTGCGCACCTCATCCTTGAAGAGGGAGCGCAGGGGCTCAATCGGCTTCTCGTCAAAGCCAAGTTCCACAACCAGGTCATGGGGCAGACCGCCGACATTGTGGTGGGACTTGATGACAGCTCCTGCTGCCCCCATGCCGGATTCGACAACGTCGGGGTAGATGGTCCCCTGAGCCATATAGCGGAAGCCACCGGTGCCGGCCAGCTTCCGGGCTTCATTTCCGAAGATCTCGACAAACTTCTCGCCGATCAGTTTCCGCTTCTTCTCGGGCTCTTCCACGCCTTTCAGCATGGCGAAATATTCCTCACCGGCATTGACCCGGATGAAATTCAGATTCCCGAACTGCCCGTTGGGCCCGAAAACCGCCTCGACCTCATCTCCTTCATTTTTCCGCAGGAGGCCGTGGTCAACAAAGACGCAGGTCAGCTGCTTGCCGATGGCGCGGGAAAGAAGGACGGCCGTGACCGTCGAATCAACGCCGCCGGAGAGACCCAGGAGAACCCGGTCGGAACCGATTTTTTCCCGAAGGGCCGCAATGGTTTCCTCGGCGAAGGACTTCATCTGCCAATCCCCGCTGCAGCCGCAGACATCGAGGACGAAATGCCTGAGCATCTTCGTGCCCTCGACCGTATGCATGACCTCGGGATGGAACTGAACCGCATAGAGCTTCTTCTCTGCATTTTCCATCGCGGCGACAGGGCAGGCAGGTGTGTGGGCGGTGATCCGGAAGCCCTCGGGAACCGACGCGATATAGTCCGTGTGGCTCATCCAGCAGCGGGTCGTCCCATCGGCAGCTGTTTCCACGTCGGAAAACAGGGCGCTGTCCTTGGCATCAATCGTGACGTCCGTGTGTCCGTATTCGGAAACCGGGGCGGTCTTGACCTCCCCGCCCAGACGATAGGCCATGAGCTGGGACCCGTAGCAGATGCCAAGAACAGGAATGCCGGCCTCGAAGAGTTCCTTCCCGTACGTGGGCGAATCCGCCGCATAGACGCTGTTGGGCCCGCCGGTCAGGATGATGCCCATTGGCTTCATGGCAAGGATCTCGGAGAGAGGCATCGTGTGGGGGTGAATCTCGCAGTAGACGTGGCATTCGCGCACCCGGCGGGCGATCAGCTGCTTATATTGGCCGCCGAAGTCGAGGACGATGACCGTCTCACGTTTCGTTTCAGGTGCCATGCATTTTCCCTTTCTCTATGAATAATGTAAAACAACTATTTTGGATTATTTTTCACTGGGCAGCCCGCTCCCATAAACCCGTCGGACCAGACAGCGACTCCATTATAATGAAAAGAAGGCCAAAGTACAAACACTAAGCCCTAATCATTTTTGCAGTGGCAGCCGATAAAGCTATTGTAGAAGAATCCCTGTCGGCATCTGCCGATTTATCAATTATAGGATTTTCCACGACCGAAGACCGGCAGCAGAAGGTAAATACATGAGTACATTCACCGTCAAAACCACAACCTATCTACGGAACCTCTACAACGGGAACCGATCCTATGCCTACAAGAACAAGCGGACGGATACCAAGTCCACGACCCTGCAGCAGGCCGACCAGACCGCCCTGCGGAAGGGAATCCAGTCCCTGGCCGACTGGGATTATGACGACGATGAGAAAAACAGCGAAGAGGTCACCAAGGGCCGCTTCTATTCCACCCTCAAGGCCTTCACCGGAGCCTACAATTTCACAATCGATTCCGGCACGGCGTCTTCGAGCGACCGCACCATCAAAAATGCCACAAAGCAGCTCAAGGACCTGACGGATTCCTACTCGGACCAGCTGGAGGGCTACGGCATCACCGTTGACAAGAACGGCTACATGACTCTCTCCGATTCGGCCGTCGACAATATCGATATCAAGAATTTCAAGTCCCTCTTCGGAAGTGACTCCGACTACATGAAGGAGCTGCAGGCACTTTCCAAGAAGACCAGTCGGCGAATCGATACTTACGCCTGACAAATATTATTAGAGGGGCGCACACGCAACGCGTGTGCGCCCCTCTTTTATTTTTCCATATACATTCACTCGGTCTGCTGCTTTGCAGATGTTCCCTCGTAATCCTTGCCGGGCAGGATGGCATTCAGGACAATTCCGAGAATGGCTGCGATGGCCAGGGAGGTCAGGGTAATGGAGGCACCGCCAATGGTGAAGGTCAGGCCGTTGGAGAAGCCGAGGCCACTGACCAGGATGACCGCCGCGATGATGAGGTTTCTCGACTTCGTGAAGTCGACGTGGTTTTCAACGACATTCCGGACACCGATGGCGGAAATCATACCGTAGAGGATGAAGGAAACGCCGCCGATGATGGACGAAGGCAGGGAACCGATGACTTCGGCGAACTTGGGCGAAAAGGAAAGGATGATGGCATATACTGCCGCAATCCGGATGACCCGGGGGTCATAGACCTTGGAGAGCTCAAGGACGCCCGTGTTCTCGCCATATGTCGTATTGGCAGGACCGCCGATAGCTCCGGCCATGGCCGTTGCCAGGCCGTCGCCGATCAGAGTCCGGTGCAGGCCCGGGTCCTCGATGAAATTGTTCCCGGTCGTGGCGGAAATAGCACTGATATCTCCGATATGCTCCATCATGGTAGCCAGGGAAATCGGAGCCATGACGAGGATGGCCGTCAGGTCGAACTTGCACAGCTGGAAAGGCTGAATCGCCACATATTTCGCACTGGCGACTTCAGCGAAATTCAGGATGGCGCTGCCGTCGGCGTTCGTCATGCCGGCCGCATTGAAGATCAGGGCGAAAACATAGGAAATCACGACACCCATCAGGATGGGGATGATCTTGAACATGCCCTTGCCCCAGATATTGAAGATGACGATGACCGCGAAGGCAATCAGGGCCAGGAGCCAGTTCGTAGAAGCATTGTTCACTGCGGAAGGCGCCAGGGAAAGGCCGATGCAGATGATGATGGGGCCGGTGACGACGGGTGGCAGGAAACGCATGACCCGGCGGACGCCCACCAGCTTGATGATCAGGGCCAGGACCAGGTACATGAGGCCGGCCACGACGATGCCGCCGCAGGCATAGGGAAGCTTCTCTCCCATGGTCATATCCTTGTAGATGCCCGTATCAAGGGAAGCGACGGTCGCGAAGCCCCCGAGGAAGGCGAAGGAAGAACCGAGGAAGGCAGGGACCTTTCGCTTCGTAATAAAATGAAAGAGAAGGGTTCCGGCTCCGGCACAAAACAATGTGACCTGGATGGAAAGTCCTTCTCCTTCGAAGTAATTATTCACCAATATGGGAACTAAGATTGTGGCGCCGAACATGGCAAACATGTGCTGCAGGCCAAGGATCAGCATCTTCGGCGTGCCGAGTTTTCGCGCGTCGCGTATGGGTTCTTGATTCATGGTATACCTCCGTGTGCTTAAATTTCGCGACCTATTATATACGCTGGGAGTCCAAAATGCTATTCGAATTTTTTATAATTTTTTTATTTTTTTCAGATATTATTCTTGCGAAGAAATTCCAAATACTCCTCCTCCGGCATGGGGCGGGCATAGTAGTAGCCCTGGATATAGTCGACGCCCATGTCGATGAAAATCTGCGCCTGCTCTTCCGTCTCCACGCCTTCGACGACGACCTTCGCCCCGGTGGTCCGGATGAAGTTCACGGTGTTTTCAATCATCTTCCGCTTCTTCGGCACTGTGATCTGGTCGACAAGGCTCTTGTCAATCTTGATGATCATATAGGGGAAGCTCATGAGCCGCTGCAGGTTCGAGTAGCCTGAACCATAGTCGTCCAGAGAGAAGCCGCTGCCCATATTCGAGATTTCCTTCATCGTGGAGATGACCGCATCGTAGGCGTATTCCGTGGCGGTCTCCGTGATTTCGAAATTCACCTGGCCGGCCTTGATGTCGTACTTTTTGAAGGCATCATTGATGCGCTCCGCCAGGTCTCCCTGCAGGCACTGTAGGATGGAGAGATTGACTTCGATGAAGTCGACTCCCATGGTCTCCGGTTTGTTGTCATGAATGAAGCGCATGACGTCATTGATGACGAAGTCGCCGATCTTGATGATGGTCCCGTTCTTCTCGGCCGCCTTGATGAAGACGTCGGGCGGAATGAAGCCCAGCTCGTCGTCGTGCAGGCGGATCAGGGCCTCTGCGGACCGGAACCTCTTCTCCTTCACCGACCAGATGGGCTGATAATACATGCGGAAATTGTTCCCGGTAAGTCCCTTCGTGATGATGCGGTCGATCTGGGCCCGGATGACGAAGTTTCGCTCCATAGAAAGCTCGTCGTAATACTTGAAGCTGTTTTCCGTCAGATAATAATCATAGGTGTCCGCAAAGGCGATGAGCCTCTCTGCGTCCGGAAAGTCCTTGGGCACTTCAACCCCGCACATGTGAAAGTCCATCTGCAGGAGCATGCCGTCCACATAGAAACCCTTCCAGGCCTTGGTCACCAGCTCATTCATGCGCTGCCTCAGAACCTCCCGGTCATAGGGGCCGCTGACAATGCCGGCATAAAGCCCGTTCCGGAGATAATAGGGCTCGACCGTATACTCGTGCAGGGACCGGCCTTCCTTGATATGGGATTCAATCGTGGAAAAAATCTGCCGGATAATCTTCCGATAAGTGGCTGTTCCGACCATGGACCGGATGGCTTCGCTGTCGGACAGGCGGCCGAAGACGACATTCGTCGGAATGCCGCTGTAGACATTATTGTTCACATCCTCGATGAAGGTCTCGTAGGACCGGGCGCCCGTATCCGCGTCATAGGTCTGGTCGGGCCGGAAGACAAAGAAGGCCAGAACCAGCAGGGCCATGGACATGGAAAACATCTGGGTGAGATACTCCGGTTTCAACGCCTCTATGACAAGGCCGACCCCCACAATCCCGTAAAAGGAAAGGAGGGCGAGGTGCTTTTCTCTCGTCAGCCTCCGGCGGCAGGAGAAAATCACCAGTATCGTAAAGACGAGATAATAGAAGGCAATGACATAGAGGACAGTCATCAGAGGTCCGCGGCCATAGCCAATCTCTGTATCCCCGTCCTTCATATAGAAAAAGACCCTGCGGTTCACTATATTGGAGAAAAGAACAACCAGATAGATAACTGCCGGCAGATGAAAAGCGGTCATAAAGGCCTTACTTCTCTTCATCCTCGCCCAGACGCCGGTCATATTGCCCACCATGGCAACCAGAAGCATGGGAGTTATTATGCGAAGAATATGGAAAATATAAGTGACGAAAGCGCGAAACTCCGGTTCCCAATCCACCGGCTGCAGGGCCGGAATGGGTACAGACCGGAAAATATCCGTCACCGTCGTACAAAGGGCGATGAGAGTCAGGAAGAAATAATAGCGGTTCGTCCGTCCCCGATACATGCGGCGGATCAGGATGAATGCCAATATGACCAGTTCGACAATGAGTGCACTGTAATCAAAGTAATAAATCCGGTTCACTGGGAAATCCTCCATAGGTTTCGCAGGCACAATTATTTGTTATTATAAATTTTTTCAGAAAATCGTAAAGCCCCCGCCCGGTTGACTTTGGGTCCGCCACCTCCTATAATACGTTCGGTTAGCTTTAGGATTCGGGCAGGAAGGAGAAAGCCTGCCGCCCTGTTTGGAGGTTTATATTAGTCATGAAAAATAATATCGAGGCCCTTGGTGACATGGACATGACGAATGTCGTCATTTTCGAGCATCCCCTGATTCAGCACAAGATTACCCGCCTGCGGGACAAGTCCACGGGCACGAACGAGTTCCGGACCCTGGTTTCCGAAATTGCCATGCTCGAGGGGTATGAAGCTCTTCGGGACCTGCCCACAGAGGAAATCCCCGTGGAGACCCCCATTGAAAACACCATGAGCTCCGTCATCTCCGGCAAGAAGATGGCCATCGTGCCCGTCCTCCGCGCAGGTCTCGGCATGGTCGACGGCATCCTTTCCCTGGTGCCCACGGCCAAGGTCGGCCACATCGGCCTCTACCGCGACCCGGAGACCCACGAGCCCCACGAATACTACTGCAAGCTGCCTTCCCCGATTGAACAGCGGACCATCGTGGTCGTTGACCCCATGCTGGCTACGGGCGGATCTGCCTGCGACGCCATCGAGATGATCAAGCAGCACGGCGGGAAGAAGATCAAGTTCATGTGCATTATCGCCGCCCCCGAGGGCCTGAAGAAGCTGCACGAGACCCATCCCGACATCCAGATCTACGTCGGCCATCTCGACCGGGAGCTCAATAAGGATGCCTACATCTGCCCCGGCCTCGGCGACGCCGGCGACCGGATTTTCGGCACGAAATAAGTCTATACGCATTGCGTGCTGCATTCTGCCGGAGAAAGTTTTCCCGGCGGTTTACATTATTCTCTGCCTGAAAAAGGCACAGAGGAATCATGTTCAGTAAGAAATACGATATGGAAGCCAAGCCCCTGAACGTCATGATCGTGGGCTGCGGCAAGGTCGGCATCACGCTGGTGGACCAGCTCTCCCGCGAGGGCAATGAAATCACCATCGTCGACAAGAACGCCGACATCATCAATGAACTGACAAATACATATGACATCATAGGCTACCACGGCAACGGGGCCTCCTACGGTGTATTGAGAGAGGCCGGTATCGAGAATACTGACCTCTTCATTGCTGTTACGGAGTCTGATGAATTAAACCTCCTCTGCTGCACGGTAGCCAGCAAGATCAAGGGATGCTCCACAATTGCCCGGGTCCGGGACCCCGACTACAGCCGGGAAATCAACTACCTCAGGGAGAAGCTGGGCCTTACCATGATCATCAACCCCGAGTACGAGACGGCCCGGATGACGAATCACATCCTCTCCCTGCCTTCCGCTCTCGAGGTCAATACCTTCGCCCACGGGCAGGCCGAAATCGTCAAGTTCAAGGTCAGTCACGGAAACGTGCTCGAGGGAAAGTCCATCAGCGAGTTCTCGGCCAAGTACAAGAACGCCGTCCAGTTCGCCGCCATCGAGCGGGACGATGAAATCCATATCGCCACCGGTGACTTCGTCTTCCGGGAAGGGGACGTGGTCTCCTTTGTGGCCCCCCGCCGGGGCAACCGGAAACGCTTAAAACTCTTAGGGCTGGACTTTCACCCCATTGAGGACTGCCTGATTGTCGGAGGCTCCGAGTCGGCCTACTATCTCGCGAACGAACTGATCCGAAACGGCATCCGGGTCACCCTGATCGAGCGGGACCCCAAGCGGTGCGAGGAACTGGCCATGCTCCTCGACAACTGCATCATCATCAACGGAGACGGCACGGATGAGGAGCTTCTGAAGGAAGAGGGCATCGAATCCGTCGACTCCTTCGTTCCCATGACCGGCATCGACGAGGAGAATATTCTCCTGACCCTCCACGCCAAGAGCGTTTCCGACGCAAAGATTGTCACGAAGATCAACCGCTTCTCCTTCCGGGATGTCATAGATTCCCTGGACTTAGGCAGCGTCATCTACCCCCGCTATATCACGTCGGAAGCCATCATCGCCTACGCGCGCGCCAAGCGGGCCTCCCTCGATTCGAACATCGAGACCCTCTACCACATGTACGACCAGAAGGCCGAGGCCATCGAGTTCTTGATTCGGACGAAATCCGATGTCACAGGCATTCCCCTGAAGGACCTGCCTCTCGAGGAGGACGTCCTGATTGCCTGCGTGAACCGGAACGGAAACCTGATCTTCCCCGGCGGCTCCGACACCCTTGAGGTGGGCGACACCGTCATGATCGTGACGACGAATTTCGGCTACCGGGATATCTCGGATATCCTTCTCAAATGACTAATGTAAACCGGGACGGACGGACCAGGCTCCTTTCTTTCATCCCGCATTATTATCGTCCTACATATATTCAGCTGAAGCATTCCAAGAAATGAACCGCAGAATCATTCTCTACACACTGGGCATTGTCTGCCGGGCGGAAGCCGGTCTCATGCTGCTTCCCGCCCTGTGCGGGCTCATATACGGGGAAAGCGAGGGCCTGGCCTATATCTTCGTGGCCGCCATCTCTTTCCTGATTGGGGCCGTCCTCAAAAGCCTCAAGCCCGAGGACCATATCTTCTATCTGAAGGAAGGCTGTCTGGCCGTGGCTTTGGCCTGGAGCGGCATGTCCTGTATCGGAGCCCTCCCCTACGTCATCACCGGAGAGATTCCTTATTATCCCAATGCCCTGTTTGAGACGGTATCCGGCTTCACCACGACCGGAGCTTCCATCCTGTCCGACGTCGAGGCATTGTCCCACGCCTCCCTCCTCTGGCGCTCCTTCACCCACTGGGTCGGCGGCATGGGTGTTCTCGTCTTCGTCCTGGCCATCGTCCCCCTTTCCGGCGGTTCCAATATCAACCTCATGAAGGCCGAGTCCCCCGGCCCTTCCGTCGGCAAGCTCATGCCCCATCTGAAGCAGACGGCCATGACCCTCTACCTCATCTATATCTTCATGACCGTGGCGGAATTCATCATTCTGGCCATCGGGAAAATGCCGGTTTTCGACAACCTCTGCATCACCTTCGGAACGGCCGGCACCGGCGGCTTTGCCATTCGAAATTCCGGCTGCGCCGACTACACGGTCTTCCAGCAGTGGGTCATCACGATTTTCATGATCCTCTTCGGGGTCAACTTCAACACCTACTACTTCCTCTTTGCGGGCGACGTGAAAAAAGCCTTCAAGAGCGAGGAGGTCCGGACCTACTTCGGAATCATCGGGGCTGCGATTGCCATCATCTGCATCAACACCTACCACCTCTACGGCAGTCTCAGCATGACCCTGACCAAGGCAGCCTTCCAGGTAGGCTCCATCATTACGACCACCGGCTATGCGACGACGGACTTCAACCTCTGGCCGGCCCTTTCCAAGTCGGTTCTGGTTTCGCTCATGTTCATCGGGGCCTGCGCGGGTTCCACCGGCGGCGGCATCAAGGTCAGCCGCATCTGCATCGTCATGAAGTCCTTCCTCCGGGAAGTCGACTCCTACATTCACCCCAAGAGCGTTAAGCAGGTGAAGATGGACGGAGAGCCCATTGAAAAAGACACGGTCCGGGCGGTCAACGTCTATATTTCAACCTTTATTCTAATATTCTCGATTTCCGTCCTTCTCGTTTCCATTGAAGGAAGAGACTTCACGACCAACTTCACCGCCGTCGCCTCCGCCATGAACAATATCGGCCCCGGCCTGAACGAAGTCGGCCCCATGGAAAACTTCGGAGAGCTTACGACCCTGTCCAAGTTCGTCCTGATCGTGGACATGCTGGCCGGCCGTCTCGAGCTCTACCCCATCGTCCTCTTCTTCGACCCGGTCATCTGGAAAGACTTCGTCATGGATTCCCGGGCCTCCCGCCGCAAGCGGCTGGCGAGGATTCGGAAAGCGGTACGGAGAGAATAATGCCTATTCGTTACAGTGAAAGCGGCGAGCACGCAATGCGTGTTCGCCGCTTTTTTACTGTACTGTCAAACGGGGGAAACAGCCAAAGCAGTGGCTGTACGCATTGCGTACCTATCTGCTTTCGTGTTTCTGCAGTCCTTTTCAGAGTTCCTTCTTCAGTGCCTCTCTGAGCTCCCGGATGCCCATGTCGTGCTCGGCCGCCAGGGTGGCCAGGTCCTCGTACTCCGGCTTTTCTTTACGGACCCCGTAGCCCTCGCTTACTTTGACCGTCACATCCCCGTAGCTGGTATGCCGCTTCTCGTAGTGGCGGGTCAGAACCGCCCGGCGGGTTTCATACTCCCGCAGGCCTACCGTCGTCGTATGAAGGAAAATCAGATGAATAATATCTTCCCTTGCGTCCACCGGGCTGAGTACTGTGACCTGGTAGCCGGGTCTTCCTTTTTTCATGAAAATCGGGGTGAAATAGGCCTCGGTTGCACCACCGTCCCGCAGACAATCCATGGCGAAAGACAGGTCCTCGCCGGTCATATCGTCGACATTGAAGACCAGCTCGCAGATGGTCGATGAGGTATTGTCCGCATCGCCTGCTGCCGTACCTGTTTTTGAATCATTGGCTGCATCTATATTGCCGGCACCACTGCCTGTTCCTGCAGGCCCATCCATTCTTCCGGATGTCTCTCCCAGCATGGCATGAAGGGCATTGGCCTGTCCGGGGAGTTCCTTCGTCCCGGCCCCGTAGCCCGAAGCCAGCATGGTCGTTTCCGGCCCGGGACCGAAAGCTGTGACGAAGTATTTCACAAGGGCAGCTCCCGTAGGGGTGGTCAGTTCTCCGACCGGATTTTCTTCTTCCGTCCGCCGAAACGGAAGCCCCCTCAGGAGTTCTGCGGTGGCCGGCGCCGGCACGGGCAGAACCCCGTGGGCACAATGGACACTGCCGTTTCCCACATTGATGGAAGTCGCCCAGACCTCATCGGGAGAAAGCAGTTTCATCAGCACTGCCGCATTCATGATATCCGCAATCGCATCCCGGGTGCCCACCTCGTGAAAGTGGATGTCCGTCACGGGCTTTCCGTGAACCTTGCTCTCGGCTGCGGCAATTGAAGCATAGATTGCCTTCATAGTCTGCCGGATATCTTCATTCAGGGAAAGGCCGTCGATAGTGCTTTCTATATCCGCCAGGCTGTGGCCGTGATGATGGGGATGGCCGTCATCTGAAGAGGTCGGACTGGTATAGGCGGCCTCTGTCTCTCTGTGAGGCGCTGCTGCACGGCCTTCGCCTGCCCTATCTCCTGCTGACACTGCTTCTCCGCTCACGCCTTCTGTATCAGCCGCCTGCTCTTCCTCCCCGTCAATGAGGACACACATTTTCGTAGCAGCAATGCCGCTTTTTGTCACTGCTTCCGGAACAATCCGCACGCCGGGGAGACCCGCCCCGTCCACAAGGCGGTGGAATTCTTCCTGCTCCTCTGAATCAAGAAGGCTGTACAAGGCCCCGGCAAACATGTCGCCGGATACGCCGTTCCCGAGGTCGAGAAATAATATTTTTGACATGGCATGCTCCTTAATATTTGTATAACGCAATCCCAGGGGGAATTCTTCATACACGCGGCTTTCAGGCAAAGGCAAATCACATGAAAACCCGGCATCAGCGCTTCACACCGACATGGTTGATGAGAGAAGCCTGAAAGCCTGCGCCGAAGCCGTTGTCTATATTGACAACGGAAACTCCTGAGGCGCAGGAATTCAGCATGGAAAGAAGAGCGCTAAGCCCCCCGAAGGAGGCCCCGTAGCCGACTGAGGTGGGCACGGCGATGACGGGGCAGGGCGCGAGCCCGGCAACGACGGACGCGAGCGCCCCCTCCATCCCGGCGACCGCGATGATGACTGTGGCGGATGCGATATCGTCCTCGTGGGCCAGCAGCCGGTGCAGGCCGGCCACCCCGACGTCGTAATGGCGGATGACTTCATTTCCCATGGTTTCCGCCGTCAGAGCTGCCTCTTCCGCCACGGGGATGTCACTGGTACCCCCGGTCAGGACCACAATCTTCCCAACGCCGTCCGCTGCAGGAATCTTCCCGAGAACGCCGATCTGCGCATTCTTATGGTATATGAAGTCTTCTCCGAAGGCCTCGGCACAGGCCTCGGCCTTGTCCTCATCAATTCTTGTCACCAGGACCGGCTCCTGGCCGGCCTCCCGGAGGGTTGATGCAATACCGATAATCTCCTCTGCATTCTTCCCGGCCCCGTAGATGACCTCCGGGACCCCGGTCCGCTTCTTCCTGTCCAGATCCACGCTGGCGTAGCCAAGTTCTGCTGTCTTCATGCAATTTTCCTGTCTTCGAATTTCGTTACAAAAGTCCGCCAAAAGTCAACAAGCCTTTGGGCCTATAGGCCTGTTTGCTGCAAATGTCCGCCAATACCCGGCAAGCCTTTGGGCCTATAGGCCAGCTTGATGCAAATGTCCGCCAGGAACCAACAAGTCTTTGGGCCTATAGGCCTGTTTGCTGCAAATGTCCGCCAATACCCGACAAACTTTGGACCTGCAGCACCGTTTCAATGCAAATGTCCGCCATACCTGCAGGGCCACGCGGCTGCGGGGGTTTATATTAGTCATAAAAAAATAGGCGGTGAAGGAGGCCCCTCACCGCCCGGTCACGTGATTCTAATGTATCATCAGTTGCGGAGTCCTGCAAGAGCCCGATTGATGAGGGGATACAGGAGGGCGGCGACGACAAGGCCGAAGGCCGCCTGGCCCAGGTTCGGCAGCATCCCTGCAGCTGCAGCCGCGAAACCGTAGATGACCGTCTCGAAGGCGAAATAGCCGAGGGGAACGAGAATGATGTCCGCAAGGCCAGCAAGAATGGCCGCCGGAACGAAGGACTTCTTTCCGGACTTCTTCAGAAGCTTCACGGTATATTCAAAAATCATTGCGGCGAAGAAGGCGACGAAGGCCTTGATTACGAAGGTAGGCGCCACATAGATCATGTAGCCGCCCAGAAGGTCCGCCAGGCAGGAGCCGATGCCGGCGGCCAGGAAGCCCTTCTTTTTGCCCAGGAAAATGCCGCAGAGGATGACGATGGCGTCCCCGGGATGTACGTAGCCGGACGTGGCCGGGATCGGCACCTTGATGAAATAGGTGGCTACAAATGTAAGGGCCGCAAATACGGCGGTCAGGGCGATGTCCAGAACCCTGCTGTCCGAAGTCTTTTTCACTGCTGCTTCACTCTTTTCAGTCATTTTCTTTCTCCTCAGAAGTCCGGTCTGCATTTTCGGCAGTACCCGCTTCATAAAACCTATCTGCCAAATATGTTTTTCTCTCGTATAATAGAACTGCAAAAGACCTTTGTCAACCTTTCATGATTTTAGCAATCATGATCGGGCCCTGGCATTATTCACGGAAGTCCGGGGCAATCATCTATAATTCCATTAAAAATTTCTTCTTGCATTTCCGCTCCGCCTGTAGTATTATCACAGCACGAACATTTCTTAATATTTTTGCAATCTATTTGAAACATATCCGGCGATCCGGAAAGCTGCTTTCCGGCCATCTGCTGCCTGTCCGCCTCATGGACAGGATTCGCCTGCCTCCACAAGTCCTATTCTTTGGAGCCGACATTCCCCGATATATTTCCACCCCGCAAAAGTACAGCACCGCCCTTTGGTACGAAAGGACGATTCATCTATGTCTGCACTGATACACTCATTTGCCTTCGGAGGACTCGATGCCTATCCCGTGGACGTCGAAGCCGTCCTCCTCAAGGGGAAGAACCGGATTCAGATCATAGGCATGGCCGATGTCTGCGTCCGGGAGGCCGGCGAACGCATCCGGGCCGCCATCAACTGCTCTGGCTACGGCTATCCCTCCGGCCAGCTCGTCGTTTCCCTCATGCCCTCCGAAATGAAAAAGCGGGGCTCCCACTTCGACCTGCCCATGGCCCTGGCCGTGCTGGTGGAGGCCGGGGAAGTCCCCTGCCTGATTTCGCCCCGGGCCGCCTTCCTGGGAGAGCTTTCCCTCGACGGCCGCCTGCGCCCGGTCAAGGGAATGCTGGCCATGGCCGCCGCCGCAAAAGAAGTCGGAATGAAGGATCTCTATATCCCCTTTGAAAATGCGGAAGAGGCGGGCCTTGTGACCGGGATGCGCCTCCATCCCTGCCGGACCCTGGCCGATGTCGTCGATGTCCTCTGCGGCCGCCTTCCCATGACGAATATTTCTGCCGGGAAATTCCTCTCCTCCGCCCTGTCCCAAAAGCCGGACGAGGCCGACCCCGGAGCTCCCGCATCCGGCAGTTCCGGAAAAGCCGGCACAGCAAATCCTTCCGGAAAGACCCTGATCTACCCTTCTTCCGGAGATTCATCGGTCTATACTGCTTCCGGCACAGAGAGCGTTCCGGATTTCTCCGACGTCATCGGACAAAAGTCCCTGCTGGGGGCTGTCCTGCTGGCCTGCGCCGGCGGGCACAATTTGATTCTCGTAGGTCCTCCCGGCTGCGGGAAGACCATGATTGCTGAACGAATCCCCGGAATACTTCCACCGCTCACCGAAGAGGAATCCCTGGAGGTGACGAAAATCTATTCCGCCTCCGGCCATCTGGACCCGGGGAAAGGCCTGATTCGAAGCCGCCCCTTCCGGGCCCCTCACCACAGCGCTTCCATGTCTTCCTTAATTGGAGGCGGTTCGGACGCCCGGCCCGGGGAGGTAACCCTGGCCCACAACGGGGTCCTCTTCCTCGATGAACTGCCGGAATTTCCCCGGCGGACTTTGGAGGCCCTGCGGCAGCCCCTGGAAAACCGCCATGTGACCGTAAGCCGGGTCGGGGCCATCCACGATTATCCGGCCTCCTTCCTCTTTGTCGCAGCCATGAATCCCTGCCCCTGCGGCTATTCGCCCTACGAGCGCTGTCACTGCTCGGATTACGAAATTGCCCGCTACCGGCAGAAAATTTCCGGCCCCATCCTGGACCGGATTGACATTCAAAAGCGGGTGGAGCCCGTCTCCCTTGTCGGTGAAAACGACCGGGCCGGCTTTTCCAGCGCCGAAATGCGGGACCGGGTCTGCGCGGCCAGGGAGATTCAGGCCCACCGCTTCCGGGAGGAGGGAATACAGACAAATACGGAAATGACAAGTTCGCAGATCGAGCGCTACTGTCACCTGGACTCGAAATGCCGGTCGCTGCTGAACGAAATCTGCGCCAAGCGGGGCTACTCAGCGAGAACCGCCGCCAAGTTCATCCGCATGGCCAGGACCAGCGCGGATCTGGCCGGGGCCGCCGACATCCGGGAGAAGGACCTCATATATGTCCTCTCAGTCCGGGACCTGGACATCAGCAATGCAAAGCTGATTGCCATCTGAAAGAATAATAGAAGCACCGCATAAGTAAAAGCTCCCGCACGTCCGAAAAGGGCCTGCAGAGCCGACGCTTTATATTAGTATCATGAATAATCGGAAAATCAAAAAGGAGAAAAAAGAATGGATAGAGAAGAATCCAAAAGAGAAAGGGAAATCACATTTCTGCTCTGGCTCATGTCCTGCTCGGGCATCGGCAGCATGAAGACGAACCTCTGTCTTGAGAGCCTGGGAAGCGCGGAAACCGTCTACCACAGCAGTGTGGAGGAGCTCTCGAAAATCAAATATGTATCCCAGAAAAATGCCGAGGACCTCATGGACCGGAAGTCCGAAATTACGGAAGCCCGGCGGGTCTTCGACCGCTGCCGCAGGAAGGGCATCCGGGTCATCCTGCCCGGAGACATCGAGTGGCCTCTGCTGAACCTGCCGGAGGGCCACCAGCCGCCCATGCTCTTTCTCATGGGGGCTCCCCTGCCCCCGGACCTAGCAACGAATTCCCGCTCGGTCCTCGGAGCCCTGGATCCTACCGAAAGGCAGAAAAACTGCGCCGTAAAGATGGGAATCGAATGCGCAGAAAAGGGCCGGGTCCTGATTGCCGGCATGGACCGGGGCGTCGCCTCCTATGCCCAGACCACCTGCCTGAAGAATGGCGGCACGACCATCGCCGTCCTTCCCTGCGGGCCGGACATCTGCTACCCGGCAGACCACCGGAGCCTGTATGAGGCGATCTTGCGGAACGGAACCATCATCTCCCTCTGGCCCTCGGAGATCCGGGTCTCCCGCTACCACTTCCATCCCCGGAATGAACTCATCGAAGCCATGGGGGAAAAGACCGTATATCTGGGCCAGCCGGGGATCATTCGGACCGGTCAGGCCAGCATCCGGCGGACCGTATCTGCATCGTAGGTGACGGAGGAGATGCCCTCTGTCTCAATCCGATAGAGGGCATTGCCTGCGATGTGCTCGGCGGCCTGTTCCAGGTCCCGGCAGCCCGTCTCGCTCCGGTAGCGGTCCACAATGGCATGGACCGCGTCCGGGGTGACCAGGCATTCCTTCGAACTCATGCCCATCCGCTTTAAGACCCGGGGCAGGGAAAAGTCTCGGAAGATGATGGCCTTCTCGTCCGGGGTATAGTCGGGAATCCGGATGACGGAAAAGCGCGAAAGAAGCGGCTTTGAAATATTATTTATATCGTTTGCCGTCGCAATCGGGTAGACCCCGTTCGTCGGGATCTGGCACTCCATGTAGTTGTCCGTGTAGCCGAGATTGTCGAGAAGGGTCAGAAGCGTGTCCGCCGAGCTGCCCCGCGAACTTTCGCTGTCCGCCTTGTCCAATTCATTAATAATGAAAACCAGATTGGAGGATCCGGTCTGGGAGAAAGCCTCCATAATTCGGCCGGGTCGGGCATTCGAGTAGATGCGGCTGGTACCGGTCAGGGCCTCCGGGTCGGAGACAGTGCTCATATCAAAAACCGTGTAGGGAATCTTCAGAATTTCCGCCACGGCATAGGCAATCCTCGACTTTCCGGTTCCGGCGGGGCCGGCCAGCAGAAGGCCGTAGGAGGGCAGGGTCCGAGTCCGGTTGATCTGGATGATGGTCTCAATGACCCGCTGCTTCACTTCGCCAAGGCCGTAGAGTTCTTCATCGAGAATCTTCCGGGCCTTCACCGGATCGATGGGCTGGAAGCGGGAGGACTTCCAGTGGACGTTCAGCATCAGAGAGAGTGCACGCATTGCGTGCTGCTTTTCCTGTTCGTTGACCCCATCCGTATCGAGGAGGGCGATATTGGAATAGGCCCACTGGCGGATGGTATAGGGGAGGGTCCCGGCGGCACAGCCCATGAAATTCCTTATATCTGTGGCGCTCTTCAGCGAAGGGGCCGGTTCGGGGAGGCTTTCCACAGCCTCCTCTTTTTCGCTTGTCAGAATGTGCCCGATGGTGCAGGAGAGGAAATTGTCGTCGACTTCCCCGTAGTTTCCGTCCACGACCTCGGACTTTGCCGCCCGGATATCGCTGACGAAATAGAGGTCATGGTTCTGCCGGCCGGTCAGGGTCAGGTAGACATGATGGCTGCCCAGCCAGGAGAACATCTCCCTGAAGCGGAGGTCGTAGCTTTCAATGGCAAGCCTCGTGGCCTTCCCGTCATCCGCTTCAAAGGCCAGGCCCCGGTCGGGATTCGTGAAGGAACCGGTAATCCGGCCCGATGGGAAGCTTCCCTCCGGAATGGAAAGAACCAGAATGCTTTCTAGTCCGCTCCCGGCCTTGCTCCTGTTTCCCGCTGAAGAATTGCCCCCAGACGGAATGCCGCTTTCATCCTGATAGTTTCCCATGCCCTGCTTCCGGTCTTTTTCCGGTACTTTCTCTATGAGGTGCATCCCCACAAGGGTGCCGAGAAAGTCGTCGATGTCGGCGTCCGTCACCGGCCCATCCCCGTCTTCCGGGTGCTCCCAGACAGAAGCCATCTCACTCCAGATTTTCCCGTCTGCATTTTCCTTCTTCGCATAGCCGCTGGCGGCCAGAAGCTGGATCAGGGTTTGCTCATTCTTCATATCCGATATTCCTTTATATACAAAAATCGCCGGGAGCAAAACTCCCGACGACAATTATACAATGAGGCATGGGGGATTTGAACCCCCGACAACCTGATTAAAAGTCAGGTGCTCTACCAACTGAGCTAATACCCCATAAACAAAAAGATGAACTGGGCCTGCCGGATTCGAACCGGCGAATGCAGGAATCAAAATCCTGTGCCTTACCGCTTGGCGAAGGCCCAAAGAGAAAGTCGCGAAAAATTCCGTTTCGCGGGGAACCCGGGCTCCGCAACAGTATAGCTTCCACGCAGAAAAGTCTCTGCATGAAAAAAGGGTGGGTAGTGGGACTCGAACCCACGGCCTCCAGAGCCACAATCTGGCGCGCTAGCCAACTGCGCCATACCCACCATACTTGAGTGCGCTGCATCATGTCTGACAGGGGAAGGAGGTCCTGTCGCGGCATCAAAGGGATGCCTGATGAGTATCACTCAACTGTGTCTGACAGGATTCGAACCTGCGACCCACGGCTTAGAAGGCCGTTGCTCTATCCAGCTGAGCTACAGACACTCAGATTCCCTCACCGCCGGGCCCATGGATTCATGACGAATATAAAGCCCGTCGAAAGAGAAAAGCGGGTGATGGGAATCGAACCCACGTGTCCAGCTTGGAAGGCTGGTGTTCTACCATTGAACTACACCCGCATAAGAGCAAAAAATATAGGTCTTTTCGCGAAACGCAAGTGATATTATATTGCACCGGCTATGCCGTGTCAAGCAGATTTTTGCCTGTGTAAAGGAATTCTCCCGGCCGGAATCTGCCCCGTCGAGGGAGCCCTGACTCAGTAAGCTCCTGCGCTTCAGGTTGCTATCCCTGGTTCAAAATGTAGCAAAGCTCCCGTCGGGCTTGATGTAATTCACCGTAAAATGGAGGTCTCCCGCCGGGTCCACGTCGCAGACGCAGAAGGTGGGCCGCCGCCCGTCCTGGCGGGGCTGGGTGATGGAGCCCGGGTTCACGACCGTGATGCCCTGATAGCGGGTGTTCTGGGGCACATGGGTGTGGCCGTACAGGGCCGTATCACAGCCGTAGGCTTTGGCCGTAGCCGCAAGCTGACTCTCGTCGTAGCCCACCCGCACGAGGTGGCCGTGGCACATGTAGACGAAGTGCTTCCCCAGCTCGATGACCTGAAAATCCGGCGAAGTACTGTAGAAGTCGCAGTTGCCACGCACGAAGCGGACCGGGCAGGGAGCAATCGCCTCAATGTCCGCCTCCTGCCGCTCCACATCCCCGAGATGCAAAATCTGGTCCGGCTGTACTTTTTTGATGACGCCCTTCAGGTTCCTGAGATTCCCGTGGGTGTCGGATACGATCAATACCAGCATTATGATTCCTTTTTTAATTTCCCGGAAAGCTCCTGATACATGGCTCTCAGGGCCTTGCCCCGGTGGCTGATTAAGTTCTTCTCGTCCGGGGAAATCACGGCAGAGCTTACCGTATACCCGTCCGGGATGAAGATGGGGTCATAGCCGAAGCCGTTTTCTCCGGCGATTTCGTGACCGATTTTTCCCTCCATGGTTCCCCGCTTCACGAATTCGGTTCCGTCAGGCAGGATGCAGGAAATGGCGCAGACGAAGCGGGCCGTCCGCTTCTCTTCGGGCACGCCCTCGAGTTTTTCAAGCAGGGCCGCATTCTTGACGTCATAGGAGGTGTCGTGACCCATGAAGCGGGCGGACAGGACCCCGGGCGCCTTATCCAGGGCGTCGATTTCCAGGCCCGAGTCGTCGGCCAGAACCAGGGTATCGCCCGCGCCCTTTGCCGCGAGGACCTCCTTCACTGCCCTGGCCTTGATCAGGGAATTTTCCTCAAACGTGGTCCCGGTCTCCTCCGGGTCCGCTTCCGCCCCGGCCTCCTTCATGGAAAGAATCTCCAGCGGCAGGTCCGCAAAGATTTCCCGGATTTCCCGCATCTTGTTCCCATTGCCCGTGGCAATCACCATTTTCATCATAATAATATAATTCTCCGTCTCTTCTGCCAGATTATACTATATGCGCAATGCGTGCTGATGCTGCGAGTGCCACACGCCCCGAAAGGTTTGCATTAGTCATAAAGCCTAATAGCCAAGCGTCTCCAGAATCGCGTCGTACATGGCTTTCGCCGCCTTCTCCTGGTACTCGTCGCTCGACAGATTGGCAAGCTCTGTCTCGTTCGTCATAAAGCCAACCTCGGCCAGAGCCACCGGACATTTCGCCGTCCGGACGATATAGATTTCATCCCCCGCCACGAGGCCCTTGTCGCTGCTGCCCAGAGCCGAGAGCAGGTGGTCCTGCACACATTGTGCAAAGGCCTTGGAGGCCCCTGTCTGGTCCCCGGTCCGGTACATGACCTCGGTGCCGCTGATGGAGGACATACGGCCGGAGGAGGTGGAATTCAGGTGGATGGAGAGAAAGAGGTCGCTCTCCGAATCGTTGGCCAGGCCCACCCGGCTCTGCAGGGTCGGATTGTAGTCCGTCGTACGCGTGTAGTAGACGCCGATATTGTGGTCCGTGTCCTCGTCGAACAGGGCCTTCAGCTTCATCAGGATAGCCAGGGTCAGGTCCTTCTCGTGGACGGCTTGCTTCTCCCCTGCGCCCGGATCCTTGCCCCCGTGGCCGGCGTCAATGACGACGACCTTGTCGTATACCTCTTTGGGTCTCTTGAAGTCGAAGTAGAGGTAGCGGCCGTCCACCGTGGGCTCGACCTCCGTCACTTTCTCGAAGGAAATTTCAATCGTCCCGTAGCCCTCGTGGGACCCGTACTTCATATCCGTGATGCCGTCGCTTTTTCCGGCAATCGTGTAGTCGGTGAAATAATTGCTCTCGATGCCCGGCACCCGGAAGGTGAAGGTCTTCGCCATGGGGTCGGTCTCATAGGTAATCTTTGAAAAGTCCGTCTCGGCCGGCAGCTCCATAGCGAAGTCATGCCCCTTCATGTGGCTTGTTTCCACGGTCTTTCCGGCGATGACGGTCTCCTCATCCGAGTCCCGGAGAAAGCCCATGATCGAGTATTCCTCGTCGTCCCGGGAACTGCCCAGAGAAACGGCGTATGAATGCAGGCCCCCGTCAAACATCAGAAGGCCGCCCGCGCCCACCGTCACGGCCGCCACGGTGATAAAGGCCCACATCTGGACCTTCTGCTCTAATGTCATCAGTCCTCCTCCGTCACAGGCTCCCTGTCCGCATAGGCCTTGATGCAGAGGTTGCCGCCGGAAGTATTTTCCACGCTGTCCCAGTCGAGGCCGTTTCCGGAAATGAAGCTGGTCCCGTCCGAGATGTCCACCTTCCCGTCCATACGGTCCGAGGTGTACTCAATGGCCATGGGCTGCTGCATGCCGGGCGTCGTAATGGAGAGGATCACGGCAAACTTCGAATGCCGCTTCACGGAAACGGGGTTCGTAAAGGGTATGGTGTAATAGCCCTTGTCCGTCAGGCTTCCGGAGGCCACCAGGGTCCGCTTGGCCAGGCTGGCCGTGTCCGTATAGTCCGTGACCACGTAGATTTCATAGAAGGAATTCCGGCCCAGGGCATAAAAGCCGGCCGCCTTCAGTTCCTGATTGTCCGAAGCCGTATAGATATTGGCTCCGAGGACGTTCTCACTGGCGTAGCCGATCTGTCCGGTCCAGCCGTAGAGGTCGGACTGGTAAATCGAATCGTAATTGTCCGTCCCCTCCAGGCCCGTGTAGGAAACCGCCTGGTCCCCGATATTTGTATCATAGTAGGAAACGTAGAAAACACCGTTGTCCCCGAACTTGGAGCCCCAGCTGTTCTGGCAGATGAAGGCTCCCCGCCCGTTGGCCTTGCCGCCGAAGGCGGAAGCGGAGAAGCTGTCGTCCCAGCCTATGAGGACGATGTCGTGGTTGGGCTTGGAGTCCCCGTTGTAGCAGTAGGCGTTCTTCTTCGCATTGTAATAGGCGGACCGGCTCAGACTCCCGCTCTCGGTATCCGCGTAGATGGAGGAAGAAACGCCGCCGTTTTTGAAGATGGCCCACTTGATCTCATCGATATTGTCGCTGTCGTAGACATGGGCCTCCTGCAGGTGAAGGGCAGTCCGCCCGTCCCCTTCATAGACCGGCCCCTTCCAGGAGAGGAGGTAGGCCAGGGCCTGGGAATAGTCGCCCCCGTCCGTCCCCTTGAAGGAATAGCCCTTCTTCTTCACCATATCTTCGGGAGACAGGGTGACGTCCTTCTCCGGAAGCAGGGAGGACTCGATGGCCCCGGTGGCCGCATAGGCCCAGCAGGTAGCCTGGGTGCCCTGGTTGCGTATCTGCGGCGCCCTGCCCTCTGCCCGGAGGTCAAAGGCCTCAGGCAGGACAGCAGGGACCGCGTTTTCCGAATCCACAGTCAGAGTGAGCTTGGTATTGTCCCAGGAGACGCTGTAGCCGAAAGCCGCTCCCACATCGGCAAGGGGAACAAAAGCCCGCTCGTCGGCAAGCACCGGAGCCGTCGTCAGGCTCACGGCGCTTCCGTCCTGTCGGACAGCATCCAGGGTACCTGCCGTCAGGGTCAGGGCTCCCGAGCCCCGGTCAATGCGGATGGAGCTTTCCGACGTGCAGTGGGCGTCGGCTGAAAAAACCTCCCGGACGAAGTAGAGGTCCCCCATGATCTGCATATGGGAATCCACGTAGAGGTGGCCGTTGAAGCGGGTGGTATCCTCCCCGTCGATGGTCAGGCGGATGCCGCCGGATTCATTGATGCTCTTCGCAATCAGGGGATTGAAGACGTCCTGCTCGAGGGCCGCCCCCCGAAAGGAAGAGACCTCCGAGGCCCGGCTGAAGACATTTCCTGCCTGAAAGAAGGTCAGGGTCGTGATGGCGCAGGCCGGAATTATGAAACGCAGCGAATATCTCATTCACGCTTCCTTTTCGGCGGTTTGGGGCCGAGGTACTGGTAGAAATAAGTCTTGATCATGCCGTTATAGATCTTGCGGTTCTTGTCCGCCTTGGCACCGATATATTTTTCGGCATCCTCATAGGAGGTGATGAGGTACATGGACCAGGAATCCAGCCCCCGGTAGGCCTCGCCGATCTGCCGGTAGAGGGCGGGCAGGTCCAGGCCTCCGCCGCCTTCGGTCAGGCGCTCCCCGTAGGGAGGGTTCGTCACGATGAAACCGTACTTCTTCGGATGACTGGTATCCGCCACGGCCCGCCGTTGGAAGTGAATCATGTCGTCCACGCCGGCTGCTTCCGCATTGGCCCGGGCAATCTTCACGACGTCGTCGTCGATGTCATAGCCCTGGATGTCGGTCTCCACGGACGTATCGATAGCCGCATAGGCGTCCGCCCGGGCGGAGCTCCATATGTCTTTATGAATAATATTTCCCCACTGCTCTGCCGTAAACGACCTCTGCAGCCCGGGCGCAATGTTTGCCGCAATCATAGCCGCTTCAATCGGAATCGTCCCGCTGCCGCAGAAGGGGTCCAGGAGAATCCGGTCCGCGTGCCAGGGAGTAAGCATGATGAGAGCAGCCGCCAGAGTCTCCGAAATCGGAGCCTCTCCTTCCAGCTTCCGGTAGCCCCGCTTGTGAAGGGAAGTGCCGGTCGTATCGAGAAAGACCTCCGCCACATCGTTCATGAAGAAAATCCGGACCGGATAAGGGGCCCCGGTCTCCGGCAGCCAGTCCATTCCGTAGGCCGCGCCAAGGCGCTTGGCCATGGCCTTCTTCGCCAGGGACTGCAGGTCGGAGGTGGAAAAGAGCTGGCTCTTGACCGAAGCCGCCTTCGTGACCCAGAATTTCCCGTCCGCAGGAATATAGTTTTCCCAGGGCAGGGCTTCGATATGGTTGAAAAAGTCATCAAACGTGACGGCTTCGAATTCCCCGACTTTGAGGAAGACCCGCTCGGCCGTCCTCAGGTGAATATTGGCCAGAGCAATAGCCTCCGCGTCTCCGGAGAAGCTGACCCGGCCGTTTTCCACCCGGGTGATTTCATACCCCAGGTCATAGATTTCTCTTTTCAGTACCGCCTCGAGGCCAAAGTGGCAGGGGGCGGTCAGTTCGTATGTCTTCATGGCAAGTCCTCAAATACCCTGTCTGTCCGGACCGGAATATAAAGTAGCTACGCTTCCCGAATACGGGCCGGAAAATACAGCAGATTCGGCTTCTCGTATATGGACCGGAAACAGGGGACCTTTAAAGAATAGCGTAAAAAAGGACGGCCTGCAAGTACAGACCGCCCCATCAGATACATAAATATAAAGTCCGAAAAGCCGCGCTTTCCGTCATTTTTTCGAAGCACTCCGTCCCGAAGCCATGCCTTCTGTATGCAGGGCGAAGACCCCCGAGCCAAATTCCTCTCAGGCGTACAAATCGACGTGCTGGCCCACCTGAGAATAAGCCTGACCCTGGCTTCCGGCATCGTAGGATGTCGTCACACCGGAGAACTTGTCCGCAAGGTCGTTATAAGCCTTGTCCGCTGCAATGGCGCCTTCGACCTGCTTCACCTTGTTTGCCGCCTGAACGTGGGCATTCGGATAGACGACAGGATTTACGAGCTCTACCCCGTCTGCCGCAGCCCCCTCGGACACCCGCTGCTTGTAGGCCGCGGAGACCTGGGACTCGTTCGAAACGTTGAAGCGATTGTTCGTGACTCCGGAAACCGAAGCGGATGAAGGAGCCGCCCCGACGGAGCCGATTCTGCTTATTGAAACTGCCACTGTATTCTTTCCTCTCCCCGAAGCAGGCTGTCTGTCGACTGCTTCGCAGCGCTCTGCTCTGCCGTAACGGCCGAGGTTTCATTGTCAATAACCGTCTTTGCCTGACCGGACGCGGCCGCACTCTGGGCGCCCGTATTCGTAACGAAGTTCTCGGCAGCCATCAGGCGCTCATTGCCCCGCATGCCGTCAGAGCCCTTGTCGCCCGTGGCTTTCACCGCAGCTTCCATGACCCGCTTCGTGTCGGCCCCGATCTGGGCAAGCTCGATATTCTCTTCCGAAGCCTGAGCGGTTTCCTGCATGGCCTCTTCCCGGCGCTGGTCTCTCGTGGCCATCTCCGTGTCGTAGTCATAGCGGGAAATCTTCCCCTCTAAGTAATCGGCTTGAAGCTGCTGATCCGTAATACCCGTGAAGGTAGTGATTTTTTCCTGAGTTGCCTGAGCCGCCGTCTCCTGGGTTCTTGCCCGGGCTGCATCCGCTCTTTCTTCAGCGACCGCTTTTTCATTCTGCTGCCGGAGGGCCTCCGCCGCTTTCTGCTCTGCGGCGTTCTGGGCCTGCTCTCGCTCTACAGCAGCCTGCCGGGCCTCTGCCGCGGCATTCCGCTGGGCGGTCAGGTTCTCGGTCCGGCCCGTATCCTCTGCCCCGGTATCCCGGGTCTTCGTCACATTCCCGTCGGCATTGTCCGCGGCCTTCGTAACGGCAAGGGTATCCCCGTCCGTATCGGTCGCAACGATATCCCGGCCGGTCATGGCCTCCCGGGCTGTCTCAACCGCCTGGGCTGCAGCAGCTGTATCTGCCGTCTTCGAAGGCTGTTCCGCCGTTCGGACCTCACTCTGGGCATTGGCCGCGCCTGCTGCCGGAGACAGGGTATTCCCGGTCCCCTGTGGGCCGCCTGTCTGGACAGCCGTCCGGACAGCCCCCGTCCTTCCATCCGTGGAGTTCGCGGAAGTCGAATTCACTGTGCCGGCCGCTGGTGTCTGTGTACCCAGTCCGGCAATTCCGCTGATACTTACCCCATCCATAAGAAACGCTCCCTTTCACTTCATTCGCAGCCTGCGTCGGAAAACAGTCTTCCTTCCACAAAGCCCTTCTGCAGCCGCGAGAAAAACATGGATACGCATTGCGGGTAGTCTAGTGCAATCCATTGCACAATAAGGTAATAATATTATAATCCACGGCGGAAAAAATGCAAGAAATTTCCGACTTGTCGACAAGTTTATCGACAATTTGTGGGTAAATTCTCCTCATAAAAGGTCCGGGGCATAATTTCACCGGAAACCGTCGGTCCCTTCAGGCGTTCTCCCGCACGATATCCGCCACGGTAAAGCGCAGGACGGGTGTCAGGTCAGCAAGTGCCACCTCCACCTGGCTTCCGATCTTGCCGCCGGAAAAGAGAATCGTCTCATACTCTTCGGCGCTCTTGTGAAAGACAGTCGGGAAGGCCTTCTTCATGCCGATGGGCGAACAGCCCCCATGCACGTAGCCGGTCAGGGGCAAAAGTTCCTTCTGGGGCAGCATCTCCACGGACTTCTCTCCGACAGCCTTCGCCGCCTTCTTGAGGTCGAGTTCCTCCGCCACGGGCAGGACGAAGACATAGTGCTGGCCACTCTTTCCGGTCGTCACCAGGGTCTTCATGGCCCGCTCGGGGTCCTCCCCCATGTGCTCAGCAATTTCCGTCCCCTTCGTCGAGTCGAAGTCGTAGTAGAGGTGCTCCTTATAGGGCACCTTCTTCTGCTCAAGGACGCGCATGACATTTGTCTTTTCTTCTTTTTTCATAGCTTATGAATAATATAAAGCCGGCAGCAGCTGCCGCCGGCCATGCTCTGCCCGAATTTACTGGTTCGCGGAATCATCGTAAGGGTGCGTCCCGTCTGCGGATGAATTCTCTCCTGCGGAAGTACCCTGCTGGTCAGAGGGCTGGGCAGTGCTTTCGCTGCCACTATCCGTCTGTGCTGCCTGCCCGTAGCCGGTCGGATTTCCTGCGTTGTTTACATTATTCTGATTCCAGGAGTTCTGGTTTCCATAACTGTTCTGGCTGCCATAGCCGTTCTGATTACCGTAGCCGTTCTGGGTCCCATAGCCGCTCTGGTTCCCGTAGCCGCCCTGACTGCCATAGCCATTCTGGTTCCCGTAACCGCCCTGACTGCCGTAGCCATTCTGGTTTCCATAGCCATTCTGGTTCCCATAGCCGCCCTGACTGCTGTTCCCGTAATAGGTCCCGTAGCCGGGCTTCCCGTAGTTGTAGCAGGAAGGATCGGGCTGGTAGCCGGTCTTGTACTTGAGGGCACTGTAGAGCTCGGCGCAGGTCGCATAGTAGAAGGGGCCCACATAGAAGATGCCGAAAATATTGAACGTAAGCCTTGCCAGAATGTACCAGCCGATGAAGGAAAGGTCGAAGACAAAGATGTTCCACTTGTCCCCGTAGGTCATATCCCTGGACCGGCCGAAGGCTTCCTCCATGGAAATGTTGGGATTCTCGGCCAGGAGATAGGGAATCATCCGGTACTCATACGACTTGATGATTCCGGGGACCACCAGGAGCAGGGTCCACAGGAAGAGGTAGAGGTCGCGGAAAAAGATGATCTTCACCACGTTCCAGTAGTTGATTTTGAAGCCGACGCCGATTTCATTGAGGTTTGCCGGCTCCCGCTGACCCATGACAAAGACCCGCAGCAGGCCAACTTCCAGGGGCCCGAGAAGGAAAATTCCAATAATAATGCCCACAATGACGGCCATGAAGATGACGCCGGAGAACAGGGCCAGAAAGGCAAGGCTCTGCCCGCTGAAGATATCCGGGAACTGGCTGTCTCCCAGGCCGGGATTTCGGGTTTCGTCAATCGTGAACTTGTAATTGACCGAACTGCTGCCGGAGCCGTTGATGAAAAGGCCGATGAGCAGGGCGGCGACCACATACTTCCAGTAGTTCAGGCGCATGACGCTCCGGCCGCGCTGCTTCAAAACGCCGATTGAAAATGACTGCATAGTGTTCTATACCTCTCTCCAAAAATACTCAGGGCGGACTGCCCCTGCAAACCACCACATTATACTTTATATAATGCGCATGGTCAAAGAATGTGGGAAAAGCAATTCCAATTTTTGAATGATTTTGTTGCGGGTCCCGCGGCGCTTTTCAGTCCCTTATCGCCCAGCGCAGCTTCGTGGACCGGGCCCGGGGATTCCGGCGGCACTCCTCGGCCGAAGGACGGATGACATCTTCTGCAATTTCAGAATAATATCCTGCCTTCTTCCCCTCCTTGAAGGCCCGCTTGACCAGGCGGTCTTCCCCGGAATGGAAGGTCAGAAAGACAATGCGGCCGCCAGGCTTCATCACGTCGGGAAGGGCAATAAGGAGCGCCTCCAGGGCCTCGTATTCCCCGTTGATATCGATGCGGAGGGCCTGGAAGACCCGGGCATCAGCTTTTTTCAGAGCCTCTTTATAGGCAGTCTCGGATATGGAACCTTCGCCTGACTTCTTCTCGACAAGGCTTTTCGGCAGCGCCTCTTCTATGAGATTCCTGAGGTCCGCCGTCGTTTCCAAAGGCTTCCTTTTTCTGCGGTATTCCACGATTTTCGCGGCTATTTCTGCCGCATTGGGTTCATTGCATTTTGCGCCGCCCATCGGTCATAGATGCGTTGGCCAACGGCCACGGTGCGTTACTTAAACGGCCAGCCGGCGGAGCCCGCCGGCCAGTCAAATCAATAGGTTTTCGATCCATCAGCTGTCTTTCTGCGATGTGATCATTACGGTGAAGTGCTTGGTCGCCCGTTTGACGATGGCATCGGCTGCGATGTCATCATCGAGGATCATTGCCTTCCAGTTCTCCGGCAGACGCTGGGAACATACGATGGTGCTTTTGAAGGACTCAGTCCTTGTATTGAGCAGTTCGTGAAGTATTTTCACCTGCTGTTCATCCACTATCGAGTGAAGAAGGAAATCATCAAGTATCAGCAGGTCCAGCTTGCACAGATGCTTTTTACGTTTCGAGTACTTTGAAAAGTCCATAGCTTTCAGATCTGCAAGGCTCTCCAGGAGCGCTTCTGTTTCATAGTATTCCACGGAGAATTCGTTGCAGGCCATGATCCCAAGGCTCTTGGCCAGATAGGTCTTTCCGCTGTCAGACGCTCCGAGGATGCAGACGTTCATGCCATTCCTGACAAAGTCGAAAGAAGACAGCCGGCTGGTGATGTCCTCCGGCATGTAGGAGCGGTCTTTGGAGTCGACGCAGTTGGACAGATCTTCCGGACAACCGGAGAGATGTGCGAACCGCAGCCTCGATGAAAACCGCTTGTTGACACAGCTGTCGTATTCAGGCTCGATGATCCGCGATAACAGAGTCATCCGATCGCAGTTCAGAAAATCCGGCGAATTGTACTGTTCTTCCAGCGTGGCCGCGGCCTTGGAAAGCCCAAGTGTCATAAGTTCATCGACCAGCGTATCAAGAGGGGATTCAGTCACGGCCTTTCGCATCATCGATCACCGCCTTTCCGGGTGTCTTCATCAGAAGACATCTGCTGGGAAAGTTCCTCGCTTTTTGAGAGCAGAGTGCTGATCTCAGAAGCGCTGGCTGGGCGGGATATTCCGCCTCTTACTGAGGTCTCTGCGGCAGTCTTTTTTGTCTTTGCTGCCACACCGAGTTCTTCGGCAACTGCGGCGATCGTATTCTTGATGTACGAATAGTAAGGCCGGCCAAGTTCCATTGCCCTCGAGCAGCATTCCTCAAGCACTCGCTTGTCGTAACGCTTAGCGTAGTTGACGATCCCGAGGCACAGGCGGTATGTCTGGACCTCGATGGGCTTGCTCTTAAGGACGGCTTTGATCACCTCCACAGTCTGCGGCCCGACCTCCATCGCTTTGCCGATGAAGTAGGACGCGCTCCATGCGCCTGTATTGTAATAATCCCTGGGGAGATGCTTCGGATCGGTCACATGCTGGCCCTTGTAAGTCGCTCTCGGATGCTCGCATATGAGCTCTCCCCGGATGCTGTATATCTTTACCGTGTCCGTTGTTGCCTGGATCAGAACATCCTTGTGCAGAAAGGCTTTGTCAACGCTATAATAAGCATTGTCAAAGCGTACGTGGAAGTCGCTTGACACTCTTGCCTTCTTCCTTTCCGTGTACCGGTAATGCACGGAGGGAAGGGGCATTAAATCTTGCTTTTCTTCTTCCCAGTAATAGTTTCTGCTGTGTTCTTTCCCCGTAAACGGCTGGTCGTTCAGTTCGTCGACAAGTGCGAACAGATCCTCTCTAATAAATCAAGCCTTTTCATCAACAAAATCAAGGCTTTCCTCAGTTGCTGATGTTGATAAATGAGCCAGATTAATGGACATTTCAATGTATC
>ONBT01000058.1 GCA_900316075.1 uncultured Lachnospiraceae bacterium | reverse complement strand
GCCCGCCCCGCAGCCGGAGGCGCCCGCCGTCAGTCCCGAACAGATGGAGAAAGACCGGCAGGACGTGCTGGCCGCTCTGGACAAGGCTCTTGGCGAGCCCCGGGACAGCATGTTCCCGAAGATGCCCGAGCCGGTATTCCCTGTAGAAGAAACGCCCGCTCCCGCCCCGGAGAAGAAGCCGGAGCCCAAGGAGGAGCACACCTATATCAAAGAGAGCGTCGAATACAGTGGAACTTGATATAGAAACATTCAGGAAATATTTTGAAGAAGATGCAGTATTGATTTCTGAACACGCAGCAGAGCGTTTTCAGGAACGTGGCATTAAAATCTCTGACATCAGATATGCTATAGGGGATGGAGAAATAATAGAGCAATATCCAGATGATTTTCCGTTTCCGAGCTGTTTGATTTTGGGTACAACAAAAGAAGGAAAAATGCTTCATACTGTTATGAGCGATGAAGGAAGCATGTCCCGTATTATTACGGCATATTATCCGGATCCGGACAAGTGGAGCGCTGACTTCAAGGTAAGAAAGGACAGAGCGAAATGAAATGCATGAGCTGTAAAACAGGTGAGATGAAGGAATCTACAAATACTTATTTTGCACAGGTTGATGGCAGCTTTTTGATTATCAAGAATGTGCCCTGTTTGAGGTGCAATCAGTGTGGGGAGGTATTTTATCGGGCCAGCGTATTAGAACATCTTGAAGAGATGGCCGCCAGTTTTCGGCAGCAACACAGTGAACTTTCAATTACGGATTACAATCAGGCGGCCTGAAGAGGTCGCCTGTGGTGTTGAATGAGAGCTTTTTGAGGGGAAATCATGACCGACGCGGAACAGAGGGAAGCGGCCCATCAGTTTGTGAACAAGTGGAAGGACAAGGCAGGAAAAGAGGACGAGGAAGGTCGCTCCTACTGGCTGGACCTTCTGGAGAAAGTGTTTGGCGTTTCAGATGCCACGGACCGCATTGACTTCGAAAAGAAGGTCGTTGTGGACGGGCAGACAAAAAGAATTGATGCCTACATTCCGGAAACCCATGTCCTGATTGAACAGAAGAGCAAGGGAAAGGCCCTCGACGAAAAGATCAAAAATTCCGGGGACATTGAGCTCACGCCTTACGAGCAGGCTAAGCGATACAATGACAACCTCCCTTACGATGAAAAGGCCCGCTGGATTTTAACCTGCAATTTTTCGGAAATTTGGATTTACGACATGAACGCCAAGGTTCCGGAGCCTGTGAAGATTCATCTTCCTGAACTGATGACGAAGTACGCCCTCCTGGACTTTCTCGTGAAGAAAGAAGTCAAAGCCCTGTCCCACGAGATGGAAGTTTCCATCAAGGCCGGGGATATCGTGGGCCTTCTCTACGACGCCCTGCTGAAGCAATATAAGGATCCGGAGAATGAGCGCTCCCTGAAGAGTTTGAATGTCCTCTGCGTCCGTCTTGTTTTCTGCCTTTACGCTGAGGACGCCGGTATCTTCGGGCAGAAGGGCATGTTCCACGATTATCTCTCATCGTACGATGCTGCCCATACCCGTCAGGCCCTTGCGGACCTGTTCCGTGTGTTGGACCAGAAGGACGACGAGCGGGATCCTTATCTTCTTCCGGAGCTTGCTGCCTTCCCCTATGTAAACGGCGGCCTCTTCGCGGATGAAGCTGTTGAAATTCCCATGTTCACGGACGATATCCGCACCCTTCTTCTTACAAAGGCCTCCGAGGACTTCGACTGGTCAGACATCAGCCCTACCATCTTCGGAGCCGTCTTTGAATCCACATTGAACCCGGACACGCGCCGGTCTGGCGGCATGCACTATACCTCGATAGAGAATATCCATAAGGTCATCGATCCGCTTTTCCTCGACGGCCTGAAAGAGGAGCTTGCCTCCATTGAAGCGACGCCGGTTGTGAAGACCCGAGAGAATAATTTAAGGGCATTTCAGCGGAAACTCGCTTCACTTACCTTTCTCGATCCGGCCTGCGGCTCCGGCAACTTCCTGACGGAAACCTACCTCTCCATCCGCCGCCTGGAAAACCGGGTCCTAAGAGAACTTTCCGACATGCGGAAGAACCAGCTACAGGGCCAGATTTCCCTCTTCGGGGCTGACTCCGGCCTTTCCATCCAGGTTTCCATTTCCCAGTTCTACGGCATCGAGATCAACGACTTCGCCGTGACGGTGGCAAAAACCGCCCTCTGGATTGCGGAAAGTCAGATGCTGAAGGAAACGGAAGACATCTTTGCGATGCACCTGGACTTCCTCCCCCTGAAGACCAATGCCTACATCCATGAAGGAAACGCATTGCGTATAGACTGGAACGACGTCCTCCCGGCTGCAAAGTGCAGCTACATCATGGGAAATCCGCCGTTTGTGGGGTATTCTTTACAGACAGATGATCAGAAGCAGGATATTTTGGAACTGTATTCTGATGAAAAAGGAAAGCCAATAAAGAATGCCGGAAAGATAGATTATGTAGGAGGCTGGTATTATAAAGCCGCACAATATGAAAGGAATACGCCGGTTCACGCAGCTTTCGTTTCAACAAATTCGATTACGCAAGGCGAGCAGGTTACATCTATTTGGAAATTACTTTTTTCCCGTTTTGGTATTCACATAGATTTTGGTTATCGTACATTTATCTGGGATAGCGAAGCAAATGCCAAGGCTCACGTGCACTGTGTGATAATAGGATTTAGTAATACTGAGGAACAGCATGCAAAAAAGCTTTTTGATGGTGCGAATGTTCTCGAGGTAAAAACAATAAATCCATATTTAATTGCTGCTGATACCATTTTTATTGAAGATAGAGTGAAGCCGATATGTGATATTCCTCAACTGCTGAATGGAGGGAAACCCACTGAGGGAGGAAATCTAATCCTGACAGAAGAAGAGAAAGAAAAGCTCTTAGCTGAAGAGCCTGACGCAAAGAGTTATATCCGGCCATACATGATGGGGGCAGATTTTATTCAAAGAAAACCCAGATTTTGTCTTTGGCTTGTGAATGCGGATCCTTCAAAGATAAAACAGTTTCCTCTGGTACTTGAACGTGTAAAAAATGTTCGTGAATATCGTTTAAAAAGTCCAAAAACTGCAACACGGAAAAAAGCAGATACGCCAATGCTTTTTGATGAAGTAAGAGAATGTCAAACAGACTATGTGGCTATACCAAAAGTCTCGTCTCAAAGACGCAGATATATTCCAATGGAGTATTTGCCAAAAGATATTATTCCGGGTGATAAATTGTTTATGGTTCCGGGAGCATCTCTTTTCCACTTCGGCATACTTACTTCGAATATTCACATGGCTTGGACTCGTGTTGTGTGTGGTCGATTAAAGAGCGACTACAGTTATTCCAATACAATCGTCTACAACAATTTCCCCTGGCCCAATACCACCGACGCCCAGAAGCAGAAGATTGAGGCGACGGCCCAGGGCATTCTCGATGCGCGGGCTTTGTATCCGGACGCATCTCTGGCCGACCTCTACGACCCGCTGACAATGCCGGTCGAACTACAAAAGGCCCACACGGCAAATGACAAGGCAGTCATGGAAGCCTATGGTTTCTCCACGAAGATGTCCGAGGCCGACTGCGTCGCAGCCCTGATGAAGATGTATCAGCAGCTGACGGAGAAGGAGGAAAAGTCATGAGAAAAGAATTTTGCGAGAAGGATGGAATTGATATTACATATTCAGATTCGGATATTGCTTTTGAAGAGACCAATACCGCCATGTCTATTTTGATTGCGAATGACGGGACAATTATTCATAACAATTTTTCTGACGATGCTGAGAAGACTGAATATTTTTTGAATGAATTTCATCGTATTTACTCGACAGTCGTCTATTTCAGGTCTCTGGATAATCTTGAGGAGGAGGCAGGCTGATGCCGGTATTTGAAAAATATCAGGGATGGTATGTCTATTTCTGGGCCAATGAAGAGGGCGAGCCCATTCATTTTCATATTGCAAAAGGGCAGCCGACAGCGAATGCAACCAAAATCTGGATCCTGAAAGATGGCACATTCAAACTGGCACACAACCGCAGTGAAGTGCCGATTCACATTCTGAGGCGTATCTACTCTTTGATGCTACTAAATTTGGAAGAGTATGAAAAACTCTGGCTTGATTATCAGAAAGACCTCACTCATATTGATGATTGATTCTTAGTCTTTCGCAGACAGGTTCAGATACAGGAATTCCCGCGTGTTCTACATTATTTATGACTCGGCCCTACAATTCCTCCCCCGTGTATATTCCGGGGAGGTTGTCTCTTGACAAAGGGAACATACGCGAGTAAATTTCTTCACGGTGAGCAGAAAAGGAGAAGCGGCCTCGGAAGGGACGCTGAAGACTTTGAAGGTCCTGACTGCCTGCCGGAACTTTTCGTATATGCAGAAGCAAAAATAGAATATCGTAAAACTTCTCTTATTCAGAGTGGCGGAGGTACATAGGACCTGTGAAACCACGGCAACCCCTCTAATCCGGGGGAAGGTGCCTTTCCTGAGCGAGTGATCGAACAATAAGGGGATTTCAATACAACGATGGAATCCGCTTTTTACGGATTCCATTTTTTCTGCAGCAAACTCTCGAAAGGAGATTTTTTAAGACATGGAGAAGCTTCTTTTTACCTCCGAGTCCGTGACGGAAGGCCATCCCGACAAGGTCTGCGATGCCGTTTCGGACGCCATCCTCGACGCCTGCATGGAGCAGGACCCCATGAGCCGCGTGGCCTGCGAGACCGCAGCCTGCACAGGCTTCGTCCTTGTGACCGGTGAGATTACGACGAAGGCAAAGCTCGACATTCCCGCCATCGTGCGGAAGACCGTGAACGAAATCGGCTACAACGATGCGAAGACCGGCTTTGACGGCAATACCTGCGCGGTCATGGTAGCCCTTGACCAGCAGTCTCCCGACATTGCCATGGGCGTGGACAAGGCCCTCGAGGCCAAGGAAGGCGAGATGAGGGACGATCTGGATACCGGCGCCGGCGACCAGGGTATGATGTTCGGCTATGCGACGAACGAGACGCCTGAGTACATGCCTTACCCGATTTCTCTGGCTCACAAGCTGGCAAGAAAGCTTACAGAGGTCCGCAAGGACGGTACATTGAAGTACCTCCGTCCGGACGGCAAGACCCAGGTTTCCGTAGAGTACGACGAGAACGGCAAGCCCAAGCGGCTGGAGGCCGTCGTCCTCTCCACCCAGCACGACGAGGATGTCACCCAGGAGCAGATTCACGAGGACATCAGGAAGTACGTCTTCGATCCCGTCCTTCCCAAGGAGCTCGTCGATGACAAGACCAAGTTCTTCATCAACCCCACCGGCCGGTTCGTTATCGGCGGCCCTCACGGGGATGCAGGCCTGACCGGCCGGAAGATCATCGTCGACACCTACGGCGGAATGGCCCGTCACGGAGGCGGCGCTTTCTCCGGCAAGGACTGCACGAAGGTTGACCGGTCCGCAGCCTATGCTGCCCGCTACGTAGCGAAGAATATCGTCGCTGCCGGCCTGGCTGAGCGCTGCGAGATTCAGCTGTCCTACGCCATCGGCGTTGCCCAGCCCACCTCCATCAATATCGATACCTTCGGCACCGGCAGGCTTTCCTCCGAGAAGCTGGTTGAAATCGTCCGTGAGAACTTCGACCTTCGTCCGGCCGGAATCATCAAGATGCTGGACCTTCGCCGGCCCATCTACCGTCCCACCGCTGCATACGGCCACTTCGGCCGCACCGATGTGGACCTGCCCTGGGAGGCCCTGAACAAGGTCGACGCGCTGAAGAAATACCTCTGATGACTAATGTAAAGCCCCAAAGCCTTCCTGAGACACTCAGGAGGACGTAAGTGCTTTTCATTATTCATGAATATGTGCTACAATAGTACGACTTCCGACCACGGGCCGGGGGCCGTACTTTTTTTATCGCAGGCCCGCGCAATGGAAGTTTCCGGCTTTGCCGGGCGCGGGTCGCGGCGAGTAGGAAACCTACTCGATTATTAGGGGAGGGGCCATACGATGAAAATGCGGACGCGGATGATCATATCCTTCGCGATTATCGCCCTGCTGCCGGCGGGTGCCATGCTGGCGGTGCTGAAGGCCTACCTCTATGTGCACGGAAAGACGATACACGACCTCCTCTCCGGGGCGGACGCCGAGTTCTTCGGGGACGCGGCCGTCAGCATTCTGATTATTCTGTTTCTGACCGCGGTCATCCTGATCGGCTGGACCTATGGAACCTATGTTTCCCGCATAAATCTCCTGGCCAAGGCGGCCGACCGGATCCGAAACGGGGATCTGGACTTCACGATTGAGAGCCGGGGCAAGGACGAGATCGACGACTTGGCCGAATCCTTTGAGGAAATGCGGGCCCGGCTCAAGGAGAACACGGCCGAGAAGCTCCGCTACGAGGAAGACCAGAAGCAGCTGATTTCGAATATCGCCCACGACCTGAAAAGCCCCCTGACCTCGATTTCCGGCTATGCCGAGGGCATTCTCGACGGGGTGGCGGACACAGAGGAGAAGCGGGAAGCCTATGTGCGGACCATTCTTTCGAAGGCCCATGAGATGAACACCCTGCTGGGTGAGCTTTCCCTCTACAGCAAGATTGACACGAACCGCATCCCCTACAATTTCGCCCATATCAATGTCGGGG
Organism: uncultured Lachnospiraceae bacterium; assembly: GCA_900316075.1. Taxonomy (GTDB): domain Bacteria; phylum Bacillota; class Clostridia; order Lachnospirales; family Lachnospiraceae; genus RUG306. Next base: position 7,164 of record ONBT01000058.1, on the reverse strand, counting down.
CCTTTTTCATGGACGCCGTGGAAGAGCTGTCCATGGACCTTGAGAACAAGGGCGTGACGCTCCACTACGCAAACTACGTCAGCGACGACGTCGAGATGATTGTGGACCCCGAGCAGATTCGCCGGGTCATCAACAATATCATCGGAAACTCCATCAAATATAAGTCCGCCGACCCCCTGGCCATTGCCATGCGGATTACGGACGCCGGGGACTTCGTTCAGGTGGAGCTCGAGGACAACGGCCGTGGAATCAAGCGGGAGGACCTTCCCTACATCTTCGACCGGTCCTTCCGGGGTGACGCCTCCCGGAATACGAATATCGGGGGCTCGGGCTTTGGCCTTTCGATTGCGAAAAAGATTGTCTCCGACCACGGGGGCCGCATCTGGGCTACGTCCAATGAGGGCAGCGGGACCACCATGTATTTCGTCCTGCGGAAGTATATTCCGCCGGAAGTCCCTGCCGAAGAAAGCGATGAAACGGAAGAGGCCTGAAAAGGGCATTTTTCATTAGAATAATGTAAAACGAAAAAGGAGACAGGCAAGTGAATCGAATTCTGATCGTGGAAGACGATGAGGCAATTGCCCAGCTCGAAAGTGATTATCTGCATGCCCAGGGCTTTGAGGCCACGGTGGCACCCGACGGGCCCACGGGCCTGGACAAGGCCCTGACCGGGGATTATGCCCTGATCATTCTTGACGTCATGCTGCCCGGCATGGACGGCTTCGAGGTCCTCTCGAAGGTCCGGGAACAGCGGAATATCCCGATTCTGCTCGTCACGGCGCGGAAGGACGACGTGGACAAGATCAAGGGCTTAGGCCTCGGGGCGGACGACTACATCACGAAACCCTTCTCCCCTTCGGAGCTTGCGGCCCGGGTCAAGGCCCACATCAAGCGCTATGACCGCCTGGTCGGCGCGGTCGTGCCGGAGCGGGACGTCATCGAGATCCGGGACCTGAAGCTGGACAAGACCTCCAGAAAGCTCTATGTGAGCGGGGAAGAGAAGAAGCTGACGGCCCGGGAGTTCGACCTCCTGGAATTCCTGATGACCCATCCCAACAAGGTCTATTCCAAGCAGGAGCTCTTCGAGCAGATCTGGAACTCGGACTCCATCGGCGACATCGCCACGGTCACGGTCCACATCAAAAAGCTGCGCGAGAAAATCGAGGTCGACCGCAACAACCCCCAGTACATTGAAACCGTGTGGGGCGTCGGCTACCGCTTCCGCGTATAGGGTGAGAATAATGTAAACCCCTGCATTCCCGGCATCCGTTCTGTGGGCGGGCCCTTGGGAGTGTGGTGAAAAGTATTAGTATCATATAAGGAGAATGTAATGGCAAAGGAAAAGAAACTGGTCGAGGAAATCACCTCCCGGGAGGAGGACTTCGCCCAGTGGTATACGGACGTCGTCAAGAAGGCGGAGCTCATGAGCTACTCCAAGATCAAGGGCTTCATGAACTACCTGCCCGCCGGGTACGCAATCTGGGAGAACATGCAGAAGGACCTCGACCGCCGCTTCAAGGAAAACGGGGTGGAGAACTGCTACCTGCCGGTCCTGATTCCGGAGTCCCTGCTTTCGAAGGAGAGTGAGCTCGTCGAGGGCTTCGCTCCCGAGGTGGCCTGGGTGACCCAGGGCGGCCAGAGCCCGCTCGAGGAGCGCCTTGCCGTCCGGCCCACGTCCGAGACCATGTTTTCCGAGCTTTACAGCACCATCATCCACTCCTACCGGGACCTGCCGAAGACCTACAACCAGTGGTGCTCCGTGGTCCGCTGGGAAAAGACGACCCGGCCCTTCCTCCGTTCTTCCGAATTCCTCTGGCAGGAAGGCCACACGGCTTTTGCCACCGAGGAAGAGTCCGAAGAGTTCACCCAGCGCATGCTGAATGTCTACGCGGATTTCTGCGAGGAGACCCTGGCCATCCCCGTTGTCAAAGGCCGGAAGACCGACAGCGAGAAGTTTGCCGGCGCGTCCTCCACATATACGATTGAGACTCTGATGCACGACGGCAAGGCCCTGCAGTCCGGTACCTCCCACAATTTCGGGGACGGCTTCGCCAAGGCCTACGGCATCCAGTACACGGACAAGGATAATAAATTACAGTACGTCCATCAGAACTCCTTCGGGGCTTCGACCCGTCTCATCGGGGCCGTCATCATGGTTCACGGTGACGACTCGGGTCTGGTCCTGCCGCCGAAGATTGCGCCGACCCAGATCATGATCGTGCCCATCCGCCAGGATGCGGAAGGGGTCCTCGACGCGGCAGACAAGATTGCCGACACTCTGCGGGCTGCCGGCCTCCGTGTCAAGGTCGATGACTCCGAGAAGAGCCCGGGCTGGAAGTTTGCCGACGCTGAGATGCGGGGCATTCCCCTCCGGATTGAGATCGGGCCCAAGGACCTTCAAAACGGGATTGAAGACGTGGTCTCCACGGTTCAGGACCTTCTGGTCACAGAGCAGGCGGATATGCTGCAGCGGGCCAAGGACTTCCTGAACAGCCATATTTCCGAGGCCCACGACTACGACGAGTTCCGCGACTGCGTCAACAACAAGCCCGGCTTCATCAAGGCCATGTGGTGCGGGGACCCCGAGTGCGAGGCAAAGATCAAGGCGGATACGACCGCCACAAGCCGCTGCATGCCCTTCGACCAGACGCCGATCGACGATAAGTGCGTCTGCTGCGGCAAACCGGCCCACAAGCTTGTATATTGGGGCAAGGCATACTGATTTCAAATATTCTGCGGCAAGGCGGCCGGCGCAGCCGGCCGCCTTGCCGCTTTTTTCCGGGAGCAGCCTATGACGATCGAACTTCCTGCTGAGGTGAAAAAAATCATATCGGTACTGGAAGACGCAGGCTACGAAGCCTACGCCGTCGGCGGCTGCGTGCGGGATTCTCTGTTCGGGCAGACGCCCCACGACTGGGACATCACGACTTCGGCCGAGCCGCAGGCCGTGAAGAGCCTCTTCAACCGGACCATTGACACGGGCCTCCAGCACGGGACCGTGACGGTCCGCATGGGTGGTCAGGGCTTTGAGGTCACGACCTACCGGATTGACGGGGATTACGGGGACGGGCGCCACCCGGACTCGGTCTCCTTCACGAAAAGCCTCGAAGAAGACTTAAAGCGCCGGGACTTCACCATCAACGCCATGGCCTATAATGACGAGGCCGGCCTCGTCGACATCTTCGGCGGGCAGGAGGACCTGAAAAGGGGCTTGATCCGCTGCGTGGGGGCTCCGGAGGAACGCTTTCAGGAAGATGCATTGCGTATACTCAGGGCCGCCCGCTTTGCGGCCCGCTTCGGCTTCGAAATCGACCCGGAAGCGAAACGGGTCATGAAAGAAAAAGCAGAGACCCTTCATAAGGTCAGCGCCGAGCGCATCCGGGAGGAGTTTGTGAAGCTCATCGTTTCTCCTCACCCGGACATGGTGCGGACCCTTTACGAACTGGGCCTCACAGCCGTCTTCCTGCCGGAATTCGATACCATGATGGCGACTCCCCAGAACACGGAGCACCACATGTACGATGTGGGAGAGCACACGATTCATGTGATGGAGAATGTCCCCGAGGACAGGGTTCTCCGCCTGGCCGCCCTCTTTCACGACGTGGGAAAGCCCGCCTGCCGCAAGACCGACGCCGAAGGGACCGACCACTTCCTCGGCCACCCGGCCCTGGGGGCGGATATGACTGTCGGTATCATGCGGCGCCTCAAGTTCGATAACGCGACGATCGAGTCCGTGACCCGCCTGGTCCGCTTCCACGACGAGCGCTTCCCGGTGACGGTCCGAAACGTCCGCCGCTTCATCAGCCGTCTGGGCAGCGAATACTTCGACGACATGCTGGTCCTGAAACGGGCCGACGTCCTGGGCCAGTCCATGTACCAGCGGAAGGAAAAGCTCGACCGTATTGACGAGATGGACCGGGTCGGACATGAGATTATGAATAATGCAGAGCCCCTGTCTGTGAAGGACCTTGCGATCGGCGGAAAAGACTTAATGGACCTGGGCATTGCCAGAGGACCGGAAATCGGGACCATCCTGAAGGCCCTCCTGCGTGAGGCCGTGGATGAACCGGAGAGAAATGAACGTGAGACTCTTCTTGAAGAAGCTGAAAAACTTCATACGTCCGGTTTCTGAAAATACGGGCCGGAAGACTTGCAGGTGCGCGGAAGGAAAGACTGGCGGGGGTTCAGGCAGCAAGGCCTGGAAACTGTCCGCTCTGGGGCTTATATTATTCTTGTGCTGTCCCATGCTCCTTTCCTGCGGGGAGAGTGCGGGTTCCGACGGCCTGGTCTATCAGCGCCTGGGGACCGGCTCTGGCTCCGCCGTCGCCGTGGAGACCTCTGATGCGGTGGAAGCGGAGACGGCCTACGATCCGGACACCCTCTATATGATCGAAAATATCGACAGCGTGGAGGAGCACATCATCGTAAGGGACCTCGACACCAGGCGGCTCTACCGCTACTCCTACGGGCTGAACACGGCTTTTACGAATAAGCACGGGGGCCATTCCCTCCTCACGGATTTTCATCCGGGCCTGGTCGTGACCATCGGCGAGCTTGATTCCGAAGGAAAACTGAAGGAAATCCGCCTGTCGGACAAGGCCTTCGTCATGGAGGACGTGAAGAACTACTCAATCGACACGAGCCGGAACCTCTTTTCCATCGGCCAGACCAATTATGAACTGAACGACGAGGCCGAAATCTTCAGCGGGGACGCCATTTCCGACCTCACGGCCATTACGGAAAACGACGCCCTCCGGGTCGTGGGCATCGACAAGAAGATTGTTTCTCTTTCGATTACGACCGGGCACGGCTACCTCTTCGTGACCAATACGGGGACCTTCTCGGATACCCTGATGCAGATCGGGTCGAAGATTTTCATCAAGGTCGACCCGACGGACATGACGATTGAGATTCCGGAGGGGACCTACGCCGTGACCGTGGCCAAGGACGGCTACGGGGGCACGAAGGAAGTGACCGTGGGCCGGGGCGAGACCGTGAACTTGAACCTCGACGAGCTGAAGGGAGAGGGGCCCAAGACCTCCCAGATTACCTTCTCGGTCGGGGTGGACGATGCCCACATCTATCTGGACGGGCAGGAAGTGCCGACCGGCGGCGCCATGACGGTCAAATACGGGCGGCATGCCCTGAAGGTCACGGCGGAAGGCTATGACGACTGGTCCAGGACCCTCTATGTGAACTCCCCCACGGCGGACATCGCCCTCGATATTTCGGAGGCAAAGCAGGGCTCGTCCACGGGCGAGACCAATAATGCGGCGACTTCCACATCCTCTGCTCCGGCGGATACAAGCACCGGAACCACGTCCGGCAGCAGCGTCGGGACAGGCGGCAGCACCGGAACGGCAGGTACGGCGGGCACAGGTACAAGCGGAACCACAGGTACCGGCAGCACCGGCGCAACCGGCACCACGGGCACCACGACCGGGACGGACAGGAACGGCGACGGGGTCTACGATGAGAAGGACGCCCAGCTCGACTACCTGTCGACGATCTCGAACATGCTGAACACCATGAATTCCAACAATAACTGAGCGTGCTGTTATGGACTGCCACGGGAAACGGGCAGTCTCGCGTAAAAACAATGACACGCAGTGCGTGCACATAATTTCTGGAGGACTTTTGAATGAGACTCGATAAATTTCTGAAGGTTTCCCGCCTCATCAAGCGGCGGACCGTGGCGGCCGAGGCCTGCGACGCGGGCCGGGTTTCCGTCAACGGGCAGGCGGCAAAGGCCGGGAAAGAAATCAAAGTCGGCGACACGATTGCCATTTCTTTCGGGGACAAGACCGTGACCGTGCGGGTCCTGGCCCTCAATGAAACGACGAAGAAGGAAGATGCGGATTCGATGTTTGAGTACATCTGACGAATATTCAGATATTTTTTATAATTTGCTGTTAACTATCGGAGCGGGCTTTCCGATAATGAGTGTATAAAAGAAAACGAAACGGAATTACGAGAAGAATGAGTTCAGCTGAAGGAAGGGTATACAGGATGGCAGGGAGTCAGGCGGTCAGCGTCCGGACGGATGGCCGGGAAATCGCCGGACACCGGAAGAGGAAAAAGAAGAAGACGACCAGGTCCTATATTTTTCTGGTTGTGGGCTTTCTGGCCATTATTCTCCTGATTCAGATCATCGGTCTCTACAGCAAGGAAAAGTCTCTGGCTGCCCAGGAAGCGGCCCTGCAGAAGCAGGTGGAAGAGCAGCAGGAGAAGAGCGAAGAACTCAAGAACTACGAAGAATACACGAAGAGTGACGAATATACGGAAAACATGGCCCGCAGCCGGGCCGGCCTCGTGAAGCCGAATGAAATCGTCTTCCGGGAGAAGAAGAACTGAAACCGTCATCAATCTCCGGAGGCTATAGCTTCCGGTTCTGAAAAATTTCACATGGTGCCGAAAGCCCGAAGAGAAGCGGCACCGCCTGCAGGGATACCTTCAAGTCCTGTAGCAGGAGGTGCAGAAGAGTTTCTCCCCGGGCTTTCTGCCGTCTTATGAATAATGCGGGGCAGGCCCTTTGGAAGCCCCTGAAATACGCCAGCACGCAATGCGTGCATGCAAAAAACTATGAAAAATGACCTTCTGAGGAAGACAAAAGAATATATGCGGGCGAACCGTATGGCGGGCCCGGGGGACACCCTTGCCATTGCCTTTTCCGGCGGTAATGACTCTCTGGCTATGACCCTTCTTCTGAAGGAGCTTGCTCCGGAGTTGGGGTTTTCCCTGGTCCTCTTTCATGTGAACCATCATATCCGGGGAGCGGCCGCAGATGCGGATGCAATGTGGGCCATGGACTTTGGCAAGCAGCTGGATATTCCGGTTCATGTCTTTGATGTGGAGCCCGTTCAATATTCGAAGGAGCATTCCGGTATCAGTGTTGAAGAAGCCGCCAGAATCCTTCGCTATCAGGCGATGGCGGAAGGAATTGTTGAACTGGAGAGACAGAAGGCAGGGTTGGCTTCCGGAGAGGGCGAAACTGCTGCCTCGGACCGCGTTGTTCTCGCCGTTGCCCACCACCTGGAGGACGAGGCGGAAACGATACTCTTTCGCCTGGCCAGAGGCACGGGCCCGGCGGGCATTGAGCCCATGAAGCCGGTGAGCCGGATGTGCATTGGGACAACAGGTTCCCAGTATTCTCAGGCAGGCGGG
>ONBT01000020.1 GCA_900316075.1 uncultured Lachnospiraceae bacterium | reverse complement strand
CGATGGTGCCGTTCCGTTCCCAGTTGATGACGTCCGTGTAGGAGCCCTGGTAAATTTCGGTCGTGATGTGGGGGTAGTTCTTGCGGAAGGTCTTCAGAATCTTCGGAATCCAGGCCGTGCAGACGGTGTTTACCGTGCCGAGCTTGACCGAGCCGGCCTCGAGGCCCTTGATCTTCTCAATCCGCTGGTTGAGATTTTCCTCGACCGAAAGGAGCTCCTTGATGTAGGGGGCGATTTCCTTGCCGGACGGGGTCAGGCGGACGCCGCCGTGCAGCCTTATGAATAATGGAAAGCCCACCTCGTCCTCCATCGAAGCGATGGAGTGGGAGACCGCAGAAGGGGTCAGGTGGAGGGTGTCGGCCGCCTTTGCGAAGGAACCGCAGTCGAGGACGGTCCGGAAGATTTCATAGGTCAGAAGTGTCATGAGAAAATCCTATTCATAATGAATAAACATTCATGGTACGAATGAAAAAGATGAACTTTACTTCACCGATGAATTTTATTACTATAATGGCACAGAGTCAATAAGTAATCTTTTTTCTTTCCGGCAGCCAGCAATGGCTGCCTTCCTTTGTATATGGGGACATTTCACAGGGCCTTTCTGCAGGCTCACGCGACGCAAAATCCCCCTTTTCTATGCTATAATTCTTTCATTATGACGACGAAAGAAATCTCCCTTTGCAAAAATTTTCACTGTCTGGGTCCGGCCTGTCCCCGAAACTGCTGCAGGGGCTGGCATATTCCGGTGGACGACGCCACAGTAGACCGCTATAAGTCCCTTCCAGGGACAGAAGGCCGGTCGGTCCGCAGCTTTCTTACCAGGAGGAGGGGCCTTATCGTCTTCCGGCGGATTTTCGGAACCTGCCCTTTCTTAAATTCCGACCGCCTCTGCCAGTTCCAGGCCAACGGGGCTCCGGAACTCATGCCCCTGGTGTGCCGTTATTATCCGAGGGAAATCATTACGTATTCGGACTATACGGAAATCACCCTTTCTTTGTCCTGCATCAGTGCAGCGAGACTCTTTGTCGAGCGGCCGGAGAGGAATGCCTGGGCGGATGCACCTGGTGCCGAGCCCTTCTGGGATGTGGCCAATGACGATGCGGATTTTCTTGCCTTTCTTTTAAAGGACCGGGAGAAAATTCAGGACTATATCTGGCGGGAGGACCTGTCCCTGGAGCAGATTTGGGCCGGTCTATACGCCTATATCGCGCAGGAACACGCGGCCATCATGCGGGACCGGCTGGAGGATCTGGCGGAGATTGAGTTGGAAGACGGCAGGGAAGAGAGCGGCTCCGAGAAGACCGCAGCTGCCGGGACATATGAAGCCGGCCCGGCCGGGGATGACGGGGAGGGCGGAAGAGTTGGCCCGGCCCCGAATCTGGCTTTCTTCCCGATTACGGTCCTGGACCGGATGATCTTAAATCACATCGACTACGGGATGCTTCTTCTCAGGGAGCCGAAATTTGCTTCATTAATAATGAAATACAACAAGCTTTTCAAAGGGCTTTTTGTGGATACGGCAGACGAGGAATTTTCGGATGCCGTGAAGCGGATGATGGAAAGGAACCCCGGTTTCGCGAAAAAATACCGGGCCTATTTTTCCTACAATATCGACCAGCTCTACCTCAAGGCTTATGAGAACTACTTCGTGCTGAGGCAGTTTCTCTTTGCCATCCTCTATACGGAGCTTTATATGCTCTTCGAACTGGTGGCCTACGAAACGGACGGAACAGATGGAATTCTGTCCACGGAACGGCAGGCGGAAATCCTCTGCCTGACCGAGACCTGCGTCCGCCACAATCCGGACCTGACCCAGAACCTCTACAATGTCATCCGCCAGGACTTTCTCTGACCTGGTCCCGGCTGGCCCGGTTTCAGGAACAGTTTCCGGGATGAAAATGTACCTTGTTTTTTGTTGCATTGTGAATAGGAGTGTGGTATACTACAAAATTTTTAAATCCCCTGTAGCGAAAAATCCGAAAACGTGTTATTATATTGCCGGTGCGCGGAAAACTATTTTTTCTTTCAAGGTTTCCTGTTTGCGTACATTCGGATTTATTTCTGCAGGTGAGATTCATGAGTGAGTTCAAGATTGGCGATTTTCTGATGCATGAGCGGTCCGGCGTCTGCCAGGTCCAGGATATTATTGAGAAGGCCCTGGGCGGCAAGGGATCTGAAAAGCTATATTATTCTCTTCAGCCTGTTTTCGACAAGGGAAGTGTGGTATTCACGCCCGTAGACTCGACTGTCCGCATGCGGGACGTCATGACGGAAGAGGAGACGGATGCGCTCCTGGACCGGGTGGCTTCCCTGCCCGTCATCCGGGAGAAGAATCCCCGGGCGGCTGCCGAGATTTTCAAGGAGAAGATTGCGGCTTTTGACCTCGATGAGTTGGCCACGGTGGTGAAGACGATCTATCTCAGGAAGCAGCTCCGCATGGCCGCTGGCAAGAAAGCCATGTCTTCGGATGAGAAGATTATGGCGAATGCCGGCCGCCGCCTTTTCGAGGAGATGGCCTTTGCCCGCCATGAGGATGTGGAGACCTGCGAGCAGAATTTTTACATGCGTCTGAAGAATGAAAAGGACGAATGCATCAAGGCCCAGGCCGCTGGAAAGGCCTGACGTGGCAGCGGGTACAGTGCAAACTGAAGAACGAAAAGCAAAAAGGCGCAGAGTCAGGAAACGGGATATATACCGGGGCCTGGTTCTCGCCTTTGCTTGTATTGGGGCGGTGACGGTCATCGTATTGCTTGCCTATGGTATCCGCCTTCTGGCCGACGGGAAGGCGGGGGCCGGCACGAGCCACATGCTGATTGAGGAACGGCCGTCCATAGATGTTGAACTTCTGACGCCGAACGAGTACTCGCGGCCCCAGCTGGCCCTTTCCGAAGTGAAGGGGATTGTGATTCACTACACGGCAAACCCCGGAACAACGGCTTTTCAGAATCATGATTATTTCGAAGGGCTGAAGGACACCGGCGAGACCCATGCCTCGAGCCATTTCATCATCGGCCTCGACGGGGAGATTGTCCAGTGCATCCCGACGAGCGAGGAAGCCTACGCCTCGAACAGCAGGAACAGTGACACCCTGTCCATCGAGTGCTGTCACGGGGATTCGACCGGCAAGTTCAACGACAAGACCTACGACTCCTGCGTGGAGCTCACGGCCTGGCTCTGCACCCGCTTCGGTCTGGACCCGGAGACCGACGTCATCCGCCACTACGATATCACGGGCAAGGACTGCCCCAAGTACTATGTGGAGCACGAGGAAGCCTGGACCGCCTTCAAAAGTGCCGTCGCCGCCTATATCAAATCCCACGGGACGAAGGTCTCGGCCGAGGAATATGAGCAGTACGTGAAGTCCCAGGAACCTGGAGGAAGCAGGCAGTGAGTGAAGAACACTACAGAAAACTATACGCTGCGGCTGCCCGCCTGCCCCATGCGGCTGCCGTTTTCAATGTCCTCGATAAGGCTCTGGTGGGCCTTGTAGCCGGCATATATGTCTTCATATTCTTCTGGTCCTTTGTGAGTCAGTTTCCCGGGGCTCCGGTCATCGTCTTCGGGCCCATGGCGGCATTTTTCTTCGTCACCATTCTTCGGCGGGCTCTGAATTTCCGGCGTCCTTATGAAGTCTTCGGAACGACACCCCTTCTTGAGAAAGACACGGAGAGACGGTCCTTCCCCTCCCGGCATGTGGCTTCAGCCTTTGCTATAGCGGCTTCTCTCCTGGTTTGGGACGTCCGGCTTGCGGCCCTGCTTGCAGTTTTCGGAGTCCTCATTGCCTTCCTCCGCGTGGCCGGAGGCGTCCACTTTCTGCGTGATGTCATTGCCGGGGCGCTGATCGGGGGCGGAATCGGATTTGCGGCGGTGGTTCTGTTTGCCTTGTTCCGGGGGTAAAAATGGCTTGCTTTCAAAGTTTGACACCCCTGGAAGGCTTGTGTGAGGGCAATAACAGGCTGATTTCAAAGTTTGACACCCCTGGAAGGCTTGCACGAGGGCAAAAACAGGCTGATTTCAAGGTTTGACACCCCTGGAAGGCTTGCACGAGGGTAAAAACAGGCTGATTTCGAAGTTTGACACCCCTGGAAGGCTTGCACGAGGGTAAAAACAGCCGGAATTCCGCAAACGTCCCCCCTCGAGCCGCCAGCCGGGGGTAAAACAGGCCGGAATTCCACAAATGTCCTCCCTCGAGCCGCTAGCGGAGGGTAAAAATGGCCAAAATTCTGCAAACGTCCCCCTCTCCTGACCGCAGGGCGGCATGGAAACTTGAAAAAATTCTCAACATACAGGATTTTGCCTTGAATGTTTCTGCGGTTTTTGGTAGAGTAGTTGAAATTTGATTATAAAGCCAAAAGTCATCACCTACGGCAAATTTATTTGCCAGTGGGTGAATGACTATTTGGCGCACCCTCAGCGAACGTGAAGCGTATGCGCGGGAACGTGAGCTGAGGGCGCAGGGCGGGAATTGCGGAGCAATGAAGCCCTGCGATATAATCCCGGAAATATCCACGAAGAAAGGCAGGAAGAAATGGCAAAGATTATCGGTGACGGAATTACATTTGACGACGTGCTGCTGGTGCCCCAGTATTCGGAAGTGACGCCGAATATGATTGACCTTCGGACCCACCTCACGAAGAGCATTGTCCTCAATATTCCCATGATGAGTGCCGCCATGGATACCGTCACGGAGCACCGGATGGCTATCGCGATGGCAAGGCAGGGCGGCATCGGCATTATTCATAAGAATATGTCCATCGAGGCTCAGGCCAATGAGGTCGACCTGGTCAAGCGGTCTGAGAACGGCGTCATCACAGATCCCTTCTACCTTTCCCCGGACAATACCCTGCAGGACGCCGAGGACCTGATGAAGAAGTTCCGGATTTCCGGCGTCCCCATCACGGAAAACGGCAAGCTGGTCGGCATCATCACAAACCGGGACCTGAAGTTTGAAGAGGACTACACGAAGCCTATCCGCGAGTCCATGACTTCTGAGAACCTGATTACAGCTCCGGTCGGAATCACCCTCGACGAGGCAAAGAAGATTCTCGGAAGGGCAAGAAAAGAGAAGCTTCCCATCGTTGACGAGGAAGGAAATCTCAAGGGTCTCATTACAATCAAAGATATTGAAAAGCAGATCCGCTATCCCCTGTCCGCCAAGGATTCCCAGGGCCGCCTCCTCTGCGGAGCCGGCGTCGGCATCACGGCAAATATGATGGACCGGGTGGCTGCCCTCTATGAGGCGCATGTGGACTGCATCGTCGTCGATTCCGCCCATGGCAATTCCAAGAATATCCTGACTGCCGTTTCGAAGATCAAGGAGAAGTATCCCGACCTGCAGGTCATCGCCGGAAATATCGCGACGGGCGATGCGGCGGAGAACCTTATTAAGGCCGGCGCGGACGCAGTCAAGGTCGGCATCGGACCCGGTTCCATCTGCACGACCCGTATCGTTGCCGGTATCGGTGTTCCCCAGATTACGGCCATCATGGACTGCTACGAAGCAGCTTCGAAGCATGGAATTCCGGTCATCGCCGACGGCGGTATCAAGTATTCGGGCGACATGACGAAGGCTCTGGCGGCCGGCGGCAATGTCTGCATGATGGGTTCGCTCTTTGCGGGCTGCGACGAGACGCCGGGAGAGTTCGAGCTCTATCAGGGTCGGAAATACAAGGTTTACCGCGGCATGGGCTCCATCGCCGCCATGGAGAATGGTTCCAAGGACCGTTACTTCCAGGAGGGGGCCAAGAAGCTGGTTCCCGAGGGCGTCGAGGGCCGGGTTGCCTACAAGGGCGCCCTGGAGGACGTCGTCTTCCAGATGGTCGGCGGCATCCGGTCCGGCATGGGCTATTGCGGCTGCCCGACGATTCAGGACCTGCACGAACGGGGCAAGTTCATCAAGATTACGGCAGCCTCCCTCCGCGAGTCCCATCCCCACGACATCCACATCACGAAGGAAGCTCCGAACTATTCTTCCGATGAGAAGTGATGAGAATAATGTAAAACAAATACTTTTGCACAGATTCCCCGGCGGCCGCAGGCCGCCGGGTTTTGTTTCTATAGGTCTTTGTGACTGCAGGCCGCCGGGTTTTGTATGTCAGCCATTTATGGCATCCGGCCTGCAGGGTTTTCAGGCGGTCCGGAACTGTTTGCAGGGGGCGCACACAAAAAAGTTTGTGTACTTCCTCCATTTGGTATAAAATGTTTAACCACATGGGAGCGAAAAACAAGCGAAAATGAACCTTCTCCCGTGCGGCAGACACAGAAAGGACTTCTCCGGTGGAATTTCGTCCCTGCATCGACATACATGACGGCAAGGTGAAGCAGATTGTCGGCTCCACTTTGTCCGATGCGACAGGAACTGCGGCGGAGAATTTCGTTTCCGAAAAGGGGCCGGAGTATTATGCGGATCTCTTCAGGGAAAATGGTCTGACCGGCGGGCATGTCATCATCCTGAACAAGGCCGGAACAGCCGAATATGACGCCTCTAAACGGGCGGCCCTCGGGGCGGCTTGCGCCTGGCCTCGGGCCTTTGCGGTCGGAGGCGGCATGAATCCGGAGACCGCCCCGGAATTCCTTTCCGCCGGGGCCGGATACGTCATCGTCACTTCCTATCTCTTTGAAGACGGGGCCTTCTCGGAGGGGCGGCTCGCAAAAATGCTCGCCGCCGTCGGCCCGGATCACCTGGTGCTGGACCTTTCGGCCCGGAAGGAAGCGGACGGGAAGTATCATGTCGTCATCGACCGCTGGCAGCGGGTGACGGACTTCATTCTGACGCCTGAAGTTCTGGAAGAACTTTCTTCCTCCTGCGCGGAGTTCCTGATTCACGGGACCGCGGTCGAGGGAAAGAAGGCCGGCATCGACGAAGGACTGGTGGAACTCCTGGGGAAGTGCGACGGTAAGCCCGTCACCTACGCCGGCGGCATCGGAAGCCTTGCGGATATTGAGAAAATCCGGACCTTGGGCCGCGGCCGCGTCAACTTTACGGTCGGCTCAGCGCTGGATATATATGGCGGCTCACTGCCGTTCGCCGCGGTCGCTGCGGCGGCAAAATAAGAAAGAAGGATAAGTATCATGCATTTCACCAAGATGCACGGCTGCGGAAATGATTATGTATACTGCGACATCACAAAAGGGAGCGAGATCGCGGACCCCGGGGCGGCGTCGATATATGTGTCCGACCGCCACTTCGGCATCGGGTCGGATGGCCTGATTCTGATTGCTCCTTCGAAGACAGCCGACTTTCGCATGATCATGTACAATGCGGACGGGTCCGAAGGAGCCATGTGCGGCAACGGTATCCGCTGCGTGGGAAAGTATGTCTATGACCATGGTCTCACGGACAAGACGGATGTTGCCATAGAGACGGCGTCCGGCATCAAATATCTGAAGCTCTTCCCCGGGGCGGACGGGAAAATCGAGAAGGCCACGGTGGATATGGGGCAGGCTGTCACGGACTGCCGGCAGATTCCGGTCACCCATCCGGACAATGAGATGATCAATCAGCCTCTGGAGGTCCTCGGCACCATATACAAGGTCACCTGCATCTCCATGGGGAATCCCCACTGCGTCGTCGTGCGAGACGAAGACGTACGACAGATGGACCTCACAAAGATCGGACCTGCTTTTGAGAATCACCCGGTTTTCCCCAAGCGGGTCAACACAGAGTTTGTGAATATTCTGGACCGGGGGCATCTGCGCATGCGGGTCTGGGAACGGGGAAGCGGCGAGACCATGGCCTGCGGAACCGGAGCCTGCGCTACGGCGGTGGCCTGCTTCTTAAACGGCCTCTGCGACGCGACCGTTGATATTGAGCTCCTCGGCGGACACCTTACGATTTCCTATGATGAAGCCACAAGGGACGTCCACATGACGGGCCCTGCCACGGAGGTCTTCTCCGGAGATATCGAAATCCCTGAAGGCGTTTCCGAGGACGATGTCAAGATTTATACCCCGGGGAAGTAAGAATTTCGGAAAAATCATGAAGAATTTTCCGGGTATTTTGTGAAAACCTACGCGCTGGCAAGCAGCACGGCCGGTAATCTGCGAATACTGCCCACATATACGTATGACGGAAATGATGGGCTTTACATTAGTCATGATACGGAACGGAGGAATATATGACACCTGTCAATGAGAACTATCTGAAACTGCCCGGCAGCTACCTCTTTTCTACGATTGCGAAGAAGGTCGATGAATACAAGGCTTCCCATCCGGACGTCGACATCATCCGCCTGGGCATCGGGGATGTGACCCTGCCCATCTGCCCGGCTGTCATCGAGGCCCTGCACAAGGCGGTTGACGAGATGGGAACGGTCGAAGGTTTCCACGGCTATGCCCCTGACCTTGGCTATTCCTTCCTGCGGGAGAAGATGGCAAACGAGGACTATGTCGCACGGGGCTGCCATATCGAGCCCGATGAGGTCTTCATTTCCGACGGGGCGAAGAGTGATTCCGGAAACATTCAGGAGCTCTTTGCGGAGAACGCGGTCATTGCGGTGACGGATCCCGTCTACCCCGTCTATGTGGATTCGAATGTCATGGGTGGCCGGACCGGGACCTACGACGAGAAGACCGGGGTCTGGTCGGATGTCGTCTACATGCCCTGCACGGCGGAGAACGGTTTCGTGCCTGCCCTTCCGGACAAGGTGCCCGATGTCATCTATCTCTGCCTGCCGAACAATCCTACAGGAACTACCCTGACAAAGGACCAGCTGCAGGAGTGGGTCGACTATGCAAATGACCACGGGTCGGTCATCATCTTTGACGCGGCCTATGAAGCCTATATTCACGAAGATAATGTTCCCCACACCATTTACGAGTGCAAGGGGGCCCGGACCTGCGCGATTGAGATTCGGTCTTTCAGTAAGAACGCCGGATTTACCGGCCTGCGGCTGGGGGCGACGGTCATCCCCAAGGATTTAAAGAGAAACGGGGCCAGTCTCCACGACATGTGGGCCCGCCGCCACGGGACCAAGTTCAACGGGGCGCCTTATATCGTTCAGCGGGCCGGCGAAGCGGTCTATTCGGCAGAAGGCCGGAAGCAGACAGCTGAGCAGGTCGCCTACTATATGGAAAACGCGCGCATGATCCGCGAGGGCCTTGAGAAGGCCGGCTACACGGTCTACGGCGGAGTCAACGCCCCTTATATCTGGCTCAAGACCCCGGGCGTTTCCTCCTGGGATTTCTTCGACTACCTCCTGGACCGGGCCCATGTGGTCGGCACGCCCGGATCCGGCTTCGGACCCGCCGGGGAAGGATATTTCCGCTTAACAGCGTTCGGCACCCACGAGAACACGAAGGCTGCTCTGGAGCGCATTGCAAAGCTTTGATATAAAACAACGGAAAGGAGGAAAGGCCATGAGTGACGTGACAAGTGAAAAGAACCTGCCCGAAACGGAAGAAGAGGCCCTTTCCTCTTCTCATCTCACGGCATCCGAGGTCGGGGAGGCCTTCCAGGACGCCCTCACGAAGGCCCACGAGAACAGCAAAAAGAAGCCGGTCATCATCGGGGCCGGCATGATGCCGCCGGACAAGATTGACAAGGAAGAGCTTCTCCAGTGGGAGGAGCGGATTACGGCCCCCAACCGGGGCATCATCGCGACCGAGGACTTCACGGAGCCGGAGACCATCTACCTCGAGCTCATCCACCGCATTCGGAAATATCACCCGAATACGGACATCACGATGATTGACCGGGCCTACCAGTTCGCGGCGGCCCAGCACAGCGACCAGAAGAGGAAGAGCGGGGAGCCTTACATTATTCATCCTCTGTGTGTAGCCCTGATCCTCGCGGACCTCGAGATGGACAAGGAGACCATAGCCGCCGGCCTTCTCCACGACACGGTGGAAGACACTGGGGCGACGGTGGAGCAGATTTCCGAGATGTTTTCGCCGGAGGTCGCCCTTTTGGTCGACGGGGTCACCAAGCTTGGCATGCTGTCCTATGATAAGGACAAGGTCGAGGTCCAGGCCGAGAACCTCAGGAAGATGTTCCTCGCCATGTCGAAGGACATCCGGGTCATCATCATCAAGCTCGCTGACCGTCTCCACAATATGCGGACCCTTCAGTATATGAAGCCGGAAAAGCAGAAGGAGAAGGCGAAGGAGACCCAGGAAATCTATGCTCCCCTGGCCTCCCGGCTCGGCATTTCGAAAATGAAGGTCGAGCTCGATGACCTGGCCCTCAAGTACATAGATCCGGATTCTTATTATTCTCTTGTCGAAGCCATCGCCATGCAGAAGATGGAGCGGGACTCCTATGTGGACGACCTGGTGGCGGAAGTCAAGAAGCGGATTGCGGAGGCCGGAATCGAGGCCACGATTGAAGGGCGGGCCAAGCACCTCTTCTCTATCTACAAGAAGATGGTGAACCAGCACAAGACCCTGGACCAGATCTACGACCTTTTTGCGATAAGAATAATCGTCAAAGACGTAAAGGACTGCTACGCGGCGCTGGGCGTCATCCATGAAATGTATACCCCCATTCCGGGCCGTTTCAAGGACTATATCGCCATGCCCAAACCCAATATGTACCAGTCCCTCCACACGACCCTGATCGGACCGGACGGAACGCCTTTCGAGATTCAGATCCGGACCTGGGAAATGCACAGGACCGCTGAATACGGTATTGCGGCCCACTGGAAATACAAGGAATCCGGCTCCGGCGTCACGGTGTCCGGCGAGGAGCAGAAACTTTCCTGGCTCCGCCAGATCCTTGAGTGGCAGCAGGACATGAGCGACGACCGGGAGTTCATGAACCTCCTCAAGTCCGATCTCAACCTCTTTTCGGATACTGTATTCTGCTTCACCCCCCAGGGGGACGTGAAGAACCTGCCTTCGGGCTCGACGCCCATCGACTTTGCCTATTCGGTCCATTCGGCCGTCGGCAACCGCATGGTGGGGGCCAAGGTCAATGGCAAGCTGGTCCCGATTGACTATGTGATCCAGAACGGGGACCGGGTCGAAATCATCACCTCCCAGAATTCACGCGGGCCTTCGCGTGACTGGCTGAATGTCGTCAAGTCCACCCAGGCCAAGAACAAGATTCTCCAGTGGTTTCGAAACCAGTCCAAGGAAGAGAACATGGCCCGGGGCCGCGAGCTCCTGGTTGCCTGCGCCAAGGGCAAGAACATCGATGTCGGAATCCTTTCCAATCCCGACTACCAGCAGTCGGCCCTGACCAAATACGGCTATCGGGACTGGGCCTCCCTTCTCGCCGCGGTGGGGCAGAACTCCGTCAAGGACGGGGCGGTCGTCAACCGCATGTACGACGCCTACCTGAAGGAACACCCGAAGAAGGTCACGGACGAGGATATTCTGGCCGACCATCCCGACGGGGACAAGCGGCCGGCAAATCATGCGAAGAAGGGCAACGGCATTGTCGTAAACGGCATCGACGACGTATCGGTGCGTTTTTCGAAGTGCTGCAACCCCCTGCCCGGGGACGAAATCGTGGGCTTCATCACGAGGGGCCGGGGCATCAGTATCCACCGGACCGACTGCGTCAATATCATCAACCTTCCCGAAATCGAGAAGCAGCGGATCATCGAGGCCGAGTGGCAGCCGGATATCCTGGCGGCGAAGAAGGACGAGGTCTTTTCCACCTCCCTCGCCATCTACGGGCAGAACCGGACCGGTATGCTGGTCGATATTTCCCGCATCTTCACGGAAGCCAATATCGACATCCAGACTGTCACAAGCCGGGTGGCGAAAAACGGGGTCGCGACGATTACCCTCTCCTTCGGGGCGAAAAACAAGGACGAGGTCCGGGCCATCTCGGAAAAGATCATGCAGATTCCCGGCATTATCGACATCAAGCGGACCACGGGTTGATCTTCTTATGACGAATGTAAAGCGCCGTGTCCGCCTCAGACGGACAGTATGATAGGAGGCCCTTTTGACAGCAGATTATGAAGCAGCGTGCTATTTCGTGGGCCCTCTTCCCACGAACTGCTATGTCCTGAAGAAAAAGGACCGGGCGGAATGCGTCATTATAGACCCCGGGCCGGGTGCCGCAGGGATTATTGATGAAATAATGAAAAACGAGTGGGTTCCTGAAGCCATTCTCGTGACCCACGGACATTCTGACCACGTGGACGGGCTCGAGGCCCTGCAGGAAGCCCTTCTCGAAAAGACCGGGAAGAAGGTTCCTTCCTATGCGGCCGAGTCGGAAAAAGAAGTCTTTGCCAATCCTTCGGAAAATGTCTCCGAAATGATCACGGGAAAGACCAAGCGCTATTTCATCGAAAACTTCCTGGCCGACGACGAGGAAAAAGAGTTTGCCGGCATGAAGGTGAAAGTCCTCTATACACCGGGCCACACCCGGGGCGGCTGTTCCTACTACTTTCCGGAAGCGGGGGTCGTCTTCTGTGGAGATACGGTATTTGCGGGCTCCGTAGGGCGGACGGACTTTCCGGGCGGTTCCATGAGCGCCCTGGTCCGGTCGGCGACGGAGAAAATCCTTTCGCTGCCGGAAGACACGGATATCCTTCCCGGCCACGGGGAGCCGACGACCGTGGGAAGGGAGCAGGAAGAAAACCCATATTTTTGCTATTAGACGGTGTCAACGAATAGAGCACTTTCGCTGCGGAGCAATTCGTCTAATAGCAAAAATATTTTGGAAGATGCTTTATGATTCTTATAGATACCGACGACAGCAGTTTTTACTATGATATACAGTCTCTGACCGGGGAATTTTTTCCGGGAGAGGAGATCAAGGAAAAGGAAAAAAGAGAGACGGGAGCTCCTGGTCCCCGCCTCTCTATTTCTGTACATTTCACGGACCGGGTCGTTTCTGTTTCCGCCGACTACTGGAGGGAGACCGGAGAGATTTCGGACCAGGGACTTCCCAAGATGGAGAAGCGGTCCCAGAACGGGACGGCTCTGATCAAAGATATTGACCGGCCCGAGGTAAAGAACCGGCTGAAGCGGGTTCTTTACGACGTCCTTTCGAAGGTGACCGGACAGACCCTGCCCTGGGGGACATTGTCCGGTATCCGGCCCACGAAGCTGGTCCTCTCCCGGGTGGAAGAGGGCATGCCCCCGGAGGAAATCGAAAAGGACCTCTACAATACCTATTATCTATCCCCGGAGAAGACGGACCTGGCCATTGAAATCGCTGAGCGGGAGCATGAGATCCTCTCCTCGGTTCCCTATAAGGACGGCTGGTCCCTCTACATTGGCATTCCTTTCTGCCCCTCCATCTGCCTCTACTGCTCCTTTTCCTCCTACCCGATTGCGAAGTACGAAGAGAAAGTAAGCGCTTACATTAAAGCCTTGGACCACGAGCTTGCCGAGGTCGCTGAAATGACCAAGGGGCATCCCCTGACTTCCATCTACATCGGGGGCGGGACCCCGACCTCCCTGTCGGCGGACCAGCTTTCGAAAGTCTTAGAGAGCATCCACCGGCACTTCGACTTTTCCACCGTGGCCGAGTTCACGGTGGAGGCCGGGCGGCCGGATTCCATCACGCCGGAGAAGCTTCGGGTCATGAAGGAAGCGGACGTGGAGCGGATTTCCATCAATCCCCAGACCATGAACGATAAGACGCTCGAAGTCATCGGGCGGTCCCACAGGGCGGCGGATATCGAGCGGGCCTTCGGACAGGCAAGAGAGGCCGGCTTTGTCGATATCAATATGGACGTCATCGTGGGCCTGCCCGGGGAAGGGCGATGTGAGCTCGCTCATACGATTGCGGGCATCACGAAGCTGCGCCCTGACTGTCTCACGGTCCATTCGCTCGCCAGGAAGCGGGCGGCGAGACTCACGGAGGAGTGGGAGAAATACGCGGATACCTCCTTCGAAAACTCCGAGATGTATATGAAGATGTTCGAGCACGCGGCCCGGGCCATGGGCATGGTTCCCTATTATTTATACAGGCAGAAAAATATGGCCGGGAATCTGGAGAATACGGGCTACGCCCTGCCGGAGAGGCCCTGCCTCTACAACATCTTGATAATGGAGGAAAAACAACCTATAATTGCGTGTGGCGCCGGCGGCGCGTCGAAATATACAATCGACGGGACGAAGACCGACCGGAGCGAAAACGTCAAGGACCCGGAGGAGTACATCTCCCGGATCGACGAAATGATCGAACGAAAACGAGAGAAACTGAAGGAGCTTACATGGCTTTAAAAAAGAAACCTGTAAACGGCATGAAGGACGTCCTGCCGGACGAAGCCCTGGTGCGGGACTACGTGACCGGCATCATCAAGGATACCTATAGGAAGTTCGGCTTTACCCCGATTGAGACGCCGCTCATGGAGGACATCGGAAACCTGTCGAACAAGCAGGGCGGCGAGAACGAGAAACTGATATTCAAAGTTTTAAAGCGGGGCGAGAAGCTCCATCTGGATACGGCTCAGACCGAGGCCGACGTCGTCGACTACGGCATGCGCTACGACCTGACCGTTCCCCTTTCCCGTTTCTATGCGAACAATGAAAACGACCTGCCGAAGCCCTTCAAGGCCCTGCAGATCGGACCCGTGTTCCGCGCGGACCGTCCCCAGAGGGGCCGCTACCGCCAGTTCACCCAGTGCGACATCGATATCCTGGGCGAGCCTTCGAATCTGGCGGAAATCGAGCTCATCTCCGCAACGACCGCAGCACTTGGAAATATTGGCTTTAAGGGCTTTGCGGTCCACATCAACGAGCGGCGGATCCTGAAGGAAATGGCGTCCTATGCCGGTTTTGCCGAAGAGGACTTCGACGAGGTTTTCATTATTCTCGACAAGATGGACAAAATCGGCCTCGAGGGCGTGGAAGCTGAACTCAAGGAAGCCGGATATGCGGCAGAGGCTGTCGACAGGTACACGGACCTCTTCAAGAAACTGGACGGGGTGACGAAGGTTTCCGAGGGCCTGTCCATTCTGAAGGAAATTCTCGGCGACAAGTATGATGACGAAGTCGGCGCCTCCCTGGAGGAGATTGAGACGGCCGTCAGCGCCGTGGCTTCCGCCGATTTTTCCCTGGTATTCGACCCGACCCTGGTCCGGGGAATGTCCTACTACACGGGCACGATTTTTGAAATCCGCATGCCCGAACTTGGCATTTCCTGCGGGGGCGGCGGCCGCTATGACAACATGGTGGGCCTTTTCGCCGGCCACCCGGTACCTGCCTGCGGCTTCTCGATTGGATTTGAGCGGATCATACTGATTCTCATGGAGCAGGGTTTCAAGGTTCCCGGCTCTACCGGAAAGACGGCCTTCCTGATCGATAAGAAGTGCAGCCCCGAAGTCGTTGCTTCCGCCATGAAGGAAGCGGCGGAAAAGCGGGCAGTTGGAGAAACGGTTCTTGTCACGAGAAGGGCCAAGAATGTCAAGTTCCAGAAGGACACCCTGACCGCCGAAGGATATTCGGAGTTCAAGGACTTTTACGCAGATTAAATTCATTGAACGCGGATTAAATATTTCAAACACAATATCTGTATTTGAGAAACAGTTAGATTGGAGAAGCATATTATGATGCAGTCACGGACCCATACATGCGGAGAACTCCGCATCGGGGACGCAGGAAAACAGGTCACCCTGGCCGGCTGGCTCGAGAACTTCCGGGAAGTTTCCGCCACTCTGGGCTTTGTCGTTCTGAGGGACTTCTACGGGACGACCCAGATTGTGGCCGAAACCGAAGAGATGATGGCGACCTTCAAGGACATCACGAAGGAGTCTACGATTCAGGTCACGGGCACGGTCCGGGAGCGGTCTTCGAAGAACCCCAAGCAGGCCACCGGCGACATAGAAGTGGTGCCGACCGAGGTGAAGGTCCTGGGCAAGAACATCCATGCCAGCCTGCCTTTTGAAATCAACCATTCGAAAGAGGCCGACGAGACGGCCCGCCTGCAGTACCGCTATCTCGACCTCCGGAATCCCGAGGTCAAGAAGAATATTATTCTGAGAAGTCAGGTTATCGCCGCTCTGCGGGAGGCCATGATCGCTCACGGCTTCATGGAGATTACGACCCCGATTCTTACGGCTTCCTCTCCTGAGGGCGCGCGGGACTATCTGGTTCCGGCCAGAAAGCACCCGGGAAAGTTTTATGCCCTGCCCCAGGCGCCCCAGCAGTTCAAGCAGCTTCTGATGACGGCCGGTTTCGACCGTTATTTCCAGATTGCTCCCTGCTTCCGCGATGAGGACGCGAGGGGAGACCGGTCGCCGGGAGAATTCTATCAGCTGGATATGGAGATGGCCTTCGCTACCCAGGAAGACGTCTTCTCCATCATGGAGGACGTGCTGCCTCCGATTTTCGCCAAGTACGGAAAGTACGACCGGGCGTCGTCCGCTCCTTTCCTCCGGATTCCCTATCTGGAGGCCATGGAGAAGTACGGGACCGATAAGCCCGACCTCCGCATTGACCTGACTGTTTCTGACGTGACCGATGTCCTCAAGGATACCGGCTTTGGCCCCTTCGCAACGAAAGACGAAAACGGAGAGGACAGGAAGCTTTCCATCAAGGCCGTTAAAGTATCCGGCTTCGAGGGAAGCCGCAAGTTCATTGACAAGACCATGGCCGACGTCGAGGTTCAGGCCGGGGACAAGCCCTACTGGTTCCGGGTCGATGAAAACGGCGACATCGTCGGCGGCATTTCGAAATTTGTAACCCCCGTGAAGGAAGCTGTAGTTTCCGCCCTTTCCTTAAAGCCCGGCGATTTCGTCGGGGTCTCTGCCGGAAAACTGCGGCAGGCTCAGAAGACGGCCGGGGTCCTCGTAAAGACTCTCGGCGCTGCGGTTCCCGGCCATATGGACAAGGAACAGTACGCCTTCTGCTGGATCTGCGACTTCCCTATGTATGAAATCGGGGAGGAGTCCGGGGAGCTGGAGTTCTGCCACAATCCCTTCTCCATGCCGAACGGGGGCCTTGAGACCCTGCTGAAGGCGGAAAGAGGAGAAATTGACCCGCTTTCCATCACCGCAGACCAGTACGATATCGTCTGCAACGGCATCGAGCTTTCTTCCGGGGCGGTACGAAACCACGACCCCGAGATCATGGTCAAGGCTTTCGAACTCGTCCGGCTCGGGGAAGAGGATGTGAAGTCCCGTTTCCCGGCCATGTACAATGCCTTCACCTACGGAGCTCCGCCCCACGCAGGCATTGCGCCCGGCGTCGACCGCATGGTCATGCTGCTTAGCGGAGAAGACTCGATCCGCGAGGTCATTCCCTTCCCCATGAACAAGAACGCCCAGGATATCATGATGGGGGCACCTTCCGAGGTGACCCAGGCCCAGCTTGACGAACTGCATCTCAAGACAACCGCTGTAGAAGAGTGAGGAAAAAGATGGAAGATCAGGAAAGGATTGAAGCGCACAGAAAAAAGATGGCGATCGTGCTTTCGCCGGAAACGAACAAGAACAATGCCCAGGCGACGCTGGCCATATACGGTTTCAGCTTCCTCGGCATGATCATTACCATGTTTGCGACGTCCGCCGTCAGCATCCTGGCGATTGTGGCGATGGTCATTGCCATGGCCTTCGCTGCCTGGGTCTATATCGCCAAGGGGGAGGAGGACATCTCCAGGACCCTGATGGCCGTGGCCTATCTCTTTGCCTATATCATCACCTTTTTCACGACGGCGACCGATATCTACCCCTTTGTCTTCATTGCGGTCTTCTCCCTTCTGATCTATCAGGATGTCCTGCTGGTCCGCTGCGGGGCCTACGGTTCTCTGGTCATTCATGCCATCGGAACCATCATTGACGTTGTCCAGGGCGGTAAGGGCTCCGGGGACACCCTGATGATTGTCTCTTCCGTGGCCTGCACCATCTTTGCCATCATGGTGGCCAAGCGGATCTACAAGACCACGGACCACAACCTTTCCGAAATCAGCAAGCAGACCGAAGCCGCTCTGGCCGTGGCCAAGAAGGTCACCGACCTTTCGAATCAGATTGCGGACCGCTTCACGGTCATCACCGAAGGCATCGAGGATATCTCGACCCAGGCCAATGACAACCGGGACGCTCTGCGGGAGATTTCTTCGACTTCCGCCACCAACAGCGAAGAGGCGAAGAACCAGTCCGACATGACCCAGAATATCTATGCGGCGGTCGAAGAGACCAATGCCAACGCCATCCACGTTCAGGAGGATGCGACGAGAGTATTTGATACCGTCAAGTCCGGCGTGGCTCTGTCCCAGACCATGAAGGAGCACTCCGCCCAGGTTACGGAAGAAATCAATGCCACCCGGGATGCCGTCGGCAAGCTGGTCGACGAGGTCAAGGATGTTGACTCCATCACAGACACCATCCTTTCCATTTCCAGTCAGACCAACCTTCTGGCCCTCAATGCGTCCATCGAGGCGGCCCGGGCCGGGGAGGCCGGCAAGGGCTTTGCAGTCGTCGCCGACGAAATCCGAAAACTGGCCGAAGAGACCCGCCAGTCCACGGAGCAGATTTCAGACATTGTAAGCAAGCTCACAACCATGGCCAACGATTCGTCGGAGGCCCTGAATTCGGCCGTGGACGGCATCACGACCCAGATCAGCCAGATCGAGGAAGTGAACCAGTCCTTCGAGGCTACGAGCGGGGATGTCTCCGAGCTCAAGTCCATGGTGGACGGCATTCTCGAAGCCATCAATGAAATTTCTAAGCACACCGGCGTCATTGCGGATTCGGTCGTTTCCGTCTCCGAGAACTCCGGCAAGATGAACGAGCTTACCGACAAGGGCGAGGCCGAGGCGGAATCCATCTACGAGATCATCAACCAGTTCAAGGATACGATTGCCGAGCTGAATCAGGACATTGCGGAACTGAAGGATACGGTTTCGGAGAACTGAGTTTGAAGGAATGCTGACTTCCGGCCGCCCCCCTGGGCGGCCGGTTTGCGGTTTTGCAGGGCTGCAGGAGTGCAGCCGGATGTGTGCAGTTGATTTGGAGTTTTTGTATGGCAGAAATTGTACATCCGAGAGGGGACAAGACGACGGCGGATTCCCAGAACGAGTGGATCCGTAATATTTCCTACGAGGACATCAACGGAGAGGGCCGTCTCTTCGGCGGCCGGCTCATGGAGTGGATTGACGAGGTGGCCGGGGTCTGTGCCATCCGCCACTGCCAGTCCTATGTGACGACGGCCGCCGTGGACAACCTGGTCTTCAAGCACGGGGCGGTCTTAAACGACATTCTGGTCATCGTCGCGAAGGTAACTTACGTGGGAAATACCTCGCTGGAGGTCCGGGTGGATACCTATGTCGAGGACGTGAAATCGGGCCTTCGGTCCCCCATCAACCGGGCCTATGTGACGGAAGTCAGCATCGACGACGAGGGCCATCCCCAGACGGTCCCCTTCGGGCTCACCCTTTCGGGCCCCGGCGAGGAAGCCGAGTGGGAGGCCGCGAAGAAGCGGATTGCCCTAAGGAAACAAAGAAGACTGGAAGGCTTCTAAATACCGTAAAACAAAAACTATGGGTCTATAGCGTGGGTTTGGAACAAAAGTCCACCAAACCAGTGACTGTCTCTGGGCCAATGGAACTTTTCAATGCAAAAGTCCACCAAACCTACGTCAGACCTTGGGCCTATAGACTTTTTCAATACAAAAGTCTGCCAATGCCTGATAAATTTTGGACTTATATGGTATACAAATACAAAAATCCCCCACTTGCCTGAGGTTCTCTGGGCAAATGGGGGATTTTACTGCAAAAGTCCGCCATTGACGGACATATTTCATAGGTAAAATGGCTTATCTGGCCATCATCTTCGTAATCTGGCCCACATACATGGTGTGGATGTCGCCGTCGGCGTACCACTTGTCCGGCATGTCTTTTCCGGCTCCGGTGAAGCCTTCCGTCGGCAGGTCAATTGCGTAGAGCTTCTTGCAGAGGATGACGAAGTTCGCTTCGTCGATGAAGGGAATCTCGTCTTCGATATTCACATGAAGGCGGGCATTCTTGATCTTGTCCTCGTCCCGGCCGGAGACCTGACCCAGGTACTTGAGAGCACCCTTGTATGTGTCATTAAAAAAGGAAATCGAGAAGGCGTCCTGGGCGTCGAGGAATTCCTTGGTGTAGCGGGAGGCCCGGACATATATGGTAGCCGTATGGACGCCCCAGAGCTCGCCCATGGCGCCCCAGGCAATGGTCATGGCGTTGACCTTCCGCCCGTTCATGGCAGTGACCGCACCCCACTGTTTTCCGTAAAGGGTGAAGGGGTTGATTTCAAGGTCTTCGACGGTCAATGGCTGGAATACGTGCATTTCAACTACCTCGTTTCATTCATGAATTTTTCTTCAAGAAAAGACGGGGATTTTTCGGATTTCTCTCCCCGGTCTTTGCTGTAAGAATACCACATATCGGGCGTTTGGGGAATTATATTATTCATGAATAATGGAAAACCCTGCACAAACGGCTACACGCACAAAGACTTGAAAAACGTCCGGGAAAGACTGATAATGGCTTGCGAAAGAAAAAAGATTGATTTTCGCAGACGCAGGCCAGAGCGGATGCGAAAGATACAGAAAAACCTGGAGGAAGAAGAATGGATATCCGATTTGAAAAAGCAGCGAAACTGAAGGAGAAGCCCGATCAGAACAAGCTCGGCTTCGGCAAGTACTTCACGGACTACATGTTCGAGATGGACTGGGATCAGGGTCAGGGCTGGCACGACGCGAGAATCACTCCGTACGCGCCCATCGAAATCGAGCCCGGCTGCGTGATTCTGCACTATGCCCAGGAGACCTTCGAGGGCCTGAAGGCCTATCGGAGAGAGGATGGGAAGATTCAGCTCTTCCGCCCCGAGATGAACGCCAAGCGGATGCAGAATAGTAATGACCGTCTCTGCATGCCCAAGGTTGAGGTTGAAGACTTCGTCACCGCCATCAAGGAACTCGTCAAGGTCGAGAAGGACTGGGTGCCTTCGCTTCCCAATACTTCGCTTTATATCCGTCCTTTCATGTTCGCGACAGAGGAGGCCCTCGGCGTACACCAGGCCACTTCCTATAAGTTCCTGATCATCACCAGCCCCGTCGGCACCTACTATGCGGAAGGTCTCGACCCGGTCAAAATCATGATCGAGGACGAGCTGGTTCGGGCCGTTCAGGGCGGCACCGGCTTCACCAAGTGCGGCGGCAACTACGCCGGCTCCATCGCCGGTCAGGTCAAGGCCGAGAAGGAAGGCTATGATCAGGTTCTCTGGCTGGACGGCGCTACCCGGACCTATGTCGAGGAAGTCGGCTCCATGAACATTATGTTCAAGATTGACGGGGAAATCTACACGGCTCCCATCGAGGGCACCGTACTTCCCGGCGTCACGAGAGACTCCATGATTCACCTCCTTCGTGACTGGGGCTACAAGGTCAATGAGACCCACCTCAAGGCCACGGATCTCATGGCTGCCGGCCATGACGGCAAGCTCGAAGAAGTCTTCGGCACCGGTACCGCAGCGGTCATCACCCCTGTCGGCAAGCTCAAGTTCAAGGACGATGTCGTCACGATCAACGACATGAAGACCGGAGAACTGACCCAGAAGCTCTACGATACCCTGACCGGAATCCAGTGGGGCAAGCTGCCGGATAAGTACGGATGGACAGAAGTCGTTTGCTGAAATAAATTGATTTTCTAATGCGATAAAAGCGAAATACGCGGAACCCTTCGGGTCCCGCGTATTTCGCTTTTATCGCATAAAAAAACCATCCCGGGGGAGGATGGCCTTTTTAAAAGGGGGGTTATAAAAATATAAAGGGGAAAACGTTAAGAAATACGGTTAGGGGGGATGTATTTCTTAATGCTCCTTTAATATACTCCCGGAACCCAATTCCGACAATGTTTCAATCCTACAAAACTGACAAAAAATCAGACCCGGTTTTGTGCAAAATTATGGAAACGATTTCAGACCCCGGCAAAAGAGGATGAAATTTCACCAATAGGGTGCAATTTGCCTTCAAATCGGATATAGTGTACGTAGTGCGTACTTTTTTACGGAGAGACATAATCAATGGCAGATTCCGGAGTTTTGGGCTTGGAGGAGGACATCTCTTCCCTGCTTTCCATATTTTCACAGGCAAATCACATATATCTGAGGGAGTATGAGCCCTCCGGCCGGCCCGCATCCCCCTTCCCCCGCAGCGGTGACGAAGAAGCCGTTCTGGGCGGCCTGGTGACCCCTGAAATGCAGCGGCTCCTGGTTGCCTCCTTTTCCGACGGGGGCATTGAGGACTGCATAGAAGGGGAGACGAATTCGGACTTCGTCCGCATGAAGGGCCTTTCCCTCCGGGATTCCTCCGGTCGGCTTCTGCGGATTTTTTCCATCATCGGCATTATTGAAGAAGCGATAACAGACCTCGACACGGTGCCGGCCTGCCTCCGGCGGACGGACGGGGCTTCTTTTGATTCTTCGGTCCTGCTCCTCCGGGACTTCCTTCATGTATATACCAACCAGCACACGGAGAATATCGATCTCTCCAACCGCCTCCGGGAGACCGAAGAGACCGGAGACCGGCTGGAAGGCCAGCTCAAGCGGAACGAGGTCATGACTGAAATCCTGAAGATGCTGGAGTCCGAGGGAGATTTCGTCAAGGTGGCTGACGACATTCTGCGGGTGGCGGGGGCCTACATCGGGGTCTCGAACGCCTTTCTTCTCCGCCTTTCGCCCGACGGCCTTACTTCGGACATGATCTGTGAGTGGCACAAAGAAGGGGCACGGCCCCTGATCCGGGACTTCCAGAGCCGGGAGATTTCAGACCTCCCCTTCATGACCGAGCGGCCCTATACGGTGTCTTCCGATTCCGTCATGCCCAAAGCCTTCCGGGACTTCTTCGATTCCTACGACATGAAGGCCGGCATCTTCCTTCCGGTCCGCATCAACGGAACTGTGGGCATGTATCTGGGCTTTTCGGTGGCGGGAGAGGAGCGCCACTGGGGCGTGGAAGAGCTCCGCTTCTGCGACGACGTCCGCCGGGTCCTTTCGACGGTCCTCGTGAAGCGGGTTACGAAGAATTCCCTGGCTTCCTCCTATGCGGCTCTTGACGCCATCCTGGAAAACACGGGCTCCGGCATTTCCGTCTATGACCCGCAGAAGAAGGTCTTCCTCTATTCCAACGGGAAGTTCCAGCAGATGTTTGCCGATGCCGCCGACCGGACGGCTGTGGAAGAAGTGCTGGCTGTTCCGAGGGAATCCGGCACCACTATTGCTGAATACTATGCCGAGGACTCGGCCCGCTTCTATACGATTTCCTTCGCAGCCATCCGCTGGGTGGACGGAAGAGAAGTCTCCATGGCCACCTTCTCGGATATTACGGACCTGAAGACCTACCAGAAGACCATTGAAGACCAGGCCAATACCGACTTCCTGACCGGCCTTTCCAACCGCCTCAAGTTCGAGACGGATATCGCGGATGAAATCCGGTCCGCCGTCCGTTCCGGGGACAACGGGACCCTGCTCTATGTGGACCTCGACGACTTCCGGGCCATCAATGACGGCCTGGGCCACCATGTGGGGGATGCCCTCCTGAAGGAGGCGGCGGAAGCCCTGAAGGTCATCTGCGGAAGCCGGGCAAGGGCCTACCGCCTGGGCGGGGATGAGTTTGCCGTCATCATTCCGGCCAAGCATCACGATATTTCCGAGAAGATGATTGAGCTCATCAGCCGCCGCTTCGGCCAGCCCTGGAGCCTGGACTCCTCCGAATATTACTGCACCATGTGCATGGGGGTCGTGGACTTCCCCAGGGACGGCACCCGGTCCGAGCTTCTGATGCAGCGGGCCGACCTGTCCCTTCGGATTGCAAAGGGCAGGGGGAAGGGTATCATTGAATATTATTCGGCTTCCCAGCCCGAGAGCCTGACGAAACGGCTCGACATCGAGCGGGCCATGCGCGGGGCCGTGGACCGGGGCTGCTCGGAATTCCTCGTATATTATCAGCCCCTCATCGACGTCACGAAGCCCGAGCGGCCCTGCTGCGGGGCGGAAGCCCTGGTACGGTGGAAGTCCTCGGAACTGGGCTTCGTCTACCCGAGTGAGTTCATTCCTGTGGCAGAGTCTCTGGGCCTCATCGTGCAGATCGGGGAGCATGTCCTGATTGAAGCCTGCAAGCGGTGCAAGTACTGGAACGACTTCGGTCATCCCGAGTACAAGATTCACGTCAATCTCTCCATCGTGCAGCTTTTGCAGAAGGATATCGTCCAGACCATCAGGAACGCCATCGACTTCACCGGAATCACCCCGGCCAACCTCACCCTGGAGGTGACCGAGTCCCTGGCCGCCAAGGATATGGAAAAGATGGTGCAGGTACTCAAAGATATCAAGGCCCTGGGCGTCCGCCTGGCCCTCGACGACTTCGGAACCGGCTATTCGTCATTGTCCCGCCTCAAGGACATGCCCATGGATGTCATCAAGATTGACAAGTCCTTCGTGGACAATGTAGGGCAGGACGTCTTCTCCAATGCCTTTGTCAAGACGGTCGCCGACCTGGCCGACTCCATCGATATGGACGTCGTCGTCGAAGGCGTCGAGGCCGAGAAGCAGGAGGAGGCTCTCGAGACCATGAACGTGAACATCATCCAGGGCTACCTCTTCGACAAGCCCCTGACCCAGGAGGATTTCGAAGCGAAATACGTCGACTGAGAAAGCGGCGGAATGCGGCCTTTCTGCAAGGCAGAAGGTCCGTACTGAATATCTGTTTTACATTATTCATAATCCATGGAAAAGAAGAAACGGACAGCATGGAATATCATACGGGTCATCGTGTGCGGCGCAGTACTCATGTTCTGCGTCTATTCGCTGTTCGTGAAAGTGGCCATGGAAAACCGGCACATCACGAAATATGCCATGGATTCGGGCTGGAAGGTCACGATCAATGGCACCTCCTATGCCAATGTCTCCCTGAGCCATTTCGATAAACCGCAGCGGTACGAACGGGGCGATATCGTTTCGATGGAGCGGCGTCTGCCCTATCCCTTCCCCTATCATGCGGGACTCCGGATACGGGTCTACCAGGCCGAGGTCCGGGTCTATGTGGACGGGAAGGAAATCTATACCTATGGGCAGGATGCCTTTTCGCGGGGAAAGTATCTGGGCAGCGGCTACCACTTCGTCCAGCTGCCGGACGGCTGCGGGGGGCAGAAGCTGCGCATCGTTCTGATTTCATCCGAGAAGCGGTCTTCCCGGGCCCTTCCGGACGTCGTGGCCACGAGTGTTTCCGACATGTATCGGAGCTTCGTCGCAGACAATATTTTCAGCATCTATTTCAACCTTTTCATCCTGCTTCTGGGCGTGGTCCTGCTGATCATCTCCCTGGCCTTCGTCTCCATGAACGGGGCCTATCTGGTGCTGACGGCCACGGGTCTCTTTTCCATCGTCATCAGCGTTTGGTCCCTTTGCTATGAGAAGATTTTCGAGCTCTTCGGCATGTCCCCGGCCGCGATTTCCCAGCTGGAATACATCTTTCTCTATATTCTGCCCTTCCCTTTCCTCTTTCTCATGCTGGAGGTCCGGAAGGATATTCCGATTGACCGGAAGAGGCTGCTGCACATTCCGACCCTGGCCTGTGCCTGCTTCCTTTTCATTGCCCTCTATTTCCACTTCACGGACTATATGCACCTTCCGAAGATGATCAATACTTATCACGGCATCGCGGTAATTGTCTATATCACGGCCATGGTCATCATTCACAAGCCTTTTAAGAAGCAGACCGCTGCAGAGAAAATTTTTACCGTCAGCCTCTACTGCCTGCTGGTCACCGGCATTGCGGAGGTCATCCGCTTCAGCCTTCAGAACCGCTTCAGTTCCGTGGAGGGCCTGCAGGTCACCTATTTCCCGCCCGGAGTTCTGATCTTTGTGGCAGGGACGATTTTCAGCTATCTGGTGAACCTCTTCCGGCGGGTGGTGGATGCCCAGGAAATTGCCACCCTCGAGGAAATGACCTACGTGGATTCGATGACCGGAATCTACAACCGCATGAAGGCCAACGAGCGTTTTGCAGCTGTGGACCAGGACAAGGAGGCTGTCTACGCGATCGCCATTTTTGACCTGAACGGGCTCAAGAAGACGAACGACACCTACGGGCATGAGGAAGGCGACCGCCTGATCAAGGCTATGGCCAGCGTCTTGAAACAGGCCTTTTTCGGAGTCGGGGATGTTTTCCGTATGGGTGGAGACGAGTTCGTCGTTCTGCTGACCGGGGATAAGACCGGAGCCATGGAAACCGGAATTAAGACTGTGGTTTCCATGGAGGAGGAAGTCTCGAAGGATACGAAGATTCCTGTGGACGCCTCTTACGGAGTCGCTGATTCCACAGAGGCCGGGGACGGGGGAATCGAAGCTGTGGCCCGGCTGGCCGACAGCCGCATGTATGAAATGAAGAAGAGGTCCGGGAAGGGCAGGGATTTTTGAGATGAAGACGGAAAAACCGCATATCGATCAAAAACTCATACTGCGCTCCATGGCCCTTCTGATCGGGGGCCTTGTTGTTCTGGCCAGCCTCTTTTATATGGTCCACACCCAGAGGGAGACGGATTCCAGAATTTTTTCCGGTCCGTTCACAGTCTATGACGGGGATGAGCGGGCGGACAGCGTCGGTTTGGATGAGTACAGCATCGACCACACGGTGAAACGGGGAGAGGTCTTCGTCGTCCAGGGCACTCTGCCGGACAATCTTCCGGAAGCGGCCACCCTCAGTGTGCTTACCTACCTATCAACCGTGGACGTATCCGTGAACGGCAGAGCCTGCTACACTTACGGCCATGACCTTTACAAGGCCGGAGATATCGTCGGTTCCGGCTACCACTATGTGAACCTGCCGGACAATTCGGCCGGAAAGCCCTTTGTCGTGGAAATCACGGCGGGAGAGCGGAATGCCTTCACGTCCATTCCGGTCTTTCATCTGACCAGCGCGGACCGGCAGTTTCCGGACTTCGCCGGGAAGAATTTCTTCAACCTCCTGATCGGCATCTTCATGATTGTGCTGGGCATGATCTCAGCCGGCATCAGTCTGGGCCTGGTCTTCAAGCGCCGCCGCTACCGCCGCCTCATCTACATCGGCATGTTCGTCCTCCTGCTCGGCATCTGGATTCTCTGCAATACGAAGACCATGCAGATTTTCTCGACCAATCTGAGGTTCAACACCATCCTGGAGTACGCCTCTCTATATATGGCGGTCATCCCGATCTTCTGCCTGATCCGCTTCATGAGAAACGACGCAGAACCCTGGAAGAAGTACCTGATGGACGCCATTGTGGTCTTTACGAACGTTTTTGCCGTTTGCACCATTGTCGGGCAGGCATCCGGGATCTACCATATCAGCAACTGGCTCCTGGGCTTCCACTTCGAGTGCGGGGCGGCCCTGATTGTGTATATTTTCACGGCCCTGAAGCCGGTCCGGGAGATGACGGCCTCCGAACGCCTCATGAACATCGCGATTCTCATCATGTGCGTCTTTGCCGGGGCGGACCTCGTCCGCTTCAACGTGCAGAAGTACATCATGGCGAACGAAGCGAGCCTGGACATGTCCTTCCTGCCCCTGGCTTCCCTGGTGTTCACGGTCCTTCTCTTCATGTCGAACCTCTATTATTTCTATGAAATCTTTACCCGGCAGGCGCGGGCGGATTCCCTGGAGAAGGCGGCCTACGAGGACCCTGTGACGGGGCTTTATAACCGGGCCTATTCCGAGAAGCGCTTCAAGGAGCTTTCGAAGAAGAAGACCCCCTTCCTCCTCATCAATATGGACTTAAACGGCCTCAAGAAGACCAATGACACCTACGGGCACGAGGTCGGGGACCGGCTGATTTTCCGCTTCGCGACGGCCCTGTCCGAGGGCTTTTCCGACATAGGAGAGACCTACCGCATGGGCGGGGACGAGTTCATGGTTCTGGTGGCCGAGCCGGATATGAAGAAAGTCCGGGAGGCCTTCCAGAAACTCTTTGAGCGGACGGAGGCCTATTCCTACGGACTTCCGACGAAGCTGTCCTTCGCCTACGGAATGGCGGCCTCCGGCCAGTTCGAGGACGTCCCCGAAGAGCATGAGGGGAAGCGGGCCGAGCTTGTCTACCAGCTGGCAGATCAGAAGATGTACGCGATGAAGCAGGCGCAGAAGAATACCTCCCAGTCCGTATGACATGACTAATGTAAATCCCCTGGAGCGATATTTCTATTGCCTTCTCAGGAAAAAATAAAAGGAGAACAGAAGTTAAGATGAACAAGA
The DNA here is from genome assembly GCA_900316075.1 of uncultured Lachnospiraceae bacterium. Lineage (GTDB taxonomy): Bacteria > Bacillota > Clostridia > Lachnospirales > Lachnospiraceae > RUG306. The sequence continues at coordinate 7,668 of ONBT01000020.1, read as the reverse complement.
AAGAAATCAGTGAACTGAAACGGCGTTTTACGAAAGAGGGCTGCACCATCTCTGACATGGCCGGCTGCTATGTCGATGCGACGAAGACCAAGGTCTGCACCTTCACCAAGAAGTTTCTCTCCCTTGAGGACGAGGAATTCTTCAAATATCTGGAAATCGTGAAGAAGGCCATGTCCGGCACGGTCGGAAACAATCTTTTGACATTAAGCTTCCCCACGGAAGCCGAGACCAAGGAAGACGGCATTCACAAGGTACTTTTAGCTTTGCGGGACAGCGCCCTTTCCGATGAGGGACTCCTGAACGCTTTATATGACCGCATCATCGAGACCTTCGACTATACGGGAAATTATCTCATTACATTGTTCTATGACGCCTACGACGTCCCGGTCCGGACCAATGATAATATGCTTCTCGACGAGTCGACAGATGTCTACAAATACATCGTCTGCTGCTTCTGCCCGGTCAATCTTTCGAAGCCTGCCCTTGGCTACCGGGAGGAAGAGAATGCCATCGGACCGCGGCTCCGGGACTGGGTTGTCGGACCCGTCGACACGGCCTTCACCTTCCCGGCCTTCAACGACCGGGCCACGGACCTGCATTCAATCCTTGTCTACACGAAGGACGCCAAGGAGCCCCATCGGGAGTTCTGGGAGAACGGCCTCGAGTGCCCGGGCAAGTACACGTCGACCCAGAAGCGGCGGGCCTTTTCCAATATCATTGAAAATAATGTAGGCAGCGCCAATGACAGCCTGGACGAAATCATCACGGATGTGCAGGAAAATATCTTCTCCGCCGTCGAAGCCGTGCCGGAAGAGGACAAGGACGACGAGGACAAGGCGAAGATTTTCCAGAAGGAAGAACTGACGGACATTCTGAAGGACAGCGGCATTCCGGAGGGAAAATCCGAAGACATCGTCCGGGACTACGAGGACTTCTTCAAAGAGGAGAAGCCTCTGGCCAAGGAGCTTATCGATTCGAGAGTCCTCAAAAATTCCGAGGCCATCGAAGAAAAGAAGAATCTTAAAAAGCAGGTGGAGGACTTAAAGTCCCAGCTTGTCGACGCCGGCCTCAAGGACGAGTCCGGAAACGACGTGGACCTCATGATCAAGGTCCGGCCGGACAAGGTAAGTGAAATCGACACGACCTTCGTCAACGGGGTCCGGTGCCTGGTCATCCCCGTCGAGGACGTTCATACGGCGGCAATCAACGGGGAACTGCAGGATTTATAAGGCGGACGAGGGCTTAGAAGCCCGTCCATGTTTTCGTAAGCGAAACAGGTGTCCGTCCTGCATGCACACTTTTTGCGTGTTGTTTTTTGCACTCTGTTGCGTTAAACTACTACAGAATCAGAGCAGGAGTGAGCTGCCCTGGTGAAAATATTATTCATAAGAGAAAGAAGAAATTGTAATGTCGAGAGAACGCGTAGACATCCGGGAACTTTTCAAAAACACCGATGCGTATGCCGGGAAGCACATCACCGTGGCCGGCTGGGTCCGGACCAACCGGGACTCCAAGAATTTCGGCTTTATCGTTTTAAACGACGGAACTTTTTTCACTCCGCTTCAGGTCGTATATCATGACACCCTTTCGAATTTCGCCGAGGCGGCCCACCTCAATGTCGGAACGGCCATCTATGCGAGCGGCATCCTGACCCTGACCCCCGACGCCAAGCAGCCTTTCGAGCTGCAGGCGGATGAGATCACGGTCGAAGGACCTTCGGACCCCGACTATCCCCTGCAGCCCAAACGGCACACGATGGAGTACCTGAGGACCATCACCCACCTGCGGCCCCGGACCAATACCTTCGAGGCGGTCTTCCGGGTGCGGTCTCTGGCTGCCTATGCCATTCACAAATTTTTCCAGGAGCGGGACTTTGTCTATGTTCATACGCCCCTGATTACAGGGTCTGACGCAGAGGGCGCCGGCGAGATGTTCCGGGTCACGACGATTGACCCGGCAAATCCTCCGAAGAATCCCGACGGAAGCATTGATTATTCTCAGGACTTTTTCGGACGGTCCACAAACCTGACGGTTTCCGGCCAGCTCAACGGCGAGACCTTCGCCATGGCCTTCAACAAAATCTACACCTTCGGTCCCACCTTCCGGGCGGAGAATTCCAACACGGCCCGGCATGCGGCGGAGTTCTGGATGATCGAGCCCGAGATCGCCTTCGCTGACCTCGAGGACGACATGGAACTGGCCGAGGACATGCTGAAATACATCATCAACTATGTTCTCGAAAATGCGCCCGAGGAGATGGCCTTCTTCAACCAGTTCATCGACAAGGGCCTGATCGAGCGCCTGCAGCACGTGGCTTCTTCCGACTTCGGCCGCATCACCTATACGGATGCCGTCAAGGAACTGGAGAAGCACAACGACAAGTTCGACTACAAGGTTTCCTGGGGCGTCGACCTGCAGACCGAGCATGAGCGGTATCTGACCGAGCAGATTTTCAAGCGGCCCGTCTTCGTCACGGACTATCCCAAGGAGATCAAGGCCTTCTATATGAAGCTGAACCCGGACGGCAAGACCGTCGCAGCTGTCGACTGCCTGGTTCCCGGCATCGGAGAGATCATCGGCGGCTCTCAGCGTGAGGACCACCTGGATCTCCTCGAGGCCCGGATGAAGGAACTCGGCATGCACATGGACGACTACAAGTTCTATCTGGATTTGCGCCGCTGGGGCTCTACGGCCCATGCCGGCTACGGCCTCGGCTTCGAGCGTCTCGTCATGTACCTGACCGGTATCGCCAATATCCGCGACGTCCTGCCCTTCCCGAGAACGGTCGGAACCTGCGACATCTGATTTTGAAAAGGGAGGCAGCGGGTGCCTTTGCGAGATGTTTTCGGCAACCTGCTGAACGGGAGAACCTATTGACAGGGGGAACAAGAGTATGAGCAAGAACATTCATACGCCGGCCATGGACCAGCTCTGTGACGCCTTCCTTTCCATGAAGAACCGGGAGGAGATGTACAGCTTCCTGGAGGACCTGTGCACGGTGAAGGAGATTGCCGCCATGGCTCAGCGCTTCGAGGTCGCGACGCTTCTGCAGGACGGGGAGACCTATCAGAAGATTGCCTCGGAGACGGGCGCTTCCACGGCGACCATCAGCCGGGTCAACCGGGCCTTCAACTACGGGGACGACGGCTACAGCATCGCCCTGCAGCGGACCACGGACAAGAAGTGAATAGATAATCTGAAACGCCGTTTTCCTGCGCCGGGATGGGTGTGGGAGCGGTGTTTTTTGTGCCTGAATTTTTACGGGAGATTTTTATGAGTAATACAGATTGGGAGAGCCTTCTGAATGACCGCCAGTACGAGGCGGTTTCGACGACGGACGGGCCCGTGCTGGTCCTGGCCGGGGCGGGGTCCGGAAAGACAAGGGCCCTGACCTACCGGGTGGCCTACCTCATCGAAGAACTGGGGGTGGCCCCCTGGCACATTATGGCCATTACGTTCACGAACAAGGCGGCCGGGGAGATGCGGGACCGGATTAACTCTCTCGTGGAGGGAGATGCCGACGACATCTGGGTGGCCACCTTCCACTCATCCTGTGTGCGGATTCTGCGGCGTTACGGGGACAGGGTCGGCTATGAGCGGGGCTTTTCCATCTACGACGCTGATGACCAGAAGACCGTCATGAAGGCCATCATCAACCAGATGAACATCGACACAAAGAAGTACAAGGAACGGACCTTTCTGAACGCCATCTCCCATGCCAAGGACGAGCTCATAGGGCCGGACAAGTATGCGGCCGAGGCCGGCCACGACCCCTTTCAGCAGCTGGTTGCCCGGGTCTACAAGGCCTACCAGGAGCGGCTCCTTTCCAATAACGCCCTGGATTTCGATGACCTCATTTTAAAGACCGTGGAGCTCCTGCAGACGGACGCCGAGGCGAGAGAGTACTACCAGCGGAAACTCGAGTACGTCATGGTGGACGAGTATCAGGACACGAATACGGCCCAGTTCGAGCTGGTCCGCCTCCTGTCCGGGGGAACTGACAACCTCTGCGTCGTCGGCGACGATGATCAGTCCATCTACAAGTTCCGCGGGGCCAATATACAGAACATCCTGAACTTCGAGCACTACTTCCCCAACGCGGCTGTCATCCGCCTGGAGCAAAATTATCGTTCTACAAAAACAATCCTCGATGCGGCAAACGATGTAATCCGTCATAACGCCGGACGAAAGTCTAAAACCCTCTGGACCGAGAACGGGACCGGGGACAAGATTACTTTCAAGCTTTTTGACTCCTCCTATGAAGAGGCCGAGTACATCGCGGATGACATCGAACGCAAGGCCCGGAAGAAGGAGTACAGCTTCAGCCAGGACGCCGTCCTCTACCGGACCAACGCCCAGTCCCGGATTCTCGAGGAAAAATTCATTCAGGAAAATATCCCTTATAAGATCGTGGGCGGGGTCAACTTCTACTCCCGGAAGGAGATCAAGGACGTTCTGGCCTATATGAAGGTCATCGACAACGGGTCGGACGACCTTTCCGTGGAGCGGATCATCAATGTCCCCAAGCGGGGAATCGGTGCGGCTTCGGTGGCCAAAGCCGCCGCCTGGGCCGAGGCGAACGGGCAGTCCCTCTACGAAGGCCTGCTGGCCGCTCCCATCAATCCGGCCATGAAGTCCGCAGCCGGAAAAATCAAGGGTTTCACCGACCTGATTGAGGAACTGAAGAAAGAGGCGGTTTCCGCCCCGGTTCCCCTGCTCATTGAAAAGATTCTCGAGGCCACCGGATACTCGGATGCTCTCAAGGCCGAGAACACAGACGAGGCCCAGACCCGGCTCGAGAACCTGGATGAACTCTATAACAAGGCCGTCACCTACCAGAACGAGGCCGAGGAGCCGACCCTTTCCGGTTTCCTCGAGGAAGTGGCTCTGATTGCAGACATCGACAATCTCCCGGAAGGGGACGAGTACGTTCTCCTTATGACCCTGCACGGGGCCAAGGGGCTGGAGTTTCCCAATGTCTACATGGCCGGCATGGAGGACGGTCTCTTCCCCTCTTTCATGTCCATTACCGCCCAGAACGCGGACGAGGAAATCGAAGAGGAGCGCCGCCTCTGCTACGTGGGCATTACGCGGGCGAAAGAGCACCTGACCATGACGGCGGCGAAAAGGCGCATGGTCCGGGGAGAAGTCCAGTATGCGAAGATTTCCCGCTTTGTGAAAGAGATTGACGAGGACCTTCTGGACGGGTCGACCTGGGAGGAAAGGCCCCGAGCCCTGGGCGAGGGGCGGAGCGACGAAGGAGCCCGCGGGCCGAGGGGCGCCGCCGGAGGCGGGGCTTCCGAGGCCTTCCACCAGCGGGGGGCCGGCATGAAGAATACGGACCTCTCCTTCAATCCCTACACCAAGCCCGTGGCTCCGAAGAACTTCGGGACGAAGATTGAGAAGGCGGCCCTCGACTACGGGGTCGGGGACCGGGTTTCTCACCGCAAGTTCGGGGAAGGCACGGTCACTGCCATCAATGACGGGGGCCGGGACTACGAGGTCACCGTGGAATTCGACGGGGGCGAGACGAAGAAGATGTTTGCCTCTTTTGCGAAACTCGAGAAGGTTTGAGTGACCGCCCACACGAAGGCAGGCGGAGAATGTAAGGGGTTACATTAGTCATAAAGGGGGAAAACAGCGACAGGAATGAAAAAATGCCTATGTGCTTTTGATTCCCATATGGTATAATGTGTTCAACTTGTGAAAAATCATATCCTGTTTGAAGAAAGGGTGGGCATACCATGGATGACAAGAAGGAACTGACTGTTGGGAAAATCGTCAAGACCACGCTGGTTGTGATCGGTGTTCTCGCCGCCATCTGCGCGGTTGCGTACGCGGTTTACCGTTACTTCACACCGGATTATGATGACGATTTCGATGATGATTTCGACGACGCCTTCGATGACGACGACGACCTCTTCGACGACGAGGATGACGACAGCAAGGATTGATTGAATGAAAAAAGGCGAGATAGTAGAAGCTGTCTGCCGGGAAATGCACTATCCGAACCGGGGGATCTGTGAAATCGCAGATGCCCCGGTTTCTTTGTTCCCGGAGGAACTTCATGAGAATAATGTAGAACCAAAAGAGCGGACGGAGCTTTCGGCTTCCAGCTCTGCGGTAAAGGGTATTTCTTCGGAACCTGTTTCAGAGGCAGGAGAAGCTTCAGTGGAAGAAGGACCTGTGGAAATTGCGGTCAAAAATGCTATCCCCGGCCAGCGCCTCTCTGTGCGGGCCCTGCGGAAGAAGGGCGGCATCTGGCACGGGCAGGCCCTGTCTGTGATTGAAAAGTCCCCGCTTGAGGACCGGCCCGCGGAAGAGGTCTGCCCCCACTGCAGCGAGTGCGGCGGCTGCCTCTTTCAGACCCTGTCCTACAAGAATTCCCTGGCGGTCAAGAACGATGAAGTCCACCGCCTCTTCGAGCCGGTCTTCGCCAACGGCCTGGCCTGCGAGACCTTCCAGAATCTCTACGAGGGCCTGATTCCCTCTCCCGATGTAAGCGCTTACAGAAACAAGATGGAGTTTTCCTTCGGGGACCACGAGAAGGGCGGCCCCATGACCTTAGGCATGCACAAGCGGAACTCCTTCTATGACATCGTGACGACGGACCGCTGCAATATCATCTCTGAAGATATGCGGCAGATTCTCGCCGAGACCCTTCGCTTTTTCACAGAAAGAAATGTTCCCTATTATCATAAAAATGAAGAGAAAGGTTTCCTCCGCCACCTGCTATTGAGGGAGGGGAAGAACACAGGGGAGCTGCTTATAGACCTTGTCACGACGAGCCAGAGTCCGGGAAATGCGGCTCTACAGGAAACCGCAACAGCGGAAGTAGAGCCGGCAAATAATACGGCCGCCCTGGCCGGCACCGGGGACCCGGAAGAAATCCGGGCTTTAATGGAGGCCTGGAAGGAAGCCATTCTGGCCCTGCCTCTTACCGCGAAAGTGGCCGGAATCCTGCACACGACAAATGACGCCATATCCGACGCGGTCATCGACCAGGGGACCCAAGTCCTTTACGGGGAAGCCTGCTTTACGGATACGATTCTGGGCATCAAGTTTGCCATCTCGCCCTTTTCCTTCTTCCAGACCAATACGAGAGGGGCGGAAAAGCTCTACAGCCTTGTTCGGAACATGGTGACCGACTCCCTCGACGGGCAGGCGAAACTCATCTACGACCTCTACTGCGGGACCGGAACCATCACCCAGCTCATGGGGGCGGTCTCTGACCGGGTAATCGGGGTGGAAATCGTTCCCGAGGCCGTGGAGAAAGCGAAGGAAAACGCCGCCTTAAACGGTCTCAATAACTGCACCTTCATCTGTGACGACGTTTTCCACGCCCTGGACTCCATGCCGGAAAAGCCGGATATCATGATACTCGACCCGCCCCGGGACGGGGTGGCGAAAAAGGCCCTGGAGAAAATCCTCTCCTACGGGGTAGAATCCATCGTCTACGTCTCCTGCAAGCCCTCCTCCCTGGCCCGGGACATCCCTGCCTTCCACGAGGCCGGCTACCGGGTGTCGAAAATGGCCGCCGTGGACATGTTCCCTTTCACCGCCCAGGTTGAGACGGTATGTTTATTGTCCAAACTTTCTGAAGCCAAGAATCACATCAGTGTGAAGGTCGATATGGATGAAATGGATCTGACGGCGGCGGAGAGTAAG
>ONBT01000018.1 GCA_900316075.1 uncultured Lachnospiraceae bacterium | reverse complement strand
TCCGATTAAAGCAACAGGTGCTAATCTGAAAAAGAACCACTCAAACGCATGAAAGAATGTTCCTACTACTGCAGTTTCCGGATCATTGAAATCCCAGCTCAAATAGGGACTGTTTTGTGAAATCAGAACTGCGGCGATTATCACAATTAGTGCACACAATGTTATAAACAACCAGTGCAAAACTTTTCGTTTAGCCGCTTTGCTTCGTGCCAGCTGCAGATTGATGACCTCTAGTTTTTCAGAAATTACTTTCAAATCATCAACGGGTACCCCTATCTCTGTATTCGGTTCACCGAGCAAAACGCTAACCGGTGTTTCGAGAATCTCTGAAATATTGATCAGCATTTCGGAATCCGGAACCGATAACCCACGCTCCCATTTGGACACGGTCTGTCTCACTACATTCAGCTTAATTGCAAGCTCCTCTTGTGACAGTCCTTTCGACTTTCTTATGGACTGAATGTTCTCATTAAGCATCGAGGATAACCTCCTTTCTTCAGTTGTTGTCCTCATTGTAGGAGCAGCAGACCGTTGCCACAAGCAACGCGGATTAACATTAGCCATTCAAATGTAAATGACACGCGAAATTAACATTTTTTATTTCCTGACATCTATCTCACAGCCACAACTCCCCGACATCTATCTCGGCAACTCAACTCTCACACTTTTTGAACCTTTTTGCTTTTGGATAAGTTACCGAGAAGCGTTTGTCCTGCACGATGCCATATTTGCCCGATTGCCCGAAAACCGCAGTATTATTGGGCTTTTGCGGCTATTACCCTTTAACCTTTGACATCAATACTACCGTCTCCACATGCATACTGTGCGCAAACTGCTCCACCGGCGTCACCTCGTCGAGGGTGTAGCGGCCATCGGCGCAGAGAACCTTCAGGTCCCGGGCCAGGGTGGCCGGGTTGCAGGAGACGTAGACGATGCGGGCCGGGGCGGCGGAGAGGATGGTCGTGAGCAGGGCTCCGTCGCAGCCCTTCCGCGGCGGGTCCACGACGATGACATCGGGGGCGGGAAGAGAAGGGGCGACATCCTCTGATTTTCCACATGTGAAGAATGCATTATCAACGCGGTTCTCTTCCGCATTCTTCTTTGCGTCTTCGATGGCCTGGGGCACGATTTCCACGCCATAGGCACGCGCTGCGTGTTGTGCTAAAAAGAGGGAGATGGTTCCCGTGCCGCAGTAGAGGTCCCAGACCGTCTCCGCTCCCGTTAGACCGGCATACTCAAGGGCTTTGGCGTAGAGCTTCTCCGTCTGCTCCGGATTCACCTGGAAGAAGGAGTTCGGGGAGATGCGGAAGGAAAGATTCCCGATAGTATCGTGAATGACATCGGATCCCCGCAATGTATGGGTCTCCCGGCCCAGGAGGGTGTTGCCCCGGGTCGTATTTATATTGAAGGAAAAGGACGTCATGCCGGGGATTTCGAAGAGGCTGTCCGCCAGGGCTTCCCAGTGGGGCATTTTCTTTCCATTGATAATGGGGCAGAGGAGGATCTCCCCCGTAGCATGGCCCTGACGAATCAGGATGGTCCGGACAAGGCCCTTTCCCGTCTCTTCATTATAAGGTTCGATGGCATACTCTTCCATCCAGGACTTCACGCGCGAGATAACGGCATCGCTGCAGGAAGGGCCCAGGGAACAGATGGGAGTGGCGGCATTCTCCACAATCCTGTGGCTGTGGGGCCCGTAGAAGCCGAACTGGATATGGCCGTCTGCCGCCCTCCCTACCGGGAACTGGGCCTTGTTGCGGAAGAGGGTTGGGAAGGGTGACGTCATGCGGATACAAGGGCGCATTACATTAGTCATGTAATCCGGTTCAAACCCGCCCAGGCGAATGAGGTCTTCCCGGACGACATCGCTCTTGACACGGCACTGGGCCTCGTAGGAAAGGGGCATGATACTGCAGCCCCCGCACTTCCCGGCCACGGGGCAGACGGGCGCCACCCGGTCCGGAGAGGGCGTAAGGACCTCGACCAGGCGGGCGTAGCCGTAGGTCTTCTTCAGGGCCGTCACGGCCGCCTTCACCCGATCGCCGGGCAGGGCCCCCTTGACGAAAAAGGCCATCCCGTCGCCGGAATGACCTATGCCTTCGCCGTCGGCCGAAAGGCCAGTGATTTCAGTTGTGAAAAGTTCATTCTTCTCCATAGTTTTCAGGGGTCGTCTTTCGGATATTGCTCTCTAAGTACTTGTTGAAGCCCAGCCAGCGGTACTCGTCCCCGCTGCCGGCCTTGCTGTCGACAGCCTCCTTGAAGGTCTCGAGCTTGGCGTCCGCATTGTCCGCGAAGGACAGGGCGATGGCCTCGGCAAGTTCCGGCTCCTTGGGGCTTCCAAACTCCAGCTTCCCGTGGTGGGAAAGGATGCAGTGGACGAGCTCGTTTTTCTTCACCTCGGGGAAGCCTTCGATTCCGGCCGCCCGCTCGTCGATCAGGTGGGCGCCGATGTAGATATGGCCCAGGAGCTGGCCCGGGTCGGAGTAGTCGTTGGCCGGGAAGTCGTTCAGCTCGTAGATTTTCCCGATGTCGTGGAGGAGGGCCGCCGTGATGAGCAGGTCCCGGTTCAGGAAGGAATAATTCTGCGAATAGAAGTCGCAGATCTTCGTCACGGAAAGGGTGTGCTCAAGGAGGCCGCCCACGAAGCTGTGGTGGACGCTCTTGGCCGCAGAGTGCTTGCGGAACTCCGCGGAAATCTTCTCGTCGTCGAAGAAGGACAGAAGCAGTTCCTTGAAATACGGGGCTCCGACAGAATTCACGAGGGACAGCAGTTCCTGGTACATGCGCTCTACGCTCTTCTGGGTCGAGGGCATGAAGTCGGCCGGGTCCACCTCGGAAGGGTCGGCCTTCCGCACCGACGAAACGATGAGCTGGAGCTCGCCCCGGTATTCCTGCACGTTCGCGGAAATGTCCACATAGTCGAGCTCGTTGAACTCTGCGATATTGGGGTCGCCGGGGCTCCAGATTTTCGCGTCGATGGAGCCGGTTGAATCGCCGAGGGTCACGGACCAGTAGTCCTTGCCCGCCTTCGTCTTGCCGACGGTAATCTTCCGGACCAGGTACGTCTCCTGGATGTGCTGCCCGTTCACGAGTTCATTGATGTAGACCATTTTCTTCTTCTTTCTGATTCAAAACACTGCCCCCTATTAAAGCATGGAATTCCATTCTGTGCAAGTGCAGGCCCGATGAATTCGCTGTTTCCATTGCGGTGCAGGCTGTTTTTGGGTAGAATAGACGGGCCCTAAGGTTTCAGCCTTTTATACCACCCAGGACAAACAGCCGGATGATTGCTGTCGGTCACACATGGGCAGACAGCTTTGAATTTTTGTATTGCAAAATTATGAACGAACGCATATTTAAAACCCTTGAATTTGACACAATCCTCGAGCGCCTCGCGGCCGAGGCCCGGACGAGCGCCGGGAAGGCCCTCTGCGCTTCGGCCCGCCCTTCTTCGAATGAGAATAATGTAAAGCGCCTCCTCAAGGAGACCTCCGAAGCCGTGACGGCCATCGAGAAAGCCGGCCGCCCGCCCCTTGCCGGCCTTACGGAAAACGACGAAATCCCCCTGATGAAACGGCTCGCGGCGGGCGCCACCCTTGGCACCCGGGACCTTCTGTCCGTAAGCGCCCTGCTCGCCTCCACCCGCGAACTCAAAAGCTATCAGGAAAAAGCGGAAATCATCGGCGACGGGCTTTCCGATTATTTTGAAGCCCTGGACCCCCTGCCTTCTCTGGAGCGGGAAATTGAACGCTGCATCCTCGGGCCCGACGAGATTGCCGACGACGCCTCGCCGGAACTTAAGGAATGCCGCAAGAAGATTGCTTCTTTAAATAATAAGGTCAAAGACTCCCTGCAGCGGATGCTTTCGAACAATGCGGAACTTCTCTCCGACGCCCTGATCACGACCCGGGACGACCGCTTCGTCCTTCCGGTCCGGGCCGAGTTCAAGTCCCGGGTGCCCGGCATCGTCCATGGGGCTTCCGCCACGGGCCAGACCCTCTACATCGAGCCCATGCAGGCCGTCGAAGCGAATAATGCCATCCGCGAAGAAGAGGAAAAAGAAGCCGACGAAATCCGCCGGATTCTGGCCTCTCTTTCCGCCTCCTGCGCGGTTTCGAAGGAGATCATCGACGGGGACAACCGCGCCGTCACAGCCCTCGACTTCATCTTCGCCCGGGCCGGCCTGGCTGAAGAGATGCGGGCGGTGCAGCCGGAAATTCTTTCCCAGCAGGAATATGTCGCAGACTTGAATTCTGCAGCTTCTGAAAATGCGCCTGCAGCGCAGGTTTCCTCCGGCGCCACATCTGAAAGCACCAGTGGCAGGTCCGGAAGGACGCTGAAGATTGAAGCTGCCCGCCATCCCCTCCTGGACCCGGAAAAGGCCGTCCCCATTGACATTGAAATCGGCGGCGACTACCGGATCCTGATCATCACCGGTCCCAACACCGGCGGCAAGACCGTGTCTTTGAAGACCCTGGGTCTGCTGGCTGTCATGGCCCAGACCGGCCTCTTTGTGCCTGCACGCGCTGCATGCCTGCCCGTATTCGGAGAAGTCTTTGCCGACATCGGCGATCCCCAGTCGATTGAAGAATCCCTGTCCACCTTCTCCGGCCACATGAAGAATATCATCTACATCCTCCGTCACGCCGGGGAGCATGACCTGGTCCTCTTCGACGAGCTCTGCGCCGGCACGGACCCGGCCGAGGGCGCCGCCCTGGCGACCGCCATCCTCGACTACATGCGGACCCGCCGCGTCTCCGCCATGCTCTCGACCCACTACGCCGAGCTCAAGTCTTACGCCCTGACGACGGAGGGCGTCCAGAACGCCTCGATGGAGTTTGATGAGGAGACCCTCTCGCCCACCTACCGCCTGATCATCGGCCTGCCGGGCAAGTCCAACGCCCTGGCCATCGCAAAACGCCTGGGGATTCCGGCCTCCATCATTTCCGAGGCAAAGAATAATATGGGTGCAGAGAAGCTCTCCCTCGAAGACCTGCTCGGAAACCTGGAGCGGGAGCGCCGCCGGGCCCAGAGCGAGGCGGATACGGTCCGTCACCAGAATGAGATTCTTCAGAGCCGCCTCGAAAAGCTGCAGGAGAAGGAAAAGAAGTTTGAAAAGCAGCGGGAAGACATCCTGAAGAAGGCCAATGAAAAGGCCGCGAACATCCTCGCTGACGCCAAGAGCCAGTACGACTCGGCCATCCGGGATCTGAACAGGGCGGAAAAGGCCGGAACCCCCGACCGCAAAGCCATGGAAAACAAGCGCCGGGAACTGGGCGAGAAGACGAAAGGCAAGCGGTCCAAGGCCGCGGAAAAGCCCGCGCCTGCTGCCGGAAAGAAGCTTACCCCGGAAAGCATTGAAATCGGGGACTTCGTGAAAGTCCTCTCCATGGGCGGGGTCATCGGCACCGTCCACTCCCTGCCCGACCGAAAGGGAAACCTCGAAGTCAAGGCCGGCATCCTCACGACAAAAGTCAATATCTCCGACCTCGAGGCCGCGGAAGATTCGGGCGTATCCTTCGAAGGAAATGATGTTGCCGGGAAGAAACATATAAAAGAAAGCTACACCCTTTCCTTCGAGGGCGATGACAGCGACTCGGAGCTTTCCGCCTTCTCCAAGGCCGCCACGATCTCTCCGGAAGTCAAGCTCATCGGCATGAACACGGACGAGGCCCTGCTGACGCTGGATAAATATCTTGATGACGCCGTCCTGGCGGGCCTTTCCTCCTGCCGTATCGTCCACGGCAAGGGGGCCGGCATCCTGCGAAACGCCGTTCAGGACTACCTCCGCCGTGACGGCAGAGTCCGGTCCTACCACACGGCTGAATTCGGAGAGGGCGATGCCGGAGTCACGATTGCGGAACTCTAATCATTCACTTCCTTCAGAGGAAAAGGAGAAAGATTTCTTCTTTTCCTCTTTTTTTCTCTTTGGGGCTCGAGCCAGAAACGTTTTCGCTCCGAAAAATGGAGAAGATTTCTTCTCTCTTCCCGCTTTTTCTCTCTGGAGCTCGAGCCAAAAGCGTTCCTGCTCCGGAAAATGGAGAAGATTTCTTCATTCTTCCGGCTTTTTCTCTCTCCAGCCCGAGACGGAAGACTTCCGGCTCCGGAAATGAGAGAAGATTTCTTCATTCTTCCGGCTTTTTCTCTCTCCAGCCCAAGCCAGCCACACAACAGGCCGCGAAAAAGGAGAAGAATTCCCCAATTTCCTGGATTCTTCTCCTTTTCTCTGGTTTTCCAAAAGCCAATGTCCCAGCCTTGGGCCTAGCCCGCCATCGCGCCTGCCTGCTTACTGCTTGAACCCTTCGACGATCACCGGCTCCACGCCCGCCTGCAGGGACCCCTGGCAGATGTCAAAGGGCTGCCCGTCGATGAGGTTGGTGTAGGTGCCGTCGGGGAAGAAGTCATTGACCGACTCCCCGTCGGCGGTCGTCGCGTGCCAGAGGTCGGCAATGTGCTTACGGCCGCCGACGCGGAAGACGCCGAGAACCACACGGCCCGGCCGCTCCACATCCGAGTAGACCGCCGCAAGGGTCGTCTCCTCAAGGGCCGTCACCTTGTAGCCGGCCCGGGCAGGAAGAATATTCTTCTTGATGGAGGCAAGCTTCGCGAGGTATTCCGAAATCGGCTCCATCATCGGCGAGGTCCAGTCAATGGGGTCCTTCTCGAAGAGCTCGGGCCGGTGGGCCGTGCCGGTCTCCTGGCCGTTATAGATCAGGGTACAGCCCTTGTTGAAGTAGATGAAGGCCGTCCAGTTCCGCCATACCTTCCCGGTGCCCAGCATGAGAGAGGCGCGCTTATTATCATGATTCTCGAGGAAGCGGAGCTTGACGTAGTTCTCCGGATAGGAAGCTTCCTGCCGGTTCAGGGCGTCGGCGTATTCGTGGAGGGTCGACGTCTGATTGATGTAGTCCCGGTAATAGGTGAAGACATCATATTCATATTCCATGTCGAAGGCCCGGAAGACCTCCCCGTCCGACCAGGCGTCGACGCCCCGGGAGCGGTTATACGTCACGAAGTCGGGCTCCACGGACTCGGCCAGCCAGAGGCAGCCCGGATGCACCTTTTCAACTTCCGCTCTTGCCTTGATCCAGAAGTCCACAGGAACCAGGGAAGCCACGTCGCAGCGGAAGCCGTCGACAATGCCCACCCAGTACTTCAGAGTTTCAATCTGATAGTCCCAGAGGCCCTGGTTCCGGTAGTCGAGGTCGATGATGTCCGACCAGTCGCCGACCTTGTTCCCGAAGGAGCCGTCTTCCCGGTGGTAGAACCAGGCCGGATGCTCCTGGGAAAGGACGGAGTCGGGCGAGGTGTGATTGTAGACCACGTCGATGATACACTTCATCCCGGCCCCGTGGATGGCGTCCACCAGGGCTTTGAAATCATCAAGAGTCCCGTAGTCGGGATTCACAGCCCGATAGTCTTTGATGGCATAGGGGGACCCGCAGGTTCCCTTTCTTGCTTTTTCTCCGATCGGGTGGATGGGCATGAGCCAGACGATGTCGGTGCCCAGGGCCTCGATCCGGTTCACGTCCTTTGCCACCGCAGCGAATGTCCCTTCCTCACTATAGTTTCTCACGAACACCGAATATACAGTTGCATTCCTCAGACGGACATCCGTCATTTCTGCCATTTTCCTGCACTCCTCTTCTTGAT
This sequence comes from uncultured Lachnospiraceae bacterium, assembly GCA_900316075.1. Lineage (GTDB taxonomy): Bacteria > Bacillota > Clostridia > Lachnospirales > Lachnospiraceae > RUG306. The sequence continues at coordinate 88,113 of ONBT01000018.1, read as the reverse complement.
CGTTTTTCTGCAGGGCCGTCCCTTCCGCGTTCGGGCCATTTAACTCCTGTATGTCGATTCTTACTATTCCTAGGCTTATTCCCCCGTCGTGAAGACGGCCACCGAATAGGCCGGCATGGTAATGGTTCCGCCCTTGACGGAAACTGCGTCCTCTCCGGTCAGAAGAACCGCACTAAGCGTCAGGCTCTCATCCCCGAGGTCTTTCATGGAAACTTCCGCGCTCTCCGCTCCGCTATTGATGACGACGGTGACGGGCGGCAGACCGCCCTCCGTATCCGTCCGGGTGAAGGCAGCTGTAGCTGCATTGGCTTCAGAGACTGTCGGAAGATCCGCAGTTTCCCCGCGGGAAAGGACCGGGAAGGCCGTCCGCAGAAAAGAAGCCTGACGGAAATAGGCAAGATTCGATGCCGCGTCTTTTTTCTGGATGTCTTCGGTATTGCAGGTCTGCTCGAAGGAATCCATGTCGGAAGGCCCCTTGCAGAGGGCCGGGTCCGTCTCCGCGTCCGCGGCCCAGAGCATGGGGGACCGCTTGTTCTCATCCTTGCCGGACCCCTTCATGCCCAGCTCTTCGCCGTAGTAGATATAGGCATTGCCCGACATAAGGAGGTTCAGGCCCCCGGCGAACTTGACCTGAGCTGCTGCATTGTCCCCGGTATAGTAGCCGGCGGACCGGTTCGTGTCGTGATTGGTATAGAAGGGGGCGTTGAGGACATCGGGCCGGCCGGTCTCCGAAGAATAATCGGTGCCCGAAGCCTCATTCTGTTCCTTATAGAGCTTCTCTTCCGCCGCCATGGCCCGGGTGAAAAGGCCGGCTTCTTCGGTTCCTCTCGTGATATTGGCAATGGCCCCGTCCTGCTGGGAGAAAGCGAAGTCGAAGCAGGAATCGATGCCGGACTGGTAGTACTTGGCATAGGTCGACTGGCCCGTCCAGACCTCGGCCACGACGTAGGCCTTGGGGTTATATTTCTGGGCTTCCGCCTTGAACCACTTCAGGGTCTCGATGTTCTGATTCGTGTTTCCGGTGTAGTAGCTGGTCGCCGCGTCCATGCGGAAGCCGTCGACGCCGATGTCCGTCCAGAACTTGATGATGTCCGAAAACTCGCTCTTTACGGCGTCCGAATCCAGATTGAGGTCCGGCATCTCGCTCCAGAAACGGCATTCATAATAATATTTCGTCCCCATCAGGACATTGTAGCCGTCAGCAGCCTTGCTGCTGTAATTATAGTAGCCGACGTAGGGGCACTCGGCGACGGCCGCCGCCACCTGGTCCGGGTTTTCAAAGTCGATGTCCGGATGCTTGATGAGATAGGACTTGGCTTCCGTAAACCAGGGGTGCTGGCTGGAGGTATGGTTCATCACCATGTCGAAAATGACGGAAATGCCCCGCCTGTGGCACTCGGCCACGAATTCCCTGTAGTCATCGAGAGTCCCGAATTCCGGATCGATAGTTTCATAATCCGTGATGTCGTACTTATGATAGGTCGTGGAAGGGCAGACCGGGGTGAGCCAGATGGCATTGCAGTTGAGGTCGTCGGTCGTGGAGGGAATCCCGTCGCTGATATAGTCAAGCTTACTGATGATGCCCTGCAGGTCCCCGATTCCGTCCCCGTCCGAATCCGCGAAGGAGTAGGGGAAAATCTCGTAGGTCGTCACATAATCGGGTGTGGTCCGGGTCCCGCCCTGCTCTGTCGTCATGGTCTTGATGATGGCGGAATTCAGCTGGGCCGTCTGCTTCGCCGCCGCGTTATCCGTGTTTTCCGAATACGAAGTCTTGACGGAGCCGCATGCCGTGAGGCCCAGGGCCAGGGCCCCGGCCAGGAAGGCGGCCAGGGTGCGCGATAAGTTAGTCTTCTTTAACATTTCTTTCAACCTGTCCTTTCCCGCCCACATGAGAAGGTGCAGAGAGCGAGGGGATTTACATTAGTCATAGCACCTGCATGACAGGGCGCCGGTGACGACGGGGTTTACATTAGTCATAAAAAGCACTGTGCCCGCCTGAAGACACGCTCCGGGCGGACACAATACCTTGAACAAAGGAGGTAAATGAAAAAGAGTTGTTTGCAATCAGCCTTTTACGGCGCCGGTCATGCCGTCAACATAGTTCTTCTGCATTGCCAGGAAGAGGGCGGCAATCGGGATGGATACGATGACGGCCGCTGCTGCCCAGGAGGTATACCACTGCTGGATGTACTCCTTCTCGAGCATGTAATAGAGGCCGAGGGCCACGGTCCAGTACTTCTGCTTCGGGCCGACGATGACGCGGACGAAGACGAAGTCCAGCCAGGGGGCCAGGAAGGAAGTCAGCACCGTGTAGACGACGATGGGCTTCGAAAGGGGCAGGACGACTTTCGTGAAGACCTGCCACTGGTTGCAGCCGTCAAGGATGGCCGCTTCCGAAAGGGACTTGGGCACCGTATCAAAGAAGCCTTTGACGATGTAGAAGCCCGTGCCGGAGCCCGCCGAATAGCATAGGGTCAGGGCCACCAGGAGAAGGTTTCCTTCGGTCAGGCCGACCGCCTTCAGGATGAAGTAAATCGCCACCATGGACATGAAGCCGGGGAAGAGGCCCAGGATCATGGCCAGATTCATGAAAGGCTTCCGCAGGCGGAAACGAAGGCGGCTCATGCAGTAGCCGGTGCAGAGGATGAAGAAGGTCGAAATCAGGCAGGCGAAAATCGCGATCAGCAGGGTGTTCAGGAACATCCTCGGGAAGTTCAGCTGGGTCGTCTGCGTGAAGAGCTTCTTATAATTGTCAAAGGTCAAAGCCTTGGGCCAGAAGTAGGACGTATAGGCGCCCTTTTCCTTCCGGAGGGAGGTCAGCACTACCCAGAAAATCGGGAAGAGCCAGATCACTGCCAGAACGCCCAGAATGATGTGGACGATGATGTTTTTGACCAGCCGTCCGGGGGCCATATGGTTCTTTTTGAAATTGGGGTCATCCTTGATGGAGCCCGCGTATACACCGTTTACCTGAGCCATTACTGGAATCCCTCCTCATCCTTGTACGAAGCTGTATTTCTGTAAGTAACGAGGGCGACAATCGACAGGACTATGAAGGTCAGGATACCGATGACGGCACCGAGGTTGTAGTACTGATAGTCGACAGTCAGCTTGTAGAGCCAGGTAACCAGCAGATCGGTCTTGCCGGCGGTTCTTCCGACAGGGGTAGGTGCGCCGCCCGACAGCAGGTAGATGACGTTGAAGTTGTTGATATTGCCCGTAAACTGGGTGATGATGTAGGGCCCCATGATGAACATGATGTAGGGCAGGGTAATCTTGAAGAAGACCTGTACGGAGTTGGCTCCGTCAATCTTCGCCGCCTCGGTCAGTTCCGCGGGGATGTTCTGCAGAATACCGGTGACCTGCAGCATGGAGTAGGGAATACCGATCCAGCAGTTGATGAGGATGACGGTGACACGAGCCCAGGTGGCGTCCGTCCAGAAGGGAAGCGGCTGCTTGATCCAGCCCCACTCGAGGAGGAGATTATTTATAACGCCCTGGCGGGCCAGCATCTGCCGCATCAGAAGCAGGGATACGAACTGGGGAACTGCAATGGAAATCATGAAGAGAAAACGCCATACGGCTTTCCCCTTCGTGTCCTTCCGCTGAATGACCAGGGCCAGAATCATGCCGAAGAAGAAGTTCAGGAAGGTGGCGAAGAAGGCCCAGATCAGGGTCCATCCGAGGACAGGCCAGAAGGTCTTGCCCAGCTTGCCGCCGAGACCCAGGACGGTCTTGAAGTTTTCAAGGCCGACCCAGTCGAAGAGGGTCAGGTGGTCGTCGATGGTCGAGTAGTTCGTGAAGGCCATCGGGATCATGTAGCAGAGGGGCATGATCGTGAAGACCAGGATTCCCGCGAAGGGCAGGAACATGAGAAGCCGCCAGATGTTCTCATTCACGAGGGACTTGAGGTCGTCCCGGAAGGTGTAGAGGCGCTGGCCGGACTTCTTCAGGCACTCCGACTTGTATGAGCTCCTAAGGCTGTCCGCCCAGAAGCAGATGAAGACGACCGTGAGCACGATGGTGATGACGCCGTAGAGGAGGTAGAGAACGGAATTGTCGCCGGCCTCATAGATATAAACCCCCTGGGCCTCATCCCAGACTTCCTTCTGGGCGGAATCGCCGAGCCCGGGCAGTCTGGACAGGGCCAGCGCACCATACTGGACCATGTAAAAAATATAGGCAATCTCCACGAGCAGCCAGCAGATTCCCTTCATGACCTGCCCGCGGACCATACATCCCAGGCCCATGACGACGATGGAGAGCTTCGTGAAAATGTCGCCCTTCGTAATCGCATTCAGGACCGTGTAGGGAGTATAGAACATGCTTCTCTTTTTCTGCTTTTTGGGTGCAGCGTCTGTCTGCACTGTCACGTCAGCCATCTGTCCCTCTCCTTTTCATCCTTATGACTAATATAAAACCCCGGGTTCCCGGATGATTTCAATATAGACGAAAACTATACTAATGTTAAGTCTTTTCTACCTGAAATCCGCCGCCGATCTGTGACAACCGGCGGCGGCTAAAATTCTTATCTAACCTTTACAAGGTTCTCAATTACTGAACGAGGGAGCCGTTAATCTGGTCAGCGAATTCCTGGGTCTTCTCTTCAGCGTTGTCAGCGGTTACATCGCCGTTGATGATTGCGTCGCCGAAAGGAGTAGCTGCGTCCCAGTAACCCTGCATACCGAAGATAGGCTGTGCAGTAGAAGTGTTGGCTGCAACTGCTGCAAGTGCTGCGCAGGCCTTGTTTGCAGTGACGTCAGCATTGGAAGCAAGAGATGTAGCTACAGGAGCCTGAGACCGCATTGTGAAGTGGTCGAGCTGAGCGTCCTCGGAACCAAGGAAGGAAGCAAGGGCAACAGCTGCTGCCTGGTTCTTGCAGTTGGGGTTGACGCCGAGAGCCTTGGAACCAAGGAAGGACTTCATCTGAACTTCCTTGCCGTCAAGAGTGAATGTAGGAAGCTGAGCGCAGCCGACATTCTCTTCGCCGCCGAGGGCCTCAACAACGTTGTCATAGTTCCAGTTGCCGTTGAAGTAAGCGTTTACGGAACCATCGGCAAGACCTGCAAGACCAAGGGAACCATCATTGGAATCAGCTACGAAGTTGGGGTTGCTCATCAGGCTTACGAGATACTTCGTAACGGGAGTAGCCTTGTCGGAAGCGAAGTCGATTCCGGCGCTCTCATCGGAGCCGTCGCCGTAGAAGGTGCAGCCGTTTGCTGTATAGAAGGCTTCGAGATACCAGCCGTTGTCCAGAGGGAAGGAAACCTTGCCCTTAGAAAGCATGGTGTCGAGGCTCTTTACATCGTCGTCGGAGAAGACTCTCTTGTCGTAATACATGAACCATGTATTCGATGTGTAAGGAACGCCGTAGATGTCGCCCTGATAGGTAACGGTAGCGGCAACGGACTCGGAGTTGTTGTTCTTGACTGCGTCAGCAGCGTCGCCGCCGAGCTTTGCCAGAGCGCCTTTCTTTACAAGGTCTGTGATCTGGTCGTTTGCGAACATGTATACATCAGCGGCAGCTGCGGGATCCTGAAGGACGGTATCCTTTGCATCGGCCTCGGAAGCCTGAACATACTCGAAAGTGATGTTCCACTTGTCCTTGTTTGCCTCAGCGAACTTCTCGCACTCGGTCTTTGCCCAGTTGCCGTTCGCATCATCCTGATCCTCTGCAGGAGTCATAACCGTAAGGGTTACGTCCTCCGGTGTGGAAGATGTGGTATCGCTGGAAGCAGTGGTGTCGGAGCTTGCGGAAGTATCCGTGGAAGCTGCTGTGTCATCCGATGAAGAGCTGCTGCCGCATCCGGCAAGAAGTGTAGCTCCCATTGCTCCTGCGAGCAGGATTGAAAGAATCTTCTTTTTCATGTGTCTACCCTCTCCTTTTCTATAGGGAAATTTGCTGCCGGGGAAACTCCCTCTCCGGCGCTTCCCGAATCAACGGCTGCGCCGCTGTCAGGACCTTGGTTGTTTTGCGAAAAACTGTTTCAAAACCGTTCGAGTGAGATTTTCGAAGAAAGGCTCGATTCGAAAGTATTCGAAAATTTCCGTTTCTTTGAAAACGATTCCAGCTTGTTTGGTTTTCGCCGCTTTTCGTTTCGCTGAGTATGTTTTAACACCATGCCCGTATTTCTGTCAACAGCGGGATTCTTTTTCGGCACTTTCGATAATTTTCGAAATCCGATTTTGGAGAGGTTGCACAAAGATTTTCGAGAACTTTCGCAAATGCTTGTTTTGCGAAAGTTTTTATCTATAATGAGAGAAGCAGAAGGTATGACTATAGTTTCCATTTGAGGCGCTTTACAGAGGCCCTGGGCAGGGTTCCTGCTGTTTCGTCCTTCCATCGGAGACAGATTATTATATAGAAAGGGGTTCCGGTGAACCCGCCATGGCAACGATCAAAGATATAGCCGACCGCCTGGGGATTTCCGTCAGCACGGTTTCGAAGGGCTTAAACGGCGGCCACGACATCAGTGACGAACTCAGGCGCAAGGTCCTGGATACGGCCGTCGAGCTCGGCTACCACAAGAAAGGGACGGAGGGGCCCCATTCCCGCTTCGTTCTTTTCATAGAAAATATGGACTACGAGAGTGCCTCGTCTTTCGGCCACCCCATCGTGCTGGGCTTCGAGAAGGCCGCTTACGCCGATGACAACGGCGTCGACATCATCGCCGTTTCCGAAGACTTCCAGAAGGCCCACGAATACGACACCTTCCTGATGGAGCACGGCTACGCGGGGGCCTATATCCTGGGCTTCTCCCTCGAGGACCCCTGGATGAAGACCCTGGAAACCACACGTTTCCCCACGGTCCTTCTCGACAATTACATCCCGGCCAATCCCTACGTGGGCTCGATCGGGACCGACAGCGAGGAGGGCATCGACATGGCGGTCAGCCACCTCGTTGCCCAGGGACATGAGAAGATTGCCTTTCTGGACGGCTCCAAGGGCTCCTATGTGTCCGATATCCGCATGCTTGCCTATCTCCGGGCCATGTACAGCCACCACCTGCCCATCAATCCGGACCTGGCGGTCTACGGCTACTTCGTCAAGGAGGCGGCTTCCTACCATGTACCTACCTTCTTAAGTCTCGGGGCCACGGCCATCATCTGCGGCAACGACGACATCGCGGAAGGGGTCTATGAATCCGTGAAGAACGCCGGTTTTTCAGTGCCGGAGGACGTCTCCGTCATCGGCTTTGATGACCTGCCGCCCGCTTCCAAGCTGACTCCGCCCCTCACGACCATCCACCAGGACCTGCCGGAACTGGGCAAGTCGGGCTACTATATATTGAAGGTCATGACCGAGCATATCGCTCTTTCCAAGAACCTTCTGCGGCCCAAGCTCGTCGTCCGCGACTCGACTGCCATCGCTCGCCCGAGGCTCGCTATGCAGCAGTACCGGGACAAGGACTCTGTCGCCAATATCAATCCGGCCCTTTACAACAGCTTCCTGCAGGACACGAGCGCGGTACGGTGATTGGTACGAAGCGACCGTTCTTGTGTGCTGCGGCCGTATGACTCGTGTACGCACTGTGTATATATAATTTCAGCCGCCCAGATTTTTCTGAGCGGCTGTCTTTTTGAAAGGAGAATAGCTATGCCTTCCTGGCTCAATGACGCGGTATTCTACGAAATCTACCCCCAGTCCTTCTACGATTCGAACGGGGACGGCATCGGGGATCTGCAGGGAATCATCGAGAAGCTCGATTACATCAAGGACCTGGGCGCGAATGCCCTCTGGATCAACCCCTGCTTCGACTCCCCCTTCAAAGACGCGGGATACGATGTGCGAAATTACAAGCTGATTGCGCCCCGCTACGGAACCAATGACGACGCGGTCCACCTCTTCGAAGAAGCGCACAAGAAGGGGATTCATGTCCTCTTCGACCTGGTTCCCGGCCACACCTCGGAGGAGCACGAATGGTTTGTTGCAAGCAAGAAAGCCGAGCCCAATGAGTACAGCGGCCGCTATATCTGGACGAGCCACGCCTTCGAGGGCATCGGAGGCCACCCCTATATCGGCGGCGAGTCCGAGCGCAGTGGCTGCTACATGCTGAATTTCTTTAAGTCCCAGCCGGCCCTGAACTACGGGTGGTATTCCCCCACTGAGAAATGGCAGTCCGCCACGGATTCCCCTGAAGCCAAAGCGACTGTCGAAGCCATCAAGGACATCATGCGCTTCTGGCTGGGACTTGGCTGCGACGGCTTCCGGGTGGACATGGCCGACTCCCTGGTAAAGGACGATACCGACGACAAGGCCGGCACCTCCGCCATCTGGCGGGACATCCGGGCCATGCTGGACAGGGAATACCCCGACGCCGCCATGGTCTCCGAGTGGTCGAATCCGGTTCTCTCCCTCAAGGCCGGCTTCCACATGGACTTCCTCCTCGACCACGACAGGCACGGGTACAAGGCGCTTTGCAGGGACTGGGAAAACGCAGATGCAGAGTACTTCCGGGAGCACGACATTGAGGAAGGCAGGAAAGCAGCCGCGAGCCGCAGAGGCTCCTTTGAGCCCCTGCCTGGCGAGCGGGCAGACAAGTCCTATTTCAAGAAGGACGCCCATACGGACATCTCCTTCTTTCTGTCCGAATATCTCTATTGCTACACCCAGACCAAGGACCGGGGCTACATCAGCCTGATCTCCGGCAACCACGACACAGCCCGGATTTCCTACGGTCTCGACGAGTCCGAGCTCAGGCTCTTCTTCGCCTGGCAGCTGACCATGCCCGGCGTTCCCTTCATCTATTACGGAGACGAGATCGGCATGCGGTATCTTGCCGACCTGCCCACGAAGGAAGGCGGCTACCAGCGGACCGGTTCCCGGACCCCCATGCAGTGGACCTCCGACGTATCAAAGAACTGCGGCTTCTCCACGGCTGCAGCGGACAAGCTCTACCTGCCGGTGGATACGGAGTGCGGACTTTCTGGTGATGGAAATGCAAACGCTTCAGCAACTGGCGTCCTTCAGCAATTCAGTACCGGCCGGGACGTGGCCGACCAGAAAGGCATTGACTCCTCCCTGCTTTCTACAATCAAAGCCCTCACCGCCCTCCGCCACCGGTATGTGGACGACCTGGGCGCGGACGGGGCCTTCACGCCGGTCTATTCGAAGGAAGGCTCTCCCCTCTTCGTCTACCGCCGGGGCAGCCTGCTCATTGTCCTGAACCCCTCGGATACAGAGATTTCCGTTCAGATGGAAACTCCCCTGACCGACATCGCCGGTCAGACCGTCTACAGTCTGGGCGATGTCTTCCTGGCCGGCCAGGGCCTGACCGCCGGCCCGCAGTCGTTCGCCGTTATCATGTAAGGGATGTCATTTTCTGGCATTCCGCGATTTTTGTAACAAAAGACCCCGGGCACGCATTGCGTGCCCGGGGCCTTTTACATTTCAATATACTTTCGCCGGAATTCAGACGAGCTCGAGAACTACCTCAAGCGCGCCGTCACCCTTGCGCTGGCCGATCTTGACGATCCGGGTGTAGCCGCCCTTGCGGTCAGCATACTTGGGAGCGTACTCATCGAAGATCTTGTTGGGAAGGTTGACTTCCTTTGTGTCCCGTCTCTTGTCTGCCTTCTCGGTGACAGGATAGAGAACCTTGAGCATCTGACGACGGGCGTGCAGACGGGAAGGCTGGTCCTTCTTGATGGTCTTCTCTACGGTCTCGTATACGGTAACCTTCTTGCCGTCCTTCTCTTCCTTGACGCGGTGGCCGTCCTTGTCCTTCTTGGGAACCTTTGCGGAAACGGTAACCTCGTCGAAGTTGTCGCGCTCCTTGATGCCAAGGGCGATCAGGGACTCAGCGATCTTCTTGATTTCCTTTGCCTTGGGCTCTGTCGTAACGATGCGGCCCTTCCAGATGAGCTGGGTAACGCCGCTTCTGAGCATTGCCTTCCGCTGTGCGGTAGGACGGGAAAGTTTTCTGTACATTGCCATGATAATTCTTCCTTTCTGCCGGCCGGGCGCCTGCCATTCGGACTTACAGCCCCGTCACGTCTTACGGGCTCATACGCCCTGCGTGCGGCAATCATATTATTCTGTTCGAGCCAAAACTACACATCGGACTTACGTTTCGGCCCTGTATTCAAGCGCCTGCCTCATCGGCAGCCGCCGGAATCACTCATTTCCACCGGATACCATAGAAGAGGCTTCCATGTATTTCCGGCTGTCTCAGACTCACTCGTCCGCGTTGCGGAAGGAGAGGCCCAGGTCATGAAGCTTGTTCTTGACCTCTTCTAAAGACTTGTGGCCGAGGTTGCGGACCTTCATCATTTCCTCTTCGGTCTTCTCTGTAAGCTCGCGAACCGTGGAGATGTTCGCCCGCTTCAGGCAGTTGTAGGACCGTACGGAAAGCTCCAGCTCTTCGATGGGCATGTCGTCCGTCTTCGGAGCATCGGGGCCGCCCTCTTCCTGGGCGATGATGTCGAAGCGGTCTGCTGCATTCGAGAGGTTGATGAAAAGCTTCAGGTGCTCGCAGAGAACCTTGGCTGCAAGGCTGACTGCCTCATCAGGGCCCATGGTCCCGTTCGTCCATACCTCAAGGGTCAGCTTGTCGAAATCGGTCTGCTGGCCGACACGGGTATTCTCAACCTTCATATTCACCCGGTCGATGGGGGTGTAGATGGAATCAACGGCGATGACACCGATGGGCGTCTCGTCGGTCTTGTTCCGGTCAGACCCTACGTAGCCACGGCCGTTCGTGATGGTGAGTTCCATGTAGAGGCGGCTGTTCGCGTCGTTCAGGTTTGCAATGACAAGGTCGGGATTGACTACCTCGATATCGGAATCAAACTGGATATCGGATGCCCGGACAACGCCCTCGCCCTCATACTCGAGGTAGGCAGTCTTGGGCTCGTCGGTCTCGCTGTTGTTCCGGAGGGCCAGTTCCTTGATATTCAGGATGATTTCGGTCACATCCTCTTTGACACCGGGGATGGTAGAGAACTCATGCTGTACGCCCTCGATCTTGACCTGGGATACAGCGCATCCAGGAAGGGATGAAAGCATGATCCGGCGCAGGGAGTTGCCCAGCGTGGTACCGTAGCCCCTCTCAAGAGGTTCGCAAACGAATACGCCATGCTTCCTGTCTTCTGAAAGTTCGACAACGGAAATATTGGGTTTTTCAAAATCGAACAATTCGTTTCCTCCTTTTTAGGCTGAATTACGTTCAATTACCTAAACGGATCACTTGGAATAAAGCTCGACTATCATCATCTCATCGACAGGAACATCGATCTGCTCACGCTTGGGAAGAGCGAGGATCTTGCCGGTCAGGTTTTCGCTGTCCACATCCATCCACTCGGGAGTTGTGCGGCCGGCTACGGCATCCTTGATATCCTTGAAACGCTGGATATTCCGCTTGGATTCCTTGACGGCTACGACATCACCGGGCTTTACCTGGTAACCGGGAAGGTTGATGGTACGGCCGTTTACGGTGATGAACTTGTGATCTACGACCTGACGGGCCTCGCGGCGGGTCCGGGCATAGCCCATACGGAATACGACGTTGTCGAGACGGGTCTCAAGCATAACCATCAGGTTCTCACCGGTCATGCCCTTCATCATATCCGCCTTGTCGTAGTAATTGCGGAAGGGCTTCTCCAGAACGCCATAGATGAACTTGGCCTTCTGCTTTTCCTTCAGCTGCTGGCCGTACTCGGAAACCTTGCGGCGGCCGACTTCTTTCTTTCTTCTGGACTTCTTGTCCACACCAAGGAATGCAGGCTCAAGACCGAGGCTTCTGCATCTCTTGAGTATAGGGGTTTTATCGATTGCCATATTATTTTTCTCCTATATATACAAGACTTATTACTAATGTAGAGCTTAGACTCAGACGCGTCTCCGCTTGGGAGGGCGGCATCCGTTGTGAGGAACGGGTGTCACATCAGTAATGGTCTGTACCTGGATTCCGTTTGCTGCAATGGCACGGATCGCTGCCTCACGGCCGCTGCCGGGTCCCTTGACAAATACATCTACAGTCTTGAGGCCGTGGGGAAGGGCTGCCTTGCATGCGGTCTCTGCTGCTACCTGAGCGGCATAGGGAGTGGACTTACGGGAGCCGCGGAAACCGAGGCCGCCTGCAGATGCCCATGAAAGGGCATTCCCCTCTGCGTCAGTGATGGTGACGATAGTGTTGTTGAAAGAAGCCTGGATATGTACCTGGCCGTGCTCAACGTTTCTTCTTACACGCTTCTTGTTTGTCTTCTTTGCTGCTGCTGTCTTGGGCATTTCAAATCTCCTTAAATCGTGGCAGTCGGAAAGGCACAGAAAGACATCCGCCAAAAAAGGGAGGCGGCCTGTGTCAAACTGCCTGTTGTAAACACTTCTGCTCTATCCTGCCCGCAGAAACTGCGAAGCATTGCACAATACGCCGGATAGAACGGATCACTTTTTCTTGTTTGCGACGGTCTTCTTGGGACCCTTCCGGGTACGGGCATTCGTCTTCGTCTTCTGTCCGCGGACGGGAAGAGACTTCCGGTGACGAATTCCTCTGTAGCAGCCGATTTCCTCGAGACGCTTGATGTTCATAGCGGTATCTCTGCGGAGCTCACCTTCTACAAGGATGCCGGACTTGTCGAGAGCATCAGCGATGCGCTTTACCTCGTCGTCCGTGAGGTCCTTGACACGGGTATCGCCGCTGACGCCGGCTTCTTCAAGAAGCTTGTCGGCCGTATTGACACCGATGCCGTAAATATAGGTAAGACCGATTTCTACCCGCTTGTCTCTGGGTAAGTCCACACCTGCAATTCGAGCCATTCTTAACTACCTCCTGATGGATGGATGGAAATGTAACGGACGGGTTTCGATATTGCCCGTCGGTGCGCACATGAAAATAACTGCCGCTCCGGATCTCTCCGGCCTGAAATGTGGGCAGGTCCCATATACACACGAAAGGCGCACAGTCCGCCTGGTATGAAGGGACGAACCTGTGCAAAAAATATATATATGAATATAGTTGCAGGAAACGTAAGAGGAATTTGCGCGAAATCACGCCATTTCCTGAACTACAGCCGCCAAACGAAAGTGCTGCATTGAGAGAATATCAATATACAGCACAAAAGGAAGCGACAGCTATTTGCCGCTTCCGTAAACAGTAATTCTGATCGATCAGCCCTGTCTCTGCTTGTGCTTGGGATTCTCGCAGATGATCATAATTCTGCCTTTTCTCTTGATAACCTTGCACTTCTCGCACATAGGTTTAACTGAAGAACGAACCTTCACGGCGAACCTCCTATTTCGAATCTTCTTTAAGGCGTGCGTTAAATATTATAATCAGCAGCCCCCGGCTTGTCAACAGCTTTTTGTCGGCCCGCCGGCTGTGAAAATTATCATTTGTCTCTCCAGACGATGCGGCCCTTCGAAAGATCATAGGGCGACATCTCAACCGTCACCTTGTCACCGGGAAGAATGCGGATGTAATTCATCCGGAGCTTGCCGCTGATGTGGGCCAGAATCTGATGGCCGTTCTCCAGCTCCACGGAAAACATGGCGTTCGGAAGCTTCTCTAATACTTTTCCTTCCACTTCGATTGAGTCTGCTTTTGACAAATCTTTTACCTCCCCTTAATTAAGGGCCTTTACGATTGCTTCAAAGACTTCGTCGGCACTCTTTGTACCGTCAACCGTCTTCAGGATGCCCGCCTTCTGATAGTAATCAATCAGGGGCTGGGTCTGCTCGTGGTAGACATCCAGTCTCTTCTTGACTGTTTCGGGCTTGTCGTCATCCCGGATGACCAGGGCTGCTCCGTCGTTGTCGCAGATGCCTTCCTTCTTGGGAGGAAGGGCGACTACGTGGTAGGTAGCTCCGCAGACCGGGCAGAAACGCCGGCCGCCCATACGGTTAATGATATTCTCATCCGGAACTTCCACATCAACAGCCGCATCCATTGCCGTTCCCTTTGCTTCCAGCGCCTTTGTAAGCGCCTCGGCCTGGGGAATGGTCCGGGGGAAGCCGTCGAGGATGAAGCCGTCCCTGCAGTCGTCCTGGGAAATACGGTCCATGACGAGGTCGCAGGTCAGTTCATCCGGAACCAGGAGACCCTTGTCCATGTAGCTCTTTGCCTTCTGTCCGAGTTCGGTGTTGTCCCTGATATTGGCCCGGAAGATGTCTCCGGTGCTGATATGGGGAATGTGGTACTTTTCAGCCATACGGGCTGCCTGAGTGCCTTTGCCGGCGCCCGGCGCTCCGAGCATGATGATCTTCATGGAAGTGTCCCCCTTTTATATTAGTATGAATAATTTTTGTTGAACGGCGTACGTCCGACAGCCTTCGCAGAAAAACTCAGTCTGCGAGGAAGCCCTTGTAGTTCCGTACCAGCATCTGGGAATCGATCTGATTCAGAGTCTCAATGACGACGCCGACGACGATGATGATGGAAGTGCCGCCGAAGCTGACATTCGCCTTGAAGAGTCCGTTCAGGGCAATCGGGATAACCGATACGACGGAAAGTCCGATGGCACCGATGAAGATGATCCGGTTCAGGACCGTCGTGAGGTAGGTGCTGGTGGGCTTGCCGGGCCGGATGCCGGGGATGAAGCCGCCGGACTTCTTGAGGTTGTCGGCGATCATCAAGGGATTGAAGGTAATCGACGTATAGAAGTATGCGAAGGCGATATTCAGCACTACGTATACGATGCAGCCGATACTGTAAATCCAGTTGCTCGTGTCAAACCAGTGGCCTTCGGAAAGACCATAGAGAACCCCGTGCCAGAAGCCGGTTCCGGTTCCCTTGCCCGCCAGAGTCGCGATGATGACAGGAGTCTGCATCAGGGACTGGGAGAAGATGACGGGGATGACGCCGGCCGTGTTCACCTTCAGGGGAATGTAGGTGGTCTGACCGCCTACCATGGCCCGGCCCTGCAGCTTCTTGGAATACTGAACAGGAATCCGGCGCTCAGCGCCCTGGAGGATTACGACAAGTACGACAACGCCGATGATGATGGCTGCGATGACGACTGCAGCCAGGATGGCGTTGGGGATGGACTTGCCTTTGATAAACTGCTCATAGAGACTCGTCATATCCTGAGGGAGTCTCGAAATGATGTTGATAATAAGTACGATTGAGATACCGTTTCCGACACCCTGTACGGTAATCCGCTCGCCGATCCACATGAGAATCATGGAACCGCCGGTCAGTGCCGCCGTCAGAAGGGCAACGCTGCCGAAGTTGTAGGAGTCGAGATAGCCGCTGCGGCCGAATCCGATGCCCATGGCAATGGACTCCATCAGGGACAGGCCCAGGGTCGTGTAACGTGTGATCTGTACGAGCTTCTTGCGGCCGGCTTCGCCGTCCCGCTGCATCTCTTCCAGCTTGGGGAAGGCGATGGTCAGAAGTTCGATAATAATGGATGCCGTAATGTAAGGCGTGATGTTCAGCGCGAATACGGACATCTGCTCAAAGGAGCCGCCGGTGATTGCCGTGAAGAAGTTCAGGGAATCGCCCATCTTTCCGAAGAGTTCCTGGAAAGCGTTGCTGTCAATCCCAGGGATAGGGAGCTGGCAGCCGAGACGGACCACGATAAGCATGAGAAAGGTGAAGAGCAGACGTTTTCTCAGATCGGGTATCTTGAACGCGTCGCGAATCTTTGACATCAGATCACCTCTGCTTTTCCACCAAGTGCTTCGATTTTCTCCTTAGCAGATGCAGAAAAAGCATTTGCCTTTACATTGAGTTTCTTTGTCAGTTCACCCTTGCCCAGGATCTTGACCCCGTCGTACTTGTTGGGGTTCTTGATGATGCCGGACTCTACGAGGCTCTCGATGGTGACATCAGCGCCGTCATCGAAACGCTCCAGATAGGAGACATTGAGTCCGAGGATGTTCTTTGTATTGCGGTTGGTGAAGCCTCTCTTGGGGAGTCTCCGGTACAGAGGCATCTGGCCGCCTTCGAAACCGGGTGCGGAATGTCCGCCGGAGCGGGCCTTCTGACCCTTCTGGCCCTTGCCTGCAGTCTTTCCGTTGCCGGAACCGGCACCGCGGCCGCGTCTGAAGTTGTCGGAATGGACCGAACCGTCAGCCGGCTGTAAATTAGATAAATCCATCGTCAGTGCCTCCTTACGCTTCTTCTACTTTTACGAGATAGTCAACTCTCCGGAGCATGCCGCGGGTAGCGTCATTGTCGGGGAGAATGTTTGAGCTATTTACCTTGTGCAGTCCGAGCGCCTCAATGATCTTCTTGTTCTTGGGGACAATACCGTTTGCGGACTTCACGAGAGTAACTTTTAATTTCTTGTCAGCCATTTGAAAACTCCTTCTCTCATGCAAGAACTTCTTCAACGGTCTTGCCGCGCTTTGCTGCTACTTCCTCAGGGGAAGACAGCTTGGAAAGGGCGTCGATCGTAGCAAGGACTACGTTCTGCTTGTTGGAGGAGCCCAGAGACTTGGTACGGATGTTCTGGATGCCTGCAAGTTCGCAGACCGCACGGGCAGGGCCGCCGGCGATGATACCGGTACCTTCGGGAGCCTTCTTCAGAAGAACTTCAGCACCTGTGTGCTTGCCCATGATATCGTGTGAAATAGAGTGGTTCTCATCGAGCTTGACCTCGATCATGGCCTTTGTAGCAGCGTCCTTGCCTTTGCGGATTGCATCGGGAATTTCAGCTGCCTTGCCGAGGCCTGCGCCTACATGGCCGGCTCCATCGCCGACAACGACGAGTGCGGAGAAGCGCATGTTACGGCCGCCCTTGACAACCTTCGTGACACGCTTGATGGTGACGACGTTGTCGTTCAGCTCCATATGGCTGGCATCAATAATAGTACGTTTCATATCATCCTCCGTCATTAAAAGTCAAGTCCGCCTTCACGGGCTGCATCCGAGAACGCTGCAATCTTGCCAGCGTAGATGAAGCCGCCCCGATCGAGGACTACCGTACTGATGCCCTGTGCCTTTGCCTTTTCAGCGATCACGCTGCCAAGCTTCTTTGCGGCATCGACATTGTTTGTTTTCTCAAGGCCCTCCTTGACATCTTTGTCAAGGGTGGAAGCGCTGACCAGAGTAGCCTGCTTCTCGTCATCGATGATCTGCGCATACATATGATTGTTGCTGCGGAAGACGGAAAGACGGGGTCTTGCTGCTGTTCCGGAGAGGTGGTTTCTGAGCCTGCTGTGCTTTTTCTGACGAACTTCGGTTCTGGATTTCTTAGATACCATATTTTCTCACTCCTCTCCTTATTATTTCTTACCAGCCTTGCCGGCCTTACGACGGATGGTTTCATCAATGTACTTGATGCCCTTGCCCTTGTAAGGTTCAGGACGCTTCTTGTCACGGATCTCAGCGGCAAACTGGCCGACCTTTTCCTTGTCGATACCCTTGACAGTGATGTGGTTGTCTTCAACGACCGTCTCAATGCCTTCGGGATCGTCCATAAGGACAGGATGGGAATAGCCCAGGTTCATGGTAAGGGTCTTGCCCTTCTTGTCGGCACGGTAGCCGACACCGTTGATTTCCAGTTTCTTCTCAAAGCCGTCTGTAACGCCGATGACCATGTTGTGGATCAGCGTCCGGGTAAGGCCGTGAAGAGATTTCATTTTCTTCAGATCGTTGGGTCTCGAAACAGTGACCTCACCGTCCTTGACCTCGATTGTCATCTCAGACGGAAGTGTCTTCTCGAGGGTGCCCTTCGGTCCCTTAACCGTCACAAGATTATTTTCTGCAACACTCACGGTAACGCCCGCGGGAATCGCGATTGGCATTCTTCCTATACGTGACATGCCCGTACTCTCTCTTTCTTGAATTTATAATAATATGTGTTTCTTGTCGTAATGAACCCCGGCCTTCTCAGGCAGGGCCTGCAATACGCACCGCGTGTGGTCCGTAACTTACCAGATATAGGCAAGTACTTCACCGCCGACAGCTTCCTTGCGTGCTTCCTTGTCGGAAATGACGCCCTTGTTGGTGGACAGGATAGCTGTACCGAGACCGCCGAGAACCGAAGGGATTTCATCCTTGCCTACATAGATCCGAAGACCGGGCTTAGAGATTCTCTTGATTCCGGAGATGACCTGCTCCTTCTTTGCCCCCTGATACTTGAGGGTAATCCGGATGTCCTTGAAGTTGCCGTTGTCGACAAGATCATACTTTTCGATGTAGCCTTCATCAAGAAGGATGCCTGCGATTGCCAGCTTCATCTTGGATGACGGAACGTCTACTGTATCATGCTTTGCTGTATTTGCGTTACGGATTCTGGTGAGCATATCCGCAATAGGATCACTTGTTGACATGATCTAAATTCTCCTTTCCGTCTAATTACCAGGATGCTTTCTTGACGCCGGGGATTTCTCCCTTGTATGCAAGCTCTCTGAAGCAGACTCTGCAGATGCCGTACTTCTTCAGTACGGAATGGGGACGGCCGCAGATCTTGCAGCGTGTGTACGCCCGTGTGGAGAACTTCGGCTTCTTGGCCTGCTTGATTTTCATGGATTTCTTTGCCATCGTATTTCTCCTCTATTACTTGGCGAACGGCATACCGAAGAGACGAAGGAGCTCACGGCCCTCTTCATCGGTCTTTGCCGTGGTAACAAATGCAATGTCCATACCGCGGATTGCGTCGACCTTGTCGTACTCAATCTCGGGGAAAATGATCTGTTCCTTAAGACCCAGGGAGTAGTTGCCTCTTCCGTCGAAGGAATCAGCGCTTACACCGCGGAAGTCACGTACTCGCGGAAGAGCGAGGTTTACGAGACGATCGAGGAAATCATACATCTTCTCGCCGCGGAGGGTGGTCTTCACGCCGATGCCCATGCCCTCACGGAGCTTGAAGTTTGCGATGGAGTTCTTTGCTGTGGTAACGACAGCGTGCTGACCGGTGATGATCTCGAGGTCGTTTGCTGCTGTCTCAAGTACCTTCTTGTTTTCCTTTGCTTCACCGAGACCGATATTAACGACGATCTTGACAAGCTTGGGAACTTCCATAACGTTCTTGTATCCGAACTTCTCAGTCATTTTTGCGACGATCTCGTTCTGATACTGTTCCTTAAGTCTACTCAACTTGTTTGCCTCCTGCCTTCGTTAATCGATCACGCTGCCATCAATCTTGGCGTAACGAACCTTCTTGCCGTCAACTTCCTTGAAGCCGACGCGGGTGGTCTTGCCGCCCTTTAAAAGCATTACGTTGGAAAGGGCGATGGGGCCTTCCTGCTCCACAATGCCACCCTGCTGATTGGCCATGGAAGGCTTTGTGTGCTTTTTGATCATATGAACGCCTTCGACAAGGACCGTACCTTTTTCAGGGTTTACGGAAATGACCTTGCCTTCGTTGTTCTTGTCGGCACCGGCGATGACGCGGACGGTATCGCCTTTTTTGATTTTCATTGTTGCCATTGCGATACCCTCCTTACAGCACCTCGGGTGCGAGAGAAACGATCTTCATGAACTTCTTGTCACGAAGCTCTCTTGCAACCGGTCCGAAAATACGTGTTCCTGTGGGTGTGCCGTCGTCCTTGATGATTACGGCTGCGTTCTCGTCGAACTTGATGTAGGAACCGTCCTTGCGGCGGGCACCCTTTACAGAACGAACGACAACGGCCTTTACGACGTCACCCTTCTTGACAACGCCCCCGGGCGTTGCATCTTTGACCGTAGCAGTGATTACATCACCGATGTTGGCATATCTCCTGGTGGAGCCGCCCTTTACACGAATCGTAAGGAGCTCTCTCGCACCGGTATTGTCAGCAACCTTGAGTCTTGACTCCTGCTGTACCATTGGAAAATCCTCCTTTGATTATTTCGCGCGCTCCATAACCTCTACCAGACGGAATCTCTTGTCCTTGGAGAGGGGGCGGGTTTCCATTACCTTGACTGTATCGCCTACATGCGCTTCATTGTTCTCATCATGCGCCTTCAGCTTGTATGTACGCTTTACGATCTTGTTGTAAAGCGGATGCCGTACGTTGTCGCGAACAGCTACGACGATGGTCTTGTCCATCTTGTCGCTTACGACAATGCCGACACGTGTCTTACGAAGATTTCTTTCTTCCAAGATGTTCTCCTTTCCACCGAAGTGGTCATACCCGGCGGTTTATATTAGTCATATGACTAATGTAAAACCCCGACGCGGGTTCAGTCTGCAGACTTCTGCTGCATGGTCATCATTGTCTTAATTCTTGCGATGTTCTTTCTGACCTCGCGGATCCGTGCCGTATTGTCAAGCTGATTCGTCGCATTCTGGAATCTGAGGTTGAAAAGTTCCTTCTTTGCATCGGCGAGGGACTGCTCAAGGTCGGCTTCGTTTCTGCCCTTCAGGTCCTCTTTGTAGTCTTTGATCTTCATTTACTGCACCGCCTTCTCGGATTCACCGTTGACCTGTGCCCGGCTCATGACCTTGCACTTAACGGGAAGTTTATGCATTGCAAGACGAAGCGCTTCCTTTGCCACATCATCGGAAACACCGCTGATCTCGAACATTACCCGGCCCGGTTTAACGACTGCTACCCAGTGGTCAACCGTACCTTTTCCTTTACCCATTCGGGTACCGGCAGGCTGTGCGGTAACGGGCTTGTCAGGGAAAATCCGGATGGAAACTTTTCCGCCACGCTTGATGAATCGGGTCATTGCGATACGGGCTGCCTCGATCTGATTGGACTTGACCCAGGCGGGCTCAAGAGCAACGATACCGTAATTTCCGTCGATAATTGTATTGCCCCGGGTTGCTTTTCCGGCCATGGAACCGCGGAACTGCTTCCGGTGCTTAACTCTCTTAGGCATTAACATTGGAGGAGCCTCCCTTCACTTGTCTCTTCTTCTGGGGAAGAACTTCACCCTTGTAGATCCAGACCTTGACGCCTACCTTGCCGTAAGTCGTGTCTGCTTCAGCGAAGCCGTAGTCGATGTCGGCACGAAGAGTCTGAAGGGGAATGGTTCCCTCATTGTAGGTCTCGATCCGGGCCATATCCGCACCACCAAGACGGCCTGCGCAGGTGGTCTTGATTCCGAGAGCGCCGGCCTTCATGGTCCGCTGCATGCAGGACTTCATAGCCCGGCGGAAGGAAACACGGTTCTCGAGCTGCTCTGCGATGTTCTCGGCAACGAGCTGGGCATCGCGGTCAGGACGCTTGATTTCCTTGATGTCGATGGAAAGCTTCTCGCGGTCCTTCTTGTCCTTGCCCTCGTTTACGAGGTTGGAAAGCTCGGTCTTGATCTTCTCGATTTCAGCACCGCCCTTGCCGATTACGACGCCGGGCTTTGCTGTATATACGGTAACCTTGAGTCGGTCGCTTGCGCGCTCGATCTCAATCTTGGAAATGCCTGCAGCGTAAAGCTTCTTCTTCAGGAATTTCCGGATTCTGTAATCTTCATTCAGATCATCGGCGAACTTATCAGCGGGAGCATACCACTTGGATTCCCAGTCCTTGATAATGCCGACTCTTAAGCCATGAGGATTTACTTTCTGTCCCATGTTTTCCTCCTATTACTTCTCATCAAGCACAATGGTAATGTGGCTGGTCCGCTTCTCGATGCGGTAAGCCCGTCCCTGTGCCCTCGGCCGGATACGCTTCATGATAGGTCCGCGGTTTGCATAAGCCTCTGCTACGTAGAGGTCCTTTGCATTCAAGCCGTTGTTGTTCTCAGCGTTTGCGATCGCAGACTCGAGAAGCTTCCGGATGACGCTTGAAGCATAACGGGGATTGTATGTGACAATTGCCAGAGCGGTCTCTACGTCCTTGCCGCGGATGGCGTCAAGAACGAAGGCTGCCTTTGTGGTGCTCATTCTGGCATATGAAAGCTTAGCGGAAGGACGCGTTTCTTTATTATTCTCGTTTCTCTCACGCTTGATCTGGGTTCTATGTCCGTTTGCCATGATTCTTTTTCCTCCTTCCGTCTATTACTTAACAGCGGTCTTCTTTTCGTTGCCGTTGTGTCCTCTGTATGTACGTGTCTGAACGAACTCGCCGAGCTTGTGGCCGACCATGTCTTCCGTGATGTATACGGGAACATGCTTGCGGCCGTCATGTACGGCGATTGTAAGGCCGACCATCTGGGGGAAGATCGTGGATCTTCTGGACCAGGTCTTGATGACGGACTTGTCACCGGAAGCGTTAACGGCTTCGACCTTTTTCATGAGGCTCTCATCAGCGAAGGGGCCCTTCTTAAGTGAACGTGCCATTTCTCTTCCTCCTTACTTAATAGCCCGACCGTCTCTTCTGCGGACGATCAGCTTGTTGGACTGCTTCTTGTGCTTTCTGGTCTTCAGACCCATAGCAGGCTTACCCCAGGGAGTAGAGGGACCGGGACGTCCGACAGGCGCCTTACCTTCACCACCGCCGTGAGGATGGTCGTTCGGGTTCATGACGGAACCGCGGACGGTAGGACGAATGCCCATGTGCCGCTTGCGGCCGGCCTTGCCGATCTTGACGAGGGAATGCTCACCGTTGCCGAGAACGCCGATACTTGCGCGGCACTCGAGGGGAACCATCCGCATCTCGCCCGAAGGAAGACGAAGGGTTGCATACTTTCCTTCCTTTGCCATGAGCTGGGCAGCGGAACCAGCGGTACGAACCATCTGGCCGCCCTTGCCGGGAAGGAGCTCGATATTGTGAACCATGGTACCTACAGGCACCTTGGAAAGGGGAAGGCAGTTGCCTACGGTAACCTCGGCGTCCGGACCGTTCATGATGGTCTGGCCGTCCTTGAGGCCCTGGGGAGCCAGGATGTATGCCTTCTCACCGTCTGCATAGGAGATGAGGGCGATGTTTACTGTACGGTTGGGGTCGTACTCAATGCCGATTACCTTGCCGGCAACCCCGTCCTTCTGCCGCTTGAAGTCGATGATTCTGTACTTCTGACGGTTGCCGCCGCCCTGATGACGAACGGTGATCTTGCCCTGGTTATTTCTTCCCGCGTTCTTACTCTTCTTCGCAAGGAGGGACTTCTCGGGGGTCTTCTTCGTAATCTCAGCGAAGTCAGAACCGGTCATGTTCCTGCGGGAAGGAGTATAGGGATTGTAACTCTTGATACCCATTACTTAATTCCTTTCATAGTGTTAATTATCGCGAAACACACGCTTAAGTGTTTGAAAGCAGGTCGCCCTGCCCGGCACGAGGTATGTGCCTGAAGCTCACATCATACGTCCCTGACGGGACAGTCCAGATCAAAGTCCACCGAAAAGCTCGATGTCTTTGGAATCCTCTGTAAGCTTTACGACTGCCTTCTTGACCTTTGCAGTCTTGCCTGTGGAAATTCCGCTGCGGGAATTCCGGCGGCGGGTCTTGCCGTCCTTGTTCTGAGTCGTAACGGAAGCGACCTTGACGCCGTCGAACATCTTCTCAACAGCGTTTTTGATCATGGGCTTCGTAGCCTCAGGGGCAACGAGGAAGGTGTACTTCTTGTCACTCATCTCACCCATGGACTTCTCAGTCACAACGGGGCGAAGGATGACGTCATAATATTCGATCGTAGCCATTATGCATAAACCTCCTCGATTGTCTTTGCTGCATCCTTCGTCAGGACGACGGTGTCATACTTGAGCAGGTCGAAGACGTTGATGGTGTTCGGAGCTGCCGTGATGACAGTGGGGATGTTCTTTGCGGAAAGAATGATGTTTGTCCGGTCTGCATCCTTCTCGTCGATTACGAAGATTGCCTTGTCAAGGTTCAGGTTTGAAAGAACCTTTGCGAATTCCTTTGTCTTGGGCTCTGTAAAGGAAAGGCCGTCGATCACGCAGAGCTTCTTGTCAAGGACCTTGGAAGAAAGGACGCTCTTTAAAGCGATTCTCTTTTCTTTCTTGTTCATCTTGAAAGAATAATCTCTGGGAACGGGTGCGAATACCATTCCGCCACCCTTCCACTGGGGAGCTCTTGTCGAACCCTGCCGTGCATGGCCGGTTCCCTTCTGTCTCCAGGGCTTCTTGCCGCCGCCGCTTACTTCGGAGCGGGTCTTTGCCTTCTGGGTGCCCTGACGCTGATTTGCCAGGAACTGCTTAACAGCCATATGTACGAGATGCTCGTTCGGCTCGATTCCGAAAACGGCATCGGAAAGATCGATCTTTCCTGTCTCTTTTCCTTCTGTAGAGAATACAGATACTTCAGCCATCGATGATTCCTCCTTCCCGATTACTTAGAAGCCTTTACAGACTCTTTGATGGTTACGAGGGACTTCTTGGGTCCCGGAACTGCGCCCTTGACGAGAAGAAGATTCTTTTCAGGGTCTACCTTTACGACGCGCAGGTTCTGTACTGTGGCACGAACGCCGCCCATCTGACCGGGCATTCCCTTACCCTTGAATACACGGCTCGGTGTGGAGCAGGAACCGTTGGAACCCTGATGACGGTGGAACTTGGAACCGTGAGCCATGGGTCCTCTGTGCTGACCGAGTCTCTTGATAGCGCCCTGGAAGCCCTTGCCCTTGGTGATGCCGGTAGCATCTACATGATCGCCTTCAGCGAAGATGTCGGCCTTGATTTCCTGAGCCAGCTGATATTCGGAAGAGTTGTCAAAACGGAACTCACGAACATAACGCTTTGCGGAAACGCCGGCCTTCTTGAAGTGGCCTGCCTCCGGCTTGTTCGTGCCGTGACGGTGAGCAACGGACTTAACGCCGTTCGCGTCTTTCGTGGTGACCTTTTCCTTGTCATCTACGAAGCCGACCTGAACTGCCTCATAGCCGTCGTTCTCTACCGTCTTGACCTGGGTAACTACGCAGGGACCAGCCTCAAGAACAGTAACGGGGATGAGCTCGCCGTTGTCGCCGAAGATCTGGGTCATACCCAGCTTCCTCGTAAGTATTGCCTTGTTCATAAAAAATTCCTCCTATAGCGGAACCTCATGTGCAACCCTGAGGTTCATATATTGGTACCAAAATTTGAGATATCGCGATGATTATTTCATCTTGATATTGATGTCTACGCCTGCAGGCATTTCCAGACGGGAAAGAGCATCAATCGTAGTCTGGGTGGGAGTCAGGATGTCGATGAGCCGCTTGTGTGTTCTCTGCTCGAACTGCTCCCGGGAATCCTTGTACTTGTGAACCGCACGAAGGATAGTAACAACTTCCTTCTTCGTGGGAAGGGGTACAGGACCGCTGACCGCCTCACCGTTCTTCTTCACGGTGTCGATGATCTTCTGTGCGGACTGATCAACAAGCTCGTGATCATAAGCCTTCAGGGTAATTCTCATTGTTGCCATAAAAAAAGCCGCCTCCTTATTCGCACTTTTTAAGAGTACGACAAGTGGTGACTGTACATTACACTGCCCCGGGCGTGTCCGCATGCCTCTTCTGAAAAAGGCCGCAATTGACTTACCGCGGGCGTTTCTACCATATGTAGACCGATTGTTTGTACAGCTGCACGTTGTCGCCAGTTTCCTGAACTTGACATTCGCTCCGTACGAGTTCCCTGCGGCCGCTTCAGTGCTCGGTGGGTTGGTCCGTCACTCATGCGGAAACAGCAATCTCATACATCTACGCTATCAATGTCACAGCAAGTGGTACTATACCAAGATTTCCCCCGGTCTGCAAGGATTTTTGAAGAAATATTGTTCTTTATTGAATACAATTAGAATACCGCCATCCCCGACGCGCCACAGGGGAGGACGAGGCCGGTGTGCTTCACGGGAAGGCCGATTTCGCTGGCGGTGACGCGGCAGGAAAATTTCCTGCCGGCCTCAGGAGCAGAGCCGCCCTCGTAAGCATCCCCGGTATTCCCATCCTGCTCCTGATTCTTCTGCGCATCGTCTGCTTCAGTCGTCCTGTAGCCGACGCCCCCGGTCCGCCCCTGCGTAAGGACTGCCGAGAGCATATAGGAAAGCACCGCCGGCTGCAGACCCGTGGTATAAGAATTGATAAGGAAGAATAGGGGCTTGTCGGAAAGCAGCTGGGCGCAGATATTCACGAGGTACCAGACAGAATCTTCAATCTTCCAGATTTCTCCCTTGGGCCCGCGGCCGTAGGAGGGCGGGTCCATGATGACGGCGTCGTAGTGATTGCCCCGGCGGATTTCCCGCTCAACAAACTTCACACAGTCGTCCACAAGCCAGCGGATGGGGGCGCTCGCAAGATGGCTCGCGCCCGCGTTGTCCTTCGCCCAGCCGACCATGCCTTTGCTTGCATCGACGTGGGTGACACTCGCTCCTGCTGCCGCGGCCGCCATGGTGGCCCCGCCGGTGTAGGCAAAGAGATTCAGGACTTTCACTTCCCGGTCCGGTTCCGCAGCTTTCCTGTCGGCAATCAGCTTCGAGAAGATTTCCCAGTTGGCCGCCTGCTCCGGGAAGACGCCCGTGTGCTTGAACTTGAAGGGACGGAGGTTGAAACGGATTTCCTTTTCTATAGAAGAAAGAGTGTAGCCGATCTGCCATTCCTCAGGCAGGTCAAAGATTTCCCAGTCGCCCCCGCCCTTGGCTGAGCGATGATAGTGGCCGGAAAGTTTCTTCCATTCAGGGGCCTTCCGCCCGGTCCTCCAGATGACCTGGGGGTCCGGCCGCAGGAGGATATAGTCCCCCCACCGCTCCAGCTTCTCGCCCCCGTCGCAGTCGAGGACCTCAAAATCTTTCCAGCCGTCAGCTATCAGCATAGATATTCTCCCATCCTCTGCCGGTAAAGAGAGGATTCCTTCATTTCAAGCTATTCTTCTCTCTTTCCGGCGGCGGCACTCTTCCGCTCAACCGGAGAAAAGAGAAATTTCTGCTGTCTCAACAATTCTTCTCTCTTTCCCGGCGGCGGAACTCTCCGGCCCTCCCGGCAAAAGGAGAAACTTTCAGCTATCTTAACAATTCTTCTCCCGCGCCGCGCAAGACACCGGTCAGACTGCATTTACCATGCCCCACATGATGAGGAATTGGGCAAAGACATAGGTGATCATCACTCCGACTTCCATGAAAGAGCCCACGTCCCGCTTAAAGACCGTCATAGCAAGAATACTGTCCGAGGCCACAAAAAGGACGCTCCCGAGGAAGGTATAGAAGATATATTCCGCAGAGAGTCCGTCGCCCACGGCCGAAAAGCGCAGGAAGGCGGATACGCTCATGGCGACAATAGCCGCCATGTAGACAAAGACTGGTATCTTCATATTTGCCGGAACCCAGGGAATCAGGTGCTTCTTCAGCCAGAGAATATAGATGATATAGGGAATGAGGATGAGAAGAAGCAGGGCCGTCTGCGGCTTCCAGACGATGTCCCTTGTGAAGGCTATTATATAGAAGATATGGCCGCAGAGGAAGGCCCCGAGGCCGGCCGCGAAAAGGCTGTCTTTCAGAAGAAAGATGTCACCGAGATAGCCTGCAATCATGCCGAGAAGAAGGGGGATGGAAAGGGCAGCGAAAAGTCCTGCACCTGTCCCGCCAACAGCCGACGCATTTCCCGCGAGTCCCGTCCCCGCTCCGCCGGCCGCATTCCCGGCAGCGCCGGGCAAGGCAGTTGCTGCATTCTGAGCGAGCCGGGCGAAATAGATAGCCATGACCAGGGGCATCAGGAAGACCTTGGAGACGTCGGCAATCCTCTTGTTCATGGACCAACAGCCGTAGACATTGATGACCGCCGCCACAGCCAATACAATCCGCAGTATTGTAACAAGCATATTTCCACCTCAAAACCAAGTCGGCGCCCCGGAAAATCCGGAGCGTCGGCACGATTTACAAAGCATAAAGCCCGCAATCACGCATATCCGCAGGCCGTCACGATTCGCGCGCCTTATATTCAAACGCACGAATCGTGACAAATCACATCATCTTCCGCTTCCGAAGCAGCAGCAATGTAACCAGACAAATGCCGAGGGTGACCAGACAGATGATTGCAAATGCGAATGGGGCGTGGGCCAGGGGAACCGGTACGTTCATTCCCCAGAGGCCGCCGATGATGGTCGGGATGCTCATGACAATCGTGATACTTGTCAGGACCTTCATGACTTCATTCAGACGGTTGCTGATGACGGAGCTCATGAGCTCCCGGGTCCCGTTGATGATATCCCGGTAAATACTGGTCATCTCAATCGCCTGCTTGTTTTCGATGATGACGTCTTCGAGGAGCTCGTCGTCCTCTTCATACCGCCGCAGGCGCCCGTAACGGGTCAGCCGGTCCAGCACCACCCCGTTCGCCCGCAGGGACGTGGCGAAGTATACGAGGTTGGATTCCAACTCGTGCAGGTCCACAAGGTCACTGTCCTTCATGCCTTCTCCGATGCCTTCCTCCAGTTCCGTCCTTTTCTTGTCGATGGCGCGAAGCAGGGCCTGGTAGCGCATGCATACGTTGTAGAGAATCTGGTAGGTGAAGCGCATCTGCTTCTTCGTGGAAAAGGTTCGGACATGGCGGTCCACAAAAGGGGTCAGAACGGTGGTCTCTTCCGAGCAGACCGTTATGATATAGCCTTCCTTCAGGAGGATGCCGAGAGGAATGGTCGTGTATCCGCGCCGCTTGTTGCGGACCTCGGCGGAAGGGATGTCGACAAGAATCAGAGTATAATTGTCTTCGAGACTGATTCGGGAACTCTCCTCATCATCGAGAGCGGCCCTGACATCGGCGATGTCCATCTCGAAGCGGTCAGCAATGTATTCGGTTTCCGCCTGGGTCGGGTCCGTCAGGCGAATCCAGCAGCCCTCTTCTGGCTCGTCGATACGCCGGATCAGCGTATCATTTGTCATGAAAAAATCCAGCATAAAAATGCCTCCGTTTTCCCGCACAAGTCGGACGCAGACACCCACCGGAGAAGTCCATCGGGCAAATTGCAGGGCATACGCAATGCGTACTATCTGCAATTCGCCAGACACAATACCACAGGAGAGTGAGTGCATGAGACTGCGCTATCACTGGTTTTCGTGCACAATCGACCGTGACTGTCCGCTTCCATATACTCACGCTCCTTTCTTTCCTATATGACTAATGTAAACCGCCAACGCAGTTCTCTCCGCAAGGAACCTGCTCAGCGGGAAGAGCCCGAAATATACCCTGCCGCTCGAGCGGCATTGCCAACTCATTAGACGCATGTTCTCGTAGAAGCAACTCCTGCAGACACTCTACAGCAGTTTCTTCAGGCCGGGGATGCAGTGCAGTACGAGTGAGCAGGCGATGGCAAAGCCCAGGGCCGCCCCGAAGAAGGCAAGCTCCCCGACGACTGCCGGCAGAATATCCGGAAAGATTTTAAGATATTTCGTAAGGAAATTCAACATCACCGGATGCAATAGGTAGATACAGAATGAATGTTTTGACAGGAAACGGATGAGAGGATGATGACCGGTCCGTTCTGCCGAGGGGCTCTGCATTAGTAATAAGAAAAGACAGGCGGAAAAGACCAGAATCCAGGGCATGCAGGGGCCGTCGTACTCGTCCCGGCGGGCAAAGCCAAGAGCCTCGAAAGCTCCGGTGACCGCAATGGAAAGGGCGAGGAGAATGTAAAGAAGGAGTTTTGGGATACGCCCTGTCCAGTCGGAGCGGCCGAGAAAATGGCCGAGAAGGGCGTAGAATGGGCCTACCAGAGTATTTGAAATGCCGAAGTCCGTCAGGGCAAAGCCCAGCTTCGCGCAGGCTGCCGCCGCAGAGATGCAGAGGGCGCCGACTGCCAGGACCCACAGTTCCTCGGCCTCAGTGGCCGTCGCCGTAAAGCGCCGCAGGAGGGGCAGCAGAAGGTAGATGCCGACCAGGGAATAAAGGTACCACATATGACCCCAGCAATTGCCGGTCACCAGGTCCCCGAAGGCCCAGGCGAAGGCACCTCCGGTCACCCCCTCGTGGAAAACCCTCTCCGCCAGACACATGGGATAACCGAAGATCAGAAGGACCAGCAGCATTCTTTCTATATAATGAAGGTTCTTTTTCAGGGGGATATCCTTTGCCGGATCCAGCAGGAGGAAGCCCGTGATCATGAAAAAGACCGGCACTGCCCAGCGGGAGCCAATAAGCATGAGGCCGGCCTCGCACAAGGCTCGGCCTGTCCTCATCCCGTAGTAGGCCTCCACCCCGTTGAGGTTCAGCCGCCAGCACGCGTTCACGTGCAGCATGACAATGGCCAGGGCCCCAAAGGCCCGCATGGTGTCGATGGATGAATTGTGGTATTTCTTTTCGGCCATACTTCAGTTCAAATAATCTAATATCTGTTCAGGGGAGCTAACAACAGCCACTGCGTGCTGCTGTTCCAAAACGTCTCTGTCATTATATCCCCAATCACAGAGGAGATAGGAAAGACCCGCATTCTCCGCCGTCTCAGCATCCACAGTGGAATCCCCGACATAAAGGAAACCGGCCTTCAGCTCCGGCGAGGGCTCCGCAATAAGTGCTGCCTCGTCTTTTCCCGTCATGTCAGCAGCAGTTGTCCTTCCATCACTGTCAGCCGCTGCCCTGCCTCTGGCAGCCAGGGCATCCGCTCCTCTTCCCTGTGCAGCATCCCGTGCAACCAGAAGATGAATGGCCTTGTACACCATGGGAGACGCAGGCTTGTGGGGCAGCCTCTCCGAGGAGCCTACCGTGACATTGATGAGGTCACCGAAATAGTCCTCCATCAGGGGCTCCGCCGCCCCCTGGAACTTGTTTGTCACAACGCCGACGCCGATTCCCCGCCGATGGAGCTCCGCAAGAAGCTCAGGAATGCCGTCAAAAGGCTTCGTCGTGTCCTTGGAATGCGCTTCGTAAAAGGGCTTGAAATCCTGATACTGCTGTTCAATGCTCTCCGCCGAAGTTCCCGCCGGAACCGACCGCTCCATGAGCTTGTGGACCCCGTTTCCGACGAAACTGCGGACTTCAGAGAGACTCCGCTCCGGCTCCCCGTACTTTCCCAGCACGAAGTTCACCGCATTGCAGAGGTCCTGCAGGGTGTAGAGCAGGGTTCCGTCCAGATCGAAAATAACATTTTTCACTGCCATTTGTCTTTTCCTCCTGTTTGCCGGCTCTCAATATTCTTTTCAATAACCGACAAAAACTGGCACCACAAGAAATGTTTTTTTGCGTACTTCGCATATTAGCGGCAACAGTTGTATACTCCACTATATATATTCTATCGGCAGCGCCAACACATTTTCCCGCAGATACACTTTCTTCTCCACCCGGCAGAGGATGATGCCCGTTCCCCGCTTCCGTTCCGGAATCTTGTCGAGGATTGGATTTGCTGCCGCCATCTCGGCCCTGGGATTTGCGGAAAGCTTAATTTCGACAGGATAGAGAATTCCGTCTTCTTCGATGATGAGATCGATTTCATTCTCGCCCTGCGGATTCTTGTCCTTGCCGCGATAGTAGAAAATGTTGAAACGGTAATCCATTCCTTCATTCGTGTAGGACTTCAGGATTTCCGACACGACAAAGGTCTCAAACATGTTGCCGGCAACTGCCGAATTTTTCAGGGCGTCGGCTGAAATCCACCGTGTCAGGCAGCAGGCCAGGCCGGTATCCCGGAAATAGAGCTTCGGCGTCTTTATCGCCCGGTTTAAGGCGCCGGAACTGTAGGGCTGCAGGATATACACGATTCCGGTCCTCTCCAGAATGGAGATCCATTTCTTGATCGTGGGTTCGCTCACCCCCACATCACTGGCAATATTGGCGTAGTTCAGCAGTTCCCCGGTCCGTGCGGCTACTGCCGTCAGGAACTTCGTAAAGGTCAAGCTGTCCGTATCAATCAGTTCATTTATATCGCGCTCCAGATAGGTAGTGACGTAGGAGGAATAGAAGTCCTGCCAGTCCCGATCCACGTCGTACAGTTCTGGATAGGATCCTTTATGAATAATATTCCAAAGATCCGGATACTGCGAGATTTTCTTTTCCCGTGCCGCCAGATATTTTTCAGTCGGCACAAAATGCCGATTGAAGCCGACGCCATAGATTTCCCTCAGGGAAAGTCCCGCCAGTTCAACCACGGACACCCGCCCGGCCAGCGACTCACTCATCCCCTTCCGAAGGGCCAGGCTCTGCGAACCGGATAGAATGAACTGCCCGCGCTTGTCTGAATCATCCACCTCCTGCTTGATGATTTCCAGAACACTGTCTTCCTTCTGCACTTCATCAATGAATAGCGGGCGGGGATTGTTCATCAGAAAAAGAGTCGGATCTTCATGCACCTGTAAGCGGGTCAGCCGGTCATCAAAGTTTGCCCGGTTGTAGTCCGAAAATACATGCTTAATCAAAGTAGATTTCCCGACCTGCCTTGCACCGGACAAAAGCAGGCACTTGCTGGTGGACACTCGTTTTTTCAGGGTAGATGTTATTGCACGTTCGATATAAGACATACGGTTCCCCTTGTCTTGTCTCGTCTAATCTAAAATCCGAATTTATTATAGCCACTGCAGTGTATTTCTTCAAGCCACCACAATACTATTGATACTGCCGTTTTCATGAATCACATTTCATTAAAGTATGTTTCACGAATGTATGGCTAGTCTAAAATTTAGATTTAGATTGGCCGAGGCTATAGAATAAGCCTCCAAAACATAGATGCAGCTTTCCCATAATGCAATTTCATTATACCCTTAACCCCCTCCTTGTGCGAAATTTCTGCCCTCTTCACCGTGAGCTCGCAGCCCGCCAGTTTTGCCTTAATCTCCTCCAGTCTCTTTTTCTCTATTAAAGAGAGCAAGATGAGACAGTCCCGCATCCTGTCTTAGCGTATTGACGTCTCCGGACAATTTTCTTATAATTCCATCTGGTGTCAAAAAATTCATTTTCCTAAGTTATGGGAGGATATTAGTCATGAAAAATAAGAAACATATCACAAAGTTTTCCGCCATCGCTCTGGCCGCAGCGATGGTGCTGACGGCGGTCGTTTCTGTAAGCCCACTGACTGCAGGTCGGGCTCAGGCGGCTGAAGGTTCTGCACCCCGGGTTGTCTACCGGTCGGAGGCTGAAGTCAAGGCCTTTATGGCGGCCCATCCCATTTCCGACCTCAGCGAATCGACCTACCCGGCCTACTATTCAAGCAAGCCCTCTTACAAAGCGCCTTACAACCTGGGAGCCCTTTCCGATGCAGCAAAGACAGATGCCTTGAATGCCCTGAATCAGATGCGCTATATTGCCGGCCTCGATGCCGATGTCACATGGAGCTCGGAATATGAGGACCTGGCCCAGGGGGCGGCACTGATTTCCGCCGCCAATGGCCGCCTCTCCCACTCTCCGTCACAGCCTTCCGATATGAGTGATGACCTGTATGCCATCTGCAAGAAGGGCGCCGGAAGTTGCAATCTGGGCTCAGGATACACGACAGCCGGTTCCGTATTTATCGGCTACATGGACGACAGCGACAGTTCAAACATCAACCGGGTCGGCCACCGCCGCTGGTGCCTGAATCCCACTATGAAAAAGACAGCCTTCGGAGATGCAGGCTACTACACGGCTATGTATGCCTTTGACGGAACTTATGAGCCCACTTCCACCGATTCCATGTGGCCCGGCTACAATACCCCCTACGACTATCTGACGGAAAACGAATATCACAATACCGCCTGGTCCTTCAGCACCGGCGAGGCGGAAAACGAAAGTTCAGTTGCCGTCAAGCTGGTCAACAAGAAAACCGGCAAGACCTGGAACTTCAGCAAATCTGCCTCACCCTCGGATTTCTGGATCAACAATACCAATTACGGTCTTCAGGGGGCCATCATCTTCCGTCCCGTCGGCATGACCTACAGCGGAAACTCCGAGGACTTTGAAGTCACCATCACAGGAACCAGCCGGGGCACGATTCAGTACGACGTCCACCTCTTCGCCACAGAGGAATATATCAAGAACCACAGCACGGATACTTCTACTGACGAGGGCAGTTCCGACAACAGCAATTCGAATCAGAATAATAACAGCCAGAATAATACAAACCAGTCCAAGACAATTCCTCAGTTGACGGCTGCCAAAGGCAGCCTGGCTGTATACCGCCTCTACAACAGAAATTCGGGCGAGCACTTCTATACGACGACTTACGCTGAAGCCCAAAACACCGTAAATGCCGGCTGGAAGAACGAATCCGAAAAGGCCGCAGCCTGGTCCGCTCCAATCACTTCTTTGGAAGTCATCTACCGCCTCTACAATCCCAATTCCGGCCTGCACCATTATTCTGCCAACCAGACGGAAATCAACATGCTGGTAAAAGCCGGCTGGAAGAAGGAAGGAACATC
Organism: uncultured Lachnospiraceae bacterium; assembly: GCA_900316075.1. GTDB lineage: Bacteria > Bacillota > Clostridia > Lachnospirales > Lachnospiraceae > RUG306. The sequence continues at coordinate 54,116 of ONBT01000018.1, read as the reverse complement.
CTTCTACTCGGACACTTCCCACGGCGTCCCCGTCTACCGGGAGTACAACCCCAACTCGGGCCTGCACAACTACACGACTTCCCTGGCCGAGCACAACTGGCTGGGCACCCAGGGCTGGCGCCTCGAAGGCGTTGCCTGGTACGGGACGAAGAACTGAGAGCAATCTTTACCGGGATTGAAAATGGGAGCATTCTGCTGAAGGATACGGCAGGATGCTCCCATTCTCGTATATTCTGAATGCAATCTCAATCGTCCGATGGTAGGAGAACATTCTGCGCTTTTCGCACATTCTTCTCCTTCCTTCATCTCCACACGAGGCTCGATGACAGGAAAAAGGAGAAATCTTCATGCTTTCCCACGTTTCTTCTCCTTCAACCCGTTTCCCTCCTTTTCCAGGCGGCAGCGAAAAGAGAATCTTTCTTGTTTTCCCGCCATTCGTCTCCTTCTGACATTTTCCTGCCTGGCAGAAGCTGAGCCGAAAGGAGAAATTTCTGCTTTTTAACAAGAATCTTCTCCCTTCCGGCAATCGCTGCTCTGCGACTCAGCTGTGAAAAGGAGAATTCTTCACACTTTCCGCAAATTCTTCTCCCCGGCACCGGCAGCATTCACTCCAGCTCGCGCTTCCTCCCCGGCGCCAGCAGCCAGCAGCCTTCACTCCGACCCGCTTTCCTTCCCCGATACGCTGATCAGGACCAGCATGAAGAAGATGCAGGCGAAACCGACGGCGTCCCAGATGCCGAAGCCGGAGCCCAGGAGGGCCGTCGAGATGATGGCGGCCGTGACGGGCTCGGAGAACCCGTAGAGGATGCCGGCGTTGGGCCCGATACAGTGGACGCCCGAGATGTAGAGGGTGAAGGCCATGACATTCCCGACCAGGACGACAAAGGCGATGCCGACGAAGCCCATGGGGCCCGGCACGTAATGGATGTTCCAGGAGCGGAAGACGAATTCCAGCAGGACGCCGCCCATCATGAAGGACCAGGCCTGCATGACCGGGACCGGATAGTCCTGGGCCAGAGGAGTCGTCAGCATGTTGTAGACGGTGACGCAGACGGCGCAGATGATGCCGGTCGCGAGGGCGTGAGGGGAAACGCTCATGGAATGAAAGTCCCCGTGGGTCACGATCAGGAAGATGCCGACGATGGCGAGGACGAGGCTCAGAAGTTCCATCAGACGCGGTTTCCGCCGCATCATGACACAGGTGGCCAGGAGAATCATGACCGGGGACAGATCCTGGAGAATGGTCCCGACACCGGCCGTCGAAAGCTGAATCGTCCGGAAATAGGTGTACTGGCTCATGGAAACTCCGGCCAGCCCGTAGACGAGCAGCATGCCCGCGGCCCGGGGGCTCTTCCAGATGCCGAAAAGCTTGTCCCGGTATTTGAAGAAGCAGTATATGAATAATATAAGGCCCGCCAGAAAGAGACGGATCGGGACCAGCCAGCGCGCATCCATGCCCTGGCGGTCGAAGAGATACTGGCCCATGGAGCCGGACAGGCCCCAGCAGATGCCCCCGCTCAGGGTGAGGAGGGCGCCCTTCACTGTTTTTTTGCAGTTTTCTTCCCGCCTGTATGATATTATTAGCCGGGTGCAAGAGCCCTGTACATTGAACTGCCTGAATGAGGAAGATATGGGAGAAGCGCTCTCAGAAGAAAAAAATATTTCGTATGCCGCCGGGCGGGAAGACCTCCTATTGCAGCGGATTCTGGATGTCGGCGACCTGATGCTGCAGTCCGGGGCCGAGATTAATAGAGTTGAGGACACCCTGGCCCGCCTGGGAACGGCCTACGGGGCCACCATGGACGTTTACTGCATCATCTACAGCATCGTCGTCACCATGCAACTGCCGGACGGGAAAGTTCTGACCCAGACCCGGCGGGTATTTGACCGGGACGACATGGATTTCGACCGCCTGGACCGGCTGAATGACCTCTCCCGCCGCTGCTGCGCAAGCCCCATGTCCGTGGAAGAGCTTACGAAAGAGCTTGCCACCATCCGGGACCGGAAGGAAAGCCTCCTGCCCCACATCGCGGGCTGCCTGCTCGGGGCCTTTGCCTTCTCCGTCTTCTTCGGAGGAACGGCGGCAGACGGCCTGCTGGCGGCTGCCTTTTCCCTGCTGATCATTCTGGTCCAGCAGACGGCCGGGAAATACAGCACGAACCGCATTATTTATACCCTCTTCATTTCCCTGATTACCGGGACCTGCATCGGAGCCTTCTGCCGCCTGACGGGGAGCTTCCATGAGGACCTCATCATGATCGGGGACATCATGCTTTTAAATCCCGGAGTCACTATGGTAAACGCCGTCCGGGAGATGCTGGTGGGCAATACGATTTCCGGGGCCCTGCGTCTCATCGAGGCCACCATCTGGGCCATTGCCCTGGCGGCCGGCTTCATGCTGGCCATCCATATCATGGGGGGTGTGCTGTGAAAGAACTTTTTCTCGTGAAACGTGGCGGCAATTCACTTTTGAGAGGAGGCCGGGCATGACTTTTTCCTTGACGGAGCTATTGCAGCTATTAATGGCCTTTCTGGGTTCCCTGGGCTTTGCATTATTATTTCACACCCCCCGAAAATGCCTGCTGACGGCGGCTCTCGGCGGCCTTGTTTCCTGGGCGGTCTACCTTCTCACCATGCACGGGGGCTATGGCTACATGATTGCCTGTCTTCTGGCCGGGATTGCGGCGGCCCTGTGGTCGGAAATCCTGGCCCGCCTGCAGAAAAAGCCGGTCACGGTCTTTTTGATTTCAGCCGTAATCCCGCTGATACCGGGCCAGGCCATGTACCGGACCATGAGCAGCCTCGTCACCGGAGACCTCGAAACCGCCTGGAGTCAGGGAGTGGTGATGGTCCTTTCCATGCTCTTCATCGCGGCGGGCACCAGCCTGGTCGCGGCGGTTTCCGTCCTGTTTACGAGGAGAAGCCAGAATCAGCCGGTGTAGCCGCATAGCCATATAGTAATGGACATTGACTTGTCTTAGCCGATTTTCAGAAAGGTATCGAAAGAAATGGCGAAGAAAGCATATGATCCGGGAAAACTGACCTCCTACTGCAAAAAGGAAGCCGGGCTGCTGACGGCCGTTTCCATCACAGGGGTCTTATATAATGTAGGAATGGCGGCCGGGCCCTGGTTCGAGGGCCAGCTGGTCCAGCGCCTGGTGGAGATTCTCGGCGGGCAGGCGGAAGCAGCGGCCATGATCGGCCTGGCCTTGACTTATCTCTGCGTCATCGCCTTCGTCCAGTTCATGCGCTTCCTGAAGCGGCTCTACGTGCGGAAATTTGCCAACCGGACCGCCCAGGCCATGCGGCGGACCGTCTACCGGTCCGTGCTGGTCGGGAGTTCGACCGCGACGGCGAAGCACACTGCGGATGCGGCTTCCGGAACACTGCACGCAGCGCGTGCGATGGTGGATAGAGTTTCTGAGTCCGTGCAGGCGAAAGGGGAGAAGGAAAAGGCTTCCGAAACGGACGCCGGCAGTCTCATGACCCGGGCCATCGCGGACGCCGACGACTGCGCCGAAGGCCTCCGCAAGTTCATCACGGAAATCTTCGACACGGGCGTCGTCATCGTGGTCTATATGGCCATGCTCTTTTTCTATGACTGGCGCCTGACCCTTCTCGTCCTTCTCTTCCCGCCCATTGCCTACGCCCTGGCCAACTACCTGAAGAAGTACGTTGTAAGCGCTGTCCACGCGGCCAAGGACGCCGGGGACAATATGCGGGCGCGGGGCCTGGACCGAGTATCGAATGCCGTCACCTACCGCATCTACGGGGCGGAGGCCATCCAGACGGCCGAGTACGACAAGGCCCTGGGCCGCTATGAGCAGGCGAAAATCCGCTCCGGAATACTTAACAATGCGACCCAGCCCATCTACTATCTGATTTCCTCCATCGGCTTCATCGTCATTATCTTCCTCGGCGGCAGAAACGTCCTCGGTACCGGCTGGACGGCCTGGGACATCGCAGCCTTCTCCGCCTATTTCGCCTGCTTCGGGAATCTGGCGAAGAAGTCCTCCCACGCGGCCAACCTCTTCAACGCCATCCAGAAGGCGGAGGTCTCCTGGAAGCGGATTCTCCCCTACATGCATGAAAACGACCTGCCCGTCGAGAAGAAGGTCCCCTCCGGAGCGCTTTCCGTATCCGGCCTGACCTTCGGCTTCGAAGCGGACAAGCCCCTCTTTTCCGATGTGACCTTCTCGGCAGAGCCCGGTCAAATCGTCGGCATCACTGGCCCGGTGGCCTGCGGGAAGACGACTTTTGCCCGCTGCTTCCTCGGGGAAATTCCCTATGAGGGCAGTATACGCATTGCGGATGGTGAGCTCTCTGACATAAAGGCGGCGGGCGGGGATGCGGTCTCCTTCACCGGCCATTCCCCGGACCTGCTGGATTCTTCGATTGAGAATAATATAGCCCTCGGGGACTCCCGCCCCGTGGGGCATGTCCTCTCTATGGCCGACTTCACTGAAGAAGCGGCCGCCATGCCCGAGGGCGTACAGACCGTCGTCGGCAGCGGGGGCGGCCGCCTGTCCGGCGGGCAGGCTGCGCGGATTTCCCTGGCCAGAGCATTATATCATGAGCGGCCGGTCATCGTTCTGGATGACCCCTTCTCCGCCGTGGATGCCGAGACGGAAGGCCACATCCTAAACGCCCTGAAGACTGACTGCCCGGACAGCATTATTCTCCTGATTTCCCACCGCCTTCGGTACTTCCCGGACCTGGACCTGGTTCTCTACCTCGAAGACGGAAAGGCGGCGGTCGGAACCCATGAGGAGCTGATGCAGACCTCGCCCGGCTACCGGAAGATGTATGAACTGCAGGAGGATGGCCATGAAGAATAATCGTTTTTCTCTTGGGAAATTTGCCGGCAGTCTGGTCGGAAGGCAGAAGGGCCTGACAGCGGCCCTGATCCTGCTCGTTGTCGCAGCGGCCGTGGCGGATCTGGTCCCTCCCCTGATTCTCGGAAACGTGGTGGACCGCCTGTCCGGAAAGAGTGATGTGAACGCGATCGCGGGAACCCTGCTTGGGGCCGGCCTTTTCTACTTCCTGACCATCTTCCTGAGCCGGGGCCTGGAGGCTGCCCGGGAAATCGTCCTCACCATCTGGGGAGAGAGGCTGTCCCACGGGGTGCGAAAGCAGCTTGCCGACAAGCTTTCCCGCCTGCCTGCTTCCTATTTCGTCACCCATCCCACAGGAGACACGGTTTCCCGTTTTGCCGACGACGTGGATACCCTGGAAGACCTCTTTTCTTCGGGCGTCATCAGCATGGCGGTGGATACGGCTTCCCTGATCGGCATAGTCGTCGTGATTTTTACGAAGAGCCCGGGGCTGGCTATATTACTCTTGATATCCTTTCCCCTCATCGGCCTTTTCACGGCAAAGATTCAGAAGAAGGCCCTCTTTGCCCAGCGGGCCAATCGGGCCGCCGTGGCCCTGGCCAACCGCATCCTGCCTGAGACCGTTGCTGCGCGGCGCCCCATCCGCCTCTACCACGGAGAAGCCTTCATGGAGGAGCGCTACGACAAGGCGGTGTCCGACAGCTTCAAAGCCAGGGAGGAAGCCAATTTCTGCGACGCCATCTATTCCCCGGTCGTCATCATCACCCAGACGGCCATTACGGCGGTCATGATGATTCTGGCGTCCCAGGAGGCCTTCCGCCCCTTCTTCGGAATCAGCGCCGGAACTGCTGCTGCCTTCATTGCCTATATCGCCCAGGTCTTCACGCCCATCGAAAATATCGGGATGGAGATTCAGAGCATCCAGTCGGCCGTGGCCGGGGTGCAGCGGATTGCGGAGTTTCTGGGGGAGAAAGAGCGAAATACGGAGGAGGCAGACAAAACTGCAAAGGCAGCTGAAAGTCAAACCGAAAAAGTGGGCGAAGGGAAGAAAAATGTGACAGTACGCAATGCGTGCAATATTGCGTGCAATGCAAATGGCTTATCACGTAATACATATAAAGCTGAAAACGCGAAGAGCAGCTGCGAAAATGTCCCTACAGTGAAAATAGCGAATATGTCGTTCTCCTACGACGTAGATACGCCTGTGTTTGCCGGCTTCGACCTCGAAGTGAAGGAAGGCGAGTCCGTCGTCCTGACCGGGCGGACCGGGGAAGGAAAGTCCACCCTCTTCAAGCTGATTCTGGGCCTCTATCCGCCGACGGGCGGCAGTGTCTGTCTCTTCGGGCGGGAGGCCGCGAGCCTTCCTGATGGCGAGCGGCGCAGGCTCTACGGCTGCGTCGAGCAGGACTTCCACCCCCTGGCCGGCGGTACCATTCTGGAACAGATCACACTGGATGACCCGGACATTTCAGAGGCAGATGCCCGGGAAGCTTTAAATACAGTCGGCCTCCTGGAGACGGTGGAAGCCCTGCCCGAGGGCCTCGGAACGAGGCTTGCCGAGGGCACTCTTTCGGCCGGGCAGACCCAGCTTCTCTCCATCGCCCGGGCGATTGCGGCCCGGCCGAAATTATTATTGTTGGATGAAATCACTTCGGACATGGATGCCCGGACGGAAGAGGCCCTCATGCAGGCTCTGGGCCGGGCAGCGGAAGGCCGGACCGTCCTCTCCATTTCCCACCGGAAGGAACTTCTGAAATACGGGCGGGAAGTGGCGATCCGGAAGGCTGTGGGTTGAAAACTGGATATTTTTAAAGTGAGGTTTTTATGCAGGAAAAGAAAACATCCCTATCCGGCGTCCTCTTTCTGCTGATTGGCGCTTTCGTCTGGGGAACCACCTTTGTGGCCCAGGACGCGGCGGCCGACCAGATGGGGGCTTTCACATACCTTTTCGGCCGTTCGCTTGTGGCCGTCGTATTCTTGGGAATATTGATTCTGATCCTGGACCGGGCCGGGAAAGCCACGGCTCCTCCCGCCTCCCGGGCCGAGCGGAAGGGCCTCTGGAAGGCAGGCATCCTTGTGGGTATTTTCTGCGGCCTGGCCAGCTTTCTGCAGCAGTACGGCCTTGCCTATACAACGGCAGGAAAAGCGGGCTTTCTCACGGCCTTTTACATCGTCCTTGTCCCGGTCATCGGAATCTTCCTGGGCCGCCGGCCATCTGTTTTTCTCAGCCTGGCGGTAATTCTGGCCCTTGCCGGTCTCTACTTCCTCTGCATGCAGGGCTCACTGCACCTGCAGAAAGGCGATGCCATCGTCCTTTCCTGCGCCCTTGTGTTCAGTATTCAGATTCTGATTGTGGACCGCTACGCCGGCCTTGTGGACGGAGTGCGGCTCTCTTTCATTGAATTCCTGACCATCACGGTCCTTTGCTTCATCTGCATGTTCATTTTTGAGAAGCCTTCCCTGGCAGTGCTTCTTCGCGGCTGGGGCCCCATCCTCTATGCCGGCATCCTGTCGAGCGGGGTCGGCTATACCTTGCAGATTCTGGGCCAGGAGCGGGTCAATCCCACCCTGGCCTCCATTCTGATGTCGCTGGAGTCCGTCTTCTCCGCCATCAGCAGCGCTATTCTTCTGCACGAGCGCATGAGCCATCGGGAGGTTCTGGGTTCCGTCCTGGTCTTCTCCGCCGTCATTCTGGCCCAGCTGCCAACGCCGGGGAAGAAACGTGAGATGGAATGAAGTCGACAACAGGCGTCGGGGAGAAGAAAGACGTAAAATCGTGAAAATTTCTCCTTTCGGCATCGTCTGGAAAGAGCGAAATACGGGATGAAGGAGAAGAAATACAGGAAAGCATGAAGAATTCTCCTTTTCCCCCGCTAGTAGGTCCCGTGGGGAGAAGGAGGAAGGAGAAGAATCACGGGAAAATATGAAGAATTCTCCTTTCCCTCGTCACGCCGCAGAGCGACGACCGCCGGAAGGGAGAAGATTCTTGTTAAAAAGCAGAAATTTCTCTTTTCCCTCGTCACGCCGCAGAATAGCGACCGCCGGAAGGGAGAAGATTCTTGTTAAAAAGCAGAAATTTATCCTTTCCCCAAAAACAGCCCGCCGGCTCTCCTGCATGGGCAGTTTTGGACGGAAAAAACAGGCATGGGATGCACAAAAATGCGGCTCCCATGCCTGTTTTTATATGCGTGCCCGGGGCGCACGTTTCTATTGAATATCTCAGTGGGGCAGGAAGAGGTACATCAGAAGCACCACCAGGGTCAGACCGCCGGCGAAGACGAAGCCCACGATGAGGGCCGCCTTCACGGCGCCCAGGATATACCACTTGCGCTCTTCCTTCGTGAGGACGATGGGTTCCTGAGACGGCGCCGGGTCCTTAGCATACGTCATGTCTGCGGAAGAGGCCTCTGCACCTGCAGCAGGCCCGGCCGCCCCGGCGCCGGAGCGCCCGCCGGCATTCTTCCAGGTCCCCATCTTGTGGGTCTTGAAGAGGCCGGGCCGCTCGACCCCGGTCATGTCCGCGACGACGAAGTCCCGCTCCATGTCCTCTTCCGTGCGCTTTTCTTTATATTCTTCAGGCATATACTTCCCTGCCCTCTCCGTCTGCTCTCTCAACACAGACAACTGTCATATTTGAAAATCCGCGGCAGCTGTACCATGCCCGTCGGCGGTTCTTTGCCAGAGCTTATTTCGTCAGGTCCCGGCTCTTTTCTTTCTTTTCAGCCTTTGTATAAGGGCTGTCCTTCTCTTCCTGCTGCGCTTTCTCCACCAGAGTTCCCTGCCCGTCATAGAGGTGGCAGGCGACCTTGTGGCCGGGGGTGATTTCACGCACGTCCGGGGCTACAGTCTTGCAGCACTCCATGCACTTCGCGCAGCGGGTGTGGAACTTGCAGCCCTTGGGCGGGTTGGCCGGGGAAGGAATGGAGCCCTGAAGGACGATCCGGTTCATCTTCGCATCCGGGTCCGGCACCGGTACAGCCGAGAGCAGGGCCTGGGTGTAGGGATGCAGGGGGTTGTCGAAGATGTCGTCGGTCTTTCCGAACTCTACCATATTCCCGAGGTACATGACCCCGACCGTGTCGGAGATGTGCTCTACAACCGAGAGGTCGTGGGAAATGAAGAGGTAGGTCAGTCCGTGCTTTTCCTGCAGGTCCTTCAGGAGGTTGATGATCTGAGCCTGAATCGAAACGTCCAGGGCCGATACGGGCTCATCGCAGACGATGAACTCGGGCTTTAGCGCCAGGGCCCGGGCGATGCAGATTCTCTGCCGCTGGCCGCCGGAGAACTCGTGGGGGTACCGGTCCTTCTGAAAGGACTGGAGCCCGCACTCGTCCATGATGTGCTCGATATAGTCCTCGTATTCATTGTCCGGAACGATATGGTGCTCCCGGACCGCCTCGCCGATGATTTCGCCGACGGGCATACGGGGCTGAAGGGAAGCAAACGGGTCCTGGAAAATAATCTGCATATGGGTCCGCTGCTCGTTCAGTTCTTTCTTGGTAAGGTCATAGACCTCTTTGCCGTTGAAGATGACGTCCCCGGCCGTTTTGGAACCTTCCAGCCGAAGAATGGTGCGGCCCGTCGTGGACTTGCCGCAGCCGGACTCGCCGACCAGGCCCATAGTCGTTCCCCGGGGAATGGAGAAGGAAATGCCGTCCACGGCCTTGACCCAGCCGACCGGGCGGGAAAAGACGCCGCCCATGATGGGATAGTATTTCTTCAGATTCCGGACCTCGAGGATATCATTAGAATAATTCACGCCGTCTGCCATCACTCGTCTCCTTTCTGATCGTTAAGAACCGTTCCCTGATCGTAGAATCGGTAGCAGGAGACGAAATGGGTATCACTGAGCTGCACCATGCAGGGGTACTTGCCGTCGCAGGCAGAGATGGTCTTATCACACCGGTCCTTGAAGTAGCAGTAATCCGGCATGTTGATGGGGTTCGGGACCTTGCCGGGGATGGAGTAGAGCTTGTCCACCTTCTTCCCGACGACGGGCTTCGAAGCCATGAGGCCGATGGTATAGGGATGGGCCGGATGGTGGAAGATGTCCTCCGCCGTGCCTTTTTCAATGACACGTCCTGCGTACATTACCACAACGTAGTCCGCCATCTCGGCGATGACCCCGAGGTCGTGGGTGATGAACATGATGGAGGCGTTGATCTTGTCCTTGAGGTTCCGAAGAAGGTCCAGAATCTGGGCCTGAATCGTCACGTCCAGGGCCGTCGTTGGCTCATCGGCGATGATCATCTGGGGGTTGCAGGCCAGGGCCATGGCAATCATGACACGCTGGCGCATACCGCCGGAGAGCTCGTGGGGGTACATACTGTAGACGCCCTCGGAGTTTGCGATGCCGACCATATTGAGAAGCTCGATGGTCCGCCGCTTGATATCCTCTTTCGACTTTCCTGCCCCGTCGTGGAGCTCGATGACTTCATCGACCTGGTCCCCGATCCGGAAGATGGGGTTTAAAGCCGTCATGGGCTCCTGGAAAATCATGGAGACCTTGTTGCCCCGGATTTTTTCCATGACCTCATCGGGGGCCTGGGTCACGTCGATGGCCTTGCCATCCCCGATATTGAGCCGGATGGCCCCTTCGACGGTCTGCCCCTGGGGCCGCTGCACAAGGCGCATCAGGGAGAGACTGGTCACGGACTTGCCGCAGCCGGACTCGCCGACGACGCCGACGGTCTTGCCCTTGGGGATGTCGAAGGAGACGCCGTTTACGGACTTGACCGTTCCGGCATCCGTGAAGAAGTAGGTGTGGACGTTGTCGAACTCCACCTCGTTCGCCGGGTCCCGCATGGTGGTCATGTATTCGGACTCTGGAACGTTCTTCCTCTTGTGCTTTTTCTCTAATTCATCGGTTACCTTCTTGTTGTAGCGGGAAATCTGACGGACCTCCTGCCGGGTCAGGTAGCCTTCTTCTTTTTTCTTTGCCATTTGCTATTCGTCCTCCCCAATCAGCGCTTCATTCTGGGATCGAAGGCATCCCGGAGGCCGTCACCGACGAGGTTGAAGGCCAGAACCGTGAGCAGCAGCAGAACGCCGGCAGGGATCCAGATGAACCAGTAGTTCGTCAGTACATAGGTATTGTTTACGTCGCTGATGATATTTCCCCAGGAAGCGAAGGGGAACTTGACGCCCAGACCCAGGAAGGAAAGGGTGGCTTCCGTAATGATTGTATCGCCAAGGCCCATGGTCATGGAGACGATGAGCTGGGGAATGACGTTCGGCACCAGGTGCTTGAAGATCCTTCTGCGGGCCGAAAGACGCGGACCAGACGGGCCATGCCGGGCCAGCCCAGGAAGCCGAGAATCATCATCAGGTAGACCATTCGCATGGTCGGGGATACCCGAAGGGCATCCATGACCGCACCCAGAATAATGATCAGGGGCATCGAAGGAATGCAGTAGAAGATATCGACAATACGCATGATGAGGTTGTCGACCCAGCCGCCGAAGTAGCCGGAGATACCGCCCAGGGTGATGCCGATGGCACCGGCGATGAACTCGACGATGAAGCCGATCAGGAGGGAGACCCGGCCGCCGTACATGAGACGGGTCATCATATCCATGCCGTTGACATCCGTACCCAGGGGGTGCTTCAGGGAAGGCGACGAATAGGTATCGTACCGGGTCGTCTCCTTCTCCTGCTGAATCGTCCAGGTCTGCTTGGCCGGATCGTAGGAAATCGTGTATACGGTCTTGGAATCCGCTGCCTGCTCAGGCGCTTCGGCATCCACTGCCCCGCCCGTGGCGGTTTCCGTTTCCGCCGCTTCATCTGCAGCGTCCTGAGCTGCAGCTGTGGCCGCATCCACGGTGACGGTCTCTGCATTATCCTCAATGGCCTGCAGAATCTGGTTCCGGAGGTCGGCCGTGATGGTGACCCCGTTCTCCGCCGGGCGCAGGATGAAGGAGGAAATCGTTCCGACGTCCTGACCGCTGACAGCGACCATATCGTCTGCGATGGTATAGTGGGTGCCGCCAACATCAAAGGAGGTCTCCCCGTTCGTGTAGGCCCTGAGAGCGGCGACCGTCGTATCGAAGTCAAACGTGGCCTTGCCCTCGAGGTCCGTGAGACCGGACTTGAAAGCGATGCAGACCAGGTCATTTCCGGAATAGGCCCCGTAGAAGTCGGTCCCCTCCTGCTTGAGGGAATAGGTGCTGCCCATGGAATCGAAGGTCGGCGTGCTGTCAAAAATGGCCACGATCATATCCGCCTGCTGGGCCGAAGTGAAGACCTTCGAATCCCGGGACATGAACTGGTAATCGTCGCTCTTTTTCGCATAGGCGAAATCCTTCGAGACCTTCTCCTGCCGGTAGAACATCTGGTCCTGCTTGTAGGGAGAAATCAGCCCTCCGATGAAGGAAAAGACGAACATGAATATGAGGATCCAGAGGCCGATGACGGCGACCTTGTTGCGGAAGAATCTTCGGCGGACAAGGGCGCCGGGGGTCAGGGACTTGACCCGGCGGTCATCGCCGATGGAATACTCGGTATTGCGCTCTATAGCGTCCTCTGCTTCCGGGCTTTCTTCCAGAATAATATCTTTGTTTTCGTTGTTTTCACTTTGCGACATTGCTACGGACTCCTTTACGATACCCGGATACGGGGGTCAACAACCGCGTACAGGATATCCGAAATCAGATTGCCCGCAAGCGTGAGCACAGCCATGAATACGAGGTAGAACATGGAGAAGGGAATATCCCCGTTGACCATGGCATTATAAGACGTGAAGCCGATTCCGTTGATTCCGAAGAGGGTCTCCGTAATCAGGGCGCCGGAGAAAAGACCCGGCAGGGAGCCGCCGATGATGGTGACCAGGGGAATCAGGGTGTTGCGGAAGGCGTGGTGATAGATGACCTTTTTCTCGGGGAGACCCTTGGCCCGAGCCGTCCGGATGTAGTCCTGTCCGAGGACCTCGAGAAGGTTCGTCCGAGTGTAGCGCATCAGGGAACCGATGCTGAGAACGATCAGAACCAGTATGGGCAGGAAGAGGTGGTAGCCCTTGTCCATGACCTGCTGGAAAGAAGTCATCTGATTGTAGGTACGACCCGTGAGTCCGTAGAGGTCGAACCAGCCGAGTTTCACACAGAAGACCAGCTTCAGGAGGGAGGCGAAGAAGAAGGTCGGGAGCGAAATTCCGGCGATGGCCACGATGGAAATCACATAGTCCGGCGCATGATACTGGTGGGTGGCCGCAATGACCCCGAGGGGAATGGCAATGATGAGCTCGAAGAACATGGCTACAGCGCCCATGTAGACAGAAACCCAGATGGTCTCATGGAATTTCTGTGTAACGGGGACCGTATAGTACCAGGAATCCCCGAACTTGCCCCGCAGGGCGTTTCCGACCCAGCTGAAGAAGCCGGCGACAATGCCCTTGTCCATGCCGTAGGAGGCGGACAGCTGGGCCATCCACTCCTCATAGGACTTGCTCCCGGGCTGCTGGGACTTCTGCCGGGCCAGGTTCTCGACGTAGGACGTCGGCAGGCAGCGCATCAGCAGATAGATGATGAAAGCCACAAAGAAGAGAATCACTATGGAAATCAGAATTCTCTTGAGTACGTATTTTCGCATGTAAAAGTTCCTCCGAATACAGGCTTGTTCCGCCTCATAAGGACATGTGTCCGCATGACGTTGACACTGTTGCGCAACGTTATTTTTATACCACTTCTTCCTGCAAAAAGGAAGAAAAAAAGGAATGCGGCGCTTCAAAAAGCAAACCCCGCATTCCCTTGTGTGTTTCTGCAGTCAGACTGCCTTATGAAATTTCCGGTAACGCCTGTATCGTGTCAGGCTGCCGTTCATTAGTTCATTTCGATGTTTTCGATCTCAGAAGACCATCCGTAGAAGGATGTAACATCCGGTGTCAGAGTATCGACATTGACACGCTCTGTCGAGTAAATCGTGCATTCCTTCCGCTGATAGATCGGGATCTCAACGGCCCAATCCTTGATGATATCCAGGGCTGCCTTGTACTTGGCCTTCCGGTAGGACTGGTCGGTATGAGACCGGGCATCCATGATGATGGTATCCAGTTCAGGATCGGCAATCTGGGTCATGTACTCCGAACCGCCGGGATTTGCTCCGCCGTTTGCTACATCGCTGTAGTAAACCTGGAACATATCCGGGTCAGCCGTAGCGCCCCATGCTGCGCACCACATAGGAATCTGATGAGCGTCAAGGCCGTTCCACAGCTGGGAAGTATCGGAAATATCGTTGATATCAAGCTTTACACCGATGGTTGCGAAAGCGTCGCTGGCTTCCTTGAGAATCAGGAAGGAAGGATGGTCGCCGGAACCGCCGGCAGGAATCGTTACAGTGACTTCGATGGGCTTGCCGTCAGGACCTGCAGTAACCTTGCCGTCCGCAACGGTGCAGCCTGCTGCCTGGAAGTAGCCGAGGGCTGCCTTAAGGGCTGCTGCGTACTTGTCATCCTGGGACATACCGTCTGTGTAGATGTCGTTTCCGTCCACATCCTTGGAGAAGGCTACCTCATAGTCGGAATCCGTAGGCTGAGGAGCTGCCCAGGAGGTGTTGGAAATAGGATACTCGATGACAGATGCTGCGTCACCGTAGTAGGAATCAATTGCTACGTTTCTATATGCTGCAAGGACTGTAGCAAAGGCCTTGCGGTAATCCTTGGACTGATCAGAAGCTGCGTCGTCACCGACCTTCATCAGCTGGGCGTTCATGGAGATGTAGCCGTAGCCGAGGAAGTCATAGAGAGATGTCGTGATCTTGTCGCCGGAAAGCTCACCATTGGAGTTCTGCTCCTTGATGGCCTTGGCAACATCCTGGGAAATCGAAGGATTTGCGATATCGATGGTGCCGGTGGAAACGCCGTTCAGGAGATCGGCTTCCTGGGACTCAAGGAAGTTCACGTACTTGATCTTCGGAGCGCCCTTGAAGTAGTTCTCATTGGCCTCGAAGGAAACAGTACCGTTGTTGTAGCCCTTGAAGATGTAAGGACCTGCGCCCATGGGCTGGGTCGTTACAGACTTAACGTGGGAAAGGTCGCCCTTGTCAAAACCGAATTTATTATTATCATAATCGTACTTGTCGGTCTCGCCATAGTAGTGCATGGGCGCTACAGAGATGGCCAGCTGGTAAACGGCTGTGGCATCGACCTTGTCCATGTGGATGGTGATCTCGGTGTCGCTGACCTTCTTGATACCTGCGATATTGGGAACAGCGTCGCCGGTCTCAATACCCTTCTGATACTTGGCGTCGAGGAGATCCGTCAGGGTCTTGTCCGCCTTCTCGGTATCGGCTGCTGTCACAGGGTCGCCTTCGTACTTTTCAAGGATGGCGTTCCAGAAGTCAGCTGCGGTAGCGTTGTCATCAAGGGTGTAGCCCCAGTTTGCAGCGCAGGCTGCTACGGAATCGCCCTGGGCGTTATACCCGTTTGCGATGCAGTAGTCAACGATGCTCTGGGCGAACTGCTCGCCTGCTGCAGGAAGGTCTGTGTTCCAGAAGGTATCCTGCTCTTCCTGGGTCCACTTGGAGAAGTCAGTATTGTCCTTGCCGGCTGCTGCGAGCAGGGAAAGGAGGCTTGACATGCCGCTGTGGTAGTCGCTCATACCGGTGATGGGCAGCGAGTAGAAGGAGCTGGAACCATCATAGGTAGGATCGGAGAGAACATACATGGAGAAGATGACATCGTCTGCGGTAACGGGCTCACCATCGGAGAACTTTGCGTCGTCGCGGAGCTTGATGTCGTAATCCATCGTGCCGTCGCTGTTCTCGGTCTCTTCGAGGTCGCCGAGAGCGGTATATGTATAGTCAGTTCCGTTGTAAGCTCTTGTCTCGCCCTCAATACCCTTGTTGACGATGGCGCCTTCCCGGTCCTGGCCGAGCAGGGAAGCCTGGGTCATGCCGGCAACGTCAATATCATAAGTCGTTGCTGCGAAGAAAGGGGAGAACTTCTGGTTGAACTGGGACTCGCCCACAACCAGGGTATCGCTCTTGGAACCCGAATCGCTTGATGAATCCGCAGTGGTTTCCGTGGAATCCGAAGAAGTGTCCTTCGAGGTAGTCTTCCCGCATGCGGCGAGAGTGCCCACTACCATTGTGGCCGCTGCTGCCAGGGCCAGGGCACGTTTCCATGATTTTCTTTTCATGTGTCCCTCCTAAAAACAGAGAACAATAAGTAACATCTATCCTGCATATACTGCACCGTTGCGCGGTCGCAGGTCATGCCATATTGTAGGCGTCCGGCGGTTTGAAATCAAGAAAGAATGTATACCGTTTCCCGCCGCCGGGTTTTGTGGAACCGGTACCAGGCCCGAAAAGACTGGCCTTCGCGGTTTCTAAAATTTTTATAAACTCCACAAATGTTCAAAAAAAGAGACAGCCCACCGCCATCGGTGCAGCTGTCTCCATTGACAGTCATGAATAATGCAGACCTATTTCAGAAGGGCGTCGGCGCACTTCTCCGCCTCATCGAGAACAGAGGCGAATTTGTCGAGGGCACGGTCCACAGGCTCCGGTGTCGAGAAGTCGACTCCGGCGTGGCGAAGCTCATCGAGCGGGTCTTTGGAGCAGCCCATGGAGAGAAACTCGAGATAGCGCTTCACATTGCCGCTTGCTTCTCCCGCCGCTTTCTTCCGGATGCCCTCGGAAAGGGCTACGGCTGCGGAATAGGACGTCGCATATTTGTATACATAGAAAGGACGGTAGAAATGGGGAATTCTTGCCCACTCATAGGCGATCTCGTCATCAATCACCATATCCGGTCCGAAGTATGTCTCATTCAACCGCTTATATATATCACAAAGGTACTGGGGCGTCAAGGCTTTCCCTTCCGCTGCGGCCTCGTGGATAGTCTTCTCGAACTCCGCAAACATGGTCTGGCGGAAGACGGTTCCCTTGAAGTTCTCGAGGTACTGGTTCAGGTACTCCAGCCGCTTCCGGGGGTCAGAAGTCTTCGTCAGGAGGTTTTCGATCAGGAGATTCTCATTGCAGGTCGATGCGACCTCGGCCACGAAGAGGGTGTAGCCGGCATAGGTCGAGGGCTGATTCTTGTTGGAAAACCAGGAGTGCATGGAGTGGCCCATCTCATGAACCAGGGTGGAGACGGAGTTTAAGTTCCCCGTGAAGTTCATCATGATATAGGGCTGGGTCAGATACCCGCCGGCCGAATAGGCGCCGCCCTCCTTGCCGACATTGGGATAGACATCAATCCAGCCTTCGGAGCAGCCTTTCTTCACGGTGTTTACATACTCTTCCCCGTAGGGGGCTACGGTCTCGAAGAGGAGGTCTTTCGCCTGCTCGAAGGTGAAGTGCTCCGGCGTCGAAGGAACCAGGGGAGCGTAGATATCGTAGAAATGAAGCTCGTCCACTCCGAGAAGGCGTCTTCTCAGGCGGACATAGCGGTACATGTCCGGCAGATGCCGGTGAACCGCTTCGATGAGATTCGTATAGACGACGGCCGGTACCCGCTCTTCCGCCGCTGCCATTTCCCGGGAGGAATCAAAGTGGCGGAGCTGGGCCTGGGCCACGGCACTCTTCACATTGCCGGACATGGTGGCTGCGAAGGTATTGATGTGGCCCTTGTAGCCGGCATAGTAGGACTTGAAGACATTTTCCCGGAGGGTCCGGTCCTTGGACTCCTCAAGGGTCGTGAAGGCGGCATTCGTGACCTCGACCTCATGGCCGTCCTTGTCTTTGGCGGGAGCGAAGGTCATGTCGGAATCCTCGAGGGAGGAAGAAATCTGCTGGGGAGAGGCCAGAACCTCTCCGAGCGAAGCGAGGATTCGCTCCTCAGGGCCCGTCAGGGTATGGGCCTTCTTGTCGGCCAGCCGCTCCAGGACGATATGGTAGGGGGCGAGTTTTTCGTTCTCCGTAAGGGCCCGGATGGTCTCCTCCGGCAGGGCCAGGAATTCCGGCTCAGCGTAGGACACCACAGTCTCAAAGCGGACAATCATGCCCATGGCCCGGTCCTGCATGGACTTCGAAGCCTCTTCCCTCGTGTCCTCACTGTGACGGAGGTAGGCGTACTGCATGCACTTGTCCGCCCTCCGGTCGAAATCATCCATAGCCTCAAGGAAAGCCAGCAGGGTATCCGCCTCCCCGAGCTTCCCTGCGTAGGAGGCAAAGCCGTCCACCTCGCCCGAAATCTTCTTGAAGTCCTCTTCCCAGGCCCTGTCGTCCGGGTAAATCTTCGTCAGGTCCCACATGTAGGCCCTGTCCATGTCTTTTCTTTCCTGCAGTTTGTCTGCCATGCTTTTTCTCCTTAAGTGAAATCAAAAACAAACATCCACAAGTGTAGATAAAGTTTGCGAAGAAATCAAGTTTCCGGCTGGCGTTTCCGCTAAAAGACGGCTATCATAGATTTTGCTTAAAAATACTCGCAGAAAGGAATCGCCATGTCACCCGAACTGGAACAGAAGAAAAAGATCATCTATGACACTCTGACGGAGTGCGAAAAGTACAGCCACGCCGTCCATGTCCTGAATTTCGACGAGGAGACCATCTGCCCCGAGGACGCCATGGAGGAGCAGGGAGAGCTCATCTCCTTCCTCTCCAACAAGGCTTTCGTCCTCATGAAGGACAGGGCTTTCGAGGAAGCTGTCGTGACTCTTCATGAGAATAATGCAGACCTCGACGACTCCGACAAGCCTTTAATCGACCACCTCTACCGGGATTACCTGCAGACAAAAAATGTCACGCCCGAGCAGGACCTTGCCTTCCGCAAGGTCTATTCCAAGGCCTTCGTGGACTGGCTTTCTGCAAAGAAGGCCGCCGACTTCTCCCTCTTCAGGGTCTCCCTCGCCAAGGTGAAAGAGACCCAGCTCAAGGAGGTTTCTCTCTGGGAATACGAAGGAGAAAAGCCCGCCTCTGCCTACAATGCTCTCTTAAACGCCTACGAGAGAGGCGTCACGACGGACGACCTGGACAAGGCTTTCGGGGCCTTCAAAGAGCGCATGACCCCGCTGCTTTCCGCCATCCAGAAGAGCAAAAAGAAAATCCGCACCGACTTCCTCTCCCGGGAAGTCACGGACGAACAGCAGAAAGCTATGGCGGATTACCTCCTCCACCTGATCGGCTACGACTTCAAGCGGGGCGCCTTCACGACGACCGAGCACCCCTTCACCGACAGCCTCGGAAGAAACGACGCCCGGGTCACGACCCACTACTACCCCACCATGTTCCTTTCGAGCATGTTTTCCATCATCCACGAAGGTGGCCACGCTCTCTTCATGCAGCAGCAGCCCCGGGCCGATTTCGACCACTTCGTCAACGACCTGCAGACCAATGCCATGCACGAGTCCGTCTCCCGCTTCTACGAAAACCGGATCGGGCGCTCGAAAGCCTTCATCCACCTGATCTACCCCAAGTGCTGCGAAATCTTCCCCCAGGTTTTCACGGACGTAAGCGAGCAGGAACTCTATGAGGCTGTAAACGTGGTCGAACCTTCCCTGATCCGGACCGAAGCCGACGAGTTCACCTACACCTTCCACATCATCATCCGCTACGAGCTGGAGAAGGAGCTGGTGGACGGAGGGCTTGCCGTTGATGACAAACTGCCGGAGAAGTGGAACAGCCTCTATGAGAAATACCTCGGCGTCCGCCCGAAGAGTGACAAGGAAGGCATCCTGCAGGACGTCCACTGGGCCGACGGCTTCGGCTACTTCCAGGCCTATGCCATCGGGAATATGTACAATGCCATGTATTATAACCGCATGAAGGAAGACCTGGACATCGACGCGGAAGCCGCTGCCGGAAACTTCGGAAAGATCAACTCCTGGATGGCAGAGCACGTCTTCAAAAAAGCCAACTACATGGCCCCCAAGGACTGGATCCGTGACATCACCGGCCGGGACTTCACCCCGGACGACTTCCTTGACTACCTGACAGAGAAGTATACCGCCCTTTACGAGCTGTAAAGTCCAAATCCAACGTGCCATCGGACCCCTGCCCCTTGCCTGAAAAAAAAGGCTGTCTGCGAAATCCGCAGGCAGCCTTTTCTTATATCTCAATGCATAAATAATTATTCGTCGGAATCGGAATCTCCGGGCAGGGAGGCCGCATCATGTTCGTCTTCGTCGAGGTCGATTACCCCCTTGGCCTCGTTCATGTCCATCTCCCCGATTTTCTGCATGCGGCGGGTGATGATGCGGGTCCGGTTCTGCAGCTTGTCCGTGGAACTCATGGCCTCGGAGAGTTTCTTCTGGGTCTTTTCGACTTCGGCGTCCATCTTTGCGAACTGGGCCTTGATGGCTTCCAAAAGCTTCATGACCTCGAAGCTCTTCTTCGAAAGAGCCATATTGCGGAAACCCGCCTGCAGAGAATTGAGGATGGCTGTAATCGTGGTCGGCCCGGCCACCAGAATGCCCATAGCCTGGCACTGCTCGGTCAGGTCGTTGATGCGAAGGACTTCCGCATAGAGGCCTTCGGTCGGCAGGAACATGATGGCGTAGTTCGTGGTCTGGGGCGGGGAGATGTACTTGTCCCGGATGGTACGGGCCTCGGTCAGAATCCGGTTCTTGAGTTCCCCGACCGCCGCTTCCACGGCCTTGGCGTCCCCGGCCTCCGAAGCGTCGAGGATGTGATTGTAGAGGTCCGAGGGAAATTTGGAGTCGATGGGGAGGTAGACAGAGCCTTTGCCGTCCTCCGGAGCCGGGAACTTGATCGCGTACTCGACCCGGTCGGAGGAGTTCTTCTTCGTCGCGATATTCTCCTCATACTGGCCCGGCGTCAGGGTCTGCTCCAGAATCCGCCCCAGCTGGACCTCGCCCCAGGTGCCTCTCGTCTTGACGTTGGACAGGGTCTTGTTTAAGTCCGTGACCCCTTCCGAGAGATTCTGCAGTTCGCCGAGGGACTTATAGAGCTTGCCCAGCTGGTCCCCCACCTGGCGGAAATTCGTGTCCAGCCGCTCATTCAGAGTCTTATCGAGTTTCTCCGAAACCACGCCCCGGATCTCGTCCAGTTTCTTCTCATTGGAAGCCGTGAGTTTTTCGGTCGTATCGGCAAGGGACTTCACCATGGAGTCCTTCATGCCGGTCAGAGTATCGTTTTGCAGCTTGGATGCCTGCAGAAGCTGGTCGGACTGGGCCTTCAGACCCCGGCTCAGGGTATCGGACTGGTTCTGCATGCCCCTGTTCAAAGTTTCCGTCTGCGCCTGCATTCCCTTGTTCAGAGTTTCCGTCTGGGCCTGCATGCCGTCGCGAAGGGTGGCAGAGACTTCACTCCGAAGCCTGGAAATCTGCTCCGCGTCGGTCTGGTTGCCGCTGTCGATTTTCCCTTCGAGGCGGGCCAGGTCCTTATTGAGGCGGCCGGAAAAATCCTCCAGCTGGTCGCGGCCGGACTGGTCCGACTTGCGGAAGAGATTTACGAGCAGCAATAGGATTGCCGCAATAAGCAGGATCAGATTCACAGTCTGCACATCTATAGGCATGATTTCTCCTCCCTCGTTTTTTCACTCATCCCAGCCGTCGTAGAAGCGGTAGTGGACCATGACGTTGTGGACGGACTCGCCCTCGGCAAGCTCGATGTCCTCCGGGTCCGAAATGGCCGGGAAGTCCGGCTCGTCCTCCTCAAGCTCGACCCGAATCCACTCGGTCATGCAGTAATTCGCGTCGTCGAGGGCCTCATCCAGGGTCTCCCCGTGGAACTCGCACATTTCAAGGTCCGGGAAGTAGCCTTCATAGTCATTTTCCGCGACCTTTTTCACCACGGCCGGATATGTAAATGTCATCTAAATATTCCTTTCACTGTCAAGGACGTCGAAGTCCTCTTTCTGTTCTCTGAAGCTTTCGCACATGCGCCTTGCACCGCAGTTTTAATGGAGCGGACACGCATTGCGTGTTGTGCTGTCAAGGAACGCCGCCCATAGCAATCCTTATGGCTTTGCCTTGTCGCAGATCTCACACGAACACTTACCGCTTCGCCTTGTCGTAGATTTCGCCCAGGGCGTGGGGTGCCGCATTGTGCTTGGAGAAGAAGATCAAAAGCACCAGGGTCAGGGCATAGGGCAGGATCATGATGAGGTCGGAATAAGCCGTGGGAAGACCCGCAGCCAGGACGATTTCGGAGCCGGCGCTGCGCGCGAATCCGAAGATCAGACAGGCGAAGAGGGAAGGCAGAATCTCCCAGTTGCCGAAGATGTAGCCCGCGATGGCCAGATACCCGTAGCCCATATAGATGTCGCTCGAGAACTTGGCTGAAATCGAGTAGGCAAAGCACATGCCGGCCAGACCCGAAAGGGCCCCGGAAACCATGACCGCGATGAAACGGGTCTTCGCCACATCTCCGCCGGCCGCATCCACTGCCGCAGGATTGTCTCCGCAGGCCCGAAGCCTTAGGCCGAACCGGGTCCTATAGAGGAAGTACCAGGCGATGACTGCCGCTATGATAATGATGACCTCAAAGGGGTAGACCTTTGTGAAGAAGGCACCCAGAATCGGAATCTTCGAGATGCCGGGCACCGTGAAGCGGTCGGATACGCCCAGATCGAACTTGTCCGAAGGGGCCCCGAAGGCGGTCCGGTTGATGGCCTTGGTCAGGAAGCTTGTCAGGGCCATGGCCAGGATATTTACGACGACACCGGAGATGACCTGGTTGGCCTTCAGGCGGATGCAGAGGAAGGCGTGCAGCATGGAATAGACGCAGCCGCCCAGCATGGCAAAGAGCATGGCCATGTAGAAAGGCACCCGGGAATCGCCGCCCAGCTGCTGGCCCAGAATATAGGCCACGAGGGCGCCGACAAAGGCCCCCATGCCCTGCAGGCCCTCAAGGGCCAGGTTCGTAATGCCCGAGCGTTCGGAATAGATTCCGCCGATGGCCATGATGAAAAGGGGCAGGGTAAAACTCATGCCGTCAATGATGACGGAGTTAATTGCGTTCAGCATTTCTCAGACCTTCTTTCCCTTTCCAGCCTCCGGTGAATTCTTCACCTGCGCACTGCCGCCCGAATCCGCGGAAGTCGCGACAGCCGCAGATAAGAGTGCCGGGTGCTTCCTGTCCTGCCGCCGCTGCATGCGGCCCAGGAAGTAGGCGTTGCAGGCCGACGCCAGCAGAATCAGGCCCGTGACCACGGAAGCGATCTCGGACTCGAGACCGGCCTGAGAGCTCATATAGGCCGAACCCTTGCTGATGATCTCAATCAGGAAGGAGGCGACCAGAATACCGACGGGCTCGCTGTTTCCCAGGAGGCAGACGGCGATGGCGTCAAAGCCGGTCGAAATCAAGACCTTGGGCTGAATCGAAGAGAAATAGCCCAGGTAATAGGTCACACCGGCTATGCCCGCAAGCAGGCCGGAGATGGCCATCGAGGAGACGATGCCCCGGCCCACCCGGATGCCGGCATATTTCGCGGCGGTCCGGTTCAGGCCGACGGCCTTGATATCGTAGCCGTACACGGTCTTGTCCATGACGAACTTGACGACGAAGGTGGCGATGAGGGCCAGGATGAATCCGATGGGCAGGTCGTACTTATAGCCCCCGACATCCACCTGGTGGAAGGTCAGCCGGGCTGCATCCGTGATGTTCCTCGACTGGCGGGAAACCGGGTCGATGAAGTACATCTGGATGAAGAAGCTGATGATGTATTTGGCGATATAGTTCAGCATGATGGAGGAAACGACCTCATTGATGTTGAACTTATATTTGAGGAAGCCGATAAGGGCACCCACCCCCATGCCGGCTGCTGCCCCGATCAGGACGACCAGGATTTTTGCTACAGGCCCCGGGAGGTTTTCGGCATAGCCGACCGTAATCGTGGCGATGAAGCCCGCCGTCAGCATCTGACCCGAAATTCCGATATTGAAAAGGCCGGCCTTCATGGCGAAGGCGCAGGACAGGGCCGCGAAAATCATGGGCGTCCAGTAGTCAATGTAGCTCGAAAGGTCCGTGAGCTGGGACTGGCTGCCGCCGTACTTGGCTTTCGGCGCCAGGCCGCAGCCCTGCAGGAGGTTGTAGTAGGCTGAGAGGGGATTCTTCCCGAGAATCAGGATGACAACGGCCCCGGCCAGAAGGCTTAAAAGGACGGAGATGACAGCCACCTTCAGGAAGTTTTTGCTGCGCTGATTCATGACTTCTTCACCCCCATCATATATTCGCCGACCTCAGCCGTCGTGAAGTCCGCCGCCGGAGCGATCTTCCCGAACTGACCATTGTAGATGACGGCAATCGTGTCCGCCAGCTGCATGATTTCATCGAGTTCGAGGGAGATCAGAAGAACGGCCTTGCCCTTGTCCCTCTCCTCGAGAATCTGCCGGTGGATATTCTCAATGGCCCCGATATCCAGGCCCCGCGTGGGCTGGACGAAAATCGTGAGCGGAGCGTCCTGCTCGATTTCCCGGCCGACAATGGCCTTCTGCTGGTTCCCGCCCGACATGGACCGGACCATGGTCTCGTTGCCGTTGGCCGAGCGGATGTCGTACTTTGCTATGAGTTCATTCCCGTACTTGTGGAAGACCGGCCGCTGCAGTACGGAGTTTTTCTGGAAGGGTTCTTTATAATAATTTCGAAGGGCAAGATTGTCCTCAAGGGAAAAGTCCAGCACGAGTCCCACCTGCTGCCGGTCCTCGGGGATATAGGAAAGGCCGGTCTCGGCCCGTTTTCGCACATCGAAATGAGTGATGTCGGTTCCGTTGATTTCGATATTCCCCCCGCTTACCTTCATGAGGCCGGCGACGGCATCGGCAATTTCTGTCTGTCCGTTGCCGGAAACCCCGGCAATGGCGAAGATTTCTCCGGCCCGGACCTGGAAGCTTACCCCCTTCACCACTTCAAAACCGTCTTCATTCTCCACATGGAGGTTTTCAACGTCGAGGACGGCAGCCCCCGCCTGCATGGGTTTCTTATCAAGGGTCAGCTGAACCTCATGGCCCACCATGAGACTTGCCATCTTCTTCGCGTCCATACCGGCCACGTCGTAGACCCCTACCAGCTTCCCCCGTCGGAGAATGGCGCAGCGGTCCGCGACCTGGCGGATTTCCTCGAGCTTATGCGTGATGAGGATAATGGTCTTGCCCCCGTCCCGGAGGTTTCGAATGATCTGCAGGAGGGACTGGATTTCCTGGGGTGTCAGCACCGCCGTCGGCTCGTCGAAGATCAAAATCTCGGCCTTCCGGTAAAGCATTTTCAGGATTTCCACCCGCTGGCGGGTCGAGACATTGACATCGGAAATCACATCCGTGGGGTTGACTTCGAGGCCGTACTGCTTCGAAAGTTCGGCCACTTCCCTGTTTGCGGACTTCATGTCGACGTAAGGAAATATGCCGACAGCTTTTTTCATGAGCTCCATGCCGAGGACGATGTTCTCCGCGATCGTATAGTTCGAGACCAGCTTGAAGTGCTGGTGGACCATGCCGATATTGAGTCCGGCCGCGTAGGAGGGACTCTCAATCTTCTCCTCCTTCCCCCGGATCAGGATCTGCCCTTCATCGGGCTCGTACATGCCGAAGAGCATGCTCATGAGGGTGGACTTGCCGGCCCCGTTCTCACCGAGCAGGGCATAGATTTCGCCCTTTTTCACGCTGATCGTAACGTCGTCATTGGCCACGATTCCGGGAAAGCGCTTCGTGATATGCCGCATTTCCACAATATAGGGATTCTCTGCCATATTCGTCTCCCAAAGAAACACTATTCAGAAGCCCACACTCGGATTTCTTCGAAATCCTTGTTGGGAACAAAAAGAAGAGGTACCACAGCCTTCATCGGCCGCAATACCTCTTCATTATAAGTAAATGGCGTGGTTTTGTGAAGAATGAAAAACCGCCCGCCCTACGATTTCATATTAGTAATCAGTTCAGGCTGGCTTCGAAGTCCTCAACCGTGGAGCCGAAGTTCGAAGCGGGAACGATACTGCCGTCCTTGACCTTGGCGAAAGCTTCGTCAATCTTCGAGATGGCGTCGTCAGTCAGCTGGCAACGGCCGGACTCGGATACATAGCCCGTGGAATCCGTGTCGGCGCCGAGCAGGGCGTTGTCTCCCTTGAAGGAGCCGTTCGCGATATTCTCAAGCTGCAGGGTGACGTTCTTGTCCATGATCTTCAGAGCGGAGGTCAGGATGACGTTGGAATCGCCGTTTGCCCCGTCGTCGTACTGGTCGACATCGCAGCCGATGACATAGACGCCTTCGGCTTCCTTGGCCGCCGTGAAGACGCCGTTTCCGGAACCGCCGGCGGCTACGAAGATGACGTCGCAGCCTTCCTTGATCAGGTTCTGGCCGACGGTCTTGCCGGTAGCTTCATCGGAGAAGGAGCCGACGTAGTTGCCGCCGACATTGGCATTCGTGACATCGGTGCCTGCGTAAGAATCAAGCTCTACGCACTCTGCGGTCGTGCCGTAGGTCTTGTTCGCGTAGATGACGCCGGACTCAAAGCCGTACTGGTAGTTGACGTTCGAAGGATAAGCGATGCCGTTTACGACAGCGACTTTATTTGACTTCGTCGTAAGGGCTGCCGCGACACCTGCGCAGAAGCCGGACTCCTGCTCCTTGAAGGTCATGGCGTAGATATTGTCAAAAGGCGTGTCCTTCGAAGAGCCGTCCGCATAGGTGGGGTCAGAATCCACAAGGATGAACTTCACGTCAGGGTTTGCGTCTGCGATGTCGCCGATGCCTGCGAACTGGAAGCCGCAGCATACGATGACGTCATAGTCGGCAACAATGTCGGAAACGGTCTTGATGCAGGCAGCCACATCACCGGTCTCCTCCTTGACGGGGGTAACGGTGGAATTCGGGGATTCCTCGATGAACTTCAGGATACCGTTGTAATTGTCCTCGTTGAAGGAGCCGTCGTCTACGCCGCTGGGGGAAGAAACGATGGCAATCTTCAGACCCTCATCGGAAGAGGTATCCGTGGAAGCCGTCGTATCGGAAGATGCGGAAGCATCCGTCGTGGTCTCGGTGGATGCATCACTCGTGGAATCTGTCGTAGCAGATGTCGAGGAGCCGCAGCCGGCCAGCAGGGTCATGCCCATTGCCGCCACGCAGAGCAGGCTAAGTAGCTTTTTCTTCATTGAAAAATCCTCCTTAAAAAAATGTTAAAAAGAGGCCTCCACCGGGGCTTCCCCGGGAAGGCCGCCTTTGGCTTTTGGTATTATCACATAAAGGCCTTGGAATTACTACGGCACTTTTACCAAATATCAGTGCCGCCCGAATGGACTATTCTGCAAAATTCCGTACCATGTACTCCACGATATTGGCGCAGTGGATGGCCGCCTTGCCCTCGAAGGTCTCGTAGGATTCGGTCACGCTCTCGTCCGCCTTGTCCGAGATGGCCCGGATGATGACGAAGGGAATATGATTAATGTAGGACGTCTGGGCAATCGCGGCCCCTTCCATCTCGCAGCACATGCCCCGGAAGGTGTCCCGGATCCAGTTCTTCTTCTCCCGCCTTGAAATGAACTGATCCCCGCTGGCGATCCGGCCCTCGAAGACAGAGACGTCCGGAGCTGCTGCCTTCACGGCGGCCACCGCCTGCTGGCGCAGCTTTTCATCGGCAGGAAATGTCGCGGTTCCCAGCTGGGGCACCTCTCCGGGCTTATAGCCGAAGACCTGGGCGTCCACATCGTGATAGATGGCGTCGGTGGAAACGACGATGTCCCCGATATTGATCTCATTGTCGAGGGAGCCGGCCACGCCGGTATTGATGACGGCATCGACCGAAAAGCGGTCAGCCAGAATCTGGGTGCAGCAGGCCGCATTGACCTTGCCGATGCCGGACTGGACGATGACGGCATCCGTATTCCCGATCTTTCCCTCGCAGAACTCCATGCCGGCAACTGTGGTCTTCTCAGCCCCCTCGAGTTTCGCCTTCAGGGTCTTCACTTCCACATTCATGGCGCCGATGATTCCGATTTTCATAAAACTATATCTCCTTTTCTCTGTCGCATGCCGACACAGGAAGGTGGCGGCAGAACGGATTTTCTGCCGCATATGGTCGACATGCGCGGCGTTTCTGATTATTACTCCGGATAGATGAGATGCGCGTCGTCAATATGATACAGGGTATTGTCCAGATAGCGCTTGGCCAGGAAGTGGGCCATGCCCAGGTTCTGGTCCAGGTAGTTGCCGCAGTCCCGGGCGGCCGCTCCGGGGATGTCCCCTTCGAAGTCCCGGATGAACTCGAACATCTTCGTAACCAGAGGAGCCACCTCCTTCGAGGTCAGCTCGCCGGCCAGAAGCATGTAAAAGCCGGTCCGGCAGCCCATGGGGCCGAAGTAGACGACCTTGTCCGCCCACTCGGGGTCGTTCCTGAGATATGTAGCCCCCAGATGCTCAATCGTGTGCATTTCGGCCGTGTTCATGACCGGTTCCCGGTTGGGGGCCGTCATGCGAAGGTCAAAGGTCGTGATGGCCGCGCCGCTATAGTGATCCACCCGGGAAACGTAGACCCCTGGCTCCAGCTTCAGATGGTTGATGGTAAAACTCGTGATTTTTTCCATGATTGTCTTTCCTCCTTCAGGCTTTTGCTGCCGCGTCCAGGGCCTGTTTCAAATCCGCAATCAGATCTTCCTTATCCTCGAGGCCGCAGGAAATCCGGATCATGCCGGCCGGAACGCCTGCTGCCGCAAGCTCCTCGTCGTTCATCTGCCGGTGGGTGCTTGTCGCCGGATTGAGACAGCAGGTCCGGGCATCGGCCACATGGGTCTCGATGGCGGCGAGCTTCAGGTGTTTCATGAAGTTTTCCGCGGTCTTTCTGCCGCCCTTCAGTTCAAAGGAAACAACCCCGCAGCCGCCCTTGGGCATATACTTCTTCGCGACCTCATAATAGGGGCTGGACGGAAGTCCCGGATAGTTTACATGGGTGACCAGGGGCTGGCCTTCGAGGAATTCCGCCACGGCCTGGCCGTTTTCCACATGCCTGGGCATGCGGACATGCAGGGATTCAAGGCCCATATTGAGATAAAAAGCACTCTGGGGAGAGGCCACACTGCCGAAGTCCCGCATGAGCTGGGACGTGGCCTTGGTGATGAAAGCCCCTTCTTTTCCGAACTTCTCCGCATAGACGATGCCGTGGTAGGATTCGTCCGGAGTCGTAAGGCCGGGGAACTTGTCCTTGTGAGCCATCCAGTCAAACTTGCCGCTGTCCACAATGGCGCCGCCGACGTGAACCCCGTGGCCGTCCATATACTTGGTCGTCGAATGGGTGACGATGTCGGCCCCCCACTCGATGGGACGGAGGTTGACCGGGGTCGGGAAGGTATTGTCCACAATCAGGGGAACCCCGTGGGCGTGGGCCACCTTGGCAAACTTCTCGATGTCGAGTACCGTCAGAGCAGGGTTCGCGATGGACTCTCCAAACAGGACTTTTGTATTATTCCGGAAAGCCGCTGAAAGCTCCTCCTCGCTGGCGTCGGGGGAAACGAATGTGGACTCGATGCCCATCTTCGCCATGGTCGTCTTGATGAGGTTGTAGGTGCCCCCATAGATGGAGGACGATGCCACGATGTGGTCGCCGACCGAGCAGATGTTGAAAAGGGCGAAGAAGTTCGCCGCCTGGCCGGATGACGTCAGCATGCCGGCTGTTCCGCCTTCCATCGCCGCGATTTTCGCTGCCACGTAGTCGCAGGTCGGGTTCTGCAGGCGGGAGTAGAAGTAGCCGGAGGCCTCCAGGTCGAAGAGCTTGCCCATGTCCTCGCTCGTATCGTATTTGAAAGTCGTCGACTGAATGATGGGAATCTGGCGCGGCCCGCCGTTCTCGGGCGTATAGCCCGCCTGCACGCACTTGGTTCCCATTCCCGCATCCTGAAGGTCCATCGTTTCGCTCCTTTATGAATAATGTAAAACGCTTTTGTGTGTTCGTCCCGTCGCCTTCGCAGGCGCTCCCTACATATTAGCAAAACGGACCTGGAGAAACAATGAAAAAGAAAAAGGCCGGGGCGGCAACTCATTTGCCGCCCCGGCCTTCGACTTTGCGGAGTCTTTTTGGGGAATTACATTATCCTTCGATGGCAATCACATGCTTCTCAGGAACCTGCTCTTTCTCTTCCTTCTTCGGAACGCATACCGAAAGGGTTCCGTTCTTGAAGGAGGCCTTGATATCGTTCTCTGTCATGTCGTCGCCGACATAGAAGGAACGGGACATGGAGCCGACGAAACGTTCGCGGCGCAGGTACTTGCCGTCGTCGTCCTTCTCGTCATTGTTCTCAGTCTTGTTCGCAGAGATGGTGAGGTAGCCGTCCTTGATCTCGGCACTCACATCATCCTTGTCGTAGCCAGGCATATCAATGTCCAGCTCGTAGTGGTCGCCGGCTTCCTTGATATCCGTCTTCATGTAGGAATTCATGTTGCCGGTCAGGAAGTGGTTCCAGTCGTCCTTGTTCTGACGAACTGTAGGGAAATCCATGAAATCATCGAAAAGACCATCATCAAATACACTCGGGAATAACATCATAACACGCCTCTTTCCTTAAAAATGAAAACCAACGTTTTAAATGAAATAAGCTTTTTCTCTGCCGGAAGGCTTTTCAAATCTCTTTTTCCTTTCGACGATTATGTTATAGCACGATTATTAGCACTCGTCAAGAGAGAGTGCTAATAATTTTTGTGTATTTTTTGTGAACGAATCGGCCTCCTATTTCGCCGGAGCCAGCAGGCCCGCAAACTCCTCTTCCGGCACCGGCCTGTAAAAGTAATAGCCCTGAATCATCTCGCAGCCGGCTGCCTTCAGAAAGGCGACCTGGTCCTCCGTTTCCACGCCCTCTGCAATGATGTCGCTTCCGAGGTCATGGGCCAGGGATATGGTCGAGCGGATGATGGCTTCCGCCGCCCTGCTCTTCCCGATCTTCCGGATGAAGCCCATGTCGAGCTTGACCGTATCGAATTCAAAGGACTCGAGGGTAGACAGGGAGGACATGCCGGAGCCGTAATCGTCGAGCAGGATCTTCACCCCCATCGCCCGCATCTGCCGGAGGAAGGCCATGGCCGGGGCTTCGATGTCCGCATAGGCAGATTCCGTGACCTCCAGCTTCAGCATGGGAGGCGGGAAGGGGATGGTTGAGAATAATGTTTTCGCCTCCTCAAGCAGCCTCGTGTCGAAGAAATCGATCCGCGAGAGGTTGACGGAAACGGGAACCAAAGGCTTTCCGGCTTCAAACCTCTCTGTCTGAAAGGCAGCGACGGACTTCAGCATGAAGGTATCCAGCACCGGTGTCTTCCCGGTTTCTTCAAACAGGGGGATGAACTCGCCCGGGGAGATCATGCCCAGGTCGTGATGCTGCCAGCGGATCAGGGATTCCGCCGTAACAATCTCCCCGGTATCCGTATCCACGATTGGCTGGTAATATGTCTTGAATTCCCTCTGCTTCACCGCGTCGGAAAGCTCGGAAACAAAGGTTCCCCGCCGGATGTATGCTTTCTGCATGGCGTCGTCCAGGACCTTCCAGCTGAGGGCCGCATCCTCCCGGATGCTCTTTTCCGCAATGCGGGCCCGGTCTATGAGGTCGCTGACTTTCTGATCGGCAGAATGTATGCCGACAATCCCGCAGCGGATGGTGAAGGTGTACTTCCGGTACTTTTCCTCGTAGGTCTGGCTGGCAAGCCGATTGAAGGTTTCCTCCCGGATATTTTCGTTTTCCGTGAGGAAGACGAAGTGGTCGTTCTCCAGGCGGCAGAGAAAGCGCGGGTGAAAGATTTCCCCGATCAGAGACTGGACCATGAAGATGACCATGTCCCCGGACTGCTGGCCGAAGAGGTCATTGATCGTCTTGAAGCCCCGGATATTCGTATAGACAAGGGAGTAGGCGGAAGCATCCTCCGCCTCGCGCAGGAACTTCCCGGCTGCCTTGAGAAAGCCGGTCCGGGCGAACGTGTCCGTCATCCAGTCCCGGTCAATGGCCTCCGTGGTATTGAAGATGTATCCGAACAGGCCCTTCTCGACGGGCAGGATGCGCAGGTCTGCAGAATGCCGGCTTCCGTCTGTCTCATAGTGAAAAGTCCGGGAAAAGGACCCGTACCTCTCCACTTCGTCGGCAATGTCCGGAAGACGGGTCAGATCTATGACCGCCTGCTTCTCTTCTTCGACGATCAGGCGGTCAGACAGGAGGCGCACAAAGGTCGGGAAGTCCGACGTGAATGCCGGGTTCAGCCCGTTTTCCTTCAGGAAATCGCTGACGAAGCGAAAGTTCACCAGCCCTGACTTTTCATCCAGGTCAAAGGCCGCCGAATATCCCTGGCCCATCAGGGCCTGCCAGGTCCCGGGGTCCACCAGGGAGGAGATGGGACGAATGGTCCCGTCTTCGATGATCTCCCCGGTTCCGAAGAATTCCGTAATGCCTCCGTCGATCCGGAAATAGGACCCGTCATCGATGAAGTATAGCCTTTCCCCGGCGCTCAGGGGGAGCAGGATGTCATCATAGTACCGCTTCCCGTCCAAAATGAGATCCCGGAAATAGGCGGCATGGGGAACGATATGTAGGGGCGTGACCCCAAGGCCCGGCAATGTGACGGGAAAGCCCGCCCTTTCTGCTTCTCCGGGCAGCTCCGGGATCTGAATCGTCTCGTCCGCTGCATTGAGGGAACCGGCGGAGAGACCGATGAAGAGCCCCTTGAAATTCTTCAGGAGTTCCCGCAGGTGGATTTCATTGATGAAAGCATTTTCCGTCGGCCCGTGCCCGCCGGACAGGAAGATGACAGTCGCCTCATGCACGAGTTCTGCCGCCTTCCCCGCCGTCCGCCGGTCAAGGGTCTGTACTTCTTCTATGGGAAAGCCCGCATCGGAAAAAGTTGTTTCCATCTGGCGGGCAACGGCATCGGTCTTTGCCGCATCCTCCGGGTCGGAGGCCACGACAAGAAAGCGGGCAGGCGATTTCCAGTGCTCCCTCAGCCTGTCTGCAAACCCGTTTTCATTGATGAGCGGTGTCTTCCCGCTGAAATTTTCCCTGCGATAAGGCACAAAAGAACTTGTCAGAAATGCAACCATGGTTTCCCCTCTTTACCTGCTTATGGGCCCTTAGTTCTTTAAAAGAAGATTCTTCTCCTTCGCCGCCGGCCGGGGCCGGGACCAGAGCCGGGAAAAGGAGAAATTTGCAGTTTTTAAGAAGATTCTTCTCTTCCGCCGGCGGCCGGGGCCGGGACCAGAGCCGAGAAAAGGAGAGATTTCGGGGTTTTAAGAAGATTCCTCTCTCTCGGGGCGGACCGGGACCGCGGGCGGGCAGGGCCGCCTCCTACTGCTTCCTCAGAAGCTTGACTGCATACGGCTCGATGCTACCGTCAAAATCGCAGTCGGACAGCAGTTCCTTGTAGCCGCTGTATTCCATGGCCGTCGTCTCTTCGCCGGAAGTATGGAAGAGAAGGATTTCACCGGATGTCAGGCGCAGCTCAATCATGCCCTTGCGGTCATCGGCCGCCTCGTAGGTGTAGCTTCCCGCAGGAATCGCCGTGAGGACGTGGCGGAAGTAAGTCAGCCTCTGATACCACTGGTAGATGTCCCCGTTCTGCCGGGCCGGATCCCAGAGCATGCCCCGCCGGTTGTCCGGATCCTCGCCGCCGGTCATGCCGACTTCATCCCCGTAGTAGATGAAAGGGGTTCCGGGCAGGAGCATCTGCAGGGCCGCGGCCAGCTTCAGTTTCCGCACGTCCCCGCCTGCCCGGTAGAGGAAGCGGGACGTGTCATGACTGTCTATAAGGTTCCAGAGGACGGGAATGACTGAGCTGTGATACTGGCCCTTCAAAAAGCCCTGCTCCGCCAGGAAGTCGGAAGGTCGCTCACTTCCTACACAGACCATGGCCGCCACCGACTTGAAGAAGGCATAGTTCATGACCGTATCCCACTCATCCCCCTGCAGAAAGTCCGGCGCGTAGTGCCAGACCTCTCCGATCAGCAGGGCATCGGGATTGACTGCGCGCATTTCTTTCCGGAAGCGCTTCCAGAAGGCGTGGCCGATCTCATCGCCCACATCCAGACGCCAGCCGTCGATATGGAATTCGGAAAGATAATATTTCCCCACATCAATGACGAAATCCGCGACTTCCGGATTCGTGATATTGAGTTTCGGCATGCCGCCGAAGTAGGCAAAGGACTGATATGAAGGCTTCTTCTCATGAGACCCGGTCTCAAGCGGCAGGGAGTCGATATAATACCAGTCGAAGTACTGTGACTCCCGCCCCTTCTCCCGGATGTCTTTGAAGGCAAAGAAGTCTGTCGATGTGTGGTTGAAGACCCCGTCCAATATTATTCTCAATCCCAGTTCATGGGCCCGGTCAACAAGGGCGTGCAGGTCGTCTCCCGTTCCGAAGGCCGGATCGACGCTGTAATAGTCAATGGTGTCGTACTTGTGCGAAGTATTTGACTTGAAAATCGGCGTCAGATAGACGACGTCGACCCCCATCTCCTTGATATGGGGCAGGTGGTCCGTAATCCCCCGAAGGTTCCCTTTCAAATCGTCCTTGTGGCCGATCGGGGCCTTGTACCAGACGTCCTCCGGTACATCTTCTGTCGTCGCATAGCGGGAGGGAAAGATCTGGTAGACGACCGCTGACTTTGCCCAGGCCGGAATTCGGAAGGTCTGCTCCAGCCGGGACAGTACCGGGCAGTCAAACATGCACTCAATGTCCGTCGGTTCTCCCGGGAAAAAACGGCTGTCCCCGTACCAGATGACTGCGCCGCAAAAGTCTCTGATTTCAAAATAATATCGCAGGCAGAGCATATCCGGATTCCCTGCCGCAGTCTGCGGCAGGTCTATGTCGGCACAGAAGTAATCCCGCGCATAATCCGTCGACAGCTTCCGCATCTCGATTGCAGAGCGCGTATCCAGGATTTCGGGCTTCACATACTTGTCTACGATATGAAGAATAATGGAGCCGATGTCCCCCCGCCCCACTGAAATCCGTATGCGCAGCTTCCCGTCATCCAGAAAGAAGCAGTCTCGCTGGTCGGCAAAGTGCAGAATACCTGAATAGTTCATGCAATCTCCTTTCGGGGTAAAAGGCGCTCCGGTCAGTGAGCTCTATCGGGCAGCGGGCTCAGTTTATAACTCGGTCAATAAAAATCCCATATACAAAGGCAGGGTAAGTACCTGACCCTCATATCCGACATTATAATCACCCAGTTTCAGCGCCATATCAATAAGATAGATTTCAGGGTGGTTCAATACCGTTCGGGTTGTTTTTGTATTGCCCGTTGAAGCCTTGCATTCAAGCGGCGTGCATTTCCCACGTAAGCGTATCACAAAGTCTATCTCCATACCCGAGGTTTTTCTATAATAATAAAGTTCCCGGCCCATCTTGGCCAAAACACCGGCAACGTAATTTTCCACAATTGCCCCTTTATATGTATAGAGACTTCCATTCAACACATCAAACTGCGTACCATCATCTAACATGGATAGAAAAAGCCCCGGATCAGCCATATAAACCTTGAATTCATCCGGAACGGAATTACCTTTCAGCGGAAGTTCCATCCGTTCCAGGTTGTGGCAGCGATAAATAATCCCAGCGTCTTCAATCCACTGTAACGAGCCGGAATATTCGCCGGAACGGCCACCCTTCTTTATGACGGAATATTGGAACTTCTTATTTTCCCTGGCAAGCTGGCGAGGAATTGATTCAAAACATTCTATGATTCTGGATTTGTCTGCCGCAGAAGCATACTTGATCATATCCTGCTCATACAGACGGACAATATCCCGTTGAATCGGGAGCACTCTCCCCGGCTCATGATGCTCTGCAAAGGACTGAACTGCAGCAGGCATTCCCCCGATGACCAGGTATTCAAGAAACAGCTGGCGCAATTTTTTATGAAGAGCAGGTGAAACCGGAGACGCCTTCTGCAGGCATTCATGCAGCAGATGAATCAGGTCCGGTGCAATTCCCATTGCCCAGAGAAATTCTTCAAAATCCAGCGGATACATGTCGATAGTGGACTCGTATCCCACCGGAATTGATTTTGGCGGCTTATCACTGTAGCCCTTCACTCCCAAAAGGGACCCTGTCCCAATGACATCAAACCGGCCATCCATCTTGAAAAACTTGAGCGCGGTCCTCGCCTCGGGGCATTCCTGAATCTCATCCAGAATAATGACTGTATTCCCCGGCTCAAAACGGGCGACAGGTCCCAACATGGCGGACATCATCATAATCAGATGATCGACTTCCAAAGACCCGGCGAAAATATCACAGTATTCTGCGTTTTCATAAAAATTCAGATAAACACAGTTTCCATAATTTTCCTCGGCAAACTTCCGCACGGAATATGTCTTTCCACACTGCCGGCAGCCTTTGACAATCACCGGCAGCCGTTCAGGATCAGCTTTCCATGCAGCCAGAGATCTTTCAATTTTTCTACTCAGCAAAGCCTGCCCTCCACGATATTCACACTTTTTAAAGTCAGTATATTGAAGTTACTGCACTTTTTCAAGCGAGTTTTTGACGGGATTCGCATTTTTGGAAAAGTCAAAGCAGAGGCAAAGTTCAACTCAGAAGACCCAATTCCCTAAATAGTTCCTTTGATTCATCATCAAAATCCCTTTGGTCGATTGTTTCACAGGAATCGAGATAGAAAAGCTTCTCACCTGTTTCCTCATCGATATCTTCATCCAGATCCTCTCCACAGACAAGTTCAGGAATCATGAATTCAATCATCCCGTCTTCCGTCCGCCGGGCAGTAGCCTGCAGCTTTTCGAATTCTTCCCTGGCCTCAGCCTCATCCATCAGATCGCTGACTTCGCTATACTCGATGACGTCATATGGATTACCGAAGATCACTTCTCTGAGGTCTGCCTCGTTTTCCATCGGAACTGTGCCTTTCATGATATCGATTTCATATTTCATTTCGGAGTTTCCTTCTTTCTATGCCTCTGGCTGGGCGGATGGTTACAGCCTTCTTCCGTGCCCACTTAGTAATAGATAATCAAAAATCACCTTCATAAATATAGAAAAAATCAGGAAGATATCCCTCCATAAAAAATACGGCAGACACGACATACCTGTCCGCCGTAACAATATCCACAAGAATCACGCCTTCACTACCAGCAGCTTGTCTGCTTCTTCTTCAGTGAGGCCGTACTGTGCTCTGATCTTTTCTGCGATTTCCCGGTCTTGCAGCCCCATGCCACGCATGATTTCAATGGCTCCCTGGATGCCTTCTATCCGGCCTTCCTGATGGCCTTCCTGTAGGCCTTCCTGTAGGCCTTCCTGATGGCCTTCCTGATGGCCTTCCTGCAGAGCTTCCCGCTTTTGCGCTGCCAAATAAATCCTCGTAACTTCTTCCTGGTCAAATAAGGACATCATCATTGTGATCACTTCTCCTTCATGAAGTTTCAGATATTCCCTCAGGATATTTTTGTCCTGACAAATTTTGATGGCTGTCTCTACGGCTTCCCGTGTCGGACCTTTTTCACGGATCTGTTCTGTGACCACCTTTGAAAAGATGATATACTGACCTACAATATCGGAGGAATCAGATTCTGTAATAACCGTTACCTCAGCATCTATACCGGACGCTCCACTGAAAAAAACCCTTTTCAGTGAAATCTGC
Organism: uncultured Lachnospiraceae bacterium; assembly: GCA_900316075.1. Lineage (GTDB taxonomy): Bacteria > Bacillota > Clostridia > Lachnospirales > Lachnospiraceae > RUG306. The sequence goes on along the minus strand of ONBT01000018.1, from coordinate 16,844 downwards.
TTTGGAACGGTCTTGTCACCAGTATATATGACATACAGTTCCGGAATGGGCAGTTCCGCCTTTGTCGTGGAATACAGGTCTATATCATTATCCCTGGCATAGCGTCGATAGGTTTCGGCAAGGTAGATTAAAACCCGGATCAGAATATTTTCTGTCCAGGTGGACTGGGCCTCGACCAGAATCATCAGCCGGTCGTGGACAGTGAATCCGAGATCGTTGTAAATATCGTTCGTCAGGACATTATCAATATTGACATTCTCGATATCGTCCACCGTTGCACTGCTGTCTTCAGGGTGCAGAACCTGATACAGCTGAAACGTATTTTCCTTCTGAGCAAACAGATCGCAGAAGACACTGTTTTTGATATTCCGCTGGGCGGATTTCTCCTTTCGTTCCCCCATAGCCCCTCTTTTCCTGGTATTATACCATAATCCCTATATTCTTACTGTTTTCTTTAACGCGTTCTCTTCTATTCCGTGCTGAAATAGATGAATAATGGAAAATCCCGGGCCTTCCGGAACGGACGAGCCCTGCTGCGATTGCAGCGGACAGCGAAGTGCTGTCAAAAGAGATGTTAAGAAAATATTACAAATCGGGGCTATTGTCAAGGGGCAGAGCGAAAAATTCACCTAAATTTTAAAAGCAACGGATTCCGATGCCGCCCCGGCGACCGGCAAGACGTTTTTCCAGATTTCCTTTCTCATGATTTTTCCTCCCTCAAAATCAGATGTACCGGCTGCGATGGGGCGGCCGGTACATCAGTACACTTCTCGTGCATGTATCTGTCATCCCCCCAGCTGACAACTACATCTCATATGAAATTGTAATGCCGCCTCCCCCGGCTGATTGACGGCTCCATACTAATATAAAACCCGCGGCGGATAACCCCCTTTCATGAAGGAACAAGGCCCCTTAATTCCCCGATTTCGGAGAAAATTAGTTCCGCCGGGTATCCTCACTTCACTTCATCCAGCAGGTCTTTCACGGCCTCCTTGTATTCGTCGGGATGTTTTTTCAGGCCGTCCATATGGCCGCAGTCGTCGAATACAACGAGGTGTTTGCCCTCTCCCTTGAAGCTGGCGGCCAGATCCTTGCCCATATTGGGAGGCGTCATGTCATCTTTTCCGCTGTTGAAGATCAGGATGGGGAAATCCGCCTTTGTGCTGTCTTCCATGGCCTTCCGGCCGTCCACGTCCGCATAGGAGAAGCCGAACTTTGCCCGATAGGCCAGGCCGCCGGCCCAGACCATATAGCCGACCGGGAGCGGAATCTTTTTGATGTCCTCATTCGTATTCATGATATAGGTGATTTCTTCCTTCATGTTGCTGATGGGGCAGTCCAGAACGACAAAGTCCGTATGCTCAGAAACGCCGAGTTCGTTGTCGAAGGCGGCCAGGATCGTAGTCAGCCCGCCGTAGGAAGTTCCGAAGAGGCCCAGCTTTTTGTCCGTGCTCTGTTCCCTGACATAATCCGCGCAGTCCTTCAGATCATACTTGTCCAGAAAACCGAAGGTCGTGTACTTTGCCTGGTTTTCTCCCTGGCTCCGCTGGTCGAAGGCGAGGACATTGTAGCCATTGTCCAGAAAGACCTCTGCCACCGGATAGACCATCTTCCGGTTGGAACCGAGGCCATGGGCCAGAATTACTGTATTCTGGTCCTTGTCTGACGCTCCTTCCGCATAGATATAATCGACCGGTATATCGTGACCGTCATAAGTGGATGTAAGGGTGAAGGTCTCAACCTGGTGTTTCTTTACAAAAGCATCATAGTCGAAGCCATAGGGTTCATAATACTCATAGGGAATCTCGTCGTGGTCTACCGGTTCACTCATATACATGGTTCCGGCAAAGACGCCCCTTGCTGTCTGAATGGTCGTGATGACAAAGGTCACGACGATGGTGATGACTACCGATATCAATATTATTCTCAGCACTTTTTTCATGTTCCTCCTCCGGATACTCTGACCACAGCCAAAAAGATTTTTCCTGTTTCTTTATGACGCATACTACCGGAAAAAGCGGTTGCCGAACAGAAAGTCCGCCCGGCAATCTGTAAACCTGCGGTTGCAATCCGTGTAAACAGGGCCTCGCAGGCCTATTTCACTTTCCAAGGCCAAGTATAGCAGAACTCAGAAAGCGCCACGGTAAAACCTGTGTAAAAAAAAGAGAGCCGGAAAACTTTCGTTCCGACTCTCTCATTCATCTATGGGATATATGCGAGATTTTTTCAAACCTGACCGGCGGCTGCTCATCCAGATGCTCCCCGATGATTTTCTCCATCCAGATCATGTCATACCAGCGCCCGAACTTATAGCCACAGCGATGAAACTCCCCGACCTTCTGAAAGCCCAGGTGGGCATGAAACTCGGCACTGTAATCATATTAATCTGTTGTGAAGTAAGCCAGCATCTCGTTCAGCTCTTCCGAGATGGAAGAAAGGCGGGTCGACAGATCCTTGATGTCTGTGACCGTGTTGTTGACCTGTTCCATAGAAGCAGATGTCTCTTCCGAAGAAGCTGCGTTCTGCTCGGAAATGGCCGACAGGGAGGACATGGTATCGTTCACCGCATTGCACTTCGTCCGAATATTGTCGCATTCGTCCTTGGTCCGGGCGAAGGAATCACGGACTTCCGCAATGGACTGCGATACACTTTCGACGGATTCCTGGGCGGACTGACTGATTTCCTGCTGGCGATTGATGATCTCTGTCAGCTGGTCAACGGTCTTCACAGCGGAAGAAGAGCGGTCGGCCAGGTGGTTCATGATTTCTCCGATGGAACCGGCCGATTCCTTGGATTGGTCAGCCAGGTGGGAGATTTCCTCTGCGACAACGGCAAAGCCCTTGCCGGCTTCGCCTGCCCGTGCAGCTTCGATGGAAGCGTTCAGGGACAGGAGGTTGGTCTGGCCTGCGATGGAGTCGATGGCGGAAACCGCTTCCTGAACCTCTCCGACGTAGGAATCAACGGCCTTCATGGCGTCAGCCACTTCCGCCAGGGACATCTCTGTCTGGGACATGGCTTCCCGGAGTTCGTCGAAGGAGGTCTTCATCTGATCAGAGGATGCAGCCATATCACCGGCTTTTTCATCGCTTCCTGCTACTTCATCCGTCAGGGTACCGACAGAATTGACGATCTCCCCGATGGCTTCAACGCCTTCCTGCACGGTTTCGGCCTGGGAAGTGGCACCGGTGGCAATCTCACCGACCGCCCGGGTGACACTCTGGGTGTTCTCCTCAGTCGTGCGGGCGGACTCGCTCATGGTGGCGGCGGAATCCTTGATCTCTGCTGCCTTGCCGTTGATCTTGCCGATGACCTCCGTCAGCTTGTTCCGGAGAGCGTCGGCATTGCGCACAAGCTCACCGAGCTCATCCTGCCGGGCCATGGATTTTTCGTTGACCTCAAACGTCAGGTTGCCTTCTGCAATCTGGGCATTTGCCTTGTCCGCATCCAGAATGAAGCTCGTGATTCGGCCAGCCAGAACCGAAACCAGAATGATCGTTATGACTAGAAGGATCCCTGCAAGAATCAGCATGGTCATCATGGATGCCTTCAGGGCATTCTCAAATTCAGTCCGGGGAATTCCGGTAAAGAACATGCCGACAATGGCTCCCGTATCGTCCTTGATGGGCGTATAGTAGACGAAATAAGCTTTCCCGGCCACTTTCGTATTGTCAGAGAAGTAGGGCTGGCCGTTTTTCAGAACGGTGTTGATGACCTCTTCAGAAGCCTGAGTGCCGATTGCTTTCTGTCCGTCTTCTCCAACAACGGAAGTCACCCGGCGCGTATCGCCGACAAAGAGGGTGCAGTCGATATCGTAATTCTTCTTGTAGGTATCGAAAGTCTGCTCCATGCGGGTAGAATCACCGCCTGCAATGACTTCCCCATTCATCGTCGTCGTATCGGTTGCCTCATCGTAGGTCAGGGAACCGACACCATCCGCGCTGCGCTTGTATTGCTCATACAGCATCGCATCGACGGATTCCAGACGGTCCTGATAGCTGTTCTTCAGGGAATTCTTTTGCAGGATAATGGATGCCATCGTCAGAAAAATGGCGACAATAATCATGGGGACGAGGGCGATCAAAAGCATGGTCGTCCGGAATCCCCTTTTGGACTTGTGCTTCTCTTCCATGAGAACCTCCTTCTTTACAAATTGACTGCAACTGTCAGATAGGTAAATTGTACCACTATCTGTATGATATGAACCAATTCTTTTTATATCAGGGCAGTACGGATTTTCCTGTTGACAAACCTGTCCTCTACCTGCTATTCTTTTCCCGTCGTATGACTGACGGAAAAATCAGGATTACCTGAGTGAAGTACGACACGAAGGACCTGTGAAAAAACAGGTTGATTATTCGTATTCTATGAGCCGACCGTCTGGGCAACGCAAGTGTTTCTGCCGCTGTCCGGAGGGTCGGCTTTTTCTATGCGAAAGGCAAACCAAGGGGCAGAAGCTGCGGGACAGCTGCGGGAGCGCCGCTTTCCTGCGTGCTGCTGACATAGCGCCAGGGCGGAACAGCTGCGGGAGCGCCGCTTTCCTGCGTGCTGCTGACATAGCGCCAGGGCGGAACAGAACTTTGCGAAATTTGCTGCGGAACAAAAAGTTCCGGACGAAAGGAAGGTAGACATCACATGGGACACATCGATTTTGACGCATGGAAGGGATTTGCCGGAACGAAATGGAGAGACGTCATTGACGTCCGCGATTTCATCCAGAAAAATTATACTCCCTACGACGGAGATGAGTCCTTCCTCTCCGGACCCACGGAGGCGACGGAAAAGCTCTGGGGAAGACTTCAGGAACTGCAGGCGGAGGAACGAAAAAAGGGCGGCGTCCTCGACATGGAAACAGAGGTCGTTTCTTCCATCACGGCCTACGGGGCAGCCTATATGGACGATTCCATGAAAGACATGGAGCAGGTCGTCGGTCTGCAGACCGACAAGCCCCTGAAGCGAGCCTTCATGCCCTACGGCGGCATCCGCATGGCGGAACAGTCCTGCGAGATGTACGGCTACAAGGTGAATCCCGCCCTGCACGAGATTTTCACGAAATACCACAAGACCCACAATGAGGCGGTCTTCGACGTCTATACGCCCGAGATGCATGCCATGCGCCACAACAAGATTCTGACCGGCCTGCCCGATACCTACGGCCGGGGCCGGATCGTCGGCGACTACCGCCGGGTGGCCCTCTACGGGATTGATTATCTGATTGAGAAAAAGAAGGAAGACTTCGCCGGAACCGAGCGCAGCGGCATGCGGTCCGACCAGTTCCGCCTGCGGGAAGAGATCGCCGAGCAGATCAAGCGCCTGAAGGAAATGAAGGAAATGGCGGCCTCCTACGGATTTGATATTTCCGTCCCTGCAAAGAATGCGAAAGAAGCCTTCCAGTGGCTCTACTTCGGCTATCTCGCAGCCATCAAGACTCAGAACGGGGCAGCTATGTCCGTGGGCCGCGTTTCCACCTTCCTCGACATCTACGTGGAACGGGATCTGCAGGAAGGCGTACTGACGGAAAAGAAAGCCCAGGAGCTGGTCGACCACTTCACGATGAAGCTTCGCATGGTGAAGTTCGCCCGCATCCAGTCCTACAACGAACTCTTCTCCGGCGATCCCGTATGGGCGACGCTGGACGTAGCCGGTCTTTCCGACGACGGCCGCCACATGGTGACGAAGTGCGATTACCGCTTCCTCCATACGCTGGAGAATATGGGGCCTTCCCCGGAGCCCAATCTGACGGTCCTCTATTCCTCCCGTCTGCCCAAGAATTTCAGAGCATACGCAGCGCGTATCTCCGTCATTACATCCTCCATCCAGTACGAAAACGACGACGTCATGCGGCCCATCTGGACAGATGACTACTCTGTTGCCTGCTGCGTATCCGCCACCCAGACCGGAAAGGAGATCCAGTTCTTCGGCGCCCGAGCCAACCTGGCCAAGGCCCTCCTCTATGCGATCAACGGCGGCGTGGACGAAAAGACCCACGAACAGGTCGGGCCGGCGTATGCGCCCATTACTTCCGAATATCTCGACTACGATGAGGTCATGCAGAAGTACGATGCCGTCCTGAACTGGCTGGCCAACCGCTATGTGGAAACACTCAATATGATCCACTACATGCACGACAAATATTATTATGAATCGGCGGAAATGGCCCTGATTGATACGGATCTCCGCCGGACCTTCGCAACGGGCATCGCCGGCTTCTCTCACGTCGTCGACTCCCTGTCGGCTATCAAGTATGCCAAGGTAAAGGCCATCCGGGACGAAAGCGGCATCACGACGGACTTCGAGATTGAGGGCGACTTCCCCCGCTACGGAAACGACGACGACCGGGCGGACGAGATTGCGGTCTGGCTCCTTCGGACCTTCATGGCCAGGATCCGTTCCTGCCACACCTACCGGAATTCCGAACCGACGACTTCCATTCTGACCATTACGTCAAACGTCGTCTACGGTAAGGCCACGGGTTCCCTGCCCGACGGCCGCAAGGCAGGCGAGCCCCTCTCTCCCGGCGCCAACCCGGCTTACGGGGCGGAGAAGAACGGCCTTCTGGCATCCCTGAATTCCGTTGTCAAGCTGCCCTATGAGGAGGCCCTGGACGGCATCTCCAATACCCAGACCATGTCGCCCGGTGCCCTTGGTCACAGCGAAGATGAACGGGTAGAGAATCTCGTCCGCGTCCTCGACGGCTACTTCAATCAGGGCGCCCATCACCTGAACGTGAATGTCTTCGACACCGACAAGCTCATCGACGCCATGGAGCATCCGGAAAAGCCCGAGTACCAGAACTTCACGATCCGGGTTTCCGGCTACGCCGTGAAGTTCATCGACCTGACGAAGGAGCAGCAGCGGGACGTCATCGCCCGGACCTGCCACAAAGCACTGTGATCAATGCATAATTCAGAATGCATAATTGCTTGAAAAAAGTTCATCTGTAAAAAGTTCGGGGCAGCCATTGGCTGCCTCTCTTTGAAAGGGAATGACTAATGAAAGGAAACGTGCACTCCTTCGAATCCTTCGGCTCCGTCGACGGACCCGGTGTCCGCTTCGTCGTCTTCCTGCAGGGCTGCCCCCTGCGGTGTGCCTTCTGCCACAATCCGGACACCTGGAAGGCAGAAGAAGGTACAGAATATTCTGCAGAAGAGATCCTGAAGAAAGCCCTCCGCTATCGGCCCTACTGGGGAGAGGAGGGCGGCATCACGGTCTCCGGCGGGGAGCCCCTCCTGCAACTGCCCTTCGTGACAGAGCTCTTCGAAAGGGCAAAGGCCGAAGGCATCTCCACCTGCCTCGACACGAGCGGAGGAATCTATACCGAAGAAGACCCCTGGCACACTGATTTTCTCAGCCTGATGAAGGTCACGGATACAGTCCTTCTCGACATCAAGGCAATTGATGAAGAAAAGCACAAAAAGCTGACCGGGGTGGGGAACAGACAGATTCTTGCCATGGCCCGGGAGCTCGATGCTATGAAAAAGGATGTGTGGATCCGTCACGTCCTCCTGCCGGAAAAAGCGGGAGCCGATGCGGATGAAAAGACAGGTGCCTTCCTTTCCGGCGTCACCGACACGAAAGAGGATCTCACGAAGCTCAGGGCCTTCCTCGACACCCTTTCCAATGTAAAGCGGGTCGAAATTCTCCCCTATCACACCCTGGGCGTCAGCAAATATGCGGATCTCGGCCTCTCCTACCGCCTGTCCGGTGTCCCGCCAACGGACGAAACCCGGGTACAGGAAGCAGGTTCAATACTATATCATTAATGAGACCAAACGATATAGTTCACGGGATGCGCGAGGGCTGCGAAGCAGACCCGAGAAAAGGTTTGTTTGTCAAAATAACCAGGGCTGGAGTCTTTTCGAGATTGCCTCCGACGGAAAGGTCGACGACACGGAAATCAAGGACTTCACGGACGTCAAAGAGAAGCTGGAAGAGCTGTCGCTGACCGTCGACGCCCTGCAGCTCTGGGTGGATGAGGCGATCTCATCCGGGACAATAGATCCGGCAAAGATCACGAACACATTGTCCCGGTAATCCTTTCTCCGATACTGCCACAGCCTGCTCATTCCTGAGAAATGCTCTCAATGGTGCTGATCAGCTGATTCAATTCTGCAGTGATATCCGATGAAGCCTTCGACATATCCGTTGCCAGTTTCTGCACTTCCGTAGCAACGACGGCAAACCCGGCTCCGGCTTCTCCGGCCCGCGCAGCCTCAATGGAAGCATTCAGGGCAAGGATCTTCTGCCGGCCGCCAAAGTTTGTGATATTGCTGTTGACTTCCTTGATATCTTCAATCTGTCCGGCTGCCTTTGCAATGCCGTCCTCCATCTTTTTCATCAGTTTCCCGTTCGTGGCCTCAGTATAGCAGGAACGGATATACATATTCAGTACATCTCCGAGAAGATGGGCCGAGGCATCAATCTCTTCCGGAGTTTTGATGGTGACCTTCTTCAGCGCCTCGACATACTGGTCCTCATCGATTCCCAGTTCCCGGGCATAGGCCCGGAACTTTTCCTCATCCGGCTTCTGCGGAAGGACCTGACCTCCGATTACACTGCCCAGGACGGTCCCATCGGAAAGAGTCAGGGGAATGCCGAAATCCATGAGGCCGGCATGGCATTCATAAACGCCTGTCCCTTCCTGGTCGTTCTTCACGCACCGGCGGCATCCTTCGGGATTGCCCCGGGTATACTTGATACAGAAATCCGTGAAGTTGATGCAGTCGGAAATGTACTCTCCATCAGCGCCGACAGCGACTGTGGCCAGTCCTGTCGCCTTTCCCCATTGCACCATCAGGTCATTGAATTTCTGCATGTCACAAAAATCCTGAATTTTCATACTTTCCCCCGAAAACTGAAAAATCAAAACCAACAGAAAAAGTGCCGGAAACTTACAGCGCTTGTTTTAAAAGTAGCACTTTTCCATAGCAAGGGCAACATCACAAGAACCGGAGAAACTGCACGGGGCAGATTCTGCGGATAATTAACAAAAATAATGAAGCAAAAAGATCATGTCATACCAACGTCCGAATTTATAGCCGTACTGGTGAAATTCTCCGACCCTGACAAAGCCACGATGGGCGTGAAACTCCGCACTGTTCCTGGTCAGGTACTCATCCTCTGTGACCGGGTAACCGATGCAGGCGTAGAGATTCAGAATTCCCATATCCTACTCAGCTGCTCAAAGCGGCCGATGTCATGAAGCATTCCGATCAGCCAGGCCGTGTCTTCCGCTGATTCTCCGGCCAGACGGCTGGCTCTCGCAAATGCCGCCTCTTCTTTTTCAAATACGTCTTCCGCAATCTCTAGGCGGATCTTTGGATTATTGAGGTCGAAGCCCTGCACATAGGAGTCAAAGGCCTCCTGAATCTTCTGTCGGTCCATACATTATTCTTCTTTCTTCTTCATGGGGCGGCGCAGATGCACCGGTTTCAGTTCCAGATTCGTCCCGAGTATTGCATTGCTCAGGCTGACAAGAAGAACCAGGACGAGAATCGGTATCAGGCAGGACGTGACAATCAGCACAGCCACATACTCCAGCATCCGATTCAGGGTCTTCTGTGCTGAATCCAGATTGTCTTCTCTATTCTCATTTTGAACCCCTCTTTACAATATCGAACAGGAGGATTTCATCCCCCTACTCGATGCAGCAACGCTGCAACCAGCTCACAGCCTTCGGCTGTTTCGCTGATTGCAGTCGCCAAAGAGGTTCCTTCACATGCGAGCATGTACGGAACCTCCTTGGCTCGTTGCCTACAAAAAATAGCGGGAAGACTTCCCGCTAAGTAGATTGAACCTGGTCCTCCCGGGCCGATCAATATCAAGTCATCCCTGCTTCAATTCATCCTCGGCTGCCTGCTCCATATATTTGTTGATGGAAACCTTCCTTTTCTTAGCTGCCGTAGCGATTCTTCGATGAAGGGCCGGATCAAACCGGAGAAGGAAATTCCCGGAATATGGTTTATCCGGATCTACACCATCCTCCTTGCACCAAGCCAGATAGTCATCGACCGAATCATGAAAGGCCTGTTCCAACTCATCCACTGAGGAACCCTGAAAGGTAATAACATCCTTCAACCCGATGACTTCCCCTGAAAAAATGCGGGCTTCTTCATCAAAATCCGCAACACCCTCATAGCCCTTATAGGTCATCTCTTTTCACCTCCGCCTCCTGCAAAAATCTGCGAACCGACTTCACTGCCCCCTTGTCCGTCACATTTTCAGGATGCGGACGATGAAATACAGCTCTTACATCATGAAGTTTCACCCGGACACGGGAACCGTTGCCTTCCGTAATTTCTGCCCCGGCAACCCTAAATAAAGCCTCGATATCAATCCAAGGAATATCAGACTTCACCGGATTCGAAAAGATTTCATCCCATGTCTTTTTGTTTTTGCTTCCCATACACAAATGGTATCATCTGTTGATATCGTCGTCAAGATTTTGGATAACAAGGTGGCAGCATCTGAGGCAGGCGCGGTCCGGAAGGGGACTGTGCCTGCCCTGATTATTTTCATGCAATACAGGCAATCTATGCCGCCTGAGCCACCCCTGCCAGCAGGCCAGCCGCGTTTTTCCTGTCTTTATTTTTTCTTTTTCTTCTCTGCCGCACGAATCGCTGCTTCCTGATTCACCTGGTACTGATCTTCCTCTGCCCGGAATTCTTCATCCTCGTCCATGATATTCCGCACGATCAGACTTCTGGTCAGTTTGTCCGCCCGGTTCACTTCTTTGTTCAGCTTTTCTCTTCTCTTTACATAGAAGTAGCCCAGCGTACTGAAGACAACGGCCCCGATGAAGTTCACGAAAAGATCCTTCATCGTATCCAGGATCCCGATGTCGAGATATCCGCCTTCGATCGTATAAGTCTTCCCGTCAGCCGTATGGATGACCGTATCCGTGATATTCTTGACGGCAATGATCTTCTGGCTGTGCGTCGGATCCAGGGTGACCGACTGAAAGCTCTGAACGATGAAATCCTTCTGCATATCCTGCCCGAAGAAAAGATCCGCAGCACATTCAATGAATTCCCACAAAACGCCGATCGTCATGGAAAAGCAGAAGGCGGCAAGCGCCAGATAGAAAGGCGAGAGGTCTACACGCTTACTGTGCCGGTTCAACAGGTCCACCAGAGAGAAGCCGACCGCAGCCGCCAGAAAACCATTGATGGTATGCAGCATCGTATCCCAGCCCGGAATGGCCGTATAGAACGCATCCACTTCTCCCAGGATTTCCGCTGCAAAAATGAAAAGATAGATGATGATCTCAAACGCCGTCGGTATCTCAATCTTGAAGTGATCCTCCAAAAGACTTGGAAGCAGAAATAATAATAAAGACAGGATGCAGATGGCAAATCCCTCGAAATTCCCTGCCACGAGCTGGCGGATTGCCACAAGGATGACCAGGACCCGCAGGATGGAATATATCCGAAAGGCAACCGGGTCTCTCCTGATCCGCACCCTGAGATAATTGATATACGACCGGATTTTTTTCATGTCATCCTCCCCTCAGTTCACTCTTCAGGTCTTTCATTATTTTTTTCTATCCGCCATGATTCATGTCTCCATTTTCTCATACAAAGCCCGGCATCCGGTGACCACATCCCGGTAAGCCGCCTCGGGGATATGCTTCACATCCAGCAGCTTCAGATAATCGTAACATTCAACCGGACAGGGAAGATACTGTTAAGATAATGCTTTCTTTCCTTTGAGGTTTATGCTATAGTTTCCCAAGTTTCATATACTCTGCCGCCGGGCAGATCTGTCAGTGCAGCTGCACCGTATCGTTAGGCCTTAGAAGATACGGACCGCAGGTGCACTTTCTTTTTGGAGGAATTATTATGGAATGGTTAATGCTGCTTCTGGCTGGCGGGTCAGAAATCACCTGGGCGATGGCAATGAAGGCATCGGAAGGATTTTCCCGTGTCCTGCCGACTGTGATCACCGTTGTCTTTTATGTGGCAAGTGCGATCTTTCTTGCCCTGGCGCTGAAGAAGCTGCCTCTCGGGACAGCCTATGCCCTGTGGACCGGAATGGGGATCATCGGAACAACCCTGTGCGGAGTCCTCATGTATCACGAAGTCCTGACCCCGGCACAGATCATCTGCATTATCATGATCGTCTGCGGGATTGCAGGATTGAAGCTGCTGGGGAATTGAGAAAAATTAAGAGCCATATTTTTCCAAAAAAGAATCGCCGTAGCTGAAGGTCTTGTTTATTTTGTAATCAGGAACAGGCCTACAGCACAAATTCCAATTCCGACAAACTGCCGAACGGAAAGCACCTCTTTATAAACCAGATAGCCAATAATAATCAGAATGCAGGAAACCGTTACGCTTGCGACAAGCTGTGCCAGGCCGATCTTCCAGCCTGCGCGGAAGGCCAGGATAAACCCGGATTCAAGCCCGACAATTGAGATTCCAAGCGCAATCTGCGACCAGTTGACTTTAGCAAGCTCTGCAGAGAGGTTTCGATCCCGTCCGGTGATGAAAAACATAGCCAGAGCAGCTCCCGCAGCGACCAGATACGTCACGGTCAGTGATGCAAATGTATTGATTCCTTCCGGTGTAGACTTGGCACAGATATTGTAGACGGTATTGGATGCAACAATAATGAGAATTGGAATCAGCATGTTCATAAAAATGCTCCTTTACAAAATCCCCAACTTTATCCCCTCATGCTCAACCTCATCACCGGAGCCAAAGTCAGCGCCTCCCGCACAAACTCCGACGGGCTGTCCTCATCGCCCTGTACGGAAAGAAAGCGCAGGTGGTTCTTCGCCTGCGTTCAGCTGTTACCTCTGCTGTGAATAATCATAGAAGCCCTTGCCGGAATTGATGCCCTTCTCACCCTTATCGATTTTTTCCTTGAGAATTCCTGCAAAAATATTGAGCGGGGTCCCGTCCGTCTGCGCTTCCGGCTGCATGATTACAATATTATAAGCCGTATCGAGTCCTACAATATCAAAGATCTGGAAAGGACCCTTCGGAGCTCCGGTACCCAGCTGCCAGGTCTTGTCAATTGTCTCAGGATCTGAAACACCCTTTGCCAAAAGCATTCCGGCAGACATCAGAAAAGGCACCAGCATGGAATTCAGGATATAGCCCGGCTGCTCCTTGTGAAGTTCCAGTGGAATCATATTAATCTCACGCGCGAAATCAACCGTTGCCTGATATACGGAAGGCGCGGTCTCTGCCTCTCCCATGATCTCCGCAGTGTTCTGCCTCCAGATGGAGTTTGCAAAATGCATGGCGCAGAAGCGGTCCGGCCGACCGGTAAACGGAGCCATGACAGAAGGAAGCAGGGTCGAAGAATTCGTAAGAAGAATGGTCTTTTCCGGCAGATACGCCTGCATTTTCTTGAAGAGTTCCTCTTTGGCGGAAAGGTCTTCCGACATTGCTTCGATCACAACGTCCGCATCCGTGAAAGCCTTCCCCATATCGAGTTCAATGTGGAGAAGTTCAGCAAAGTTCTTCTTTGCCCGGGCGATATTCTCATCGATCTTTTCCTGTGTAAGCTCTGCCGGACTTGCAAACAGGCCGCGCGGATAGAGGTAGGCAGCCATCGGATTTCCGATCAGTTTTCTTGCCCCTTCCAGTTCAGCGAGGATTGCGCCTTCATAATGGTCGATTTTCGGCTGTGTCCGTCCGATCGAGCCCTCGCTCCGCAGCCAGAATGTCGTGTCATGCCCCGTATAGGCACTCATCAGGGCAATCTGAACCCCCAGAACGCCCCCGCCGGCAAGTACTACTTTTTTCATCATCGTTTTCCCTCTTTCTCGTAAATTGAATTGCTAAAGGTAAGGTCATCATAGCACGAAACACACCTGATGCGGAGAAAAATATAGAGGAGGCCGAAGCCTCCCCCACAGCGAATTCTATTATTTGATATGCAGTAATGTGGCCACAAGTGCAGCCGACCGCCATAGATCGCCACTAACTCAGCACGGCCATCATCATACAATCTGTTCAATTCCCGTATCTCTTTTTCTCGTCCGATCAGCAATCGTCTCCATGATGTCCCAGTGCTCTGCGATCTTGCCGTTCTCTACCCGCCACAGGTCGTAGCAGCTTTTCTTTCAGCGTTCTCATCCAGTTTCACAATCTTCTTTCTCCGGAACAGGGACCTGAAAAGGAAGCGGACAAGCGGTCCGGCAATGATGAACTGCATAGCATAGGCTGCAGGCAGGTTCAGAGCCCATGTCTGTGCAAATGTGCCTAGACTTGGTTCCTTGAAAAGGAATGTCGCAATGAGGCTCATCATCGGGCACATGATTGCGCAGATGCAGAACGATATCGCATAAGTAATAAACTGCGGCCGGTCTGTCGGCTTCATAAAGGTAAAAGCCAGCTTCGGTGCCAGCCTCCCTGCGATGAGAAGCTCCAGTACGATGGCAACCGGCCACATAATCTTCAGTTCCCCAAAAGCCAGCAGAAACACCTGGTTTGTGCAGCCTCCCATATTCAAGGAAATGTTGTATCAGATCATCCCATACACCATGACAAATGCCATGACTGCTGTAAATATAAGGTTTTCAAATTTTGTTTTCGGCATTTTTCTTCTCCTTTGATTTGCCCTGAACGCAAAAAATGAGAGAGCCGGGAAACTTTCGTCTCGACTCTCTCATCTGCGACTACCATTAATTGTTGGTTACCTTATCACATTTTTCTGCGTGATGTAAGTAGAAATTTCAAAACTTCAGCGTAAGCGCCCGTCACGAGATCATAGCCCCACTTGTCTTCCGGCCACTCATAGTAGCAGACCGGCATGCCGTATTCCTCACCCTGCTTGTTCCTGCGACGGCGGAAGTCGACGACCACCAGATAGGTCTGCATCTGAAGCTCAAGAAACTCAAAGAGGGGCTCGCGGATTGTGCTGTCGTGGGCAGTTAATGATTCAGACTTCTTCTCTTCGGTCATCTTCAGAAATCTTGCGCCTTCTCAAACCGATACTTCTGTTTCACCTGCGGATATTTCTCATGGTCGACCTCGCTCAGGAACATTGTAAGCGGGCGGGCATAGATGCCAAAGTCGCCATAAAGAGCCTGATAGACCATCAGCTGCTCACGCGTTTCTGAATGCGTTGCCACGCCGACAATCCGGTAGAGATACCTGTTTGCTGCCCGGTCATTTTCGTCTATTAGTTCCCGCTTAAAGTGCTGAACGATGTCACCGGGATGAAGGTCGCGCATATTACTCATGGACTTTATCCTATCTTCTTCCCATCCGAAAAAGCCTTCCCGACAACCGGGCCGAATGCCCGATAGGTGTGAGCCACGCTGTCAAAGATGATCGGCGTCCATTTGGAAGGATCAATGGCGCCATCTGTCAGGATGCGCTCATCTGCATTGACATTCACGATGTCAGCCACCAGCAGCCCTGTCTCGGCGTTATATGACTTCATGCGGCATTCCAGGGCTTTGCGCCAAAATCTTTTCTCATAAGATTCCGTCCTTTCAATCTACATATGGATATCCCGTATCAGTTCTCTGAAACATACTTCTTTGCAAACTCTTCTGCTTCCTGCAGATACTCTGCAGATGGCCTGTTCTTCGCATAGAGCGTCTTCTCTTCAACCACAATTCCCTTTGCGCTCAGCCCATCTTTGATCAAGGCCAATGAATGCTTTGACAGCCAGGAGGTTGAGAATACAACGGCCATCTTCACCTTGCTCCCGTCAAGCCCGGAAAGATATGCCTTCAGATGGCTGTCGAGGCCATAGGCATAGAGAGCTCCACCAATGAACAGGACATCGACGCATTCAGCAAGCGTTGCCTCCGGCGCATCCACAGAAACAGCAGGAACACCTGCTCCTTTGGCAATCGCCTCCGCCAAAGCTTTTGTGTTTCCCGATCTTGAATAATAACGGACTGCTGTCTTCATACTCCTTGACCTCCTACAAATTCAACCTGACCTCTTTTAATCATATCCTCTGCCCGCTGACAGTCACTGCCGCTTACGAATTCCAGGTAGATGTCCTGCCCGTCGGCCTTCACCAGAAGTTTATGCACTTCCATCGTCGAATCGCCGCTGCAGCAGGAATGATGCTCGTTCAGCACCAGTGCCGTTGTTTCGTCAATGCAGGTATAGGGAAGATAATATAAAGCGCCGTCGTGGTGGAAATAGATTGCCTTCTGCCCGCAGCGGACATCTCCGAACCTCACGGCAGCCCGATAGTCCTCCCGACTGTTTTCAATTATCTGCCCTTCAAAATAGGGCGCAGCGTTTCCGAAACAAAACATACAGCAATCCTCAGTACTCCATTTTCACTTCCACCCTCACCGGCTCGCGCACGGCAGCGGCGAAGACGTCCGCGTCTTCCTTCTTACCGACGATGCTGCCGTAATGGGTGGGAATGGCGACACGGGGCTTTATATTATTAATGAGCTCTGCGGCCTTCCGGGCGTCCATCGTGTAGGTGCCGCCGATGGGTACGCAGGCAATGTCGCAGCGCACGTCCCGGGCGTCACCGTCACGATCTTCCCGACGCTACCGGCAACCTGCTGCGCCGCTTCGGACAGCTTTTCAGGAATAATCAGAACGGACTTCCCGCTCGTCACCTTCGCGATGTCCTCCGACGAGAAGTGGTCGTAATGGTCGTGCGTGATCAATATGAAATCCGCATCGCGCGGCTCTTCCCGCATCTGGAACGGGTCGATGTAGATACGCCGCCCGCGGTCGGTGATTCGGATGCTGGACTGGGTGAATACTTCGATGTCGTCGGATGTGAACATATTTTCTTCTTTTCTATCCCCTCATCTTGATCCTCGTCACCGGCGCCAGTGTCAGCGCCTCCCGTACGAACTCCGACGGGCTGTCTTCCTCACTCTGTACGGAGAGAAACCGCA
>ONBT01000041.1 GCA_900316075.1 uncultured Lachnospiraceae bacterium | reverse complement strand
TGATTCCACCAGGGCCTCTCTCGACGAGACCGGAAATCAGATTCAGATGACCGGGCTCACCCTCGACTACTACATGGACAATGTGAAGATCACGATGGACACGGCCGAGGGGCACCTGTCCTCCATGCAGGAAAAGCTCCGCCAGGGCAAGCTGAGCGGGGATGTGGGAAAGATGGGGGCCGCTGTCAGCTCTGCCGCCCTGACGACATCGACGCCCTGAACCGGTCTGTCGGACAGACCTACCTGCCTTCGGAAGAGGAGATGAACAAGGTCATCCCCACGAAGGAGGATATCGAAAAGTCCGCCAAGACCTGCCATCAGGCCTCCGCCGAACTCACGTCTTCTGCGGCCATCATGGCGGATCTGTCGAAGCAGCTCAAGGATGCCGACAATCAGGAGAATCTCGACAATACCTATAATGAACTCGTAGATACGCTCAAAACAACGGCCCAGGTGACATCATCATCGGCTGTCGCCATGCGAAGCGCCGCAACAGCTGCGCAGAGTACAGCCGAAACAATCAACGGGATGAGCAATCCTGACCCTACAAGAGCAAATATTTCAGACGACGACTGGAAAACCATCCAAAAAGGTGTCTCGGACACAGCCGATTCCATGTCCGAATCCGCCACCGCCCTCGAATCTCTGGCGGCGACATCCGAAGCCGAATATGAAAAAGTCCGGGACAGCAAGGACAGCACGGAAGCCCAGATGTCTGAAGCCCTGGAAAAGGCCGCTGCCCTGACAGATTCTGCTTCCACTGCCATGAAGCAGGCCTCCGGCTATGCCGAACAGGCCGGGGACGCTCTGGACAAGGTGGCGGAAAACTACGCCTACTACCGCCAGGCGGCCAACAATATCGGCTCAACCCTGACCGCCTATTATAACAGCCTGATTGCTCTAAGGACCCAGCTCAACAATACCATCGCCACGACTGCCGGTGACACAGCCGTCACGGATACAGCCCTGGCAGAAACGGAAGCGGCTGACGAGATTGAAGCCATCCTGAAAGAACTGAAGGGGACGGAATACACCTTTGAAAACGACATCCGTCCCAATGTGGACGCCTGTCTCCAAAGTCTGACCGATGTGGTCGGAAATATCAGCAATCTCCTGAACTCCCTGTCCAGGACGATTGCCGGCATGGGCAATGTCTTCGACGCCCTGCAGGTTTCCCTGACCAGCGCCCAGGACTCCCTGACCAAGACCTCCGACCTTCTGGGCCTCATCTCCGACCGCCTGACCGAGGCCACCGGAAAGGTCGAGGATGTGGAGCACAGCCAGGAGCTTACGATCATCATGAACACCCTGTCCGGGGACCCGGAAAAGTATTCGGACTTCTTCTCGGAGCCCGTCCAGATCACGGACAATGTCATCTATCCGGTCGAAAACTACGGCTCGGCTGTCACCCCCTTCTACACGACCCTGTCCATCTGGGTCGGGGCCCTGGTCCTTGCCGCCATCCTGAAAACCAAAGCCAAGTCGTCGAAATACCCCGGAGCGACCCAGACGGAACTGTTCTTCGGCCGCTACATCATCTACTTCATCCTGTCCCAGGCCCAGACCCTGGTGACGGTCCTCGGCGATCTATATTATTTTAAAGTCCAGTGCCTGAACCCCTTCCTCTTCTGGTTCGCCTGCGCCTTTACCTCTATGGTCTTCTCCCTCCTCATCTACTCCCTGGTCCTGGCCTTCGGAGATGTGGGAAAGGCCATCGCAGTCGTCGCCGTCGTCATCCAGATTGCGGGCTCGTCGGGCACCTACCCGATTGAGCTTCTTCCCGACTTCTTCCAGAAGGTCTACCTCTTCTTCCCGTTTCCGTACGCGATCAACGCCATGCGGGAGACCATCGGAGGCCTATACGACGGGGCCTTCGCCCTCTACCTTCTGGAGCTTTCGATTTTCATCGTCGTGGCATTGGTCATCGGCCTCCTGATCCGGAAGCCCTTCCGCCGTCTGAACAAGTTCATGCACCGTCGGATGGAGGACAGCCGCCTCTTCTAGTCTTATGAATAATGCAAAGCAGGAACTTTTTCTGCAAGTGTAACGTTTGGCGGAAACGCCGGAGAACTACATTAGTATGGACGAAACAAAAACTGCAGTCTCTGAAAATACAGATGAAACAAAAGAGGTCCTTAAAAAGGACTATGAGGCCAGGTACCGGGAAATCCAGGCCTATGAGGAAAAGCTGCATGCGGAAAACCAGCACCGGATCCGGGTGGGCATCCGCCTGAACCCCATACTCCCCCTGGTCTTCCTGATTCTCTCCTTTGCGAACTCCGACTCCAAGCTCATATTCCTGATTCTCTGGATTATCTCTCTGTTCGGAATCGCCGGGTATCTGATCTACGTCGAGTACACCGACTATGTCCTGCAGGAGAAGATGAAGGAATTCGGCTTCCGGGACGAGGACGAGAAGAACGACGTCCTGCTCGGACATTCGGTGGCGGCCGCTTCGGACGCGGTCATTGACCGGACCGTCGAAATCGATGAGAAGATTGAGGAAACGAAGCAGGACATTCGGGAGCGCATCGACAACCGGAGGACGGCGGCCAAAGAGATGATTTCCGAGGGAGCTGAAACCACGAAGGAAATCATCGGCACCGGCACGGAGAAAGCCATCGAGACTCTGGGAACCGGAAAGGAAAAGGCCCTGGAGAAGCTGGGCAGCGGGAAGGAAAAGCTTCTGGACCGCCTGAAGGAAAAGCTTGCTGACAAGGACAGCGGGGACGACGACAATGCTTAATATCTTCCGCATCTTCGCGACGGACGCGAAGCGAATATTTACAAATGTGGTGGCCATCATGGTGGTCATGGGACTGACCGTCATCCCCTGCCTCTATGCCTGGTTCAATATTCTCTCCAACTGGGATCCCTATGGCCCCTCTTCCACGGGAAACCTCCCCGTAGCCGTCTGCTCGGAGGACAAGGGAACCACGGTCGATTCGATTAAAGTCAATATCGGCAGTCAGGTCATCGACAACCTCAAGGCCAACAAGACCATCCACTGGGTCTTCACGGACTCCGGAGCCGATGCCATCGAGGGCGTGAAGAAGGGAACCTACTATGCCGCCCTGGTCATGGACCAGGATTTCTCCCGGGATATGATTTCCTTCCTGGGCGGGGACCCGACCCACCCCCATCTGGACTACTATGAGAACGAGAAGAAAAACGCCATCGCCCCGAAGATTACGGCAAAAGTCAAGACTACGGTCCAGGGCGAGGTAAACAAATCCTTCGTCGGCACCCTGGCTGATTCCGTCCTGCAGATTTCCTCCTATGCCATTTCCGAAGACCGCCAACAGTCCTTTGCAGATGCGACGATTTCCCGCATGCACACCCTGGATACGGACCTGGCCACGATTGAGGCCATCCTCAATTCCTACATCAGCCTGATTCACACGACGGATTCCCTGATGACGGCCGCTTCTTCCATGACCGATGAGATGGACTCCATCATAGAGTCGGGAAGTCTTGCCATTGATTCGGCCCAGAGCGCGGCCGAGGCCGCCTCCAATACGGCCAATACCGCCGGCACCATGGTGACCGGGTCTCTGCGGAAGGCAGCCAAAGAAATCCGGGCCATTTCGGATGCGGTATCGGATCTTTCCATCAAAACTTCGGCCTCGTCCTCTACGGCCGCCGCCAATGTCTCCGGCCTGAAGACGGCCCTGACCGCTATCAAGTCCGCCGTCAACCAGTCGATTGCGACGACGGAACGGGTGGACGGAGGCGATTATTCGAAAGACATAAAGAAGGTCAATGCCGATTTCGACCGCCTGTACGCGGACTTAGACGCCATTGAAAAGGCGGCGGACGGGACT
The DNA here is from genome assembly GCA_900316075.1 of uncultured Lachnospiraceae bacterium. GTDB lineage: Bacteria > Bacillota > Clostridia > Lachnospirales > Lachnospiraceae > RUG306. The sequence goes on along the minus strand of ONBT01000041.1, from coordinate 16,500 downwards.
TCTTCAGACGCTTCATCGGAGCTGTCCGCCTTTGCAAAAGACCTTGACACCACCGCTGACAATGTCGAAGCCCTGGCCGATACCTACGAGCAGATTGTGGAGCCCCAGATGAATCAGATGCTCTCCTCCCTCCGCTCTTCTCTGGACGAGGCCGAGGACCTTCTGAATACGTCCAGCACCTCCATAGACGCGGTAGCAAGCATCCTGGGCAACTACCCGGCCATGATGGGCATGGGCACCGAATCCCTGGAAAAGTCCAGAGACCAGGTGGCGGAAATGAAGACGGCCCTCGAAGAGATGATTGGGAAGATGAACTCCGCCACGACGAACGAGCAGTATCAGAACTTCCTGGACATCCTGCGGGAGGACCCTTCAATCATCTCCAGCTTCATCACCTCCCCCGTGGAGGTGACGGAGAAGCCGGTCTTTGCCGTAGCAAATAACGGCTCTGCCACTTCTCCCTTCTACGTCGTCCTTTCCATCTGGGTCGGGGCCCTGATCCTGATTGCCCTGATTCACACGAATGTGGAGCACGTGCGCGGAGCCAAAAAGATTCATACCTACCAGGAGTACTTCGGAAGATATCTGGTCTTCTTCGCCATCGGTCAGGCCCAGACCCTGCTGACGGTCCTCGGAGCCATCTTCTTCTGCGGCATTCAGATGAAGCATGCCTTCCTCTACTGGTTCGCCTGTTCCGTGATCTCTTTCACCTTCACCCTCCTGAACTTCTCCCTGAAGTACGCCTTCGGGGTGGTCGGCGAGGCGGTCTCCATCGTCCTCATGGTCATTCAGGTGGCAGGCTCCGGCGGCACCTTCCCAGTGGAAGTCCTGCCGAAGCTCTACCAGGTCCTGTACACCTACATGCCCTTCGCCTACGGCATGAACGCCTGCCGGGAGTGCATCGGCGGCATGTACGGGGCCAACTACTGGATCTACCTCTCCGGCCTGGGCACCTGGGTCGGCGCTTCCCTCTTCATGGGCCTTGTCCTTTCCATCCCCATGAAGCGGCTGAATGAAAAGATTGAAGACGCCAAGGCAAAGGCGGATATCATGGCATGACGCGGCCGGAAAAGCAGAAAAAACGGCGGATATTCGCTCGCGTGGGCAAATATCCGCCGTTTTCAAATTTTGACACCCCTCCTGTCGACTGCTGGGGGTAAAAACTAGCCGTTTTCAAATTTTGACACCCCTCCTGCCGGCTGCTGGGGGTAAAATCAAGCCGTTTTCAAATTTTGACACCCCTCCTGTCGACTGCTGGGGGCAAAAACTAGCCGTTTTCAAATTTTGACACCCCTCTTGCCGACCGCCTGGGGTAAAATCAAGCCATTTTCAAATTTTGTCACCCCTCTTGCCGGCTGCTGGAGGCAAAAACTAGCCGTTTTCAAATTTTGACACCCCTCCTGTCGACTGCTGGGGGTAAAAACTAGCCGTTTTCAAATTTTGACACCCCTCCTGTCGACTGCTGGGGGCAAAAACTAGCCGTTTTCAAATTTTGACACCCCTGCAAAAAATTCTGCGTGAAACAAAAAGATTGTATATAATGGTGAAAGTGCATGATGGAATGAGAAAGGAAGCCACATGTCCGAAGGAAAAATCGACTTCAAGCCCGGAAACATGCTCTACCCGGTTCCTGCGGTGCTTGTGGCCTGCGCAGACAGGCAGTGGAATACAGGTTTGGATATGGACAGAGCAGAAGATACTTCCGGGAACCGACACATCAATCTTTTTACCGTGGCCTGGACCGGGACTGTCTGCACGAATCCTCCGATGCTGTCAATTTCCGTCCGCCCGGAGCGATACTCCTACCACATGATTGAAGCGACAGGCGAGTTTACGGTAAACCTCACAAATGAGGCTCTTGCCAAAGCTACGGATTTCTGCGGGGTGAGAAGCGGCCGGGATGTGGACAAGTGGAAGGAATGTCATCTGACCCCGGTTCCCGGAACGGAAGTTAAAAGCCCTTATGTCAAAGAAGCTCCGGTCTCCATCGAGTGCCGGGTGACCGAAGAGAAGCCCCTCGGTAGCCATACTCTTTTCCTGGCGGAAGTGGCAGCGGTCCATTGCGACAACGCATATCTTGATGAAAAAGGAACCTTCCACCTCGAAGACGCCCGCCCCATCGTCTATTCCCACGGGACCTATTTTGCCCTGGGTAAGAAGCTCGGGACTTTTGGATACAGCGTGAAAAAGAAAGGTAAGAAAAAATGAAAATCAAGCGTCTGAATGAAAATGCCATCATCCCGACCCGGGGCAGCAGTGCCGCAGCAGGATATGATCTATATACAACGGATGAAACCATGATTGCACCGGGGCAGACCGTACTTGTAGGCACGGGGCTTGCCATGGAAATTCCGGAAGGATACTTCGGTGCAGTCTTCGCAAGAAGCGGCCTTGCTACAAAAGAAGGCCTCCGTCCGGCCAACTGCGTAGGCGTGATTGACGCCGACTACAGAGGCGAACTCAAAGTCCCTCTCCACAACGATTCGGATGTGGAGCGGCCTGTAACTGCCGGCGAGCGCATTGCCCAGCTTGTCATCATGCCCTTCCTTGCAGTTGACTTCGAAGAGACGGATGAGCTATCCGATACGGCCCGCAGCACAGGCGGCTTCGGCTCCACGGGCAAGGGGTGACAAATGAACAGTTCTAAACATGGCGTCATGATGCAATTTTTTGAGTGGTACCTCCCCTGTGACCATAGCCTGTGGCAGAGGCTTATTGACGGGGAGGCCGCGGCGCTCGCAGGTACAGGCTTCACCGGCCTCTGGCTCCCGCCGGCTACGAAAGGCGCCTTCGGTGATCAGGGCGTCGGCTATGCCGTATATGACAAGTACGACCTTGGCGAGTTCGACCAGAAGGGCTCCGTACCCACGAAATATGGGACAAAACAGCAATACGTGAAGGCCGTGGCTGCAGCAAAAAAGGCCGGTCTTGATGTCTATGCAGACATCGTCCTGAATCACATGATCGGGGCAGATGACTACGAGGAGCTCTCCGCCACGGAGTATGCCGGGAACAACCGCACCCTGCCTGTCTCAGGGGAGGAAACCATCAAGGCCTGGACAGTTTTCAACTTCCCGGGCCGCAAGGGCAAGTACTCGGACTTCATCTGGGACTCTTCCTGCTTCGACGGGGTGGACTGGGACGACAGCCGGAAAAAGGGCGCCGTCTACCTCCTGAAAGGCCACGGCTGGCAGTCTGACGTCGACACGGAAAACGGCAATTACGACTACCTGATGGGCGCGGATATCGACTTCGACCAGCAGAAGGTTATTGACGAGCTTACAACCTGGGGCAAGTGGTATGTGAAAACGACCGGAATCACCGGCTTCCGTCTCGATGCTGTAAAACACATCAAGGCCGACTTCTATCGGGACTGGCTGCCGACCATGCGGGAAGCCATGGGAAAACCGGACGCCTTCGCCGTCGGCGAGTACTGGAATCCGGACGTGAATGCCCTGAAGAATTATCTTCATGAAGTAAACGGCACGATGAGCCTCTTCGACGTGCCCCTCCACATGAATTTCTACCACATTTCCTGCGACGGGGCAGGCTCCGACCTCCGAAAGGTCTTCGATGGCAGCCTCGTGCAGACGGACCCGACTCACAGCGTTCCCTTCGTGGACAATCATGACACCCAGCCCGGCCAGGCGCTTTCGTCCTTCGTCGGCACCTGGTTCAAGCCCCACGCCTACAGCCTGCTCCTGCTCCGCGAAGAAGGCTATCCCTGCGTCTTCTACGGGGACTATTACGGCATCCCCCATGATAATATAGCCCCCCACAAAGAGCTGATTGATACCCTTCTCAATATCCGTCATACAAAGATGACCGGAGCCCGGCACGACTACTTCTACGACGCCCACGGAATCGGCTGGACCAATGAAGGCGGCTTCGCCGTCGTCCTTTCCACGAAGTACGACCAGCAGGTGCAGATGTATGTAGGCACGCAATATGCAGGAAAAGTCTTCGTCGATGCTCTGGGCAACCGGCCAGAGGAAGTCACCATTGCTCCCGACGGCAACGGAACATTCTTTGCGAAGGACGGCTTCACTTCGGTCTGGGTCGAGAAGCAGGGGTGTCAAAATTTGAAAACCGCCCTGATTTTACCCCCAGCAGTCGGCAGGAGGGGTGTCAAAATTTGAAAACGGCCCGTTTTTGCCCCAGGCGACCGGTAAGAGGGGTGTCAAAATTTGAAAACGGCCCGTTTTTGCCCCCAGCAGCCGGCAGGAGGGGTGTCAAAATTTGAAAACGGCTTGATTTTACCCCCAGCAGCCGGCAGCAGGGGTGTCAAAATTTGAAAACGGCCCGTTTTTGCCCCCAGCAGCCGGCAGGAGGGGTGTCAAAATTTGAAAACCGGCCTGATTTTACCCCGCCGGGGAAAAATCAGGCCGGTTTCTGCAATAATTGCGAAGGCTGGACCTATCTCTCCGCCTTTATCTCCCGCTTCATGGCGTACATGTCTTCGTCGGCCCGGCGGACGACGTCGTCGAAATTGCGGTCCGTGCCGGGGGTGAAGACGGCGACGCCGGAGGCAATCGTGAGGTGCCCCTTCGTCAGCCGGTCGGTCCGCCTGTCGTAGCTTTCCGTCTTCTCTTCAAGATCCTTCACAAGGGAGGCACCCTTGTAGGCGTTGTTCCCGGTCAGGATGACCGCAAACTCGTCGCCGCCGGTCCGGTAGCACTCACCGTAGGTGTCGAAGGCCATCGTAATGAGGTCGGCCGCGGCACGGATGTACTTGTCCCCTTCCAGGTGGCCGAAATTATCATTGACCTGCTTGAGACCGTTCAAGTCCATCGAAACGACAGAGAAGACCTCCCCGCTCTTCAGGGCGTCCGCCGCCTCGATATAGGCCTGGCGGCTGCCAATGCCGGTCAGGGAATCCGTGAGGGCCTGGTGGCGGTAGTACTCGGCCTTCCGTCCTTCTTGAATGCTTGTCGCCAGGTCGCTCATGGAAATGAAAGCCGCGATGACGAGATAGGCCGTGAAACCGATGCGGCTGATCCGGTCCGCATGGAGCTGGCCGTTGAATTGATAGAGAACCATGTCAAAGGCGCCGGAAAAGCCCACGATACCGAAGCCGATCAGGTTCAATATCGTCCGCCGGCCCCGCCGTCCGTGGCGGAACTCATTGATGACCGCGACAATCATATAAAAGATGGCCGAGAAAATGGCGATGTGGGTGAAAATGACCGATTCCTTGAAATCCATGAAGCCGGTGAACGAAGCCGCCAGGCAGAAGACCACATTGAAGGCATAGTAAGTCGACAGAATCCGGAAGAAATAGCGGTCGTCCTTGAAAAGCGTCTTTTGCACATAGATGACGTAAGGATAGGACAAGAGCATCAGAGAAATGAAGGATAATGCGCTGGCCGCGGTGTGATTGGAGGCCAGGAGCTCCGACGCGTCCGTTTCAAAAAAGGACCACACGCCGACCAGGAAAGAAGAAATGCCAACGTACAATAGAGGGTCGGCGACATTATTCCTGAGACGGATTTTCATGACGAGGAAATAGAGCATCATGTAGATGCCCAGCATGCAGTCAAAGATGGCGGAAATGGAGGCCGACAGGGAATTCATGATGAGATCCCTGTAAATGGCCGCATCCGACCCGGTCAGGAAGAAGGGCTCGTCGGCCTTCACGCTGTCGTAGAGGGGAACCAGCTTCACATTGACGGTCTTCGACATGCCGGAAATCGTGACGATGTTCCAAAGGGACCCCGTCGTATCGCCCAGTATCGTCTGCTTCGCCTCCAGACTGTAGATCAGCGTACTGTCCGAATAGATGTAGACATTGTGGTGGCGGGTCTGGAAGGTCAGTCCCTTCCCGTTTCCTATGATGGTGTTTGCATCGAATGAATAATATTTTGCCCCATCCGCGTCAACCGTCTTCGCGTAGGGCTCAATCCGCTCAGGTGTCTTCGAATAATCGATATTCGTCGCCAGAGCCGACTTACACCAGCCGAAAAAAAGACAGAGAGTCAGCCCCACCGCCGCAAGAATGAATATTGCAAGATATACGGTGGTGGCGATTGCCTGCCCTCTGTCTTTCTTCATCAATTTTCTCCGCTGTCCGATTCGGACTTTTCTTCGGAAGTCTGTGCAGAATCCGTCTGCTGTGCTGTTTCTGTCTGCTCTGCGGTTTCTGCCTGTGCTGTCCCGCTCGTGCCTGAAGCACTTGCCGCTTTCTGCATGTTCTGCTCGCGCTCTTCTTCCAGTTTCGCTGCCGCTTCCTTCGACTTAGCAATGGAGCGGAAAAGGACAATCAGGAAGATGATGACAAGTACAATGACGATGCCGACGACGATGGCGGTCTTTGAGCTGCCGCTGTCATGTGTGACAGACATAATCCGGTCGGCAGTATCCTGAAATACCGTCGAAATATATTCCGTATCCGTCAGGTCGGAGCCGTTGTAATAGTCGAAATAATCAGCCAGAATCTCGCAGGCCTGACTGTCCATCAGGACTTTCGCCTTGTTCCCGACAAAGAAGCGGGTGCCCCAGTCCGTCCCGTTGTCAAAGAAGAGAACTAAGAGGTGCTGCTCGTCGGTAAAAAGCTCGCCGTAGCGCTTCTCCAGATAGGTATCCATATCGGCAGTCGTCGGTGTCGAATTCCCGTCAAGATTGTCGGCAATGATGAGGTAGGGCTGAACGCCGGTGGCGTCGTAGAAGTACTGCATGCCGGAATTCACATCATATTCCTGCAGATCCCAGTCGGCGTCATTCTCGAAGTAGGCGGTTTCATTGACATTCGACTTCGAAAGCTTCTCCCGCCTCTCGGTCGAGACCTGTACCTCACTGTCCGTGGGCCCGTTTCCGGCCATGGGCATAGAGGGGCCCACCATATCTGCGGAAATCGCAAGAACCAGGAAAAAGACAATCAGGAAGGCGATGAGGATGGATGTCAGACAGCCTCCCCCGGTCACCCTGTGTCTGTAGTGTCTGCGGGGATAGCCATAATCATAGTCGTAGTCATCATAATAACGCCTGCGCCACCAGTGCCGCCGGGGCGGAGGGGGAGGAGGCATGCCGGGGCCGCCGCCATAGTAGCCGGGGCCTCCCGGACCACCGGGGCCGGGCCCATAGCCGGGACGCGGACCGCCGCCGTACCCACCGCCGCGGGGACCGCTGCTATAGCTCGAACCGCCGGACCGGGGCGTACTGTGACTGGAATAGAAATTCCCGGAACTCCTGCCGCTGCGGCCGCCGGACCCGGACGAATGATAATGGCCGCCCCCGGACGAACCCATGGAACTCCCGGACGGATGAAAACTGCCGCCGGATGAATGACCGCCGCTGCCGCTTCCGGCACCGCTTCTGCCCATAGAAAGCCTCCTCCTGATTGAAAAAATACTGCTGGTAGAAAAGACGGAATGAAACTACAGAATATAATGCTCAAGCAGGAACCACACGAGCAATACATCCACAACAAAGGAAATCACAAGGAAAATCGAGCCTGTGTATTTCCCGAACTTTTCGTTCGCGTTCTTTAAAACATCCACCCGTTTCCCGGTCCCTTTGACCATGGCCGAAAGGTTCCTGAAGTGGGCGATGAACATGAGAACCGTCAGAATAATGAAGGGCCACATGACGTACGGCCCGAACAGGAAGGCGGAAAGAATGGCAAAAGTGCCGGGAATCAGGACGGCCCCGGCCGAGAGATACTTGGCCGCGAAGGTCACATACATGCCGACAATCATCGAAAGCAGGCCGGCTGCCGGCTGCACCATAAACATAGCCGCGCAGGTGCAGGAAACGCCCATGCCGCCTTTGAAGCGGTGCCATATAGGAAAATTATGGCCGAGGACGGCTCCGAGGCCAGCGAATGCTGCCCCCGCCATTCCCATCTCAGGAATAATGAAAAAGCGCGCAATGAGGCACGGAACTACAGTCTTCGCAAGGTCCCCCGCCAGAGTAGCTGTCCCCGGGGCGAAACCGAGCTCGGTCATTACATTTGCCATGCCGGGGTTGCCGGAGCCCAGTTCAAATACGGATTTTCCGGAAACCTTCCGGGCCACGATTTCAGCGGTCAGGATATTTCCGAAGACATACCCGAGAACAAGGGAAAATACCAGTCTGAGAATCAAGATGAAATGTCCTCCCCATTTGTGCTATAGTAGAAAAGCTGACAAAATCCGCCGGATTGTCGGAATGCGCAGATGACAACCGGTCAGTTCAAAGCTATTATACCAATATTATTCTCATATTGCTTGCACAATTTCCAAAAAGAAAGGACGAAAATGGAAGACTTACGAAAAGAGCTGCAGGAGCGCTTCACGGACTATGTGTCCTTTTATACAACCAGTGAGGAAGGGGCCGAGAAGATTCCCTCGACGGCCCGCCAGTTCAACCTGGCCCGCCACCTTTGCGATGAGCTGAGGGCTCTGGGCATAGAGGACGCCGAGGTCAGCCACCACTGCTACGTCTACGGCACCCTTCCGGCCACCCCGGACATGGAGGACCGGCAGACGACCGGCTTCATCGCCCATCTCGACACGGCGCCCAGCTTTTCCGGGGAGAATGTAAAGCCCCAGATCATCGAAAACTATGACGGCGGCGATGTGGTGCTCAAGGGCTCCGGCGCTGTTCTTTCTCCCATGGAGTTTTCCGACCTTACGTCTCTCAAGGGACGGACCCTGATCACATCGGACGGCACCACCCTGCTCGGCGCGGACGACAAGGCCGGCGTCACGGAAATCATGACAGCCGTGGCCTATCTCCTCAAGCACCCGGAAATCAGCCACGGCAAAATCCGCATTGCTTTCACGCCCGATGAAGAAGTCGGAAAAGGCCCGGAGCGGTTCGATGTCGAGGGCTTCGGAGCGGACTATGCCTACACGGTCGACGGCGGGGCCGAGGGGGAAATCTCCTATGAAAATTTCAACGCGGCTTCGGCCAGGGTCACCATGGACGGGGTCAATGTCCACACTGGCTCTGCCAAGGGCATCATGGTAAACGCGGCCCTTCTGGCGGCCACTTTCGCCGCTGACCTTCCCCGCAATATGACCCCCGCGGAAACCGAGGGCCGGGAAGGCTTCTTCCACCTGGAGGATATTCACGGCGATGTCAACCACGCCGAGTGCTCTTTCCTGATCCGGGACCACGATGCAGGCAAGTTTGCCGACAAGAAAGCCCTCCTCGAGCGCCGCATAGAGGAGCTTCGTGACAAGTACCCGACCGGGACCTTCACCCTGGAAATCTCCGACACCTACAAGAATATGTACCCGGTCATGGAGCAGCATCCGAAAATCATCGCCCTGGCCAAGAACGCCATCACCCTCTGCGGCATGACTCCCGTCTCCGACCCGGTTCGCGGGGGCACCGATGGTGCCCAGCTCACCTACAAAGGCCTCCCCTGTCCCAACCTCGGCACCGGCGGCTATGCCTTCCACGGCCCCTTCGAGCACATCACCCTCGAAGGCATGCAGAAGGCCGCGGAAGTCGTCATCTATATAGCATGCCACCCGCTGGGGCAGGAGGACTGAACCTGCCTTTGTAGGGGAGGCGTTTTGGAACTATAGCCTGGAATTTTGCATTTGCCCCCTATACTGCAGGGTTGCTGTCTGATCAGAATGTGCATTTTGGAAATATAACCAGAAATTTTGCATTTGGCCCCTATAGGTTCAACCGCCCAAGCCATATGCTGCACGCATAACGTGTGGCGCATCCCGGTCGATGGAAATATATACCAGGATTTTGCATTTGGCCCCTATAGAAGAAGCTTCTTTGCTCCGCGGCTGCCAGGAGATGGAACTATGGGCCGGGATTTTGCATTTGCCGCCTATTTAAATAGCCCCGGGCTTCCCGCTGCGAAAGCGGGAAGCCCGGGGCCTTGTTTTTTCTGCTTGGCCTTGCAGCAGACGAGCGGCCTCATCTCGGCAGCGCATGCGAACGAGCCAAGAGCGAGTACATCTTCAACAAAGGCATGTAAGGGAGCCTATAAATTTGTTTTTCCAAATAATGCTATATATTTCGCCTGATCGGAAGCCGGAACGCCCAGAAGCTGCATCGCATCCTCTGCCGTTTTGCATACGCCGTGTTTCAAGAGACTATTCACTGCCTCTACTACAGCAGATTGTTTCCCCAGAAGAATTCCCTCTTCACGGCCTTCTTCTCTTCCTTCTTCTCTTCCTTCTTCCCTTCCGACATTTTTGGCTTCACGAATGGCCCTCTTCTCAGGATAATCAAGTACTTGACCCATCATAAGGCAATCAACTCCCTTCTGAACTTCGGGATACCTGTTTGTCAAATTATAACTGCTTTTTCTCATCAATGCAATCAGACATAGGGCCTGCTCACTGCTTATATCGCCTCTCTCGGCTAATTCGTTAAGCTTTTTGACAATCCCGGATACTTTCTCTTCCAAATTCCGAAGTTTGCCTTCATCATCTTCGCATTCCTTCAAGTCCTCTTCATAAAGAAACAAACTCAAGGGAAGCAGAATGTACAAACGTTTTTCAAAAAGCTCTTCTATCGAATAATCCTTCAATTTCAGCACACGAATATGATATGTGAATTCACCCTCCGGAGTCAGGCAACGAACATTCATAATATTTGGCGTAGTCTCACTGCAGCGCAAATAAATGACTGCCGGATTCGGGAACTCTACCACCAAAGTATCGCCGTCAAGAACTCCCTGTTCGAAAGCAATCTGGGTATCATACTGAAAGAAACGCAGAATAATAGAAGAATCCGGATTGGTCTGACACTCAAAGTGATACCTGCCCAGCAGTTCTCCACCACAACTAACCGAGAAAAATGTATCTGTAATAATTTTCTCCTCTGCTCCGCCCTCCTGCTGAGGAAAGTGCTCATTCTGATGAAAATCAATACAAATATCCTTCCCGTAATCTGTTCCAAAAACTTCATTGAGCAACGGGTATATCAGTTCCCGGCAATCAATCAAAACCGTTCGGAAAACATCATCATAAGGCGTAGCACTGATTAAAGGCCCGGTAGTTTTCGAATGAATTTCCCCCAAAAAGTAATTTCTCCCCTCTATTGTTTGCGATATTGTATCGTATTCTTTACTCTTAAGCAATATATATTTAACATTTCTTTAATTTTTGTTTCCAGTTCACCTTATTTGATCGGCCCTTCCGGCCGGCGGCTCCCTGCCTTCCTTTCAGAAGGGCCGTGATGTATTCCGCTCCTGCATTTCCACCGCCCGCATTTTTCTTAAGTTTCGATACGCCTCCGAAAAAGTGACTATTAAGAGCCGACGGATGAATTTGCGCAGAAAACACAAGACCCCGCCAGGCGCCCCTGCCAGTCTATGGACTGTATCGGGCGCCCGGCGGGGCATTCTTTTTTCTGCTTAGCCTTGCATCAGACCACGGCTCTTCTTGTACTCACATTTTGCTCCGGCGAGCTTGGACATAAGACTGGCCTGCACTACGGAAACGCAGGAATCTCCATACCTTCGGCTCCCATACTGCCCCGGTGACCGGCGGCTCACTGCCGTCTATGCACGGCGGAGCGAGCCACGGTCTTGTCCCCACAGGTTCATCAAACCACGGGCGAGCGACACTCTGGCGCAGCATGCGAGCGAGCCAAAGGCGAGGGAGCCCGTCACGGCAAAGCATGCGAACGAGCCTGGGGCGAGTGAGCCCGAACCAGCCTGTCACTCGTTCACCGGCACCTCGTCCATGAGCTCGAGGGAGTGGTCCTCGACCATCTCGTCGCACATCTCGAGGAAGACATCGAGGGGTACGTCGTGGAGGACCTTGTTCTGGCCGCGGAGGTTGATGGAAACGGTGCGGTTTGCAACCTCCTGGTCGCCAAGGACAAGAATATACGGGTCCTTATAATTCTTGTAGTGCTTGATTTTCTCCTTCATATTGGTCTCGGAGTAGTCGTACTCAACCCGGATGCCGTTGGCGCGGAGAAGCGATACCACTTCCTTCGCGTACTCGACGTGGTCCTGACGAATCGGAACGACGGCTACCTGATAGGGGCTGAGCCAGAAGGGGAAAGCGCCCTTGAAGTTTTCGATCAGGATACCGATGAAACGCTCCATAGAACCGAAGATGGCCCGGTGGATCATGACGGGGCGCTTCAGGGTTCCGTCGGAAGCAGTATACTTCATGTCGAAGTTCAGGGGCAGCTGGAAGTCAAGCTGGATGGTGCCCATCTGCCACTCGCGGCCCAGGGCATCCTTCATCTTCAGGTCGATCTTCGGGCCGTAGAATGCCCCGTCGCCTTCATTAATCTCATACTCGCCCTCCCCGTACTTCTTGTCGAGGATGGCTTTCAGGTCCTTCTCCGCCTGGTTCCAGACTTCGATGTCACCCATGAAGTCCTCGGGACGGGTGGAAAGCTCCGCCTTGTAGGTCAGGCCGAAGGTGCCGTAGATTTCGCCGGCGATGTCCATAATGTCACTGATCTCGTCTGCAATCTGCTCCTCGGATACGAGAATATGGGCGTCGTCCTGGCGGAACTGCTGGACACGGAAGAGGCCGTTCAGCTCGCCGGACTTCTCCTTCCGGTGGATGACGTCGACCTGGGCAATCTTGAAGGGAAGCTCACGGTAGGACCGGCCCTTTCTCATGAAGACCTTGATGGCATTGGGGCAGTTCATGGGCTTCAGGGCGTAGGTGTCGGAATCCTCCTCGCCGGGGATTACGAACATGCCGTCCTGATAATGCGCCCAGTGGCCGGAGGTAACCCAAAGCTCCTTCTTCGAAACGACAGGGCCGGAAATCTCCATGTAGCCGTGCTGCTCATGCACCCCGCGCCAGTAGTCAAGCAGGGCGTTGAAAACCTTCCAGCCCCGGGGCAGCCAGTAGGGCATGCCGGGTGCGGTCTCGTCCAGCATGAAGAGGTCGAGCGCCGGTCCGATCTTCTTATGGTCCCGCTCCTTTGCCTCCTTGACCAGGGCCTTGTGGTCCTTGAGCTGCTTCTTGTCAGGGAAAGCATAGGCATAGATTCTGGTCAGAGAGTCATTGTGCTCGTCGCCCCGCCAGTAGGCGCCGGATGCGGAGCGGATTTCGAAGGCTGCACTCATCAGCTCCTGAGAATTGTCCACATGGGGTCCCCGGCAGAGGTCGACATAATCGTCGCCGGTGTAGTAGACAGTGATGGTCTCGTCGTCCGCGAGATTTTCAATGAGCTCAGTCTTATATTTCTGCCCTTTGAAAATTTCAAGCGCCTTGGCTTTCGAAACCTCCTTGCGGGTCCAGTCCTCGCGCCGCTTGATGATTTCGTGCATCTTGTCCTCGATCTTTTTGAAATCATCCTCGGTCACGCGCACGCCCTCGGGCAGGCCGAAATCATAGTAGAATCCGTCGGCAATCTGCGGTCCGATGGCGTACTGCACATCCTTCCCGTAGAGCTCAATCATGGCCTTGGCCAGAATGTGAGCCAGCGAGTGCCGATACACTTCCTGCAGTTCTTCTTTTTCCATGGCTAATATAAACCTCCATACACCTCTACCCGCTCGTCTTTGGGCGGGCAAACCGTGGTTTCGGGGACTTATCCTGCCTGCCCTTCTGCCCAGAAGATTTAAGGCAAATAAGTTTCAGGCAAAAGAAAAGTCCCCTGCACCACAAAATGAATTGTGATGCAAGGGACGCTCATAGTTTTTCTAATCGCGCGGTTCCACCCATGCTTGCCGGGACGTTCCCGACCACTTCATTCTGATGATATCGGAATCACCGTGCCCGATTGAGGGCCCTCTCCGAGATGGTCTTCCTTCAGGCTTCCGCCGGTCGGCTCTCACCCGCGGTGCGGCAACGAGCCGCCTCCGTGGCCTTCCTATCTGTGGCCTCTCTCTGAAGTACTGTTCTCTTCACCGAGTTCGTCGATATCTTACTCTTCTATTCTCTCTTTGTAAAGGGGGAAAATAAGGGAAATATTTGCAAATGACATCCCCTCAGGGTCTTACCTGGGGCAAATATTCTCAGGATTCTACAAACGACATCCCTTTACTGCTTCTGTGGGGGCAAAAATTCCTGCACCTGCACAAATGACACCCCCACACTGCTACCGCAGGGGCAAAAACAAGCCTAACGAAGCAAATGACATCCCCTACGTCCCGTACTTCCGCACGAACTCATCCACCGGGAGGGGTTTGGAATAGTAGTAGCCCTGCAGGAAGTCGCACCCGTAGTCCCTGAGGCGGTCCACCATGTCGGCGGTCTCGACGCCCTCGGCCGTCACGGTGAAGCCAATCTTGTGGAAGGCCTGGACCATCTCCGGCAGGATATTCTGCTCCCCCTCGAGACTGGAGCGGACGAAGGAAATATCCAGCTTGATATTTGAAAAAGGATTGCTGATGACCCGGGAAAGGCTGGAGTAGCCGGACCCGAAGTCGTCGAGGACGATCTGAAACTGGTTCTTCCGGAAGGCATCAATCTTGTCCTGCAGGGAAGCGTCCGCAATGTAGGCTTCCTCCGTAATCTCCAGGTGGATGCTGTTCATGGAAATACCCGAGCCTTCGACAATTCCGGCAAACTCTTTCGAAAGGTTCAGGTTCACGAACTGGCCCGGGGAGACATTGACATTGACCCACTGCAGGCCTGGCACCTGCTGCTTCTGCAGGAAGGCGCAGGCCTTCTCCAGCATCTGCCGCCCCATGCCTTCAATCAGGCCTGTTTCCTCGGCAATCGGAATGAAGTCATTGGGGAAGATCCACCCTTCCTTCTCGTCGTAAAGGCGGGCCAGGGCCTCGGCCCCGACCAGCTGGCCGGTCTTGGCGTCCATGATGGGCTGCAGGAACATGCGAACGTCTCCTGCCGCCACCTTCTCATTCAGAATGTGGTGGACGAGCGTCTTCCTATGGAAGGCATCCACACGACGCTGATCTATTAGTAATGTTTCATTCTTCTCGGTCTCGCAGAGGACAGCCTTGATATTCGTCTGAAAGAGGTCCATATCCGTCGGAATGCAGCCCGGGTCGGGAGCAACTTCGGCGTATCCCGCGTTGAAATAGAGGTCCAGCCGGTTTACGGTGAAAGGCTTCTCGCAGCGCTGTGAGAACTCCTTCCGCAGGTCCGGGCTCTTCTTCCCGCAGAGGACGACGAACTGGCCGTCGCCGACGTAGAAGGGGTAGGTGTCCGGCAGCCCCATCAGAAACTCCCCGGCCTGCTGAACGGCCCGCCGCACGACGGAAGGCAGGTAGATGTTCCGCAGGCTCATATAGTTCATGAGATCAATCCCGAAGGCCCTGTGGTTGGCGAACTGGCCACCCTTGAACATCATTTCCATCCCGTCGAAATTGAAGGAGTTGGCGTTCGTGCTCCGGTAGAGAGAGGGATTCTCGACCGCCATGTAGAAAAGCAGGAATACGATGGCGCTCAGGATGTCCGACATCAGAAGGTAGGGGAAGAAGAGGTCGATGACGCCGATGAAGGTCTGCACGGCAACGGCTCCGCCGAAATACAGGCGGGCCCTGTGGTCCAGGGTTTCCCGCATGGAAATGAGCACGATCAGGACTTCGAAGAAGCAGACGATGAAAATCACGACATCGATGAAGATGTACCCGGAATTGATGTAGTATCCCGTTTCATCAATAATGTAAAAATCCCCGCTTACCATGCCCCCGACGGTAAGGACTTCCGCCGCAGCAAGGCCGACAAGGCTCACAATCCGGGCCGAAATATTCGTCCGCAGGGAGGAATTCACCATGAAGTATTCGAGGAAGACAAAGAAGCGCAGAATGTCCAGGATATAAAATCCGGAGTTCAGAAAAAGAATGAGGGGAAGCGGATACGACAGAACGTCCGCATCCACATAGGCGGAAGCGAAGTTGAAAAACGTGGCGGCAAAGCTGATGGCAATCGCCGTGACATACATGTAGCTATGCTCCACCGGCAGCCGGTGTTCGCTGAAATACGCCGCAAGTATGATGACCAGAAGAATAATGGCAGGAAGTTCAAAGCTGAAATCAAACATGGCATGCCCTCTCAGGCCCAGGAGTCCGAATCATTTCACTTTTGCTTGTACTTCCTATTTTACCCACAAACCTGCCGCGGGGCAAGGGAGGATTGGGGCTATTTCAAGGCCGTTGGTGCAGGGCACAAGGGAGTTCCTCTTTTGACCTAGGCTTCTTTTCTATTTTGTCTTCTGTTCCTTTGAGCGACAGCACTTCGGAAGGCTTCTTCCATCTTTGGAGAAAGTTCCGGGCAATCAGAGTCAAAAACTATAGGAGCTTTTTCAGCTTCTTTTACTTCATCCAATTGCTCTTTGGTCGGGCCTTTTCCATCACTAACGTAAGTTTTGATCATAATACAGGCTCCTTTCCTTCTCTGTTGCACGTCTCGCTGATATCAAGCGGATTCTGTTTTTCCTCTCAGTATAAACAACAAACAAAACACTGCCTACCAAACCAATAGCAATGTATCTATCTTCATCAATACTGGGTTCAAAACCATACATCTCTACATAGGACGGATCATCAAATACATGAGAAGCTGTCTCGAACGAAATTTTGTGTTTTTCAATGTTGAGTTGATTTTTATCCTCGTCCCATTCAAAAATCATGCGCAGCCTTTCTCCCCCGCTTCT
>ONBT01000021.1 GCA_900316075.1 uncultured Lachnospiraceae bacterium | reverse complement strand
TAAGTCATCCTCAAAGATTTTGACTAAGGATTTTCATATGAATAATCCTGTCACTTATCAATCTTTCAAAGTTGTCTCATTGTTCAGTTGTCAAAGTACTGTCTTCAGACTCCCTTCCAAGGAGCTGCTGTCTTTCGAGCGACAACTCGTATATAATATCAAGTTCATTGTCGCTTGTCAAGAACTTTTTTCATCTCTTTCGGAGGAAATACCGAACCGACGGCCCTCTCGATGTCAATGAAGCCGCCCGTTTTCGGGGCGAGCAAGGAGTATATTAACAAAACGCCTTTTTCGTGTCAAGGACATTTTTACAATATGTTTACCTTGCTCTTTGACCACAAGATGTGGGATTTCAGGCATGAAAAAAGGAACAGCAAAAAACAGCTGTCCCCCCTCATATGACGGCATGATTCAGGCTTTGATCAGCTGGAGGATGATGTCGGTCACCACATTATTATTGTACATCCAGGTCAGGAAGGCGGAGGAGTTGATGTCGGCCGCCAGGGACTGGCCGGCCGCCGTCGTCCCGATGCAGCTGATGGCAAAGAGGATGACCCAGGAAATCAGCATTCCCTGCAGAATCCCGAAGAAGAGGCCAAGGAAGTGGCTCCCGTGGCGGATTCCCCGGTTCTGCTGGATGATATGAATGATAAGGCCCACAGTCAGGACAACCAGGGCCGCCAGGACTATAGTCAGTACCCGGGCCAGGCAGGCCAGGGCGTAGTCCGCCACCTTCGTCGCCACCGCATCAGCCACCGCGTCGATGACTGTCCCTTTGGCCGTCTCCGCCGCGTTGGCCGCCTGGCTGCCGAAGTTGTCCACAGCCTCCTGGGCGGCCCCCCGGATGCTCCGGGTCAGCGTGGGCGGGAAGGCGGAATCCGCCGTCCCACTGCCCGTTGAATCCGAAATCCCGCTGGCCGTCGGACTCTTGCTGCTCGTGACGTCGGAAACCAGCTTGTTGATGAGGTCGGCGATGAAGGGGGTGGCCGCCGGATCCGCTTCTTTGTCACTGCTGCCCGAGGTGAGACCGGCTGCGTCCGAGGCCGCATCCGCCCCGGATTTTACATTATTCTCATCCTGCTCATCCTTCTGCGTCAGGTCGGAAAGGGAGCCGGAAGACGTCTGCGTCAGCTTCGTCACCACATAGGTGTCGGCGCTCTCGTAAATTTTCTGGTGGAGAGGCGTCTCAGTGTCCAGCCAGACTTGTACCCGGGGGCTGCCGAAGAGGATGGCAAAGAGGATGAAACCCCAGGCGAAGAGGCCGTAGAGGATGCCCAGGAGGCCTTTGCGCACGCCGACGATGGCCGCGACCAGTATAATTGCAAGGATTAATACAAGTAAAAGATTCATAGATAAAAAGAGGCGGAAGCAGGCCCGGCCGGCTCCCGTCTGAAATAATGCTGCACTTACTGCCTCAGGACTTCAGCTGGACCTTCTTCAGCCGGCCTTCCGTCACGAGGATATAGTTCGTGGCCCCGTCCCAGGGCAGGATGGCGTTGATGCCGTTTTCGAAGGTGTCCGAGAACTTGCGCACGCCCAGGTCCGTGTAGATGTCCGCCCGGCTGCCATCCGTGAGACAGAGTTCCCCGTTGGACAGGAAATAGATGTCATTGTAGGAAAATTCGGGACTTTTTGTATACATTTCCCGGCCGCCCTCACTGTAGACAGTCAGGGTCTCCGCCGCATCTGCATTTGCATCCGCAGTGGCGTCATCCGCCTTCTTTCCGGTCACGAGGGCGAAAGCATTGCTCCGGACCGCGATGCTCTTCACTTCATCGGTGATATAGATGTCTCCGGATTCCGCAGGAACCTGGGTCGCCGAATACAGCATGACCTGGTCGTCCCCGAAGGCCGCCGCCCGCCCGTCCGAAAAGAAGCAGACGAAGGGCACCGCCATGTCGGAATAGGAAAACTCGGCGGCAATATTATCCTTCTGCTTGGCGCCCCAGTCGGAGAAGTCATAAAAGCGGACCGTGGTCTTGATGGTCCCCATGGAAAGGTCGAGGATAGACACCAGGAGCTTCTTCCCGTCGTCGGATACGCTGCAGGCAATGGGATAGCCGGAATTTTCGGTATGCAGCTCGCCCCCGGCCAGAAGTTTCCCGTCGGTCCCGTAGAGGTCCACGACGTGGGTTCCCCCGTCCGACATGATGACCGCCGCTTCCCCGCTTTCCGAAATGTCCGCCCGCTCGACGGGCAGGTCCGTGGAAATGACCTTTTCCTTGCCGGCCTTGTCATAGACGTGGATTTCGGTCCCGCCCCGGTCGTAGACCAGCATGTATTTCCGGTCGATGACGGTCTGGGGCGTGGCCATCTCGAAAGAGGCCGTCCACAGAAGGTTTCCGTCGTAGTCGAGACAGGAAATTCCGTCCCGGCTGTAGCCGACGACATTCCCGGCAAATTCCTCGAATACGGTCCGCCCGGCGTCGGACAGGGCCGCCTCCGACTTGACCTCATAGGAGGAGAAGGTGCGGAAAGCCCCGTAGGCCACAGCCCCTGCGATCAGGGCAATCGTGATGACCAGGACAGCTGCAATTTTTCCGACGGGGCGTTTCTCGTTCATTCGATATGACTAATGTAGAGCGCGGCCTCATTCCGCGCCCGGGGGTTTACATTATTCTCAAAAGATAAAAATGGCGCAGCCATAGGCGGGAAGCGGGTAGGCGATGGAATAATCCCTGTTGTCGCACTTCTCCTTTTCAGGCGTATAGTACTTCTTCCGCTTCTCGGGCCAGATCTGGTCCTCTCCGCCGCCGGCCAGGTCGCCGAGCAGCTCCGGATCATCGTTGGCAAAGACCAGCCGGTGCCGCTTCTCGGAAAGGACGCCGACCCGGTAGTCGTCGTAATGCATGGGGGTCATATTGACGACGACGAGGGCGGAATTCTTCCCGTTCTTTGCCTTCCGGGTAAAGCTGTAGATGCCCCGGTAGCTGTCGTCGGCATTGATCCACTCGAAGCCGGCCCAGTTGATATCCTGCTGGTAGAAGGCAGGATACTTGGTATACAGATGCAGAAGGGCCTTCATGCAGTTGTTCACATAGCGGTGCTTGGGGTCGTCGAGGAGGTACCAGTCCAACTCCCGGGCCTCGCTCCACTCCTGCTTCTGGGCGAAGTCCTGGCCCATGAAGAGAAGTTTCTTCCCGGAGTGGCACATCATGAAGACATAGCCGGCCACGAGGTTCCGGTACTTGTCGATGCCCAGACCCGGCATCTTTTCCAGCATGGAACACTTCAGGTGGACGACCTCATCGTGGGAAAGGACGAGAATGTACTTCTCGGCCTCGTTGTAGGACATGGCGAAGGTCAGCTTGTTGTGGTTGTCCTTGCGGAAATAGGGATCCAGCTTCATATAGTCGAGGAAGTCGTGCATCCAGCCCATATTCCACTTGTAGGAAAAGGCCAGACCGCCGTCCTTGACGTCTCCGGTAATCCGGGGCCAGGCCGTGGACTCCTCGGCGATCATGACGAAACCTGCATAGCGGCCAGTCATCAGGGTATTCAGGTGTTTGAAGAATTCGATGGCCTCGAGGTTTTCATTCCCGCCCTTTTCATTGGGCACCCACTGGCCGGCTTCCTTCCCGTAATCCAGGTAGAGCATGGAAGCCACGGCATCGACCCGGAGGCCGTCGATATGGTAGGTCTCCTCCCAGTTGATGGCGGATCCGATCAGGAAATTCTTGACCTCGGTCTTGCCGTAGTCGAAGATCTTCGTCCCCCACTCGGGATGCTCTCCCTTCCGGGGGTCCGTATATTCATAGAGAGGCTGGCCGTCGAAATCCGCCAGGCCGTGGGCATCCTTGGGGAAGTGGGCCGGAACCCAGTCGAGAATGACCCCGATGCCGTTCTCATGCAGGTAATTCACGAGGTACATGAAGTCCTGGGGGCTTCCGTAGCGGGACGTGGGGGCATAGTAGCCCGTGACCTGGTAGCCCCAGGAGCCGTCGAACGGATATTCGGATATGCCCATGAGCTCCACGTGGGTGTAGCCCATGTCCTTCACGTATTTGGTCAGAGAGGTGGCCAGGTCCCGGTAGGTATAGAAGCCATCGTCCTGCCGGCCCGGATGCCGCATCCAGCTGCCCGGATGACATTCATAGATGGCCATGGGCTGCTCGTAGTAGGGCTGCTTCTTTGCCCGCTCCTTCAGCCAGTCGGAGTCGGTCCACTCAAAGCCGTCGGTCCTTGCGAGGCGGGAGGCCGTCCCCGGACGGACTTCCGCCGAGCAGGCATAGGGGTCCGCCTTGTAGAGCTTTTTCCCGTCGCCGGTATAGATAAGGTACTTGTAGAGCTGGCCTTCCCGTGCCCCCGGAACGAAGAGCTCGAAAATGCCCATATCCTGGGGTGTCAGGCGGACCATGTAGTGGCTGGTCTCGTTCCAGCCGTTGAACTCGCCGATGACGGCCACACTGGCGGCATGGGGAGCCCAGACATCAAACCATACGCCCTCCTGCCCGCTCTCATCCGTTCCGAAGTGGGCGCCCAGCTTTCGGAATATGTCGTAGTGGGTCCCCTGCCCGAACAGATACATATCCAGCTCCGTAAAATTCCGCATATGCTTTCTCCCCTCTCTATGCATTTATGGCGCCTGCGCAGGCGCCATTTGCAGCAAAACCCTCTATATGTGACTCACGCCCTGGGGCGATGGGTGCCATTTGTAATAAAACACCTTCTATGAGACCCGATGTTCCCGAAAAGGGGTGCCGTTTGTAACAAAACGCCTTCTATGAGACCTGGCGCTCCCGAAAAGGGGTGTCGTTTGTAACAAAGCCTCATTTTTCGACCCCGCCCTTCCGAAAAGGGATGCTGTCTGTACCAAAACGTCTCCCGTGCTACCCGGCGCCTATACGAAGTGCTTCTCCTGCAATATCCGCCGGCCCTTGTCGTCGAACTTCCTGCCGGCGACGCGGGCGAAGAAGCCCCCGTGTTCAGCCCGGTCTATGGCCTCATCCACGATTTCCTTGACCTCGGTCAGGTAGGTGGGATGGTCGAGGCGAAGGATACGGTTGATGCGGTCGTAGAGGGCCAGAACCCCCATTTCATCGATGGTATAGCCGAGGTCCTTCGCATAGGCCTCGCCGAAATTGACCAGCTCGTCGATGGTCAGGGCAGGAATCGCAATCTTCTCGGTGAACTTCTTCGCGAAGTTGCCGTCCAGGGCCAGACACTTGCGGATGCCCTCGTGGCTGTCCTCCAGGATGACCAGAATTCCGCTTGTGTCGTTCGCCATCAGGAGAGACAGGGTGACCGCCGTGTTCCGGGTCATGTCGCCGGCGTTTTCAACGATGAGGCAGCCGCCGGAGACCATGGAAAAGAGCTTCTGGATGTCCTTCGAATTCAGCTTGTCCCCGTCAATCTTGCCGACCCGGTCTCCCGGTTTCCCAATTTCCTTCTGCAGGACTTTGATGATGGAGGTGGCCAGCGTCGTCTTCCCGCTGCCGTGGCCGCCCATTATAATAATATTTCCGCTGTCGGCGGTCTTCGAGTTTTTGTAACGGGCCCGTACCCCCATCAGGAGCATGGCCAGGGACTTCTCCATCCCGCTGATAGGAGTGAAGTAGGTGAAGGCTTCCTTCTCGTCTTCCGTCAGTTCCGAATCGGAATACTCGGCGGCGATGGCCTGCTGCAGGCCGTCCTCATTCACGTAGTCCGCGGATTCCTTTTCTTTCTCTTCGGCTTCCCGGGCGTCTTCGTCGATGGCCTTTTCCGTGGCCGCTGCAAGGGCTGCGGACAGGTCCACTTCGCCCAGGTCAATCGTATTGTCAAAGTCGTGGGGCAGGATATCGGTCTCCGGCCGCTTTTCATCGGCTCCGAGGTCCACAACCCCTTCCGTATTCTCCGCCTTCATCATGGCGGAAAGCTCGGCGTCCATGGCCGCTTCGTCGGATCTCTTCGGCTTCTTTGCCTCGCGGTCCGCCTGCTCCTCGGCCATCATCTGGGCTACGGTTCCCGCCAGGATGGCCGACTCGCTGTGCTCCGCAGCAAGCTCCGCGTCCCCGATCGGGCCGGGAGCGGTCTCATCTTCCGTATCCGCGGGCCCGTCCGCCAGAAGGTCGTAGTCGCTGCCCTCTTTCGAAAGGTCGGCCTCAGTCTCTGCCGTGGTTTCATTCGTCTCCGGCTCAGCCGACGCGCCATTAGTCGCAGCTAACTCTTCGGAGACAGGCAGTTCTTCTGCTTCTGCAGCTTCTTCAGCTGCCTCTTCTTCCTCTGATAGAGCTGCTTCCATCGGCTCTTCGCCTTTTTCTTCCGTCAGTTCCGCAACCGAATCGGCCAGGTCGGCCTGGGCTTCGGCTTCCGCCGCCCCTGCCTCTTCTTTTTCCTCGTCCTCCCGGTTCAGCTCGTCAATCTGCTTCTGCAGAAGGTCCGTGAGATTGTCCAGCTGCCGCTTTGCTTCTTCTCTGTCCAAGGTGCCTCCGGCAGCCCGGGCCTCGGCGTCAGAGGCCTCGGCCTCATCTTTCGTCATAACCGGGGGATGCCATTCCTTCATATCTTTCCCGTCCACGGGAGCTGCCTCTTCCGGCACCTTCCCGATGATGTGCGCTTCTTCTTCCGAAACCTCCGGCACGGGGATGTCCGCTCCGGCTTCATCGAGGTGGGGAATCACGTAGCCACCGGAGACCTTCTTTTTATTATTATTAAAATTGAGGATTTCCTCCTTCATGAGGTCCTGGGGTGTGGCCCCGCTCTCAAGGCGGGGAGCCGCGTCGGAGAGCTTCTCCATGATGGAGTTTGCCTCTTCGAGGGCCTGGTTCTTCTCGTTTTCCAGCTTCTGCTGCTCAGCTTCTTTCAGGGCCTTGTCCGCCGCCCGCCGGGTCTTTTCCCACTCGGCCATGATGTCGGCGATGGTCAGCTGCCCGTCCATAGGCGGCTCGGAGACGCCTTCTTCCGGCAGGGCCAGGCTCATCTGCCCGTCGTTTTCCTCGATCAGGTAGTTCTGGAAGCTGGACCGCAGGGTCTCGTCAATCTTCCGGTCTTCCTCGGCCTTCTTCTCCGCCGACTGGTGCAGGGTGTCCTTGAGGAAGGGGAGGTCGTTGGCCAGAGAACGGATTTCCTCCATATTCGCCTGGACCTCGCCGGCCTCGGTGGCGTCCATAATTTCGCGCACGTTCCGTTGGATTTCGGCCGTGATATTCTGCGTGTCGTACTTGCCCGCAGGGACCTCCACCTGGGGGATAACCATGGTGTGGGACAGGAACTGGCCCCCGGTTTCCGGTACGTCGTCCGGGCGGATTTCCGTCAGGCCGTCCGCCTGCTGCCGCATCTTTCTGTATTTCTCGGCCTGGTCCTTGTTCAAAGGGCTGTAGAGCATCTTCAGCTCCATGGCCCGCTCCACATAGGGCCCGTCCCCGAACCAGAGAATAATCTCGTCGCAGAGATCGATGCACTTGTCCGCCTGGCCGGTCTTGTGATAGAGAGCCGCCAGCTCGTAGGCCCATTCCTCGGAAAAGTCCCGGGTCTTCAGCTCCTCGAGAATTCCAATCAGGGTGGCGTCGTCCGCCCCTCTGGCCTTGTTCAGCTGATAGAGAATAATATATTTGAGGTTGTCGTGGGGGGCAATCTCCACGAACTCGTCGTAGTATTCCTTCGCCTCGTCGTACTCGCCCAGCTCGATGGATACGAGGGCCAGGCGGTAGATGATCATGCGGCCGATGGGCGAGCGCTCGTGGGCAATCTCCAAAAGTTCCCGGGCATCCTCCCGCCGACCGGCCGCCTCGTAGATGTCGGCCGCCTTCATCATGACATTGACATTGCCGACCTTGCGGAAATTCATGGCATCGAGCATGAGGAGGGCGTCTTCGGTCTTCCCCTCCTTCATGAGTCCCTCAATCTCGTCGAGTTTTGTTCGGTATTCGGAACGTTCAGCCAATTTCTTTCACCATATGTGTAACTATTCAGCACAGAAAATGCATAAGCGCGTTGAATGCCTGCATTCATAAGCGTTTGTGCATTTTCTGCGGCCTGGCGGCGAAGCCGCCCGGAAGCCCAAACAACGAGAATTCCGAAGGAATTCGAGTTTGGGCTTCTGAATAAAAAAAGTTGCAAGGGTATACTTTGGATTATTGTACCCCATTTAAAGCGGGGAATAAAGGAATTTTGTGGGCGGAATTTTTGTTCTCCAAAAATTCGGGCAGATAATGAACGGGCAAACCCGCCAACAGAAATGGGAGCCGGCTGCCCGGCTCCCACATTATTAATGCTTCTTTTTCCGCCCCTTCAGGTACTTCTTCAGTTTCGCGATGCCGCCGCTCATGAAGGTCTTCTTCACGCCGTCGCTGTTGGCAATCTCCTCCGGCGTTTTCTGTATGAGCTCTTTGCTTTCCGGGTCCACGGCCTTGAGCTGGGTATACCGGGTCGAATCCGTCGGCAGGCCGCGCTTTGTGATGGCCCAATTGGCGATCAGGCTGCCGATATAGTAGAGGACGGCCACGACCGGGACGCCGATGATCATGCCCGGAATGCCGAAGAGGCCGCCGCCCAGGGTGATGGCAAAGACCACCCAGAAGGAGGACAGGCCCGTGGAGTTGCCCAGGATGGCCGGTCCGATGATGTTTCCGTCAATCTGCTGCAGAATAATGACGAAGATCAGCATGTAGATGCCCTTGACGGGGTTGTTCATGAAGACCAGGATGACCGTCGGAACGGCGCCGATATAGGGGCCGAAGACAGGGATGATATTCGTCACGCCGATGATGACCGAGCAGAGGACCGGATAGGGGAAGCGGAGGATCAGCATGCAGATGTAGCAGATGACCCCGATGATCAGGGAATCGATGATCTTCCCGACGATGAAGCCGTAGAAGACTTCCTTCGTCTTGCGGCCCACATCCAGAACCACGTTCGCGTGGCTTGTCTTGAAGATGCCGTAGATCAGCTTCTTCGTATGGCTCTTGAAGACGTCCTTTTCCACCAGGACATAGACCGAGACGATCATGCCCAGGATGCCGTTGAAGATGCCCTTGCCAATGCTGGCTCCCCAGCTGGTCAGGGTGTTGACGACATCGTCGTTGCTGCCCAGGTGGAGGTAGTCCTGCACGTAGGTCAGGGCTGAATTCAGAGCATTTGTGATGTTTTTGTCTTCCTTGGCGCTCGACAGCTGCCTATGGAAGCGGCCTCCGGTGATCTTGTCCGCCCAGTCGAGGACGCCGACGATCTGGTCATTTATATTATTAATGAGATCATTGACCGTGGATACAATCTGGGGGATGACCGCGGACAGGAAGAAAGCGACAAGGGCAATCAGAATCGCCAGGGAAATCAGGGAGCAGGAGGTACGCACCCGGTGGCGGGTCTTTGTCTCGTTCTTCGTCCTCCCCAGGAAATAGGGCAGCATGGCCTTTTCCAGTGCCTTCATGATGGGGTTCAGGAGGAAGGCCGTCACGAAGCCTATGATAATGGGGGCCAGGGCCGTGTTCAGGGTCTTCAGGCCTTCCGCAATGCCGTCATAGCGCTTGACGCAGAAATAGAAGATGATGACGACGATGGCCGCCAGGACGATGACGGAAGCCCGCACGAGGTAGAAGCGGTACTGGTCCCTGGTCACCTGATGTTCTCTTTTTGTTTCCTCTTCAGCCATGATTTTCAGTGATTCCTGTAATAATTGATGAGGCAGCCGTCTTCAATAATGGTCCGCTCATCGTCCGTCAGCTCCCCGAGGGTGAGCTCGAATTTCTTCAGACCGTCGGCCTGTACGGTGTAGGCGTCGATGCTTTCCTTCTTTGATTTCACCGCGTCGAGGATGCCCGGAATCAGGATGTAGTCCCCATTTGCAAAGGGAAGGTCCGTATCGGAAGTGGCAATGCGGAAGGGCAGCATGCCCCAGTTGATGAGGTTGCTGCGATAGCGCTTGGTCGCATAGTCGTTGGCGATATTGGCCCAGCCGCCCAGAACCTTCTGGCAGGAAGCCGCCTGTTCCCGGGCGCTGCCGTCGCCGGGTTTGACGGCAAAGATGGTCGAACCGACGCCGAAGTTCCCGTGCTGAACCTCAGGGAAGGTCTGGTGGATGATGCCCATGACTTCCCGAAGCTCCGGCAGGACTTCTCCGGCGCAGCCGCCGCCCATCAGGGCGTCTTCGGCCTTCTTCACTTCCTTGGCCCGGCCCACATAGGCGGGATCCTTCCGGGAAAGGGCGAATTCGGACAGGCGCAGGGGATTGGACCGGTAGGAAGAAGTCTCCCCGGAGGGAATCAGCTCATCCGTCGTCGTGACAGGGTCGTGAATCTCGGAAACCACCTTCAGAATCAGGTTCTCCGGCAGGGCCGGCATCTCGGGCCAGTCCTTGATATTGGGCCCGAAGGTCAGGGGCTCTTCCGGATGGGCCTCTCCATGAGAGTCATATACCCGGTTCTCATAAATCTTTGAATCGAAGAAGTATTGAGGCTTCGTGAAGTCGATGCCCTCGAGCTCGTCGGCTCCGGTAAGGAAGCCCTTATTTGCGGCGGTTGCCGCGATGGACCGGGCATCCATGAGGGCGACAGAGGAAATCTGCCCCTCCTGGACCTTGGAGCCCTCGCGGTTGGGGAAGTTCCGGGTCGAGTGGCGGATGGAGAATGCGTTGTTTGCCGGGGTGTCGCCGGCTCCGAAGCAGGGACCGCAGAAGCAGGTCTTGACGACAGCGCCCGTTTCCAGGATGTCCGCCATGCGGCCGTTCTTCACGAGCTGCATGTAGATGGGCATGGAAGCCGGATATACGGACAGGGTGAATTCGTCCGCTCCGATGTACTTTCCGCGCAGGATATCTGCCGCGTCGCAGATATTTTCATAGCCGCCGCCGGCGCAGCCGGCGATGACGCCCTGGTCCACGTAAAGCTTTCCGTCCCGGACCTTGTCTTTGAGGGAATAATCGATCTTGTCCCCGAAGGAAACCTTGGCCCGCTCCTCCACCTCGTGAAGGACATCGGAAAGATTGGCCTTGACCTCAGCCACCGTATAAGTATTGGACGGGTGGAAGGGCATGGCAATCATGGGACGGATTTCGGAGAGGTCAATTTCAATGGCCCCGTCGTAGTAGGCTGTGTCTCCGGGCTGAAGTTCCTTATAGGCTCCTTCCCGTCCGTGGATTTCGTAGAATTCCTTCGTCTTCTCATCCGTCTTCCAGATGGAGGAAAGGCAGGTGGTCTCAGTCGTCATGACGTCGACCCCGATCCGGTAGTCCATGGAAAGATTTGCGACGCCGGGTCCCACGAACTCCATGACTTTGTTCTTCACGTACCCGTTCTTGAAGACGGCCCCGATGATGGCCAGAGCGATATCCTGGGGACCCACACCGAAGACCGGCGATCCCTTGAGGTATACAGCCACCACGCCCGGCATATCGATATCATAGGTCTTGCCCAGGAGCTGCTTCACGAGCTCCGGCCCGCCCTCGCCCATAGCCATGGTGCCCAGGGCCCCGTAGCGGGTGTGGGAATCGGATCCCAGAATCATGGCTCCGCCTTCTGCAAGCATCTCCCGGGCGAACTGGTGGATGACGGCCTGATGAGGGGGTACGTAGATGCCCCCGTACTTCTTGGCCGCAGAGAGGCCGAACATGTGGTCGTCCTCATTGATGGTGCCGCCAACCGCGCAGAGGCTGTTGTGGCAGTTGGTCAGGACGTAGGGAATCGGGAACTTCTCGAGGCCCGAAGCCCGCGCCGTCTGGATAATGCCTACATATGTAATATCGTGGCTGGTCAGCTTGTCGAACTTGATATTGAGTTTCTCATCGTCCCCGGACACGTTGTGGCTGTGCAGAATGCCCCAGGCCATGGTCGCCTTCGCAGCCGCCGCCTTGTCCGCAGTCTTCCCCCTGGCGGAAAGCGCCGCAGCCGTCTCCGGCCCGTCTTCCACAAGCTCTGTCCCGTTT
Source organism: uncultured Lachnospiraceae bacterium (assembly GCA_900316075.1). GTDB lineage: Bacteria > Bacillota > Clostridia > Lachnospirales > Lachnospiraceae > RUG306. The sequence continues at coordinate 38,727 of ONBT01000021.1, read as the reverse complement.
ACCAGATACACACCCTTGTCGTAAAGCTTCATTCAAGCCTCCTGCTCATCCTATAGCAATCTTACAAATCGAACGCATGTTTCACGTGAAACTTCAGTCGTTTTTCTTCCCGAAGAAGGGGAAAGAGTGCTTCTTTTTTTCGTCCTTTTCGGAAGTGTCCGCCTGCCCGTCCTTCCAGTTGAAATAATCGTTGTCCAGATCTTCGGACATGGCTTTGATCTGTTCTTCCGTCAGGGAGCCGCCTGCTGCCCCGGCTCCGGCCGAATTCACAGAATCGTCAGATGCTGCGCCGGACCCGGATGCGCCTGCTGCCGAAGTATCAGTTCCGGTTTCTGCCGCATCGCCCTTGGCGCTTACGATCCGGACGTTTCCGGCCCCTTCCCGGATGTCGTCCATGGAGGTCCCGGTCTCCTGAAAGTAGTCCTGGTTGACTATAATCTCCGGCTGGACGTCGGCGTACATGGGCGCCTCGTCCTCGGCATAGCCCGTGGGCATTCCGGCGGCTTTGGCCTTGGCCAGGCGGGCGTTTTCGTCTTCTATTAAATGAATGTATTTCTGGGTATCGATGAGATCTGAAAGGGTGCCCTTGAGCTCGAGGCGGTTTTTGCGAACCTCCTGCTTCTTCTCCTCCATGCGGGCGAGAAGCTCCTCATGGACGGCGTTCATCTGCTCGACGGCCGCGTCAATGCCCTCTTCCACTTCGACGAGGGACCGGTCGGAATACATGACGGATGCGGCGTAGATATCGTCCGCGTTGCGTTTGGCCTCGAAGAGCATGTCCTCGTTCTTCTTCGCCTGCTTGCGATCCGCCTTGTCCCGGGAGGCCGCCGTCATCTCGTACTCCTCCTGCAGCTCGTACATGCAGGAATTGAGCTCCTTCAAAAGGTCCATCATGTCGTTCTTGTCGATGATGACCGTCCGTTTGCTGTTGCCGTAGGGAAGGGCTTTTGAGAATAATATATGAATCCGTCTGAGGACGTCTTCCGTCTTTTCCTGTGCAGACATGACATTTCCTCCGAACAATGACTTTTATGACTAATGCAGAACGCCCACGCGGAAAGCAAGCTCTCACACGGAGCCCGGCCTCTACGCAGAAAGCAAGCCCTCACGCAGCCTCCGCCTTGGAACTGTTCTCTGGCCGCCGTTTGCTATCTGTGCGTTCGGCCCATAGCTGCCGCCTGCGGGCGCTTGTCTTCACAGCCGGCTCAACTCAGGTGACCTCACGGCACACGCACAATCCCGCTTAGTGCTGCTTCATTCCTGACCTGACACGGTTCACGGGCGTCCGTTGCGCGAGACCCGAATCTCAACGCTGCTTATGAATGGCGCTGTCGCAGGCGGCGGCTATGGGCCGACTCCGCCCAGACCCGTCCATAATACCCTGTTTGAATTTGCGTGTCAACGAAAAGGGCGCCGTCGGTGCTGACAGCAAGAGCGGCCGCCAGGAAGGGAGAAGAATCTTCTAAAAATCTGCAAATTTCTCCTTTTCCCAACTCGAGCCCCGGGCGCGGCCGCCGGAGAAAGAGAAGAATCTTCCTAAAATCTGCAAACTTCTCCTTTCCCCAACTCGGGCCCCGGGCGCGGCCGCCAGAGAAAGAGAAGAATCTTCCTAAAATCTGCAAATTTCTCCTTTCCCCAACTCGGGCCCCGGGCGCGGCCGCCGGAGAAAGAGAAGAATCTTCCTAAAATCTGCAAATTTCTCGCATTTCCGATATTAGCCCCGACGGACTCGTCGATAGAATTCCCGCACCTGTTCCGCCGTCGCTTCGTCGGCCGGGGCATTGTAGGCATCGGAAAGGACGGCCGCCCGGAAGGCCGCAAAATCGGCTTCCGGGATGTCCGGGAAGGCGGCCGCCGCTTTGGCTGCAAAATCCCTGGACTCGATACGGAGCCCTGTCGCCCCGGAACGATGCCCGAAATCCTCGAAGGATTTTCTGTGGCGGCTCTTGAAGGCCCGGACAGCCTTCCGGTCGTGGTGCCCGAAGGCCCGCCCGCATTTGCCGAATCGCCGCTCGAAGGCCCGGCCAACCTTGGCGGGGCGCAGGGTGCGATAGTAGTGCCGCAGGAGGAGCAGCAGGACAAGCAGCAAAACCGCGCAGACTGCGATGATCAGAATAGTCCGCAGCAGACAGACAGTTTTTGCATTGAGTTCGACCGCATGGCCGCCGGCATTTTCACTTGTAGTTTGCGCGGCTGCCGACCCTGTTGCGGCCGAAGGGGCTGCCTGGGGGGTTACATTAGTATCATTTGTATCATCCGCTTCGGGTCTGTCAGCGGAGACCGTCTCCTTCGTCCAGCCCTTCTCCTGGCGGATCTGAGTGAGCTCCCCCTCCGTCAGGCCTGGATAGACAAGGGTTTCCGGGTTCTGCTCCCCCGTCACCGTCATTTCGACCGGGGTCCAGCCGACAGTCGGAAAGTAGAGCTCGACCCAGGCGTGGGCATCCCGGTCGGGCACTTGAGCGGTCCAGGAGCCATCCGTCTCCTGGGCGGAAAACTCTTCCTGCTTCACCCGGTAGCCCGTGACGTAGCGGGCGGGAATCCCGTAGAGGCGGTACATTAGGGTGGCCGCGCTCGCATACTGCTCGCAATAGCCCCGGTGACTGTCGAAGAGGAAGTACTCGACCGGGTCGGTCCCGTCGTGGGGATCTCCGGCCAGGAGAGAGTAGCTGGCGTGGGTGTCGAGGGTGTAGCGGATGAAGGCCGTGATCTCCGCCTCATCTGTCAGAGGATGCTGAGCCACATATTCTCTAAGGCGGGACAGTCCGTCCGGGACGGACAGGTATCGGGACAGTCCGTTTTTCTCATAATAGTCCTTCATGGCAAGGCCCTTGGCGATGGCGTCCCCGTAGCCGTCCATGCCGGACCAGTCGAGGCCGACCGTGTCCTTCCTCGAGAGAAAGGCCCCGGTGAAGAAGAGGCGCGAGTCCATGTCGGTGGAGGCTCCGTCCGATTTGTAGGTGGGAAGGTAGACGGACAGGGCAGGCCAGGAAATTTGAGAACCGGCCGGACGGCGCAGACGCAGATTTGTGACGGGCAGATACTTCGTCACGTCCGTGCCTGCCGCCGCCGCATAGTAACCGTCCGCCAGCTCCGGGATCGGACCGTCCCCGCCGGACACGAAGTTCAGCTTTCCCAGCAGGGTCCGCTCATAGACCTGGCCCCCGTAGAAGTAAAGCCGGCTCACCGCCACGTCGTCCGCTTCGCTCATCGTCGCAGGGTCAAAAGGCATGCTGAGATAGTCCTCCCCATAGCCCTCGCCATAAGAAGACACCGGCACCTCGTAATAGGCCATGTCCTCATCGAAATAGTCAAGGGACACATCTTCGTCGGCATTCGGAGCATGGAAAAACTCGGGGAAGCGGGTAGCCGCCACCTGGTTCAGGCCGGCATAGACCCGGGGCAGGATGCCCAGGAGCTCCTCACCGGAAAGAATCCGGGTCCCTTCCGTCATCTCCCTCCGGAAGTCCTGCTCGGAATATAAGCCCATATTGAAATTCCAGTCGAGCTGCCAGAGCCAGGCATCGGACTTCTGCTGCAGCCGCAGGGCGGCCGCCATGTCGTTTGCGGTCTTCCAGTCAGTCTCTGCAGCCCAGTTCCCATCGCTATAGGCCCCGCCCGTGAAGGCTTTTATATAGAGGTCTTCCACGGGGGCACTGTCCAGGCGGGCCGTGAACTGCTCGGCCCCGGTGTAGCGATTGAGCTGGCGCCCGACCCGGCCGTCCAGTTCGGGGACATCGAAGGCCTGGCCGGAGGCGCTCGCATATTCCGACCGGATCCGGTGCTCGATATCGGCTGCCGCCGTGCGGACCTTGGAGCTCTGGCTCTTTGTCAGCCGGCCCGCCGCGGGAATTGCTATAGCCAGGGCGATTGAAATCAGGCCACAACCCAGGAGTACTCGTACAGCCTGCCTGCGGAAGGGCACCGTCTCTGTACTGCGGACAGTTTCTCTACCCTGTCCATTCCGGAATCCACGCCTTGCAACAGAAGCTTTCCCGCCAGTCCTGTCTGTCCGTCTTTTTCCTGCCGCCTTCAGTCTGGCCCCATAATGCTGGTCCTCTGTTTTCTCCATCTGCGAGGCGAAGAAGAGGACGATGATGGCCGCTATCCCGGGCAGGGCATCGGCAGCAGTCACAGAAATTTTCGCCTGGGGCATGGCAATGACGTAGGCGATAAAGACCGCTAACAAAACGAAGACTGTGGCCCGGAAACCTGAAAGCAGGCGGAAGAGCAGAAAAAGAAAGAGGGCCGCAAAGAGGACCAGGGCCGTCACTTCGAAACGCAAGGGGCTGTCCTTGGGATAACCACCTCCTGCCCAGATAACGATATATACTGCCTGCTGCCCCAGGTCAACCGCATATTTCCACCAGAAAACAGAGACCACGGCCAGCATGCCCAGGGTTCCGATGACCCCGGCCTCCCGGCCCATGGCTCCAAGAAACGCGGCCGCCAGGAGGCAATAGGCCAGGAGCCCTAAGACCGGCCGCAGGGAAAATTCAATGACCGAAATTCGCCCGAAAATGCGGAGAACAGTATATGCCACGACGAAGAGGCAGGCGCTCTGCAAGACCTGGGCAGGCAGGCGGAGGAAGAACTTCTTCATGAGGAGCCTCCTTCCTGCCGTACCTGTACGGCCTTTCGAGCAGCTGATTTTTCGGAACCTTTTGTCTTGATTTGCCGCTTCTCGTCCTTTCGTACAGTTTCTTTTTTACCTGTTCTTTTATAGATGTCCTCAAGATAAGCATCCAGCCCCTCACGGGACGATATCAGCATGCCTTCTGCCTGCACGGCATACCCGGCTTCAAGGAGGCCCAGGATGTCCGCGGAAATCCGGCAGGAAGCCGGGTCCACATCTTCGATTGTTTCAGGAAGGACCGGCTTGTAGGAAACCACGGCCCGCTCCTCTTCCTCATATTCTTTCTTCATGAGCTGACCCAGGCGGGCGGAAGCCGGCCAGTGGATGAACCGGGCCTCGTCCCCGGCCTGATAGGCCGAAAGGTCCCGGACTTCTGTCCCCCAGGCGGCGCTCACCCGGCTGTTCCCGGCCGCTTCTTTCCTGCCTTCTGCAAGGACTGCCCCGGGCGCCTCCGCCGTATCGTCCGGAAAGACCGGAAACTCTATAGTGATCCGGCAGGGGCGGACAAAAGAAAACCAGCCGAAGAGGTCCGCAGCCCGGACGGAGGTGACGGAAAGGCGCAGGATGCCGCACTCAGAAGCTTCAAAGGGCAGCTCGATGACGGCGCCGCCATACATAGGGGCCCGAACAGAGCCCTTCTGCTTTACATTATTAATTGTTGAACGATATTTGAGAATAATATAAGGCGCCAGGGTCGGCGAAACCCCGGAAGAAAGGCGGACGCGGACGGTTCCGGACAGGCCCTTTTCGGCCCGGCCGGTCCACTCCACCGGAGAGAGCCGGAGCAGGGCCAGGGAGACAGCAGTCGTCACAAGGCCCGCTCCGGAAAGAAGCACAAGAAAAAAGCTCATGGTCATGAGGGCCGTATTGTTGAGCCATCCCGCCACGAAGATGAGAATGAAGCCGCCGATCAGAAGGAGGAAGCCGATCATTTCCGGGCTCCCGGGGCAGGCGCCTTGACGGAATCCACGATTGCCTGAAGGACGTCTTCTTTCGAGAGGTCCTTTGCCCGGGCCGCCTTCGAGAGTCGGACCCGGTGGCGGAGAACATAGAGCGCCTGGTCCCGCACGTCTTCCGGAATCACGAAGGCCCGTCCGTCTGCGAGCGCGGACGCGCAAGCCATACGGACCAGGGAAATCGTGGCCCGGGGGCCGGCCCCGGCCTCGACATTTTCGCTCTCCCGGACTGTCCGTACCAGGCGGACAAGGTAGGCCATGACCTGGTCCGAAATCGTCACGCCTGCTGCCGCTTCCTGAACCTGCAGGAAGTCTTCTTTGGAAAGGACGCTATTCAGGCCCTTCAGCGGGGACTCCGCCCCGACCGCTTCCGCCATGCGGACTTCCGCCGCCTCGTCCGGATAGCCGATGGACATGGAAATCATGAAGCGGTCGATTTCCGCTTCCGGCAGAAGCTCCGTCCCCACGGCCCCGGCGGGGTTCTGGGTCCCGATGACAAGGAAGGGGGCAGAAAGGGGCCGGGTCGTGCCTTCGACCGTGACCTGGCGCTCTTCCATGACTTCGAGCAAAGCCGCCTGGGTCTTGGGGGAGGTCCGGTTGATCTCATCCGCCAGCAGGAGGTTCGTAAACACGGCCCCCTCCCGGTAGACAAACTCCTTCCTCTCCGGGTCATAGACCGAAAAGCCGGTGAGGTCGGAGGGCAGAAGGTCCGGCGTGAACTGGACCCGGCGGTAATCAAGGGACAGAACCTTCGAAAAGGCCACGGCCAGGGTCGTCTTCCCGGTCCCGGGCAGGTCTTCCAGAAGGACATGGCCGTTGGCCACGAGGCCCAGGAGAATTTCCCGGATTTCCTCTTCCTTCCCGAAGAAGACGGACCCGACCGCATCCGTCACTCTCTGAAGCTGTTCCTTCACTTCTTCTGCCGTAGCCACTGTCTTTCCTCCCTGTCGTCTCGCAAACCGAAAGATGCTGTACTGCATGATAGAATATTCAAAAGCCGCCTTCACCATATCACACAAAGGCCTGAAAAGATAGACAACCCCCCGTCCATTACCGGGCGGGGGATTGTCCATGTTTTACTTCTTCTGGCATTGAAGTGGAGTATTCGATGAAAACGCATTCGAAGCGGCCCTTTCAGTGGCACTTCGCTGCCTTCTTCCCAGAACTCGCTCCTGCTGGTCCTTCTGCCCGAATTTTCCCGCACCTGGCTGTCGCCTTCGAAAATGTGACTTTAGCAAGAGCCGGCCGTACGAATCCCGCGGAAAAGAAGGGAGTCCCGCCGTCCGCCCTGCCGGCCTACGGGCCGCTGCGGCGTCCGTCGGGGCCCCCTTCTTTTCCTGCTTACTCTTGCATCAGGCCAGGCTCTTGAATACTCACATTTTGTTCAGGCGAGTTTGGCCACTCACCAAATTTCCACGCCGGACCTGCAGGAGTCTCGTGCCTTCGGCTCCCCCGGAAGCCTTGCTGACCGGCAGCTCGCGCAGGGGGCGGGGCGGTAGGAAGGGGACTGCTCCTTGCAGGGCTCTGAAGGCGTTCGGAAGGGGATATGGCATGATGAAGGGAATATGGCATGATGAAGGGGATATGGCATGATGAAGGGGATTGACGTTTCCAAGTGGCAGGGCACGGTGGACTTTGCCCAGGTGAAGGCGGCCGGGTATGATCCGGGGAAGGTGAAGAGGGAATGTGCTGCACTACGGCTTCATTGAGAAATTCATTGAAGATCTGAGTGAAAAATATCATATTCGGGAGATTGCCTTCGACCGATGGGGCGCGACGCAGATGGTACAGGATCTTGAAGGAATGGGGCTGACCGTTGTGCCTTTCGGACAGGGATATAAGGACATGAGCCCGCCCACCAAGGAGCTTATGAAGCTCACGCTCGAGCAGCGCATTGCTCACGGCGGGCATCCTGTCCTTCGCTGGTGTATGGATAATGTTTTTGTTCGTCAGGACCCGGCCGGCAATATCAAGATGGACAAGGAAAAATCCACGGAACGAATCGATCCGGCTGTTGCGACAGTAATGGCCTTGGACCGGGCAATCCGGCATGAGGGAGAACAGGAATCGGTGTATGACAGCAGGGGAATACTTTTCATATAAGGGGCTTTTGTCGGAACCTGTGGTATGGCATTTTTCGCCTTTTCAGATTGCATAGGTATTTCTACGGGACTATAATTCCCGTAGCAGGAAGGTTCTGTGCAATATATCTGGAGGAGGTAAACTATGCCAGATTCGTTGAATTCCGGAATCCGTCAGGATGCCAATCTTATGAACCTGCAGGCCATTAAGCTTGAGGAAATCCGGCCTGAAGTCAATGATTTATTGCTTGACGGCGAAAAGTATGTGGCCGCATTTAAGACCATTCGTGATCAGGCTGTTTTCACAGACAAGCGGCTGATAGCCATCAATGTGCAGGGAATCACAGGAAAGAAAGTTGCCTATATGTCCTATCCGTACAGCAAGGTTGAGAGCTTTGCGGTTGAGACGGCGGGCATGCTGGATATTGATAGTGAACTGACCTTGAAGATGATTGGTGGTGCTGCAATTCAGCTCGATTTTAAGGCAAATGTCGATATGAAAATGCTCAGCCATCTGATTGCTTCATATGTCCTGTAAACGGGACCAATAATTTCAAAGGCTTTCTAAAGCATCCCCGGGCGGGGGTGCTTTTTTGATGCGGATTTTTAGGGGGTGAGAATGATTCTGAAACTATTTAAGAGTCGGGATAAGCCCGGGCGGGCAGGGCTGCCGGGGGTCAAGGACGGGACGGCGGGGAGTGCCTATCAGGTGTACTTCGGAGGGTCTATTGCCGGGAAGACCGTAAACGAGCGGACGTCGCTGGATTATGGCCAGTGATAACTTTATTGGGCTGGAAGAAAAGCTAAGTATGGAGAGCCGCTGGAACATCAGATGCGCGTGAGTGTCCGGGAGATGGTTTTTCTGAAGTATGCCAGAAAGAATCATCTGGATTATTCAAAACTGATGTCGGCCAAGTGATTCCACATTGGAAGTGATGGACCTGCTGTATGCGGGTCCATTTTCACTTTTTGCAGTCGCCCGGAAGCCTGAAATGAGAGTAAGAAAACCATCGGATACAGTCCCTGCGCTTTTCTGCCGGTCAGCAAGGCTGAAGGGGGAGCCGAAGGCTCGAGACTCCTGCAGGTCCGGCGTGGAAATTTGGTGTGTGGCCAAACCCGCCTGAACAAAATGTGAGTATTCAAGAGCCTGGCCTGAGGTAAGGGTAAGCAGGAAAAGAAGGGGGTCCCGACGGGCGCCGCAGCGGTCCGTAGACCGGCAGGGCGACCGGCGGGATTCCCTTCTTTTCCGCGGAATTGGTTCTGCCGGCTCTTGCTAAAGTCACATTTTCGAAGGCGACAGCCAGGTGCGGGAAAATTCGGGCAGAAGGACCAGCAGGAGCGAGTGCCGCACGGCCTTTCTGAAAGGGAGGCAGCGAAGTGGCACTGAAAGGGCCGCCTAAACTGGTATCGACAGGGGGCTGCTTTTGTCCTGAAACAAGCTATGCGCCCAACGCAGGCAGGTAATAAGAATTCTTACTTCGACGAAATCCGATACGCCTTTGCCGCCAGGTCCGCCTCAAGGATGGCGGTGTGGCCGTCCTTTTCCCACTGCATGGTGAGGGTACTGCCGTCGCTTTCGCAGGAGAAAGTGCTGTCAAAGCCGAAGGCCGGGCAGGTGTTGCGGAAGCGGAGGAGGTCCAGCTGTTCTTTGACTACGTCCTTTTTCAGGGCGGCTTCGACGTCCGCGGCCGAAAGATTGGTCCGGTTGATTTCCTTGTGGCCGGCCTCGCCCGCCCGTTTCACGGCTTCGTAGTCGTTGGTTCCGGCGAAGAGGTCCAGGTACCAGATCTGGGGCTTGCCGGGCATGAAAAGCTGGATGGCGCGAGAGAGTGCAAGCGCCCGGTCGTCCTCGCCCAGGGCGCTGTAGTAGGTGGCGTTGACCTGGTAGTAGACGTTCTTCTGCCCGTGGAGGTTCTTGATCATGCCGCCGCGCGCTACGATGCGGTCAATCAGGGCCTGAATCTCGTCGTCTGAGAGCAGTCCCTTTAAATCCAATACGGGTATCCCGTCGTGGCAGCCCAGCATATTGACGGTCTTTATATTATTCTCATAAAGCTCTCTCGCCCAGAGAAGGAGTCTGGACGGGTCGGCCCGGTCGATGGCGTCGATCAGGAGCCCGGGAAGGAAGAAGTCGTAGGTGAAATAGCCCTTGTCCGCGACTTTTTTGTAGATTTTCTTTTCATAGGCGTCGTGGATTTCAGGGAGTAATGTAAGGCCCAGGGGTTCCGCGATGCCTTTGATTTTGTCGAGCAGCTCCCAGGTCTCAGGCTCGTTCAGGAAGTTCTTCCGGCCGACGGCTTTGGGCGCGTAGGCGAAGGCGTCGAGGCGGACAATCCGGGCCCCGTAGCCGGCCAGTTTTTCAAGCGTCGCCTTGTAGAAGTCCCAGACTTTCGGGGAATTGATATTGAGGTCCATCTGGCCCAGGTATTTCCGAACCCCGTCCTCTTCCCAGACTTCCTGGTAGAAGGTGTTCCAGTAGGGCACCTCGCTTCCGTCCGGCATCTGCACCATCAGAATCGGCAGGCCTGGCTTGCGGAAAAACATGTCCTTGATGAGGTCCGCGTCCGGCTGGATGTAGCCCCCGGGCGTCATCTGCCCGTGGCCCTTCCAGAACTCGTTCCAGTCGATGAAGAAGTCCGCATATTCCGAAGCTTTTCCATTCTTCAGCAAATCCTGGAATTGCGGTGACTGCACGGATGCATGATTCAGAATAATATCGAGCTTCAGGTTTACCGGGATTTCCTGCAGGTCCTTCAAATCCTGCGCTGTAGCGAGCTCTTCATTAATATCGTAATCAATGACTGAAAAGCCCCGGTCCAGGTCGCTGTGGTAGAGGGAGGGCAGGATGTAGAAGGACTGGAAGGCGTCCTTCGCGGCGTCGGTTTTGAGGAACTTCACCATCTCCGAAAGCCGGCCCCCGACACTGTCCGGGTAGGCGTTCAGCATGGGCCCGTTGTCCACGTATTTTGTTTCTGGCATTTCATGTCCTCCGCACTTGTTTTTTATGGTCTGTTTCAATCAGTGTATTTTGGAAATTAGAGACGTGTAACTGCAGTGAGTCCTATCTCATTTGATGTCATACAGGCAAAATCGGATTGTCGAATCTCAGGGGGTTAAAAGCGCTTAATAAAAGTGAATCGATTCTTACGGAATTTTACAGGATTTTACAATTGCTTCTGCGCAGTCACTTTTCGTGCCTTACCTTCCACTCGTCAAGCGTCAGCACGCTTCCATCCCGGGTAGAGATGATGGAAGCCCGCGGGACATCCCGCATCAGAAGGCCCTGCTCGATTTCGATGACGGCCTGGATGAGGTCGGTCCGAGCGTTACTATCCCGGCCCCGGGCGATGCGGGAGGCGTAGGTCTCTTCGGGCGTTGTTTCAATATAGACCGGTACGTCAATGCCGGTGAGGTAGCGGGACAGGCCCAGGGTCCATTCGAGAATCAGGACTGAGGTCTTCGAAAAGTCCCTGTTTTCATACCAGAAGGCCGTGGTATCCCGGCCCATGCGCCGCATCCAGATTTCCCGGGCTCCGTCGCGGAAGGCGGAGATGACGTCATTGATCTCGTTGAAATTCTGTTCGTGGGGAGTAGCCAGGTGCCGCTTCAGGGCTTTTTTCCCGCCGTCGATATAGGTGTCGAACCACTCGGCTCCGGCCGGCGGCTCGGCGTGACCATTTTCATTTTCTTCCAGCTGAAAGGCCATGATCTCTTCAAAGACCTTGGGATCCTCGGCCAGGCGGGCGTCGACCACGGCCCGGACGCCGTTATGACGGAAGACCCGCTGGCGGCCCTCGTCGTTCTCGTGGGGAATCCGGTGGGCGTAGTTGTCCCCGCTCATCGTGTAGGTCTCAATGCCGGCCGAATTCAGGATGTAGGCCAGAATGGCGGCGGAGCAGGTCTTTCCGGAGCCCGAGCCCCCGCTGATGGAGACGACGCAGCGGCCGTAGGGGTTATCTGCTATGCCCTGGAGGATCTTGTCCTGCAGGGTGGGAAAGAGTTTCACGGCGGCGGCGATGGCCTCTTCATTGATGTCCGTGATGTCGCCGGGCATGTCCCCGCCGGGAATGTCCTGGCCCGGGGCCGGAGCCAGACGGGCAGCATCCACCCCGAAGAGGGTTTCCATGACCTCCCGCTTCCGGTCTTCTGCAAATTCTATTCTGTCGTAATCTCTATTCATCAAAACTCCTTTGCAAGGATGCCATTTGTAAAAACACCTGATTTTTTTGACATTTTCTTTTGAAATATAGATGCTATTTGTAAAAAACACCTGATTTTTACACTTTTCCCTTTAAAAAATGGATGCCGTTTGTAAAATATACTTGGTTTTTAGACCATTTCTTTTGAAAACGGATGCCATTTGCAGCAAACATGCCCTCCAGAGACTTTTGCCCTAAAGCCTCAGTCCGTCGTGGCCCTTGCGATGAGGCGTGGCGGGATGACAGCGTGGACGGGCCGGCTGAGGTCGATTTCGTTTCCTTCCTTCTTCATGCGGATCTGGTCTGTCAGGATGGTCATGGCCGTATCCACCAGAGTGTCGGCCTGCTGGCCCACGGTGGAAATCGGAAGGACCGCCTCCCTGGAGGCCGGCGTATTGTCAAATCCGATGATGCGGTAGTCGTCCGGCAGCTTTCCGTAGCGGCGGTAGAGCTGGTTTAAAACAATGATGGCCGAGGTGTCGGAGAGGCAGAAGATACCCTTCTTCTTTCCGGGGAAGGCGTCGAGGACTTCCTGCTCCAGGGCCTTTTTCACGGCAGTCACGGTGTCGTCATAGGTCCGGCCCATGGGGTACTCGACCATGCGGTATTCGAGATGGTGCTCGGCGCAGGTGTCCAGGAAACCCCGCACCCGCCCAAATCCGGGTACGTCGGGGGACGTGGGGGAATTAATTAGTATAAAGACGTCACAATCGTTCTTGTACAGAAGGCCCGTGGCCTGGACCCCGCCCATGTAGTTGTCCGTGTTGACCGAGGAAATGTAGCGGTCCTCCCGCTCGATGGAAACCAGAGGAATGCCGTAGGAGGCCAGTTCCATCGAAGGAATCGTGTGGGAGAGGACAATCAGGCCCTCCACCTGGTAGGCCAGGAGCTCCCGGATGTATTTCCGTTCAACAGATTCGCTCTCCGCCCCGGAGAAGACCAGGAACTTGTAGCCATAGCGCTCGTAGGTGGCCAGAATTTTCTCCGTGATCATGGAATAGAAGCCGTTGTAGATATTGGGCGTCAGGAGGCCGATGAACTCGGTCCGGCCGTTGGCCAGAATCCGCGCCACCTTGTTTTCATTATAATGTAAAGCCTGCAGGGCTTCCTCAATCTTCGCCCGGTTCTCGGGCGCCAGGGATTCCGGATGGTTGAAGTAGCGGGAAATCGTCGTCTTCGAAAAGCGCGTGTAGTTCGCTATGTCCTGGAACGTGACGTTTTTTTCATTCTTTTCTCTGGCCATTTTTTCGTTCCCTGAGTCAAATCTGCAAAATTTACAAATTCCAAAATCCGTGAAAACGTTTCTCAAAGTTTTGAAAACGTTTCTCGTAACCGGTTAACCACCCGGTTTTGATACTAATATTCATAATTAAATAACCGGTTACTCAAAAAATCAACTGGGAATTATTCATAAAATAGGAGCCGTAAAATTGGCTATATTCCACGAATTTCAAAATTGGGTTGACAGGAGACGGGGCGTGACCTAAACTCAAAAGCAAGTAACCGGTTACGAGAAAAAACGACCGGATTTGCTAAGAGCCCCTGCTCCGGGGAGAACGGAGACGGGGACAGGCAGGCGGAAGGCCTTATCCCATAGGGATACAAGCTGCGGCGGAAGAAGCTGCCGGGGCGAGGGACGAAAGCCTGTCAGACACCATTCACTTATTGTTTTAGAGGGACATTAAGTAAGGAGGAACACATCAATGAAGATGAAGAGAATCATGGCCCTGCTCACAGCAGGAACGATGGCGTTCATGCTGGCAGCCTGCGGCGGAAGCACCTCGAGTGACACATCGAGCAGCTCATCCGGCGACAGCAGTGCATCGAGCGATACCACAGCTTCTTCGGACAGCGCTTCAGCAGACGGCACCACGATCGAGCTTCTTAACGGCAAGCCCGAGATCGATACCCAGCTTCAGGCTCTTGCAGATGCCTACAAGGAAGCCACGGGTGTCACCGTCAAGGTTACCACCGTCGGCGGCTCCAATCAGGCTACCGCTTCCGATACCCTGAAGAAGGACTATCAGGCAGGCACGATGCCCGATGTATTCGTAGCCGAGGCCAATCAGTTCGAGAACTGGAAGGGCATGCTTGTAGACCTTTCCGGTGAGAAGTGGGTTTCCGATACGAACTACGCTTTCACGAACGACGACGGAACGGTCGGCTTCCCCTGCTACATCGAAGGCTGGGGCCTTGCATACAATGCAGACGTTCTTGAGAAGGCCGGCATCGATCCCACGACTCTGACAAGCCCCGATGCTTACAAGACCGCATTCGAGACCCTCGAATCCAAGAAGGACGAGCTCGGACTTACCGCAGTCGTAGCTTACGGCGCAAACAATGCCAACCTCGGCTGGTCCACAGGTACCCACCTCTTCGGCCAGTATCTTGATGCAGGCATCATCAGCGGCCAGGATTCCAAGTACTTCGACCTCCTTTCCGACGGCGGAAAGATCGATGAGCAGCGTATGACAGACTTCGCAAACTTCATCGACCTGATCCAGCAGCACTGCGACAAGGACCTCGCTACCCAGGGTACATACGATCAGGAGACCGCTATGTTCGCTCAGGGCAAGGCAGCATTCGTTACCCAGGGTTCCTGGTTCGGTGCAAACCTCACAAGCTCCGATGACTACAAGGCAGCTCCCTTCAAGTGCGGCATCGCTCCTTTCGCATTTGAGGACGGCATCGACACCATCTGCGGCGGCGCTACCGGTTACTGGGCTTGCTACAACGGCGACAATGTAGACGCAGCAAAGGCATTCCTTCAGTGGTGCTCCGAAGCAGACGCTCAAAAGATCTTCGTTGAGCAGTGCGGCTTCAACTCTCCTTTCAACAGCATTACCGAGACCTCTGACGATCCTTTCGCAGCAGCAATCGTTTCCTATCGTGACGCGAACAAGTTCTCCAACATGAATACCTTCATGAAGAAGGATGGCCTTCAGAACGAGACCGGTCAGGTATTTGAGGACTTCGCAAAGGGCAACCTCGACGTAGCTGCCTTCGTATCCACGATTTCCCAGGTTTGCCAGAACTACTACGCAAAGTAATTATTCTTAAAAGTCCATAGAACTTTTACCGGGGCGGCGAAGATTCGCCGCCCTGTTTTCATGAAAGGAGGTACGTGGCGGTATGAAGAAAAGTGATTTTTCCGTTGGCCGGAAGCTCTCCGCATATGCGGTTCTGGTATGCGGGATTGTCCTGCTGGTCGCTGCGCTGGCTATGGATTTTTCAGGCAGTCAGAGTGCAGCCCGCGGGCCCATGCTTGTGGCAGGCATGCTGGTGACGATTGCCGGAATCTATCTCTTCCCTACCCTGAAGTACCATAGGGCCCTGATTTACGGGATTTTCCTCTTTCCCCTGCTGTTTACGTTTGCCGTCACGGTCATCATTCCTCTGGTCGAAGGTATCGGCTATTCCTTCACGGACTGGGACGGTGTGCGGGTGACCGGATTCGTGGGCTTTGAGAACTACGCCCGCATGTTCCGGAGCGCCGACTTCGTATGGTCCATCCTGATCACGTTCATCTTCGTATTCGTGAACGTTATCCTGGTAAACCTGATCGGCTTCCTGCTGGCCCTGCTGTGCACGACCCATATCAAACCCCTGGGCTTCTTCCGGGCAGCCTACTTCCTGCCGAACCTGATCGGCGGTATCGTTCTGGGCTACATCTGGAAGTTCATTTTCAACGAAGTCCTGACGAAGCTGCTGGGAAGCGTGTCTCTGCTGAATGCTTCGAATACGGCCCTCATGGCCATCATCATCGTATATATCTGGCAGTACGGCGGCTACATCATGCTGATCTACATCACCGGTCTGACCGGGGTACCCCAGGATACGATAGAAGCAGCAGCCATCGACGGGGCCAATGCATGGCAGACCCTGATGAAGATCAAGGTGCCCATGATCGCACCCACGATCACCATCTGCACCTTCCTGACACTGACATCCGCTTTCAAGCAGTTCGATGTGAACCTGGCATTGACCAACGGCACGGGCTCCGTAGCGAACTTCATGGGCCAGTACATCACGAACGGAACGGAGATGCTGGCGCTGAACATCTACAGCACGGCGGTTTCGGAGAACAATTACGCCCTGTCTCAGGCGAAGGCCGTATTCTTCTTCATTATCCTTGCCATTGTCTCCATCATCCAGGTACGGTCCTCGAACAAGAAGGAGGTGTCGCTGTAATGAACAGAACACCGAAAAAATGGGTCCTTGTCATTCAGACCATTGTCGCAATCCTGATTGCCATCTATGTGCTCTACCCCTTCTTCATGGTGCTGATCAACTCCGCGAAGACGACGACCGGCATCGGGAATGATCCGGTCACCTTCGCCGGCGCAAGCTTCGGCCAGCTGGTCCGCAATATCAATGACGTCGTTCACAACACCCACTTCAATTTCTGGTGGGCGTTCGGAAGTTCGGTAGTGATCACGGTGATCTCCGTCCTGCTCCTGAACCTCTTCGGCGCCATGGCAGCCTGGGTTATCTCGAGAAATCAGAGTAAGCCCTGGGCTTCCGTGATTTACTTCACCTTCATCGCATCGATGATCATCCCCTTCCAGGTCGTCATGCTGCCCCTGGTAGCCACCTTCCGGGATGTGGGAAAATTCATCGGCATCCAGATGAACCAGTCAATCCCCGGCATCATCTTTGCCTACCTGGGCTTCGGCGGCGCCATGACGGTCTTCATTCTGACCGGCTTCATTAAGGGCATCCCCTACGACCTGGAGGAATCCGCCTCCATCGACGGCTGCTCCCCTGAGGGAACCTTCTTCAAGATCATCTTCCCTCTCCTTCGTCCCGTCATTATGACCGTTACGATTCTGAACGGCATGTGGATCTGGAACGACTACCTGCTTCCTTCGATGATGATCGGAACCAGCGAGCATTATAAGACTCTGCCTGTTGCGGTTCAGACCTTCATCGGCTCCTATGTCACCGAGTGGAACATGGTCATGGCGGCGGCATTGCTTGCCATGATCCCCATGATTATCGTCTTCCTCTTCGGCCAGAAGCAGATTGTCCAGGGCGTTATCGATGGCGCCGTAAAGGGCTGAAACAGTATAATTTTCTTCTTACCTTTCTTCTTCCTTACTTCGGGGAGGCCGGGATTTCCGGTCTCCCTATTTTTCTGCATACAAAAAAGACCCGGCGCCATAAGCGTCGGGTCTCGCTGCATGAATAATGTAAAACAGATATTATGCTGTCTGTTCAGCGCCTGCCTGGGAAGCCAGGAATTCATTGAGCTGGGCGACGACCCCGTCCACATCCTCGGGTGCATAGCCGTGGACGTAGAGGGCTTCTTCCAGGGACTCTCCCGAAGCAGCCACGCAGGAAATGCAGTGCATGCCCATGCCCATCAGGATATTGGACATGTAGGGGTCCATGTTTACGATTTCCATAACCGTCATATCTTTTGTAATTGTCTGCATTGGTATTTTCTCCTTTTCAAGGCAATCAAAATATTCTGCACTGCATAAATCCGAAAACGTATCGAAATGAAACGGGAAAGCAGCTCAGGTGCTGGTTTTGCGGAGCCTTAGACTTCTTACTGCATCGGGAAGTCCGGCACTTCCTGGACGAATTCCAGGGTGCCGACGTAGCCGTCCTTGTCCCGGACCGCCATGTAGTTGACGATGACCTTCTTCCCGGCCTTCACCATGGGGACGGAGACCTTGTCTTTGGTCCCGGCCCGAAGCTCGGAAATAATGGCTCTTGCCATCTGCTCCACCTTGGGAGGATGGCACGAATAGACCTCCCTGTCAAGAGCCATTTGCGGCCTTTTGAACAGTTTGTCCCCGGCGTTGAAGTAGCGGTTGATGTCGTTTTCATCCACGAAGGAGATTTCCCCGGGAATCGTGTTCAGAAGGGCGGCGATTTCCCGGACCGTCAGGTGGCCTTCCTTACCCAGCTCGATACGCTCATTTTTATTATTTTGAGAGCCACGCTCTTCCACAGCCGCCTGGGATGCGGCTTCTGCCTCGGGCAGGGCTTTCCGCTCCCCGGCAACCGGGTCGTAAGCCAGGAGCTCCTTGGAAATCAGGGCCCACTCGCTGTCGCTGAAATACTGGACGCAGATGGGGGTCAGGATATTGTTCTCCTTGTAGATCATCTCCTCAGCCCGGGTCAGAACGGCTGCGACTGCCTGCTTCCAGGCCTCGTCGCAGACTTCAGCCTTGGCGAGCCGCCCCATCTCGTCCCGAATCTCATCGTCCACGCCCCACATGACGTCGGAAGGACCGGAAACTCCGTATTTGGTCTTCAGAAGGGGATAGATGAGATCTCCCTTCCAGGCGTAGTGGGTGGCGGCAACGCGGACGGCCGCGAGCCCTGTGCGAGCGGCCCTCTCATCGCCTGTTTCCAGCGCCTTCCGCGCGGCATCGATCCGGGCCTGAATCTCCTTGTTTTCATCCTTCAGGGTCTTTACCGGGTGACCGGCCAGAAGCGCCATGCCGAAGGCCTTGGCTTTGGCAGCTTCCTTGGCGGCCTTGCCATCTGCTGCGGCAGCCTTCCCGTTTGCGATATCGAGAGCCGTGATGCCGGGGCCGCCGGCATTTACAGCCGCTTCTGCGTTGGCAATCCGTTCTTCCTTTGTTTTCCCGTGGAAGAGGGCTGAATGGACGTCGCAGAGCTTCTGGACCTCGGAGACGGGAACCCCGCCGGAAATCAGGGCCTGCTCGGCCTGGGCGATCTCAATGGCTTCGACGTCGGAGAAATTTTCCACGAAGTCCTTGCGGACGGATTCCAGTTCTTCGCCTGTGCTGAGGCGCTTTACATAGGATTTCAGCAGGTCCAGGCGGGCCTGTTTTTCATTATTCTCAGTCATGTCTTTTTCCTTTCCGAAATGTTTTCTTTTCTTACGGTAAGCATGATACCAGAATGACTCCGGAAAAGTGTTGCACAAGTCACATATTCACGCCCGAAGCAAAAATCCGTAATATCGAATAATTACAAATTATCCATAAAAATCTCTATAAAAAAATCCGGGCTGACTCTATACTGGAAGCAGACAAGGGTTCCGGGGACCGGACTGCGGTGGCCGTGCCCCCGCAACGTATGAGTGGAATGAGGGAAAACCTCGCCTCAGGAGGATTTTATGAAACTGAAAAAAGATGTGGACCTCAAGTCCTTTTTCGAGCGGCTGAAGCTGTGCCGGGGGGACGTGTTTTTCGTTTCGCGGGAGAAGGACCGGCTGAACCTTTCATCCATGCTGACCCGGATGATTTTTCTGACCATCAGCAAGAATGAGGAGATTATGGCCTCGTCCCGCATCGAGTGCACGGACGACGGGGATTACGACGTGCTGAAGGCTTTTCTGGAAGCAGGGGCGGAGCAATGAGTACAGTAACGGAGCGGATAGAAGTTTTCAAACAGATGATGGCCAGTCTGGACGACGTCTACGTGACGGAGCTCAATGAGAATTTCGAGCTCGGCTATTCGACCTGTCCGGAAATCGACACCATGCTGATGCTGATGACCCTGGACGACGATCTGCCCGGGGATTTCCGGGTGGAGCAGGCGAAGGAGCAGGCCAAAAACGTTCTGACTGCCCCGACGGTCTTTGTGAATTCCATCGGCATGATGTGGATTTCGGACATCTGGATGGAAGAAGAGGGACTCAAAAAAGTATACATTCTGGGCCCGGTCTTCCTCGATGACTTCTCGGTCTACTATCTCGAGCAGGCCCTGGACCCCCTGCACCTTTCGATATCGGTCCGCCACGCCTTCGTGGACTTCATCGCGAAGATTCCGAAGATGTCCCAGAACCGCCTCTTCGAATACGCCATCATGCTGCATTCCTGTATTACAAATATTAAAGTCACCCTGTCGGACTTCATCTTCATCAATACGGAAGAAACCAGACGGAAGCAGATCGAAGAGGAGACGGCCCATCCCTCCTACCAGCTGGAGCAGGAACTCATGCGGATGGTGGAGGAGGGAAACACATCCTACCAGCCGGTCCTGAACCGCATCGTCATGTCCGGGGATGCCGGGGCCTTCGGCTCCAGCCGGG
The DNA here is from genome assembly GCA_900316075.1 of uncultured Lachnospiraceae bacterium. Classification (GTDB taxonomy): domain Bacteria; phylum Bacillota; class Clostridia; order Lachnospirales; family Lachnospiraceae; genus RUG306. The sequence goes on along the minus strand of ONBT01000021.1, from coordinate 18,838 downwards.
AGCGCCTGCGGCGGCAGAAGAACATGGTTATCGTCTTTACGGCCATCACCTCCCGGGCGGCCATCCGGGGCGGCCTTTCCGCGGAGACGGCCTATACCCTCAGCGACAGCTATATGGAAAAGATTGAAGCCGCTTCGACCTATTCCGAGCTTACGATTCTGTCCCACTCTATGTACCAGGACTTCATCCTCCGGGTCCACAGGACCCGGGCCAGCGCGTCAGCCATTTCCCCCCAGATCCAGAAGATCTGCGATTACATCAACCTCAATCCGGGAAGGAAGCTGACGACCCACGAGCTGGCGGAAAAGATCGGCTATACGGATTATTATTTCACGAACAAGTTCAAGCAGGAGGTCGGGGTAAACCTGAGCGCCTATATCACGGAAAGGAAGATAGAGCGGGCCAAGGAAATGCTGATGGAATCGAATATTCCGGTGCAGGAGATCGTGGAGCACCTGGGCTTCACCTCCCACAGCTATTTCGGGAACGTCTTCCGCAAATATACCGGCGTTTCGCCCACGGACTACCGGAACGGGCAGAAGGAACGAGAATAATGTAACCCCCCGGGCAGAGCGGGCCTTTCGCCTTCCGGGGAAAGCGGAAGTGAAATATTATTACTTCCCATGAATTTTTGCTAATCGCCTTTTTCCAGGGCCGTTAGAATTATAGACAAGCTGAAGGGGCGGAAACAAAGGGGTTTCTGTCCCGCATATAAGGGCCGGCCTTATAAAAAGTGAAAAAGGAGTCATAATGGAAAAGAAAGAAAAAAACAAAGACCGGGTAGGGGCCGGAACACTCCTGCTCTGGTGCGGCAATGGCGCATCCGTTGCCGTTCAGACCGTACTTCTTGGATTCTTACAGATTTACTGCACCAACGCTCTCGGGCTTTCCGCCCTCCTTGTCGGCTCCATCCTGATGGGGAGCAAGATTATTGATGCCTTCACGGACCTGACCGCCGGCGTCATCGTGGACAAGACCCATACCCGGTTCGGCAAGGGCCGGCCCTATGCCTTCTGCATTCTGGGCATCTGGCTTATGACCTGGCTCATGTTCTCGGTTCCGGCAGAATATTCAACGGTGGCAAAATGCGCATGGATTGCCGTGGCCTATATCCTGAGCGAGTCCATCTTCAAGACCTTTCTGAACGCCTCCGGGAATGTATACATGGTCCGGGCCTTCAACAGTGAGAAGAAGTATGTCACATTAAACTCCATCGGCGGTTTTCTGACGACAGCGGCTGTAATGGTCTTCAATGTGGTCTTCCCCCGCTTCTGGGGCAAAATCGTAAACAGTGCACCGGGCTGGAGCAAGCTGATCGGCTATATCGCCATTCCTCTGGCCATCATCGGCATCCTGCGTTTCTTCTTCATTCCGGAGAAGTACGACGTCGATTCAGACACGGAGCCCATGCACTTCAGGGACATCATCACCCTCTTCAAGGTCAACAGGAACTTCATTCCCCTTCTCTTCATGGCCCTGGTGGTCGGCGTATTTTCGAATATGTCCGTCGCAAGCTATTATTATCTCTATATCGTGAAGAATGTTGAAATTTCCGGCGTCATGTCCCTCTTCGGCATGGTGCCCATGCTCTCCCTCCTGTTCTACCCGCTGATTCTGAGAAAGATTTCCGTAAAGAAGCTGGTTCAGGTATCCATGCTCTTTTCCCTGATTTCGGCCCCGATTCTCTTCATCGCCAAGGACAATCTGGTCCTGCTGGCCATCGGCGGCATCATCAGCGGTCTGGTTTCCCTGCCCGCTTCCTACATGCAGTCCCTGCTGATCGTCGACTGCTCCAACTACAATGAGTGGAAGCACGTGCCCCGGATGGAGGGCACCCTGTCCTGCTTCTTCGGCTTCGCAAACAAGGTCGGCTCCGCCCTCGGAACCTTCCTGATCGGCGTCCTGCTTTCAGCGGCCGGCTTCGACGGAAAGCTGGACGTGGAGCCGGATTCGGCCATCATGATGATCCGGGTCTGCAACTCCTTCATCCCCATGGTCTTCTCATTGATTGCGGCCCTTGCCCTCTGCTTCTATACGATTGACAAGGTAAAGCCCCAGATGACGGCAGATCTGGAAGCCCGTCGGAACACAACTTATACGGAGGCTGCAAATGGATGATCTGGAAAGCAGAAAGCACATGGGGGAGGCCATCACAACCCGGCAGGAAGACGCCGAAGCCGACAAGGCCCCCTGGATGAAACTGAACCTGGACGGCATCGACACGCCGGTGAAAGAACTGAAGGAGATCAGGGTGACGACCGAAAAGTGCGAGACGGAGACCCGCCTTTTCTACCCCGAGGGGGAAGGCCCCTTCCCGGTCGTCCTGCAGATTCACGGCGGGGCCTTTGTCGGCGGCTTCAATGCCATGGACGAGCCCATCGACCGGCAGATCTGCCACGGGGCGGGGGCCATCGTCATCAGCCCCAACTACCACCTGGCCCCGGATTATAAGTGGCCTTACGCTCTCGAGGAGCTCTACGCCCTGCTTCGCTACTTCAAGGCCCATGCGGCCGAGTACGACATGGACTTCTCCCGCCTGGCGGTGGGCGGGGCGAGCGCGGGAGCCAGGTATGCGGCGGCCCTGTGCGTCAAAGCGAGCCGGGAGAAGGACATCACTTTCCGCCATCTCAACCTCTTCTACCCCGAGCTTTCGGTCTACCGCAAGGGAAATGAAAAATGGGTGACCCCCTATACCGATACGGTGGCCATGCCCCCGGCCCAGCTGGATGCCCTGTCTGCCACCTACCTTCCGGAGGAGGCCGTGGATACGGACCCTCTGGTCAGCCCCATTGAGGCGGACGCCTCCTGCTTCCCCAACACCTGTATTTTCGCGGGGACCAGGGACATCTTCTGGAAGGGGGCCCGGGAGTTTGTCGGGAAGCTGCAGGATGCCGGCCAGGAGGTCCTCTTCAAGACCTATGCCGAATCCGGCCACGGCTTTCTGGAACTGGCCGGCCGCGAGGACCTGTCCCGGGACGCCATCCGCCTGCTATTAAGTGACCTGAAGAAGAATCTGTAACGCCAAAAATCATCCGTACCTTTTTGAGGAAACATGTAATAATAATGGCAGTCTCAGAGAAGGAGACTGCCTTTTTTGAAAGGAAAGCTTTTATATGGCTGACAGAATATATCCCGGAAAAATCTGGCTGGACACGGAAGGAAAGCGGATCCAGGCCCACGGGGGAAGCATTTTCTATGAAGATGGTACCTACTACTGGTACGGGGAAAATAAGGAAAAGACGGACGGCAAGTCGAAGATCTGGCACTGGGGCGTCCGCTGCTATTCTTCGAAGGATCTCTGCAACTGGAAGGACGAGGGGCTCATCATCCCGCCCCGTCCAGACGAGCCGGATTCGCCCCTCTTTCCGGAGGCCTGCATGGACCGGCCCCACATTATTTATAATCGTTTTACAAAAAAGTATGTCTGCTGGCTGAAGATCATGGGCCGGGACGGAGTCCAATCCGAGACCGTCCTGACGGCGGATCGCTTCCTGGGCCCCTACACCATTGTGCGGACGGGTCTGAGGCCCTTCGATATGAGCGCCGGGGACTTCGACCTGGCGGTGGCGGAGGACGGGGAAGCGTATTATTATTTTGAACGGGTCCACTCCGAGACCATCTGCGCCGACCTGACAGCTGACTACACAGACGTGACCGGATATTATTCTACCCACTTTCCCCGCCCCTGTCCGCCCCATGTGCGGGAGGGCACGGCTCACTTCGTTCGCAGGGGCTGCCACTACCTGATCACCTCCGGCACCAGCGGCTATTTCCCGAATCCTTCCATGGTCGCGGTCGCCGACACCTGGCACGGCCCCTACACTGAGCTCGGGGACCCGCACCCGGACGACCCCAGCCATACTTCTTTCCACTCCCAGATTTCCTCGGTCTTCAAAGTCCCCGGGAAGAAGGACCTCTACATCGCCCTGGCGGACCGGTGGCTGCCGGAGCAGACCTTCCTCGACTACGAGGACTACGCCCACGACTTCGAGGCCATGTTCCGGCCGGAGTGGGGCGGGCCCCACGGTTTTCCGACGGCGGAAGAGAAGACGGCCGCCTACAATAGGGCCCACGGGACCCACGTAGTCTTCTCCCCGGACTGCCACGACAACACGTCAATCGCCGACTACGTCTGGCTCCCCCTTCGCTTCGCAGAGCCCTGCGAGAAATACCCCTCCGGCATGGTCTTCATCGACTGGCTCGACGAGTGGTCGCCGGAGGAGTACGAAGACGCCTGAAATCAGGCAAATTCACCAAGCGGCAGAGCGAAGATTTGTATACATTTTCGGGTGGACGGGAGACGCCAAATACATGGTTGCGTATCCCTTTACATGAAATACATAGTCCCCGGCCTTGCGGAAATTCATAAAAGGCGCCCCACGCGGGGTGTTTTTTCACTTCTGAACTTTATCTTGACTTTCCACGATACCTCGGCGAAATGTCGGAAAAATCATAGATTTCGCCAGAGTTTATCAACCGTCACAAATTTCGACATCTCCGGATAATGTTGACATTGTAAATACGTGTAAATATAATATATATACAGAGGTGATTCCTATGACAATGGTTTCTTTCCGAACAGATGAAGAACTGAAAAAAGATGCGACAAAAGTATACGAGTCGCTCGGACTGACGCTTTCCACCGCACTCAATATGTTTATGCGGCAGACGGTCATTCAGCAGAAGTTTCCCTGCAGTCTGGAACTGAACGTTGCCGCAGACGTAAAGAGCACTTATCCGAAGGGCTTTTTTGACCTTTTCGGAAGCGGAGCCGGTCTTGGTCTGGACGAAGAGCCGGAAGACCTGCCGCCGGAGGATGTGCAGCTATGAAGTTCTATCTGGATACAAATATTATTATATATGCCCTGAATGGACGATACCCGGCTGTGATGCGGCATTTTCAGGCAGTACCTATGATGTCGATTGCCATACCAACTGTTGCGCTTGCAGAGATTGAGTACGGAGCCAGAAAAAGCAGGGATTACGAAAAAACGATTGCCCAGTATCGGAAATTCACCCGATTCTTTGAAGTCGTGCCTTTTTCCGAAAACGCCTCCGAATGCTATGGGCGGATCCGGGCTTCTCTTGAGGTGGGCGGGCAGATTATAGGGGCAAACGATCTTTTGATTGCCGCCACTGCCATGGCAGATGATTCCGTCCTTGTCACGCACAATGTTCGGGAGTTCTCCCGGATAGAAGGCCTGCAGGTGGAAGACTGGACGATATAAACATTATCCCTGCTTTTCCGACACCCAGGCCATTTTGCCTGCTCCAAAAAACATTCAGCCCCGATTTTTCTCCGAACTGAGGCTGTTATTATTATTATTCATAAGTCATCGTCGGGAAAGTGACCTCCGAAATCAGGTCCTCTGAATCGAAAAAGCTATTCAGATCGGCGCGAATGGCTTCCCGGCAGGGCCCGCCATCGGCCTGCAGGTCGGACGCCGAATAGGTGACAAGTTCCTCTATGGCCGTGTTTTTGATGGCCTCGTCGTATTTTCCGCTCGCGTCCCAATTGGACAGGTCAGCTTCATATTTGCCGTAGTCGCTGCTGTCCGGATTTATCGTCAGCGCTATATGAAAGGACAATGTAGACGGTGCCCCATCCTCCTCCTTCAGGGCGACGGACAGGTCGTCCGGCAGCACATACACTCCCTTCCCGTGCGCCGCAGCTGCCAGCGCATCGTTTTCTCCGGGATGCTCAGTAGACTTTTCTCCGCAGGCGGCCAGCAGTAATCCGGCGGCGAGGGCAAACAGGACACTTTTCCAAAGCTTAATCTTCATTATTTTCCCCCTTCAGTCTGACTCGACTAGGCTCTGTCTTCGCGCTCATGACAGCCTAAGATCCATAGAACAGCGCGATGAATTCCTTCTTCCCCGGCACCCAGGCCTTCTCATAGATATGAGTAATGTGGTGCTTGACGGTCTGCAGGGAAATGCCATAAAGGTCGGCAATATACTGGTTGGAGCAGCCGGAGGCCTTCAGGTAGCCGATTTCCAGCTCCCGCTTTGTGAGGCCGAAGGCCGAGGCGACTTCCAGATACCTTTCCTTTGTGAGTACCCGGGGTTCCATTATTCATCATCCATATTGATTTCCGCATTCAGCTCTTTTTGCGCGATGAAGCGGAGGGGCAGGATGAAATAGGAGATAATAATATAATACACGAGGGGCAGCAGGGCATCGGTCAGCGGCCATGCAAAGGTCCAGGCTTCCAGGTTTTCAAGGGATGTGCGGGCGAGCTGTTCAAACAGGATCACGAGATCTATGAAGAGGCTGATTCCCATGGCCACCGTCGAGAGCCTTTGAAAGAGGCTGATGGCTTCCACCGTGTTCTTCAGCGGGAAGACGCCAAGGGGACGGCGCCCGATCAGAAAGACCCGGGCGAAGTCCTTCCAGGCCCTGTTCACAAGCATTCCGAGAATAATGAAAACCGCGTAGATTGCGATTGTATAATTGTCAATGGCGGTCACCGGCGAGTTGAGAATGGACCACTGCAGAAACTTGAAATAGCAGCCCGTCAGGACGGCGGCAAAAATCAAAGCCTCCCCGACGAGTGCCATGAGCGCCTGATTCCGATTGAAAAATGCCCTGATTTTTGCCATGTCCTTTTCCTCCTGCTCCGTGCAGCTTCCGGGTTTTCCGTTTCCCTTCATCTGTACATTATCATCTTTTGAGGAAGATGGATATAGCACCTTTTAGATCTGAACTTGTCCTTCCGCCGCCGGCTGCATGTCGTTTTTGTCATATTCTTCCGGTCCTGGTCTTCTTTAACTCTTATCGCGAGCGGGAACTTTTTACCCGCATTTTACTTTCTGGCGGAAAACCTATGCTCATGTGGCCGAAAGCCTGTAATCATGCTATAATGGATTCACTTGAAAAGGCTTGCAGTAATATGCAATCTATCCGATTCAATTTGCTTTCGCATCAGGAATTTTTCTGGAAAGGAGAGCGCTGTATGACAGGGAATACTATAGATAGGGTATCAACAGAAGATGAATCAAAAATTTTCCAGGCATTGGACAAGGGAATCGACGACATGGAAGCAGGCCGCATCACCCCTCACAAAGATGCCATGAAGCTGTTGATACAGCAGTACAAAAATAATGTACAAGCTTCACGAAACTGACGAAGCGATACAAGATTTGAACCTTATTTCGGTGTCCGAAAGCCTTAACAACACTGCCTTTCAGAACCGCTCTGGTGGAAATAATCACAGCATAACCACAAAAATTTTCTGCATATGAAAGGAATAGTGCAGCGTCTTCAAAGCGTATTTTCCAAGAAAGCCGGCTCCGATCAGAGCCGGCTTTTTATGTGGTTACCCAAGTCTCGATGCGCAGATCTTTGATAGTTGAAAAATGTCTGGTATTGTGCGTTACCAATATAGCATCGTGATTGACGGCCATTGCCGCAATCAATATGTCGTCATCATCAATCGTAATCCCGCTCTTCCTGAGTTCAGCATAAATCACTGCTGCTTTTTCAAAATCACTCCGCGAAATTGAGACGATTCCAAGCTCCTCACTGAAAGCCGTAAATGCTTTCATCAGCTTTCTGGAATCCCTGTAGAGAAGCCCCCTGTATACTTCATAGTAAACAATGTCCGGAACCCTGATCACATCCGTTTCCCGGGCAAGCAGATATTCCTGTAATACAGCCGTATTCCCTTCCAGAAGGTAGCTGATCGTATTTGTGTCAAGAAAATACATCAGTCCTCTCCCCTGAATGATAGGTGGCTTTCCCGAAGGCCCTCTGCATCAAAGTGAGACATTTTCCCGAAAATGCCCATCACAGGATCTTCCTTTTCTTCATTCGGAATAATAATCGATACCTTCTGATTCACTGCAAGCGCTGTGCTATCCAGTGGGCGCACTGCGGTTCCGTCAAAAATCCCGTCAATAATTTTCATGGAAGATCACCTGCCTTTCTTTTACGGTCATAATAACACCGAAAAAGGCCGCCTGCAATCAGGAGAAAAGGCAATTATGGTTGATTGAGAAAGCCCTGATTCAATTTCATCTTTCTCCTCTGACTTTTTCTGCATATTCCGGATTCTGCTGCATCTGGCGGATAACAGAAACATCAATACAGATGCTGTACTGTCCAGGTTCTCCGAAGTTCTTCCCCACCTGATGCAGACTGTTCTTGTATCCGATCTCACTGTCCGGCCTCGTCTTGTCCTCCATGCGAAAAGTAATGTCCGGAAATTCTGCGCAAAGGTCCTGGTAAACGGCTACCGGGTCATTCTGATCAGAAACCTGCGTATTCGATAGCACTTCCGAAGAAAATGTCTTTGCCGCAGAGCGAACGGATGTCTTCTGCGGCTGCGCCCATTGATACGCGGATTGAACATTACTCGAAATAAGCATCCGTATCCTCCTCTACAGTCTGCTGAAATTATTATCAAACCGTTTCTTCTTAGAACTGAATACTTCCTTCCGCCGCCGTCTGCATGTCGTTTTTGGCATATCCTTCCGGCTCTCCGGAAAGGGAGTCTTTGGTGTATTCGTCATCATCCGGAGCCATGCCGAGGACAGAATCCGTCTGTTTTTGCTTGTCCTGATTGTAGGTATTCCGCGCAATCTTGTCCTTGTAGATTGCAGACAAAATCCGATCCTGATCTTCTTTATCAAACATCTGCATGGCCTTCAGCAGGTCCCCCTTGGAGCCTTTATTAAAGACAAGGCTGCCTCCGCGGGACAGGCCGACCTTGATGCAGTTCTTTTCGTTTGAGACATCGCCAAGCGTCAGCCGGTTCTTCTTCCGGTCACACTGGAATGTCACACCGTTATATGTGATTTCATCGTTCCCATCTGCGAGGTTAAAGTATCCGCACTGCCGCAGATTGTAGACAAGGGGCTTTGCTGACTTCCCGGCAGCCTGCGCATTGGCAAAAGATTTCGCAGTCTGTCCGGCAGCCCGCGTATCGGCCAGAACGCTTGCAAAAGTTCCGGCTGTAACAGCTGCCTCAGCGCCTGCAGCAGCTGCCGCACGGTTTCTGCCAAGCACAGAAGAAGCGGTTTCATTAAAAGGCATTCCGGAAACGAAAGAGATCATGATTATCATCCTCCCGAAAGAAAAAGGGCCTGTCCTTCGCCCTCCCGGCGAAAGCAAGCCCTCCATAGCAGTCGGTTGAACATCCGAATTCAAACGGTTTCACTAATTGTATCGGCAGGAAGCAGAAACTCTTTATACAAAGGGACACTTTTTTCCTGCATTTTACTTTCCGGCGGAAAACCCTTTTAACCACGCAGCCACTTGCAGCATCATCAATGCAGCTCCCACCAAATTTGTCACCACCTGACACCAGCTTGACACGCAATAAAAAAGCCCTGAAATCCAATGATTTCAAGGCTTTCAATGTATCGATGCGACTGGATTCGAACCAGCGACCTCTACGTCCCTAACGTAGCGCTCTACCAAGCTGAGCCACGCATCGATTCAATATTTAGCGGCGGTTCTCGGGAGCCCCGAAAATCGAGCGCCTAGATAATATATCAAAATCACCGCCTGAATGCAAGCACTTTTTTGCAAGAGCTGAAAACCTGTTGAATCAAGGTGTGCTACGGAAGCGGCTGGATTTCGGACGAGCCTGGTGTTTTAAATTAGTCATTGAAGATTTTTGAGTACATGTAGTGGTCGTACCAGGTGCCCTTGAGGCAGAGCTTGTCGCGGAGCAGGCCTTCGCGCTGGAAGCCCAGGCCCTCGAGGAGGCTGATGGAGGCCGTGTTGTCCGTCATGACCAGGGCCTCGATGCGGTGGAGGCCGTAGTTTTTCTGCACGAGGGAGTTGGTGAAACCGATGGCCTCGTGGGCGTAGCCGCGGCGCCGGTAGGCCATGTCGATTTTGTAGCCGACCTCGCAGCAGCCGTAGAAAGCCTGGCGGATGTTTCGGTAGCTGACTGTGCCGACGATCTGCATGGGATTGTCCTTGGGAAAGATGAAAAATCGGACCATCTTGCCCTGCTTGAAGGCGTCCGACTCGAAGTCCATGCAACGCTCGTGAAAGGCCAGGGTGTGGGCCTCCGCCGCCGGCAGGGGCTCGTATTTGCTGAAGTCATAGAGGTTGCGCTCGTAGAAGGACTGGACCAGAGGGGCGTCGCGCCGCTCGCAGATTTTCAGGATCAGCCGGTCCGTCTCATATTTTTTCTTAATCGGTGTCATGGTTTCTTATGAATAATATAGTTCCCCCGGGCGTTCGGCACCCCTGTTTTGCAGGTACGCCGGGCGTTTCCCTGTAAAGCAGGCTGCCTATCCGCAATACGCTTTGTATGCGTGAATTCATGCCTCTTTTTCGGGCAGCTCGTAGCCTCTGAGTTCCACCGTCGTTTCCGGCATCTCTTTTTGCAGAAGCTTTAGGATCCGTTCCAGCCGCTCGTCAGACGGTGTGGTACATTTCTCCGGCGCAATCACGCCCTCACTTTCGCGATAAGGCTGTATATAATATCGCTTCGCCCCGTGAATCCAGGCCGCAATTGCTGAAAAGTCGCTGTCTTCAAAGAGCCCGTCCACGAAAGTCGTACGGAACTCATAGTCGACGGGGCCGGAGAGAAGGAATTCGGCAGTCCGTTGGGCGTTTTCGACGAGTCTTTCGGATATACCCCAGGGGGGTATGCTTCCGCCGGAAACTGCAGCCAGGGCAGTGTCATTGGAATTTTCAGAGGGAGCCCTGCCAGTCGGCAGCCCCGCCGTCAGCGCGTATTTTTCCGGACACTGTTTGATGTCCATGGCGATGTAGTCCACGAGACCGCGGGAGACCAGCTCTTCTACGACATCCGGATTCGTCCCGTTGGTGTCGAGCTTGACAGAAATTCCCAGTTCCTTCACTTTCCCGGCAAATTCCACCAGGTCAGTCTGCAGGGTGGGTTCCCCGCCGCTGATGACAAGGCCCTCTATGATTTCTGCCCGCTTTTTGAGGTGCCCGAGGATGTCGGCCTCGCAAAAGGGCTCGGCCTCAGCCCCTCCGGTCACCAGCTCCCCGTTCTGGCAGTAGGGGCAGCGGAAGTTGCACCCGCCCGTGAAGATCAGCGAGGCCAGCTTTCCGGGGTAGTCGAGAAGAGTGGTTTTCTGAAAACCGTATATGTACAACAAATATCTCCCTTATAGTATCACATATTATGCCTGAAACTCACCCGCTATTATAACCACATGGAAAGTTCGCGCAAAGCACATTTCTTCCAAAACTACCCACAAAGATCAAGTTTTGGAAAAAATGTGGATCCCGTCAACGGGTGGCTGTACCATTCCAGGCTTTTCACCGGGCCTTCTTGCGGGATGCGCGGCATTGGGCTAAAATCGTAAAGACACAAGAAAATAAGGCGTTTTTACATTATTCATAGGAGAAAAAGATGGGACTTTTTGACGGGCTCGCCGAGGCTCGCGAGCAGAAAAAGACGGAAGGCTTCATGCGGGCGGCGCTGAAGGAGGCCCAGAAGGCCTACGATATGCACGAGGTGCCGATCGGCTGCGTCATCGTGAAGGACGGCAAGGTTCTGGCCAAGGCCTGCAACAAGAGAAATCACGACAAGTCGGTGCTTTCCCATGCGGAGATTCTGGCCATTCAGGCGGCCTGCAAGAAGATCAAGGACTGGCGGCTCGAAGACTGTACGATGTATGTGACCCTCGAGCCCTGCCCCATGTGCGCCGGAGCTATTGTCCAGGCCCGGATTCCCCATGTGGTCATCGGGGCCATGAATCCCAAGGCCGGCAGTGCGGGCAGTGTCATCAATATCCTGAAGACCCCGGGCTTCAATTTCAACTGTGAGGTGGAGACCGGCCTGCTGGCGGATGAGTCCAGTGCCTTGCTTTCGAGCTTCTTTAAGGACCTGCGGGAGACGAAGGCCGCCGCGGAGAATACGGACGGGACGTCTGAAGATGAAGAGACGACGGACGACGCGGATGGCGACAATGCTTCCGCAGACTCTGCCGATACGGAAAGTGCAGAAGGCACGGATTCAGACAGCGAGTGAAAAGGTATGAAGGCGCGAATCCAGACAGCGAGTGAGCAGACATGACGGCAGAGAAGCCTGTGCAGGATGAAGAAAAAATCATAGCATCCACCGGCTGGAAACGGGACGGATTCAAGGATGAAGAGATGTTTGTGCTGCCGACGGAGTCCTTCCGCCCCTATCTCAAGGACCCGGTGGTGCAGCGCATGTATGTCACGGACATCGGCTACTTCCCCAATGCCCGGCACCATTACCGGGAACGGCGGGAGGGGGCGGACGGCAACATCCTTCTCTACTGCACGGCCGGACACGGGGTGGTGGAATTTTCCGGACAGACCCTCACCCTGGAGGAGAATGAGGCCGTGGTCATTCCGGCCAGGGCGGCCCACCGGTATTATGCCCTGGATGACGCCCCCTGGAGTCTCCTCTGGATGCACTTCAAAGGGGAAGACTGTGCACTGTTTCCAGTGGAAAAAGGGGAAAAAATAATATTTGCTTCTCACTATGCCCAGAACCGCCTGTTCCTCCTCTTCTCGATGGTTTTCCGCACCCTGCACACGGATTACGATCTCGGGAATTTCCGCTATATCGGGCGGGTTGCGGAGAGCATTCTGTCGGAGGTCTATGACCGCAGCAAGCCCGTGGAGTTTTCCGGTCCGGAGAGGCAGGTGACGGAGCTTGTCCGCTACATGAATGACCATATCCGGGAGGTTGTGACGATGGACGACCTGGCAGCTTGTTCGGGATTGTCCGAAAGTTATATCAACCGCATTTTCAAAAAGAGTACCGGAATGCCGCCCATGCGGTTTTTTCAGGACCTGAAGATGCGGATGGCCCGGGGGATTTTTGACAACAACAGGGATATCCGGGTCTATGACGTGGCCCTGCAGATGGGGTATACGGACCCCTATTATTTCTCCAGGGTTTTCCGCAAGGTTGTCGGGGTCTCGCCGTCCGCCTACCTTCAAAGCGGCAATATCCCGGGAAACGGCCTGAAGGATAATGAATGAAACAAATTGCAGAAAGGCATTGAAAGCTCTCCCGAAAAGGGGGAGCTTTTTTCATGCAGTGGACCAGGTTCAGTTTTGTCTATCATGAAGGAGAATGTGCTATTTTCTCTTTTTCCTGTTGTTCTATTATGCAGGTAAATATTGCTTTTCAGGAGGAGTAATGAAACACGAAATCAATGCCGCTTCCGTCCGTCACCAGGAAACCTACCGCCTGTCGGACCGCTTTTTCGGCAAAGACCCGGAGGGGCGGGAACTGGGCTTTACGAATTATTATATGATAATCGGCGGGAAGCCCTTCCTTGCCATCAGCGGCGAGTGCCACTATTCAAGGGTTCCGGAGGACCAGTGGGAGGACACGATTCTCAAGATGAGGGCAGGCGGCGTCAATGTCGTGGCCACCTACGTCTTCTGGAATGTCCATGAAGAGGTTGAAGGCCACTTCCGCTGGGACGGTAGACGGAACCTCAGGCATTTCATCGAGCTCTGCCAGAAGCACGGCCTCTACGTGATTTTGCGCTGCGGCCCCTTCGACCACGGAGAAATGCGAAACGGCGGCCTTCCCGACTGGCTCTACGGAAAGCCTTTTGACGTGCGAAGCGTGAACGAGGGATTTTTCCACTATGTGAGGCTTCTGTACCGGGAGATTGGGAAACAGGTCAAAGGCCTTCTCTATAAGGACGGGGGCCCCATCATCGCGGCTCAGATCGACAACGAGTACCAGCATTCGGCGGCTCCCTGGGAGATGACGACCGGCATCTCGGATGAGTGGGTGCCCGGCGGCCATGACGGGGATGCCTATTTGAAGGAGCTGAAGCGCATCGCTCAGGAGGAGGGCGTTATCACTCCCTTCTATACCTGCACCGGCTGGGGCGGGGCGGCGACGCCGACCGACGAAATGATGCCCCTGTGGGGAGGCTATGCCTTCTGGCCCTGGATGTTCTATGGAAACAAGGACTATGTGCATCCGGCAACGCCCGAGTATATTTACAGGGACAATCACAACAATGCGGTGCCGAAGACCTACAACTTCGAACCGCCCTATGCCCCGGAGAGCCTGCCCTACGCCTGCTGTGAGATGGGCGGGGGCATGACCGCCTACTATAACTACCGTTTTCAGATGCCCTTCGAATCCGTGGATGCCATGGCGAATATCAAGCTGGCCAGCGGCTGCAACTTCCTCGGCTACTACATGTACCGGGGCGGCAACAATCCCAGGGGGGAGAAGAGCGAGTTTTTAAACGAGCACCAGTGCCCGAAGATTTCCTATGACTATCAGGCCCCGATCGGGGAGTTCGGCCAGCTTCGGCCCAGCTATTTCCGCCTCCGCCTGATCCATGAGTTTGCGGCCACCTTTGCGGAAGAGCTCTGCGGTCTCGTGACCCTGCTGCCGGAAGGCTCCCAGGACATAAAGCCCGAGGACCAGGGGCCCCTCCGCTATGCCCTGCGGACAGACGGGAAGCGGGGCTTCCTCTTCCTGAACAACTATCAGGACCACGCTGTATGCCGGGACAAGAATAATGAAGAGATTACGGTCATGACGGAAGATGGGGCCATTCATTTCCCGCCCATCGACCTCGCGGCCGAGGCCTCGGCCATCCTGCCTTTCAATCTGGACCTGGGCGGCCTGACCCTTGCCTGCGCGACTGCCCAGCCCCTGACCTGTGTCCGGGAGGAAGGGAAGACCACCTGGTACTTCTTCGCTCCCGAAGGAATGAAGAGCGGGTACGTCTTCTCCGACGGCAGCCGCTTTGTTCCATCTGCGGACGGGCAGGTATTTGAAAGAACCGTGGAAGGGCACAAGCTCTGCATTATTCATATGACGCATGAAGAGGCCCTGCGCTTCTACCGGGTGGAAGCCGACGGAAAGACTCTCTGCCTTCTGTCGGAATATCCCCTCCTGCAGGACGGAAACTGCCTGCACATCGAGGGCACAGAGGATACGGTGGAAGAGCTTGCCGCTTCGGAAGTCGGCGAAAACCGCTATACGGTCCGGATTCCGGACTATGCCCCCTGCAAGACGGCCCTGCTTCAAATTGACTACCGGGGCGATATCGGCCACATCTTTAACGAGGGCGGCTTCCTGCTCGAAGACAATTTCAGCAACGAAGTCGTCTGGGAGACCGGCCTTTCCCAGGTGGGCATAAAGCCCGGCGACACGGTGACCATCTACATCACCCCGCGGAAAAAGGACGTCCACGTGGATGTTTCCTCCACCATGGCCGGCCGACTGGAGCAGCTGTCCGGGGCCATTGCCGAGCTTCACAGTGTGAAACTCAGGAGAGTGACGGAAAAGACCGTCGACATTTCCACGGAAGCCGGCCGCAAAGAGCTTCTCTCCATTGCCGACCGGGTATTTGAATAGGTGTTGAACAAAAATTAGAATAATATAATGCAATGCACCATTCAGGAGGGCATTACAAATGAGCGAAGTGAAAATCTGGGAAGAGGATGTGGTCATTCCGACCTATGAGTCGGCGGCGCCGGACAGGAATCCCATGTTCCTGGAAAAGAGGGTCTATCAGGGCTCCTCGGGGAAGATCTACCCCTATCCTTCCGTGGCGAAGATCAGCCACGAAAAGCATGACCGGCCCTGGCACGCCGTATTTCTTGAGAATGAATATCTGAAAATCATGGTCCTGCCGGCCCTCGGCGGCCGCATCCAGCGGGCGACGGACAAGACGAACGGATATGACTTTGTCTATTATAATCACGTCATCAAGCCGGCCCTGGTCGGCCTGACCGGTCCCTGGATCTCCGGCGGCATCGAATTCAACTGGCCCCAGCACCACCGGCCCACGACCTATTCCCCCGTCGATTACAGACTGATTGAGCGAAAAGACGGGGCGAAGACCGTCATCACGGGCGATGTGGACCAGATCAACGGGACGAAGGAGATGACGTCCATCACCCTGTATCCGGGGAAGTCCTATATCGAAATCCGGGGCCAGCTCTACAACGGAACCCCCCTTCCCCAGACCTTCCTCTGGTGGGCCAATCCGGCCGTTCCGGTCAATGACTACACCCAGTCCATTTTTCCTCCGGATGTTCACAATGTCTACGACCACGGCAAACGGGCGGTTTCCCGCTTCCCGATTGCGACGGGGACCTATTACAAGCACGACTACAGCGAGGGCGTCGATATCTCCCGCTATAAGAATATTCCGGTGCCCACCTCCTATATGGCCGAAAAGAGCGACTATGACTTCGTCGGCGGCTATGACTACCGGCAGCATGCGGGGCTTCTGCATGTGGCGGACCACGTGTCCACCGGCAAGAAGCAGTGGACCTGGGGCTGCGGGGACTTCGGTAAGGCCTGGGACCGGGCTCTGACGGACGAAGACGGCCCTTATATCGAGCTCATGACAGGCATGTACTGCGACAACCAGCCCGACTTCTCCTGGCTCAAGCCCCATGAGGAGAAGGTCTTCACCCAGTATTTCATGCCTTATAAGGAAGTCGGTCAGGTCAAGAATGCTTCCATTCATGCGGTGCTCGGGGTGGAGAAGACGGAAGAAGGAAAGATTCACGTGACGGCCTATGCGACGGAGAAGTACGAGGACGGCCGCATCGTTCTGACCTATGACGGGAAGGAAATCTATAATGAGGCCTGCCTCCTGTCCCCCAATGACGTCTTTGAAAAGGAACTGGACCTGGATGCTCCGGATATTTATAAGCTGAAGACCAGTGTTTATGCGGGTGACAGGGAGCTCATCTCCTATCAGGCTGTGGACCAGGGAATTCCCAAGGTGGCCGAGCCCGCCATCACACCGGCAGCGCCGGAAAAGGTCATCACGAATGAGGAACTCTATATCATCGGCCACCACATCGAGCAGTACCGGCACGCGACCTGGCTTCCCGACCCCTATTACCTGGAGGGTCTGAAGCGGGATTCCGGCGACATCCGGATCAACGACGCCTACGGGATGCTCCTTTTCCGCCGGGGGTGCTTCAAAGAGGCGGAGAAATACTTCCACAAAGCCCTGGAGCGCCTGACCGCCCTGCATCCGAATCCATACGACAGCGCTCCTTTCTGTCATCTGGGCCTTTCCCTCTTCTATCAGGGGAAGTACGACGAAGCCTACGATGCCTTCTACAAGGCCATCTGGACGGACGAACAGGGCGAACTGGGCTGGTACTATCTGGCCGTCATCGCCTGCCGGCGCGGAGACTGGGATCAGGCATTGGACTTCATCGACCGGTCCCTCGTCAAAAATTCCCACAATGTCAAGGCGCGGGGCCTGCGGGCCCTGATTCTCTCCCGCCTTGGGCGTGAGGAGGAGGCCGGGGAGCAGATTGAGAATAATATAAAACTCGACAGCTTCGACTGGGTTTCCCGTTTTGCAGGAATCCTTTTAAATCCGGCGGACAAGGCCCTGCAGGAGAGCTTCCATGCGCTTTCCCGGGACTTCCACGAGACCTATCTGCAGGCGGCCCGGGACTTCATGGAGACCGGCTTCTATGAAGAGGCATTGAAACTTCTGCAGTTCGGCGGGGCAGGGGTTTCGGCCCATCCCATGGTTTTATATTATTCTGCCCTCTGTGCCCTCCGCATGGGGGATATGGCAAAGGCTGACGAATACTATGCGGCGGCAGAGAAAGCCGACCCGACCTACTGCTTCCCGAATAAGCTTGAGGACATCCCGGTTCTCAAAGCAGCAATGAAGCAGAATCCGAACGGGGCAAAAGCATATTATTATCTGGGATGTCTCTACTACGACAAGCTGCAGTTTGATGAGGCAATCGGTCTCTGGGAAACGAGCCGGGAACTGGATGAGGGGTATCCGACCCTCCTTCGGAACCTTTCCATTGCTTACTATAATAAGCGCCACGAGGCGGAAAAAGCCCAAGAGTGCATGGAAGCGGCTTTCGCCCTGGATCCGTCCGATGCCCGGGTCTTCCTGGAAAGGGACTGGCTCTATCAGAAGCTGGGCAAGGCCTTTGACTTCCGCCTGAAAGAATTCGAAAAGCATATTGCGCTGATTGAAGAGCGGGATGACCTCTATCTTGAATACGTGACTCTCTTAAATGATATGGGCCTCTACGAAGAGGCCCTGGCCGCCATAGAGCGGCATGACTTCCAGACCTGGGAAGGGGCGGAAGGCAAGATTTCGACCCAGTTCAAGGTATCATTGCTGGAACTGGCGAAGAAGGACCTGGCGGCAGGTGCATATGAAAAGGCCAGAGAGCGGCTCGAATACGCCCTGTCCTATCCAGAGAATCTCGGGGAAGGCCGCCTGGAGGGGACCAAGGACAACCACCTCTACTACCATCTGGGACTGGCCTGCGAGGGCCTCGGAGACAAGACCAAGGCACAAGAGTGCTTCGAAAAGGCCACCCTCGGCGCCATGGAGCCGGCCGGCATGATGTATTACTATGACCAGCCCGCCGACATGATTCTCTATCAGGCCCGGGCCTTTGAAAAGCTCGGTGAGACGGGGGAGGCCAATGCCCGCTATTACAAGCTCCTGGACTACGGGGAGCAGCATATCCGGGATACCTTTGTCATGGACTACTTCGCTGTCTCCATGCCGGGTATGACGGTCTTCGACGCGGACATGGACGAAAAGAACCGGGCCCACTGCTTCTATCTGATGGGCCTCGGCCACCTGGGCCTGGACCAGAAGGAAAAGGCGGCGGAGGAATTCGACCGGACCCTTTCCATCGACCCCAACCACCAGAACGCCCTCCTCTACCGGCAGGAGTGCTGAACTTTCCTATAGAAAATTTCTCACATACTATATCCATCTTTTCAACCCCTGTCGCCTTTCGGACAGGGGTTTCTGTCATCTATGATTTTTGGCCGGAGAAAAGAAGAAATTTCTATGTTCAATGAAAACGCTTGCGGAGCGGCCCTTTCAGTGGCACTTCGCTGCCTTCTTC
>ONBT01000049.1 GCA_900316075.1 uncultured Lachnospiraceae bacterium | reverse complement strand
AGCAAAGGCAACTGTTCCATACAGCCCGCCAAACAGCAGGGCCAGCGAACAGATGACCTGAACCAGACCAAGGAAGAAAATTGCCTTTGTCAGGCGAAAGCGGGAAGCATTTTCTTTCAGCCACTGTCTCTGCTCCTCCGGCTTGTAGCCGTTCTGCTGGAACATGTGCAGGCAGTAACGGAACACAGGGAAGGCAGCAGCCAGAGCGGCCAGGAATTCTATGATATATATATCCGTGAGAATACTGCTGTAAAGTATCATTTGAGTGAATTCTCCGCCGAACCGGCAGGAAAGTAGTTTGCCATGATGCTCTTAAATACCGCCGGCTGCTCCGCGAAGGAGAAATGGCCCGCGTTTTCGATGACGCAGAGGCCCGAATCCGGTATGAGGGCCTCCATCTTCTTCCCGTCCTTGAGGGGCGTGGCCGTGTCGTTCTCACCCCATATGAGAAGGGTGTCTTCTTTGATGTTCGGAAGAAGGTCCGAAAGGTCCTCGGAAATGGCCATGACCATGGCCTTCTTCATAATGGGCGATGCATTCCGGTAGTCAGCGGAGCCCTGGTTCTTCAGCCACTCGTCAATGACGTCGTGGGCGAACCAGTGGACCGCCGGAATGGCAAAGAACTTCTTCAGGCGCTTGAAGCGGCGGACGGACCTCTTCTGGGCCGGGGTCTGCCCGGCTTTGATTCCGGCCGCATCTATGAGGACAATGCCTTCAATTTCAAAGGGCAGGGGGTGTGTTTCTTCGTTCCCGGCCAGCTTGATGATGACCCGGCCCCCGAAGGAGTGGCCCATGAGGACAGCCTTTCGGATACCGAGGGCCTGCATGAAGTGACAGAAGAAGTCCGCGTACTGGCCCACGTTCCAGGCATCAGTGGGTTCCGGCGTCCCGCCGAAGCCCGGAAAGTCAAAGCGGACGAGGCGGATCCGGTCGGCGATGCAGGCCTCAATATAGTCATATACCCGGAAATCTGTCCCCCAGCCCTGCAGGAGAACCGCAGTCGTCTTCGCATTCTCCGGTCCTGCCACCGTATAGGCAACGGGAAAACCGTCCACTTCAATCGTCATGAATAATACAAAGCCTTTCGGAAGAATCCGGCTGAACATAAGGCAGGCGCCCACAGGCACGTTGCGCCCTGCTTCCGGACAAATTTACACAAGCCGTACTATTATAGCACACTCTTTCCAAAGACAAAAGGCGGTGTTTCTGTTAAACGCAAATTTCGTAGACACGAAAAAAGGCGGCGGCGCATTTCGCTGCGCCGCCGCCACATTATTCATATAAATAAACCCTTCCGGCTCAGTCGAGCGTAAACTTGCCGGCCTGCTCGGAGAGCTCCTTCGAAAGTTTCTCGAGTTCCTTGATCTGGTCCCTCGAAGCCTCGGAGGTCGAAAGGACGGTCTGCATGGAAGCCGAAGTCTCCTCGGTCGATGCCGCATTCTCTTCGGAGATGGCGGAGAGGGACTCGACCATATTCGAAATGGCCTTCCTCAGCTCGTCCAACTTGTTCGTCTGCTCGTCGATAACGTCGGAAGCCGTGGATACGGTCTCGGTCTCCGTAGCCAGCTTGTCGAAAGAATCCTTCGTCTTCACAAGGATTTCCGCCTCAGCCTTGGCGCCTTCGTCCAGAGCCTGGATGGTCTCGACGGATTCGTCGGAGTTCTGGGTCAGTTCCTTGACGATATTGTCGATGTCCTTGGCCGAATTCTCGGAGGACTCTGCCAGCTTCCGGATTTCCTCGGCGACTACGGCAAAGCCGCGGCCCGACTCTCCGGCCCGGGCAGCCTCAATCGAAGCGTTCAGGGAAAGGAGGTTGGTCTGGGAAGCGATGTCCTGAATCAGAACGACGGCCTCATTGATCTTCTGGGCGGAAGCATTGGTCTGGGAGGTCTTCTCCTTGACGATATCGAGGTTCTTCGAGGTGTTCTGATTGGACTCAAGCAGGTGCTCGAGCATTTCGGAAGCTTCCTTCGAAACCTCTACCATATCCGCGACGGCTTCGTGCATGGCGTTGACCTGCTCGACGGAGGACTCGATGGCCGTGCCGATTTCGGAAACCTTGTCGGAGGCGTCCGTTGTATCCTGGGCCTGGGAAGTAGCCCCCTGGGCAATCTCCTCGACAGCGACGTTTACATTGTTCACAGACTCTGTAATCTCATTGAACTGCTGGGAGAACTTGGCGTTCGTCTCGGAAAGGCTGCTGCCCTGCTCGGCAATCATACGGATGACTTCCGACAGGCTCTCATAGAGGCGGGAAACGGACTTCGCCATCTGGCCGACCTCGGACTTTTCCTTTTCAAGCTTGTCCAGCTCCGCCGGCCTCTTCAGGTCCAGGGTGGAAAGCTTGTCCACGATAGCCGTAATGCTGTTGATGGGGCTCGTGATGCGGTTCGTCATGAACCAGGAAACGATGACGGCCAGAATCATCAGGATGATACCGGTGATGACCATGCGGTTCCGGGCAGCGGTAACAGGGGCCAGAGCCTCGGACTCGCTGGCGGAAATAATCAGGACGAAATGTTCATCCATGCCGACATTTCCGATGAAATAGGAAGAGTACTTCGTATCGCCGTTGAACTTGTAGGCGGCCATATTGACCTGGTCAAGTTCCTTGCCGGCGGCCAGGTCCGCAATGACCTGCTTCATCGTGGCGTTTTCGACGGGCTTGCCGATTTTCTCCGCATTGGGATGATAGACCATGGTCCCATCGCCCTTGATGATATAGATGTAAGCACTGCCGATATTTTTGAAATCGGGATTGCCGAAACGCTCCTTCAGGTAGTCAGCCCGGTTCAGGGTGTTGGAATTCGACGTAACCATCCGCTGCAGCTGCTGCCCGTAGACCTCAGCCTCTGCCAGCATATAGTCCTGAACGGAGGTCTTCATCGTGCTCATGATGGACGGAAGACTGATGATCATGACGATGCTGACGGAAAACAGCACGGCCAGCGTACAAAGGGCAATAATCCGGCCCTTGATGGAATGGAAGAAGGGAATGGCATTGGCACTCTTCTGCCTGGACGCCTTCTTCTCCTTCTGCTTTTTCTCACTCATGATATAACCTCTTTCCTCACACGGCAGGTCGTCTTTGACCCACCCTCCAACAGGTGATACTTGGCATTATTGTATCACACTTGGCCGAAAAGGCCAGCCTTTTGCACAAAAAATCCGACTGAAAACGACTTTTTATCGGCAATTGTTGCAGATTTCGGGCATTTTCGTAACACGTTTTTGAAAAATGTCATAAAAAAGGCCCCTGCTCCTGCTGCCGCAGAAAGGGCCTTGCATTTGAATATGAAATTTTCATTTGTCAAAGATTGACCGGATGCTGTCGTAGTGGAGGAAGATTCCCTGCTTCCCGAAAGCCGCTATCTCCGCAGCCGTAGCGAAACGGAGCTCCTGAACCTCGTCCGCCTGCCGCTTCACATCCGAAAGGGTGAAGTGGGTGGCTGCCGTGAAGACATCCATGAAATAATTGTTCCCCTGAGCAGGGTCCTCCCGGAAGTAGCGGAGGGCATGGGAAATCTCCGAAGGGAGCAGAGAAAGCCCGGTCTCCTCCCGAACCTCCCGCATGCAGGCTTCCTCAGGTGTCTCTCCTGCCCGGACGCCGCCGCCGGGAAACTCCCACCAGCCGGCACCCCATTCCTTGTCGGCTGCCCGCTGGGAAATCAGGTACTCCCCCGCGGAATTTTTGATCGCGCAGATGACCGACGCATGATAGTCGCCCGGGGCCATGGGCCAGGCATTCCGGGCCATGGTCCGGCCGGTGGGCTTCCCGTCCCTGTCGTAGATGTCCCAGCGTTCCTCTTCCATAAGCTTCCTCCCCATTTCGTCATGTGCAACGAATCCGTCCAGCACGCATTGCGTATTGCATGCGCCAGAGCAGGTTCATGCGACCGCTGCAAGGCATTCTCACTTCCCCTTCTTCGCGTTCTTCCGCTTCAGGGCCTCTAGCTGCTGCTTCATCTTCTTTGCCTCAGCCTCTTTGGAGTCCTTGTTCTTCTTTCCCATCTTGCTCATAGTAAAAATCCTTTCAAAGCCATCTTTTGCAACGCGCCTCATTATAGCAGAAACCGACTCCTTGTGCTATCCTTCCCATGTAAAACCTGCTTTACCGAAAGGCCGAAAATGTCACCTGATAATAATATAGAACCCGTACTTTGCTCCGACGCTTCCGGTATCTACCTTTCCGTCGGGGAAAAGCATCTGCAGGGGGACTTCTCCCGCCTGCTGCCCCGGACAGCCGAAAACAATCTGAACGGAGAGCTTGTGGTCCGCGCCGCCCGGCCGAAAAAGGCCCCGGCTGACGGGCACCGGCTCACCGTCCTCGACGCCACGGCCGGAATGGGGGAAGATTCCTTTCTCCTGGCCGCCGCAGGCTTTGATGTGACCCTCTACGAGCGGGACCACACCATCTATCAGCTTCTCGCTGACACCATCCGCCGGGCGCTCATGGATTCCGCCACCTGTGAAATCGCCTCCCGCATGAGCCTCATAGAAGGGGACAGCATTGGGGCTATGCGGGCAATTGCAGCAGGCATCCCTTCCGTGCCAAGTACAGAAAAGTCTCAGTCTGACACAGTGGCCGCGGCCTCTGCCGACTCCGACAGCGCGTCCTTCTCGAATGAGACCATTTCGTCCCCCGACGTCATCCTCCTGGACCCCATGTTTCCTGAGCGGAAGAAATCCGGCCTTGTGAAAAAGAAGTTCCAGCTCATCCACTACCTCGAGGCCCCCTGCTCCGATGAAGAAGAGCTGCTGGAGTCTGCACGCTCTGCGTGTCCTGCGAGAATCGTCATAAAAAGGCCCGCCAGGGGACCTTTCCTGGCGGGCCAAAAGCCATCCTTCTCACTGAATGGCAAAACCGTGCGCTATGATGTACTTGTGCTGCATGATATTGTGCAGCCATGATTCATGCGATGAGTTCGCAGCAGCAAAACATTGATGCAGCCAGCGGCCATAATTCCGCTAACTGCAGTCTCTTGATACAGCCGCATATGTTTCACTTCCCGCTGTGCCAGCCCTGGTGCTCATCCTGTTGCTTGAGCGAGATATGCAGATTCTCCTTGTCGCCGGGAAGAGGTGCCACTTTCTCCTCGCCCTTGTAGGACATGTAGCCTTCCCGAATCCACTTGCGCACGACGTCGACCGAGATGTCGAAGTGGTCGGCCACCTGGTACTCATTCACATCGTTGTCCCGGACATACTCCTTGACATCCTTGTAGATGGCGTCGGCCTCGCACTGCTCGCAAAGGCTCTTCATCCGGGACGCCGGCAGCGGCCGCCCGCAGTTGACGCAGTATCTCCGGCCCCCGCTTTTCATCGCATCCTTTAAAGACAGGATGGAAGGCTTGTTTTTCTTCTCCGAACCCTGACCGTCCATTGCCGCACCCCTTTCACAGAGGAAACTGTCGCTTACCGTCTCTATGATAACACATTTCGTTCCCCTGTCACGGAGGATTTTGATGCCTGGCCCCCCAGCCGGCCTGCCGGGGGTAAAAAAGGCTTGATTTTGAAATTTGACACCCCTCATCTAATGGTTTGACAGGCACGCCCTTTTGTGTGCAATTGTTTACCTATTCCAGAAGCTCTTCAGCAGGATGGAAATCTTCTTGTAGAGGAGCATGGTAATCAGGGTGTCGACCGCGCCCTTGATGAGGTTGAAGGGGGCGACGAGAAGAATGCAGAAGAGCATGACCGAATTGACGGCCGGGTGGATGGCGGCGCCCATTTCGATGAAGGTCTCAATCGGCATATTGAAAGCCTTGCCGTAGGCGGGCAGGAGGACGTAGGCATTCATGAGGACCCCGACGACGGCCATGATGACAGTGCCTGAAATCATGCCGATGAGGGCCGAATTCTTGCTCTTGTGATGCTTATATATAAGCGAAGCCGGCACGACGAAAGCGCAGCCGATGATGAAATTTGCAATGTCCCCGACGAAAGCCGTCGACGTTCCCTTGATCAGGACGTGGAGCAGGACCTTCAGGAACTCCGTCACAATCCCGGCAACCGGACCCATGGCAAAGCCGGCAATCAGGACCGGTACTTCGGAAAGGTCGATTTCATAGAAAGACGGCGCGATGAAGGGCAGGGGAAATTCAACCAGCATCAGAACCGTCGCCACGGCCGACAGCATGGCCACCTGGACCAGTTTGTGGACGTTCCGATGTTTGCCTTGCACAGGTTTTACAGGAGTAGAATTGTTGACGGTATTGTCACTCATGAAGGAATTCCTTTCCGCTTTGATGATTTATGAGAATAATTTCAGTCCGCCCGAAAATATAACATAAGTCGGAAAAGATATAAAGAGGCCCTGCGGAAGAGGGCTGAAGCACCGGCCCTCAGCCTCCAATGCTGTCGAGAAGTCGGTTTACTTCGGTTCTATACTCGCCTACGCTTTTCGCTTTCTTGATCTTCTTCAGCGCCCGAGGCAGGACATCTGCAGGAACTCCTGCATTCGAAAATAATGCAGCCTGCCCCCACCAGCCCCACAGTTCCTTCATGCGGGCCAGGGCGCCCTTTTCATCCGGGATGTAGGACTGGTAGCCTTGCAGGATTCCATCATGGAACATACCAAAGAGTGAGCATCCAGACAGACAATTCTCCTCCGTAGCGGCTTGATTTGCGGGCGGTTGCACATTTATTATGTCATGTTCCTCTATGTCCGCCTGATTCTCAGATTGTCTTGCATTTTTTGCAAAAGATTTCTTTTTGCTTAAGGCTGTTTCTGCCTCAGGAAAACTTTTCAAGATCTCCATTGCCAAATCCGGCTCTGTGACAAGCCCTCGTCCAATCATTATTCTGTTCACTTGCGGAAAGCGCTCCATTATTCTTTCCATATCCTCTGGGCATTTGACATCCCCGTTCCAGGTCAGAGGTTGGCAGCACAGGGCAAGGGCCTGGGCAAAGGCTTCTTCGTCGACGGGTCCCTGATAGCCCTGGGCGGCAATGCGGGGATGGAGGATGATTTCAGAGAGGGGATACCGGTTCAGAACTTCGATTAGTTCCGGAAAGAGCTCAGCCGACTCCAGGCCTGTCCGCATTTTCACGGAAAGGCGGACGGCAAGGCCCTCCTTTTCAAGGGCCGAGAATGTCTCGTCAAGAATCCGGTCGATTTTCTCCGGCTCCGCAAGAAGCCCGGCTCCCCGCCCTCGCCGCGTGACCGTCGGAGAGGGACAGCCCATATTCCAGTTGATTTCTGGGTAGCCCATTTCGGCAAGAGTCCGGATGCCCAGAATCAGAGTCTCGCTGTGGCCCGTTAGAAGCTGTGGCACCAGGGTGCAGGCCGGATCTCCCAGAAGGGCTTTATTATTCTCAAAAAGCACATCCCGTGCATCCGAGCGGCTGAAGCAGGATTCCGCCTGGACGTTCAGGAAGGGGGTGTAGTAGCGGGAAACCCCGCCGTAGTACTTGTGGTGGGCATTTCGGAAGGCAAAGCCCGTGATACCCTCCATGGGGGCGAAGTCGATTACCGGCATTTCATTTATTTCTTTCATTTCCCTGCTTTATAAGATAAAGGTTTTCGTGGTGAAATACATTCAAGCAAAGAAAGTATATCATTTCTACTGCAAGCACAAAATCAGCTTTCAATGTTCACAATCGTATTTTCCCCCACGCGATGGTATAATGCTGAAAAGACGCTACCCAGGGCTTCATGATTTGGACCTGAATCTGGCTGTGAAAAAGGTAGGCATATAAATCTTTAATATCAGGAGAATGAAATGAAAACCAAAAAGACGGCAATTCTCATTATCGCCATAGCAGCCGTCCTGGCTGTCTGCCTGCTTGCATTCTTTCTCAGTCGGCAGGCTTCCCGCAGCATCCCCTCTCTGGGCGCATTGGCCAGCCAGTATGCAGAGCAGGAAGAAGCAGATATCACCGATGAGCTGAAGGGAATCAGCTATGAAGATCTGACAGAAAGCTGGGGAAGTGAAGACAAGACAGTTTCTTCGGAAGTAGATGACTGGAAACTGCCGCAGACCGCAGATGACAGCAGTCTGAAATATGTGGAAATCATCTTTTCTCCTGCCGGCAAGGTCGTACAGGCGGACATTTTCACAGACGGGATAGACAGCCATTCATTGGAGTGAAAGTCTACCTTCAGTAAACAACAAGTATCAAGGGCTTTTGTCCCACCCGCGCCTTTTGTTTTCGGGAGCCAACCCGGCTATGCGAAGGGAAGGGGAGCAGAAAGCAGTGGATGCCAAATTTCAAATTCAAGCTCTTTTTACCCCCGGCGGACCAGATGAGGGGTGTCAAATTTCAATATCAAGCCCTTTTTACCCCCGGCGGGCCAGATGAGGGGTGTCAAATTTCAATTTCAAGCCTTTTTTACCCCCGGCGGGCTGGCTGAGGGGTGTCAAATTTTCAAATCAAGCCTTTTTTACCCAAGCAGCCGTCGAAAATGGGCGGCATTTGCGGTAACAGGCAAGAAAAGCGCCCGCTGCGCCGCCACAAGGGCGGCGCAGCGGACGCTTGGTTTGCAAAAGGCGCTTGCAGTATGAACATAATCAGGAAATCTCGTACTTCAGCACCTGGGCCATGTAGGGCTTCAAATCGGTTTCCAGACGTCCGTCATGGACCTGGAATTCCTCGGGCATGATGGAGTAGTAGTTGTCGCCGGAGGCGAAGAGCTGCTCCAGGGTGCAGTTCAGGGGGACCTCCGCCTTCCAGGCGGGGAGGTTCACATGAACCGGATCGCCGGAGGAATTGATGAGGACCAGGATCTTCTGGTCCCTCGTGAAGCGGGCGTAGGAAATATAGTTCCAGCCGCACTCCACGAAGGAGAAGGCCCCGTGCTTCAGGGCAGGATTCATGCGGTGCATAAGGATGGCATCCCGGTAGAAATCGATGAGCTCGTAGTCCGCAGAGCCCCAGGGATAGGTCCGCCGGTTGTCCGGGTCCGTGAAGCCGACAACGCCGGCCTCGTCCCCGTAGTAGATGGTCGGGGCCCCGGGCCAGGTCATCTGCAGAACCGTGGCCGCCTTGAGGATGGACTTGTTCACGCCCTCGCCGGCGGCGGCTGACCCTAAGTCCGCCACCCGGCCCACCTTGTGATTGGTCCGGGTCAGGAAGCGGGAATGGTCATGGTTGGAAAGCTCATTCATGGCGCAGTACAAGGATGACGGCAAAAACTGGGTCATGCAGTGGCGCATGGTGAGTTCGAAACGCTGACCGTTGCCGACGGCTTCCGGCTCGTAGGAATCGGAATGCTTCTCCATGCCTGTGAAGAACCAGGTCACCGGCTCCATGAAGGCGGAATAATTCATGATGGTATCCCACTGGTCGCCCTGCAGCCAGGGAGCCGCGTCCCCGTAGTGCTCCGCCAGAATGACCGCGTTGGGATTGGCGGATTTTACGGCGTCCCGGAACTCCCGCCAGAAGGAATGATTGAAATCTTCGGAGCGCCCGAGGTCCGCCGCCACGTCGAGCCGCCAGCCGTCGCAGTTATAAGGCGGGCTGACCCACTTCTTCCCGATACCCAGGATATAGTCCTTGAGGGTCTTGGAGCCCTCATAATTCAGCTTGGGCAGAGTGTCGTGGCCCCACCAGCCATCATAATTCCCGTTGTCCGGCCACTTGCCCCCGAAGAACTGGAAGTAGTCATGGTAGGGGGAATCCTTGCTGACATAGGCTCCGGGCTCATAGTCCCCGTGGCTTTCGTAGATTTTTTCCCGGTCCAGCCACTTGTTGAAGGAGCCGCAGTGGTTGAAGACCCCGTCCAGGATGACCTTGATGCCCTTGCTGTGGGCCAGGGAGACGAAGTAGGCGAAATAGGCATTGGACATCTCGAGATTCTGCTTATCCGCAACGCGTGTAATGTACTTCGTCGCGTGGGTATTGTCCGCATCCCCGTCCGCAATGGCCTCCCCGCCGTCGTTTACGATTTTTGAATAATGGGGATCGATGTAGTCGTAGTCCTGAATGTCGTACTTGTGATTCGAGGGCGATACGAAAAGGGGATTGAAGTAGATGACCTCGATTCCCAGGCTCTTCAGGTAGTAGAGCTTTTCCGCAACCCCTTCCAGGTCGCCCCCGTAGAAGTTGCAGACGTCAAAAGTCGAAGGAAGCTCATTCCAGTCCTTGATCTGGTGGGCATAGGTATTGATGTAATGGTACTCGTGCTCGGTGACGTCATTCGTCTTGTCCCCGTTGGCAAAGCGGTCGACGAGAATCTGGTACATGACGGCTCCCTTGGCCCACTCGGGCGTGGAGAAGCCGGGCACAATTTTGAAGGAGTACTGGGGCCTGAGCTCGTCCGTGACGCTGTAGCGGTCGAAAAAGCACCGGTCCCCGCTCCCGTCCGCCGCCTCGATCCGGAAGATATACGTCAGAGGCTCCTGCCCGACCCGAAGAACCGCCTGGTACCAGTCGAAGACCTCCCCCTCCTTTTCCAGAGTCATGGGGGTCTCGTCAAACCGGGTCTTCAAAAAAACGGACAGGCTGTTGCCATGGGCCGCCCGGAAACGCAGGGTGACCTTGTCTCCGGGCTGGGGCTCCGTGGGGCTTACATATTCCCTGGTGCCGTCAGCGAAGAGGGCGTCTCTGTTGATTGACATAAGTCTTCATCTCTTTTCTTGCGTTTCATAGGAAACGGCAATTCATGAAAAGAGGCTGCCTCAAAAAAGCAGCCTCTTCACTGTTCTCAGGACTCAGAGGCAGCCGCCTTCTCATCGAAAAGGGCCTCGAATTCCTCCCGGCCGATCTTCTCCTCTTTCAGAAGGAGCTCGGAGCACTTGTGGAGGATGTCCATATTTTCCTTGATGAGCTTCTCCGCCCGCTCGTAGCACTCGTCCATGATACGGCGGATTTCCCGGTCGATATCGGATTCAATCTCCCCGCTGTAGCCCTTGACGTGGCCGTAGTCCCGGCCGAGGAAGACCTCGTCCTCCCCCTCGTGGTAGCAGACAGGACCCATCTTCTCGCTCATGCCGTACTTCGTGACCATGTCCCGGGCCGTCTGGGTGGCGACCTTCAAATCATTGGAAGCCCCGTTCGTGACGTCGCCGAAAATCAACTGCTCGGCCACCCGGCCCCCGAGGGAAACCGTGATGTCCTCGAGCATCTCTTCCTTGGTCTCAAAGAGCTTGTCCTTCTCGGGCAGGGCCATGGTATAGCCCGCGGCCCCGCGGCCGGTGGGGATGATGGAAATCGAATACACAGGGCCTACGAGGGGAAGCAGGTGATAGAGAATCGCATGCCCGCTCTCGTGGTAGGCCGTAATCTTCTTGTCGTGGTCGGATACAATCCGGGACTTCTTCTCGGTCCCCAGGCCCACCTTGACGAAGGAATCCTTGATATCCTTCTGGGTGATGTATTTGCGGCCTTCCCGGGCGGCATTGATGGCGGCCTCGTTCATGAGATTCTCCAGGTCTGCGCCGGTGAAGCCGACCGTAGTCTGGGCAATCTGCTCCAGGTCCACGTCGTCGCCCAGGGGCTTATTCTTCGCGTGGACGTCCAGGATTTCCTTCCGTCCCCGCATATCGGGCCGGCCCACGTAGATTTTCCGGTCGAACCGGCCTGGCCGCATGATGGCGGGGTCCAGGATATCCACCCGGTTCGTGGCCGCCAGGACGATGATGCCCTCGTTCGGAGCGAAGCCGTCCATCTCCACCAGAATCTGGTTCAGGGTCTGCTCCCGCTCGTCGTGGCCGCCGCCCATGCCGGTTCCACGCCGCCGGGCAATCGCGTCAATTTCATCGATGAAAATAATGCAGGGCGCGTTCTTCTTCGCCTCCGAAAAGAGGTCCCGGACCCGGGAGGCACCGACGCCGACAAACATCTCCATGAAGTCAGAGCCGGAAATGAAGAAGAAGGGTACCCCGGCCTCGCCGGCAATGGCACGGGCCAAAAGGGTTTTACCGGTTCCGGGAGGCCCCTCCATCAGAAGGCCCTTGGGAATCCGGGCGCCGACGTCCGTATATTTCCCGGGGTCCTTCAGGAAGTCGACGATTTCAGCGACTTCTTCCTTCTCCTCCTCGAGGCCGGCCACATCGGTGAAGCGGACCTTGTTCTCGTCTTTGGAGGTCATCTTCGCCCGGCTCTTGCCGAAGTTCATCATCTTGGAATTGGATCCGGAGGCTCCCCCGCCCATGCTCATTGCCTGGGCGTTCATGATGAAGGTGAAAAGGACGAAGCAGAGGGCCACGACAATCAGCATGGGAAGCAGGGTCTTCATGTAGCCGGTCCCGCTGATGTCGTTCACCGTATATTCCGTGAAGCCTTTCTCGTCGAGGTAGGTCTGGAAGTCATTGACATCGGAAAGGTAGAGGGTGAAGCGGACCGT
The DNA here is from genome assembly GCA_900316075.1 of uncultured Lachnospiraceae bacterium. GTDB lineage: Bacteria > Bacillota > Clostridia > Lachnospirales > Lachnospiraceae > RUG306. The sequence goes on along the minus strand of ONBT01000049.1, from coordinate 2,052 downwards.
GTCCTGGGGATCGTCCCCCCGCACGACCCGGATGGTGGCGGAACCCGTGGGCACCTCATCGTTCTGATTGATCAGGACGCTGACGACCTCGCCGTTCTTTAGGTATTTCTCGAATTTCTCCTTCGTGATCGTCGACGGCCGGCTGCCCGCAAAGGCGAACCAGAGCATGACGATCAGAACGACAATCATTGCATAAAGGCCGATGGACGGCCCTCTTCTTTTGTTCAAAAGAAAACTCCTCTCTCGGACCAGAGGTTTGTCTCCGGAGGGCTTTATGGCTTCCGGAGGAAAATCACAGGGTCATAAAAATCACTTGTCGAACGTGACAACCCCGATATAAGGCAGGTTCCGGTACTTCTGGTCATAGTCGAGGCCGTAGCCGACGACGAACTCATCGGGAATCGTGAAGCCCGTGTAATCGACCTTGACGTCGACCTCGCGGCGGTCGGGCTTGTCCAGCATGGCGCAGAGCTTGACAGACTTGGCCTTGCGGTCCTTGAAGAGCTTTGAAAGATAATGCAGGGTGTTGCCCGAGTCAATGATGTCCTCGCAGATGACGATATTCCGGCCCTCGACGGGAAGCTCCACGTCCTGTTTCAGGACGACTTCGCCGGAGGAAACGGTGCCGCTCCCGTAGGAAGACGTGGACATGAATTCCATCGTGACAGGCACTGTGACGCGCTTTGCGAGCTCGCAGGTGAAAAAGGCCGCCCCGCGGAGGACGCCGATCATCATGATGCTCTCCCCCTTGAAATCCTCGCTGATTTCAGCGCCCAGCTCCCGGATTCGCTTGTCCAGCTCCTCTTCGGGAAGAATCACATGAATGTGTTCATTTGTCTCAGACATCGTTTCTACTACTCCTTTAAAAAATTTCATTTGCAGAAGGCTTTTGAAGGCTTATGACTAATGTAAAGCCTCTACGTACCTGGCTTCCAGCACTCGTTCTGTATTCCCGCTCACCTTGTAAGCTGCCCCGATCCGGTATCCGATGACCCAGAGAATATCGGGCCCGTCCGCCAGCAGGAGAATATTCTCCCGCTCTTTCACCGGAACCTTCTCATCGATGAAATACCGGCGGAGGCTCTTTGACTTTCCTGCCGAAAAGGCTATGCGGTCGCCCTCGTTTCTTGTACGAAGGCACAGAGAATCAGAATTAATCCTATCATAATCAAAGTATTTCGTATAGTTTTTTTGCGGGATTTCCTGCGATACAATCGAATGCGCAGCCTCTCCGGTCAGAAGGCGGAAGGTGAGCAGGCCGCCCGGACACTCAAAGGTCTGCGGCTCCCCGTCGGCCAGGGCCGCAAGCGGAATCCGAATGGGCTCCACGGGTTCAGGTATAAGCAGCCCCCCGGAACCGGGCCCTGCATTAGACACTTTGTCCTGTGTCCTGGAGTCATGGCACGCATTGCGTGTTTCATCATCTGCCGCTTTTTTTGTCCTCTCCAGACGGACATAGTCGTAACCCGTCACCGCGGAATATCCCCCGGCCAGGTCCGTCCGCTTCCCGGGCCCCTTATCCGAAGCCGCACTATCTATGATAGCCTCAATCTGGGCTTCTCCGATATCCCGCATGGGAACTGCATTTTCAGAAAGCCACAGGCGGACGGCGCACTCTTTCTGAACCCGGGGCAGGGGGTTGAGGGTCGCTCGCACAAGGCTCGCTCCCCCGCCTTCTTCCCGCAGCAGAAGCCCCGGCACTTTCTTCGTCTCCTCCTCCAGGAATTCATACAGGTCCCCGGTCTTTTCCGCAAAGGCCGCAATATGCCCGGCCGCCCCGCTGTTTACTACAGAAAGCTCCGGCAGGATCCGGTGACGGATGCGGTTCCTGGCAATGTCATCGTCTTCGTTTGTCACGTCTTCCCTTGCCGTATATGGTGAGGCGGAGACGACCGCCTCCAGCTCTGCCCTTGTCAAAGGCAGCACGGGACGGATGATTGTAATCTCCTGCTGCCCGCCTGCCTGAGAATACTGGGAACCTGTTGTCCCAATGCACATCCGGCTCACCGGCTTCATGGGCTCAATGCCCGCCGGGCCCGTGCCTCTGGCCAG
>ONBT01000064.1 GCA_900316075.1 uncultured Lachnospiraceae bacterium | reverse complement strand
CCGGTCACAAGTCCCACGTTTACGATTCTCTGCGAATACAAGACGGGCCGGATTCCCCTCTACCACTTCGACGTCTACCGGATTGAGGATGAGGACGAGATGTACGCGGTCGGCCTGGACGAGTACCTGGGCGGCGACGGGGTCTGCCTGATTGAATGGGCCGAGCGGATCGAAGACCTCCTGCCCCGGGAAGTGAAGAAGATTACGATAGAAAAGGACCTTTCGAAGGACCTTGACTACCGGAAGATTACGATAGAAGAGCATGAATAATATTTCAGCCGGCGTCCGGGCAGACTTTTCGTCCGGAAAGCATGTGCGCTGAAAAGATTGGATACATATGATACTTGGAATTGATTCGAGTGGGCTTGCCTGCACGGTGGCCCTGGCAGACAGGGACGTTCTGCTGGGGGAATATACAGTCGACTACAAGAAGACCCACTCGGAAACCCTGCTTCCCATGATTGACGCCCTGGTGAAGGAAGTCGGCGTCGACAAGAAGGAAATCGAAGCCGTAGCCTGCGCTTCGGGTCCCGGTTCCTTCACGGGCCTCCGCATCGGCTGTGCGACGGCCAAGGGAATCGGTCTCGACATGGGCGTTCCCATCGTCCCGGTGCCTACCCTCATGGGCCTGGCCTATAACTGCGCCGTCTCCGACCGCCTCGTCGTCCCGCTCATGGACGCCCGCCGCGGCCAGGTCTATACGGCCGCCTATTCCATGAGCGAAAGCGGCTTGGAAGGTGGCTCGACAAGCGGCTCAGAAGGCGGCATGGAAAGCAGCCCGGAGGGCGTCTCGGCAGACGGAGAACTCAGACTTCCGGTCGAGGTCCTGCCCCAGCAGGCTGTCGCCGTAGAGGAAATAATCGAAAGGGTGAATGAACTGGGCCGGCCTGTCGTCTATCTAGGCGACGGGGTTCCGGTATTCGCTGAAAAACTGCGGGAACTGACGCGTGTCAACTTTGCCTTTGCCCCCCTGTCCCTCGCCCGCCAGCGGGCGGGCTCGGTAGCCGCGCTCGGAAGGATACTCCTCGCGCGCAGCGCGGCCATTCCTGCCGCGGACTTCCGTCCCGAATACCTGCGCCTCTCCCAGGCTGAACGGGAGCGGAAGGAGAAGGAAAAGGCAGAAAAGGCCGCTGCTTCCGAAAGCGGAGAAAAGCCTCATGTTTAAGATACACGCATTGCGTGCTGACGAAATTTCCGCGGCGGCGGCCCTATCGCTTTCTGCTTTCGGTCACGAGGCCTGGAAGGAGAAGGACCTGCAGGAGGCTCTCGCCGGAGGCCATGCCCGAATCTATGCAGCAGTGGCCGGGTCGGCTGAAAAGAACGATGACAGTGCTTTTTCCGGGGCCCTGGCCGGTTATGCGGTTTTCTACAGCGCCGCCGACGAGGGGGAATTAAACAGTATCGCCGTAGCCCCTTCCTTCCGCAGGAGCGGGGCGGCAACGGCCTTGCTTACTGCCGCCCTTTCCGACCTCAGGGAGACGGGCGTCGCAAAACTTTTTCTTGAGGTTCGGGAGCACAATGCAGGAGCCATCGCCTTCTATGAAAAACAGGGTTTTCTGGCGGCCGGGGTGCGGAAGCGCTTCTACGATGCGCCCGAAGAGGATGCCATTGTGATGGTGAAGACTCTTTGAAGATTAGAACGCAATGCGTATATACTGCTAATATAGAAAAATAAGGGCTGAGAAGGCCTGAAATTTATACACTTTGAAAGGTTTACATTAGTCATATGCTCGATGTATGTCTTCTGGGAACGGCCGGCATGATGCCCCTTCCCTACAGGTGGCTTACGTCCCTGATGTGCCGCTACAACGGCAGCGACCTCCTGATCGACTGCGGGGAGGGAACCCAGATTGCTCTGGCCGAGAAGGGGTGGAGCCCCCACTCGATTGATACCATGCTGTTTACCCACTACCACGCCGACCACATTTCCGGCCTGCCCGGGATGCTTCTTGCCATGGCAAACGGGGATCGGACGGCGCCCCTTACCATGGTGGGACCCAAGGGGCTCGCGAGGGTTGTAAATTCCCTCCGGGTCATCGCTCCGGACCTGCCTTTTGAAATTATTTATAAGGAACTGAATGCCCCGGTCGAGGCATTCGAACTGGGCGGCTATCAGATCACGTCCTTCCGGGTCAACCACAACGTCCCCTGCTACGGCTACAGCCTTTATATTCCCCGTCTCGGCAAGTTCGACGCCGAAGCGGCGAAGAGGCAGGAGATTCCGGTCAAATACTGGAACGCCCTCCAGCACGGGGAGACGGTCGATGGGGAGGATGGGAAGACCTATACGCCGGACATGGTCATGGGACCGGAGCGGCTGGGCCTCAAGGTCACCTATACGACGGACACCCGGCCCACGGATTCGATTGTGGACGGGGCAAAGGGCAGCGACCTCTTCATCTGCGAGGGCATGTACTGCGACAAGGACAAGCTGAAAAAGGCGAAGAAAAATAAGCACATGATGTTTACGGAGGCTGCGGAACTGGCCGCCCGGGCGGATGTCGGAGAGCTCTGGCTCACCCATTTCTCTCCCTCCCTGGTCGGCGCCGAGCGGCATATGAAGGAAGTCAAGAAGATTTTCCCCAAGACCCTTCTCGGCAAGGATGGAATGTCGGTGGAACTGAACTTCATCGACGAAGTGGCTCCAGCTGAGAACGATGATTCTGTTAAACAATAATATTCTTTGAGGAAGGCCTATGAAGAACGCAGTCCGAACAGGCATATTCGGCATCATTATTGCCGTATTGGTGGTCAGCTTCTATTTCTATCTTTCGAAGCGGATGACGAGCGGCAGCGAGGAGACGAAGGCACCCACTCAGGTTTCGACCATGGATGAGGTCCTGGAGAAGAACTTTTCAACCCAGTATCCCGGCACTCCCCGGTCGGTCATCCAGTGGTACAACAAGATTGTCCTCCTCTACCACGACGAGGACACGACGGACCAGCAGCTGGTGGACCTCTGTGACCAGGCCCAGAAGCTCTTTGACGATGAGCTTCTGAAGCTGAATCCCCGGGACAATTACATCGCATCGGTTCGTTCTGACCGGGAGAGCTTCGCTGCGGCGGACCGGAAGATCGTGTCGACGGATGTCTGCGATTCGGCAGATGTCAGCTATTTCACGAACGACAGGAAGGACTATGCCTACGTCGTTGCCTCCTACTTCGAGACGGAAGGGTCCGGCTACACCCGGGTCTACCAGAAGTACTGCCTCCGAAAGGACGCGGACAACCACTGGAAGATTCTGGCCTTCACCCTCTGCGACAAGGAAGGGAATATCACCGGAACGACGACATTTCCCACGGCAGACACCACCCCATGACTAATATAAAACCGGAGGTCGGTACGGATCTTTCCCCTGTTCGGAAAGTATGACCAAAACTTACCATGAAAATTCTCGGAATAGAATCCTCCTGCGACGAGACGGCGGCGGCCGTCGTCGTCGACGGGCGGGATGTGCACAGCAATATCATATCGACCCAGATTCCCATCCACACCCTCTACGGGGGCGTAGTGCCGGAAATTGCCAGCCGGGCCCACATTGAGCGGGTGAACCAGGTCATCGAAAAGGCCCTTTCCGATGCGGGAGAGACTGTCGACTCCATTGACGCCGTGGCCGTGACATATGGACCGGGCCTCGTGGGTTCCCTTCTGGTGGGCGTTTCAGCCGCCAAGGCCATCGCCTGGGCCAAGGACAAGCCGTTAGTCGGCGTCCACCACATTGAAGGCCATATCAGCGCCAACTATATTGAAAACAAGGATCTCACGCCGCCGTTTTTGTGCCTCGTGGTCAGCGGGGGCCACACCCATCTGGTGCGGGTCGCAGACTACGGCAAATATGAGATCCTGGGTCGGACCGTGGACGACGCGGCCGGGGAGGCCTTTGACAAGGTGGCCCGGGCTATAGGACTTGGGTATCCGGGTGGCCCGAAGATTGAGGCCGAGGCAAAGGCTGGGGATGCGGATGCCATCGACTTTCCCGTGGCGAAAGTCCGGGGCTCCGAATATGACTTCTCTTTCTCCGGCCTCAAGAGCGCGGTCTTGAACTTTCTCAATTCAGAACGTATGAAGACAGGTTCCAAGCTGGAGCCTGCCGATGCCTTTGACGGAACATGCATATATGGCATACGCCGAAGTGATATTGCGGCTTCCTTCCAGAAGGCGGTCGTTTCGGCTCTGGTGGGCCATGCCATGGCGGCTGTAGAAGAGTACCGTGTGGACCGGATTGCCATCGCAGGCGGGGTGGCCTCGAACGGAGTCTTCCGGGAGGCTATGGAAGCGGCCTGCACCAAGCGGGGAGTCGCCTTCTACCGGCCCTCGCCCATTCTCTGCACGGACAATGCGGCCATGATCGGGGCTGCAGGCTACTATGACTATCTTGCCGGCCGCAGGGACGGGTGGGATTTGAACGCCGTGCCCGGCCTGGCGCTCGGGGAAAGGTAAAAAGGTTCCTTTTGAACTGAGAAAGAATCGGGAAAGGCGGGAAGAGTTCCCGTCTTTGCTCTTTGCCGGGTTGGTGATTTTGCATGAATTATACTGGCATAGTACTCGCCGGCGGCAGCGGAAGCCGCATGAAATCGGCCGTTCCGAAGCAGCTTCTGAAGGTGCTGGGAAGGCCTCTTCTTTATTATTCTCTATATGCCTTTGAAAAAAGCCCCATGACTAATGTAGTTCTCGTCACTCCTCCCGGAGCGGAGAATGCCTACACTGCCGAATTCAAAGACGGGTACGGCTTTTCGAAGATTGCAGCCGTAGTGCCTGGCGGGGAAGAGCGGTGCGACTCCGTCTATAATGCCCTCCGGGCCATCCGGGAGCAGGGGCTTCCTTCCGACTATGTCCTGATTCACGACGGGGCCAGGGCCTGTGTGACGGGCGGCATCATCCGGGATATGATGGAAGGGGCAGAGCGCTACGGGGCGGCCGTTGCTGCGGTTCCTTCGAAGGACACGGTGAAGGTGGCGGACCCGGAAGGCTTTGTCGGCGCCACCGCCGACCGGAATATCCTCTGGAACATTCAGACTCCTCAGGCCTTTGAGACCGGGCTCATCACCTCCGCCTTTGAGAGAATGTATGCCTCGGCGGAGGCAAACGGGGACCGGCCGGAGCACATCACGGACGACTCCATGGTGGTGGAGCGCTACGGGGCCCACAAGGTGAAACTGATTGAAGCTGCCTATACAAATATCAAGGTGACCACTCCGGAAGATATCATGCTCTGCGAGGAAATTCTGAAGAAACAGGGCTGGAGCCCGGCGGAAAACGGACAGTGATTGGCGGCGGGTATCGGCAAGGAAAAACTGCAGAAGTGGGACTGGAGTCCGGCGGAAACGCAGGTATCAACGGCAGAGAAAAGGACGGACTCACGGGCCTGCAAAAAAACCTGAAATTTCCAAAAGTTTTGCTTGCAACCGCCGGTCCCCTGTGTTACTATTCCATATGCGCTCGCCAAAAGGGCGGTGTGCTATGAACTACGGAGAGGTATCGAAGTGGTCATAACGAGGCGGTCTTGAAAACCGTTTGCCCGCAAGGGCACGTGGGTTCGAACCCCACCCTCTCCGCTTCGTTTTTTCGACTTTCGGCCCGGTTGCATCCCGACGGATTTGACAGCGGATCGGAAGCACAATTGAACACGTTTATTATAGATAAGCGTTAGGGACATGGAGAAGTACCCAAGCGGCTGAAGGGGCTCCCCTGGAAAGGGAGTAGGTCGTTAATAGCGGCGCGAGGGTTCAAATCCCTCCTTCTCCGGTGCCGAAGCCCGAAAATCTTTTGAAAAGATGAAAAAAGTCCTTGACAAAGAGATTCGACTTTGGTATTGTTTATAAGCTGTCGCTCGAGAGGAAAAGTTCCTGTAAAAGTTTGGAACAGACCTCGCAAAGACAGCAGAATCCGTACTTTGACAACTGAACAATGAGACAACTTTGAAAGATTGATAAGTGACAGGATTATTCATATGAAAATCCTTAGTCAAAATCTTTGAGGATGAC
>ONBT01000050.1 GCA_900316075.1 uncultured Lachnospiraceae bacterium | reverse complement strand
TTCCCTATGTCATGGACATCGCCCTTGACCGTGGCAATCACAATCTTCTTTCCCGGAGCGGGCTCGACCGGCGATTTGGCCATCTCGTCCTTAATGACACCGAAGGCCGCCTGGGCAGCTTCCGCCGCCATCAAAAGATTCGGCAGAAACAGGGTCTTCTTTTCAAAGCCGTCCCCGACCACATTCAGGGCCGGAATCACGGCCTGATTCACGAGGTCCAGGGGAGCCGCCCCGCCGGAAATCAGTGCCTGTGCCTCCGTTCGGGCCCGGTCCTTGAGGCCGTCCTCAATTGCTTTTTGAAGCTTCCCGAAAACAGAAGTTTCTTTTTCTTCTTTTACCGCCGGTTTATTTTCTTTTTCAGCTTGCTTTGCATTGTCCGAAGCCAGGCCTGCCTGGGCCAGGACAGCATCTGCCGCAGCTGCTGCCGCCTTCACGGCAAAAGCGCTGACATCGACTGCCTGCTTCTTCTCGTCCGCTTTAGCCGCATAGGAAATATAGGCCATGCACATAGGGTCATGACCGGCCAGGGCATTATACGTGTGATAGGCCCCCATCATCTCTTCCGAGAAAGGATTCATGATGGCCGCGGAAAGGCCGTTTGCCATGGCCATGGTAAAGAAGGTCCCGTTCAGGGCCGGCCGCCCGGGCAGGCCGAAGGACACATTCGAAACCCCGAGGGAAGTCAGCACGCCGAGCTCTTCCGTGATCCGCCGCACGGCCTCGAGGGTTACCCGCCCGGACTGGTCGTCCGCTGAAACCGTCATGGCAAGCGGGTCTATAATAATATTTTTCTTTTCAATTCCGAACTCCGCCGCTCTTTCCACAATCTGCCGCGCAATGGCCACCCGTTTCTCCGCGGTCTGGGGCACTCCGTCTTCGTCTATTGTAAGTCCGACCACAAGACCCCCGTACTTCTTCGCCAGTGGAAAGACCTTGTCCTGAATCTCCTTCTTCCCGTTCACGGAATTGATCATGGGCTTGCCGTTGTAGATGCGAAGGGCCCGCTCCATGGCGTCGGCATCCCCTGTGTCAATCTGCAGGGGCAGGTCGCAGAGGGACTGAAGTTCGGAGACGACGGTCTGCATCATAGAAGGCTCATCGATTTCCGGCAGGCCTACATTCACGTCGAGGACATCCGCCCCGGCCTTCTGCTCCTTCAGGCCCTCCTCCAGGATGTAGTTGATATCTTTTTCGACAAGGGCCTGCTTGAACCGTTTCTTCCCGGTCGGATTGATCCGCTCCCCGATGAGAACGGTCTTTTCCCCGAAAGTGACCGCATGGGTGAAGGAAGACACCATGGTCAGATTCTTCTCTTCCGGCAGGGAATAGGGCAGGTCCTTCGTCGCGGCAATTTCCTTTTCAATGTATTCCGGCGTCGTACCACAGCAGCCTCCCAGAACCGTGGCTCCGGCTTCGGCAATCTGCTTCATATAGTCCGCGAACTCGTCCGGCCCCACATCGTAGACGGTCTGTCCGTCCACCACTTTGGGAAGGCCGGCGTTGGGATTGACGACAATGGGTGTGGAGGAAACCTTCGCAAAGCGGGGAACGATATCCAGCATCTGGGCGGGACCCAGAGAACAGTTCATCCCGAGGGCCGCTACGCCAAGGCCTTCCAGCATGGCCACCATTGCTTCCGGAGAGGCCCCGGTCATGAGCTTGCCGGCTTCGTCGTAGACATTCGTGACAAAGACAGGCAGGTCGCAGGTCTCCCTGGCCGCAAGAACGGCCGCCTTGGTCTCCAGGGAGTCGTTCATAGTCTCAATCAGAATAATGTCCGGGCCGAATTCAGTCTGAGCTGAGAGACCGGCTTCAATCTCTTCCTTGAAAAGCTTGATGGCATCCTCGTAAGGATAGTCTCCGAGAGGCTCGATCATACGACCCGAGGGGCCGATATCCAGGGCCATGTAGACATCCTCCCGACCGCAGGCGGCCATGGCGTCGGAAGCATTCTTCACGGCCTCCCGGATGATCTCGGCATAATTCGGAAACTTCAGAGAGTTGGCTCCGAAGGTATTGGTGTCGATGATATTGGCCCCGGCGGCAAGGTACCCCGCATGCAGGGCGACCACCTTTTCCGGAAGCTCGAGGTTCCAGGTCTCCGGGGATTCGCCCGGGGCAAGGCCTTCGGCCTGCAGAATCGTCCCTGTCCCCCCGTCGAAGTAGAGGCGTTTTTCTTTCAAGAGTTCAAGAATATTCTTTCTCATAACCGATATTTCCTAACTCAACTCAGCTATTGTGGCAAAAGCAAAGTGTTTCACGCAAACGGCATCCCCTGTACAGCCTACCGGGAGCAATTCTTACCACTTCTCTGCAAACGGCATCCCCTACGCAGTCTCTCCAGGGCAATTCTTACAGCTTCCCTGCAAACAACATCCCCCTAATACAGCGTTCTCGCCAGCCCGGCCTCCCGCGGGATGCCAACAATGGCGGTGACAGACTTCATCGGGGCCATCATGCCGCCGGCGGTAATGGAGAGACCGATTTTCCGCTGGGTGTCCAGGAGGCGCAGGAAATCCGGCTGGCAGGCGATGGAAAGCTCGCTGTAGCCGGGGGAAAAGCGCTGGCAGAGGGGGTAGCCTATGAGGGCCGCAAGCTGCGCATCCACGGCGTCGCACGCGGCTTCCGCCGCCGCTCCGCCGGCCGCATCCGTCAGGACATTATCCACAGGGGAGATGACCGCGGACCGCTTGATTTCCCGGTCCACGGCGGGGCCGGTCGTGGCCGCAAAAAGGAAGACCTCGTCGCAGGGCGCTTCCAGTTCCGCCAGGGGCCGGCTTATGAGGTGCATGCCCAGGACATCGATGAAGTCCTCCCCCCGGTCCGTAATCGGAGCCCGCAGGTAGCAGGCCCGGGGCGTGAAAACATCATGCATGCGGGCCGCAATTTCTTTTGCACGCGCTGCGTATTCCGGTACCGGGGAGGAAACCCGGTAGCCCGCAAAGAGGAGGACATTCTTCACCGGAATCACTATTTCATTTTTGTCGAGAAGCAGTGTCTCTACGGTTTCCATGCCGTCCTCCTACCTTTCCGCTTCCGCCCGGACGCCCGGAGCCGGCAAAAGGCGGAGATTTACATTAGTCATGCAATAATGCCCTTCAGGTTCTCCATGATGGCGCTTGCCACCCCGAAGTCATTCATGGCATAGACATGGACATGGCTGATTCCATTGGCATAGAGGTCGATGATCTGATCCGTCGCGTAGGCAATTCCCGCCTTCCGCATGGCATCCGGGTCCTCCCCGAAACGGTCGACGATGGCCATGAAACGGCGGGGCATGAAGGCATGGGAAAGGTCCCGGGCCCGGATGACCTGTTTCGCGTTCGTGATGGGCATGATGCCGGGCAGAATCGGAACATCGATGCCGGCCTCCCGGGCCTTGAAGAGAAAAGTAAAAAAGACATTATTATCGAAGAACATCTGGCTGGTCAGAAAGTCGGCCCCTGCGTCGCACTTGGTCTTCAGATTCGCTATGTCCTCCGCCACATGGACGGATTCCGGATGGCACTCGGGGTAGCAGGCCGCACCGATGGTCATTTCAGGGGCGGCTTCCTTCACATAGGAAATGAGGTCCGAGGCATGGGCAAAGCCCCACTCGCTTTTGTCCGGAGCCTCGGCGGGAATATCTCCCCGCAGGGCCATGATATGGGTGAGCCCCCGCTTCTGCATCTCTGCCATGTATTCTTCAATCTTTGCCCTGGGCGTCGAAACGCAGGTCAGATGGGCCATAGCGGGCACGTCATATTTCTTCTGAATGCCTTCAGCGATGTCAATAGTAAACTTCGACGTCCCGCCGCCGGCCCCGTAGGTCACGCTCATGAAGGTGGGATGAAGGGCAGCAATCTGCTCCGCCTTTCCCTTCACGCTCTCAAACACCGCCTCCTTCTTGGGAGGAAAAACTTCGAAGGAAATCGTGGGCTTTTCGCTTCGGATTTCCGCCATCATATCTTTCATACTGTCTGCTCCTTGAAAACATTTTCTACTACTATACCCTTTCCCCCCTCTATTTTCCACAGAAAAAGGCGGCAGCACGCAATGCGTGCTGCCGCCCGGATGAAGCCAAAACGCGGGATTTACATTATTCTATAATGCCGTCCGCCGTCTGTTTCGTCGGATAGGCGTGCTTGCCGGTAGCCTTGTACTTGATGATGGCTTTCGTCCTCTGCGGCATATACTTCCCGATGGCCTTCATCATGCCTTCCGCAGCGACGAGGTCCGAAGAGTGAGGCAGATCGCGGGTCAGGTGAATGGCGTCAAATTCGCAGCGGGTCGTGCAGAGGCCGCAGCCGATACACTTGTTCAGGTCGACGACGGTGGCCCCGCACTTGAGGCAGCGGTTGGCTTCCTTGTGAACCTGTTCCTCGGTCAGGGCGATACGAAGGTCCTCATAGGACTTTCTCGGATTTCCTTCCCGGTGGCCGATGGCCTGGCGGGGGCAGTTGTCATAGCCTTCCGCATTCGGGTCGATGTCGTCCCGGTCGAGCTCGATGAACTCACGAAGGTCGCGGCCGATGGTCATGGACTGACCCGGATGGACAAAACGGTTGATGGACTGGGTCACGATCCGGGCATTGCCGATGGCGTCGATGGCGAAGCGGGCCCCGTGCTCGATGTCACCGCCGGCAAAGATGTCGGGCTCTGCGGTCTGCAGGGTGACAGGGTCGGCGACGATGGTACCGCCCCGGCGCAGCTCGCACTTGGTGTTCTTCAGGAGGTCGCCCCAGACAGCTGCCTGGCCGATGGCCATCAGAACATTGCCGCAGGGGATTTCCAGGGTATCGCTCTCATCATACTGAGGATTGAAGCGGCCGTCTGCATCCTTGACCTGGGTACACTTCTTGAAAACGATGGCCGTGACATTGCCGGAAGCGTCTTTTTTTATTTCCTCTGGGCCCCAGCCGTTCTTCACTTCAATGCCCTCTTCCTCGGCTTCTGCGACTTCCGCAGCCGATGCAGGCATTTCATTCCGCTGCTCCAGACAGAGCATGGTGACCTTGCCGTCGGTGGACCGAAGGGCTGCCCGGGCTACGTCGCAGGCCACGTTCCCGCCGCCGACTACGACAACGTCCCCGTTCAGGCGGTGCTCATGGGCTTCGTCATGGGCGAAGTCGGACAGGAACTCGACGCCGGAAAGAACACCCTTGGCATCCTCACCGGGGACACCGGCAAGACGTCCTCCCTGCAGGCCGATGGCTACATAGAAAGCCTTGTAGCCCTGCTTACGGAGCTCTTCGATTGTGACATCTTTTCCGACCTCAACCCCGCAGCGGATCTCGGCTCCCATCTTCTCGATGATTTCAATCTCCGCTTCAAGGGCTGTCTTGTCCAGACGGAAGGAAGGGATGCCGTTTACCAGCATGCCGCCCGGCCGGTCCTGCTTTTCGAAGACCGTGACGGGATAGCCTTCCAGCCTCAGGTAATAGGCAGCGGAAAGTCCCGCAGGTCCTGCCCCGATGATGGCAATCGGATACTCCGTCCACTCGTTTCCGTCCATATTCTCGCAGGGCAGGACGAAACGGTCGATATTCTTTGTCTCGTACATGGAGAGGAATTTCTTGATATCGTCGATGGCAACAGGGGCATCGACGAGGCCTCTCGTACACCGGTCCTCGCAGCGGCGGTTGCAGATGTCGCCGCAGACCGCGGGGAAGGGATTGTCCTTCCGGATCAGGGCAACGGCGTCCTCGTAACGGCCGTCTGCCGCCATCTTCACATAGCCCTGGACGGCGATATGGGCCGGGCAGGCCGTCTTGCAGGGAGAGGTGCCGGTCTCGTAGCAGTTTTCCTTGTTGTGATCCCGGTAGTCCCTGTCCCACTTGTCCTCGCCCCAGGGCATGTCGTCCGGGAGCTCATGCATTGCATATACTTCCTTGGAGCCGTCTGCCTTGCAGAGCTTTCTGCCGAGCTTGGCAGCGCCGACCGGGCAGACCTCAACGCACTTGCCGCAGGCTACGCAGTTCTCAGCTGTCACATGGGCCCGGTAAGCGGACCGGGACATATTCGGCGTATTGAAAAGCTGGCTTGTACGAAGGGCATAGCAGGAGCCGGCGCTGCAGTTGCAGATGCCGACGATGCGGTCCGGCCCGTCGACATTTGTAATCTCATGGACATAGCCCTTGCGCTCCGCCCGCTCGATGATCTCCTTGGCCTGCTCACGTGTAATGTAATGCGCGTCCTTGCCGGACTCCACGAGGAATTCCGCGATGTCCCCGACGCCGATGCACATGTACCCTTCGATATCGCCGACACCCTCGCCGCGGATCCGCTGGGCCTTACGGCAGGCGCAGACCATGGTACAGAACTTGTCGTACTTGTCCAGCCAGTGGGAAAGGTGCTCCGTGTCCACCGACCGGCTGCTGGGATCGATGGCCTTCTCGACGGGAATGACATGCATGCCGAGGCCGGCCCCTCCGGGCGGTACCATCTTCGCCGCCCACTCCAGGGGCTCCTGGGGAGCGTAATTGAACATGGTCGCGACTTCCGGATGGTCATCGGCCAACGTCTTATGCTCCATCATGTATTCGCCGTTGCCGACCACCCACTTGGGCACCCAGTACTGGATGTGCTGATCGGGATTGTCCCGGTTCTGCTCCAGGATGCCGATCCACAGAAGGTGATCGATCATCTTCTGGGTCTTGTCGACGGGCATATGGTTCATCTTTGAAAGCTCGGTCGTCGTGTACCCGGTCCGGAGCTTCTTGAAGGAGAGCATGAAGCGCGCCTCTTCCTTCGTCAGCATCCGGTCCAGGATCCAGAAGTCCATATGGTTTTCGTGCATGCCGCCCGGCATCTTGCGCGGAATATTGTCCGTGCACATGCGGGCCAGCTTCATGACGATCTCTTTTTTCTCCGGATCGTCGCAGTGGTAGTCTTCGAGCGGGAAATCCCGTTCGTTTACGTGAATGTTCGGATTTACCTCACGCGGCATTGCCTTTCCCCCTTTATTTTCATGACTAATATATATCCCCCGCCCTTGCTCCGCCGACAGCACCTGCGGCCGCCTCCGGATGCCTCTCCGAAGCCGTCCCGTCCGGACAGAGAAAAACGCAGGAAACTAAGTATATTGTACCAAGTTTCCTGCGTTTTTTCAACAGATTTGAGTTTTTGGTCAGGCGGTCCTGCTCAATCGAGCTCCAGATTTTTGTAGATAAATACATCCCGGGCCTCGTCCTGATAAATCAGCTGCAGCTCATTGGCAAAGCTTGAATCAATCGGGTCTGTCGCCAGAACATAGGTGGCCCCCAGCGTATCAAAGTCTTTTGGACCGATGGTCAGGTCAATGGCATCAATGCCCTCCAGATTGATCCCGATGTCTTCCGTGTCCTCCAGACAGATTGTCACCTGGGCATAGCGGTTGTAAATTTCCTCCTCACTCCCGTCCGGATCCAGCTTTTTCCACAGGGACATGTTGGGAATATAGTTGATGCTGTTGATGGTCCGGGCTCCATTGGCAATCAGGAAATTTGCAATAAAGCGGTTTTCTGAAGAGGAAATCCACAATGCGTCTTCATCTTCCGCCACCAGATTCCGGATAGCAGCTGCTATCGGCTTATCCGTTATGACAGAAGTTCCGAGGGTCAGCGGGTTTACGGAAAATCCGCAAACCGCCAGAAAATAGCCCGTACAGAGTATTGCCGCGTTCCAGGCCTGCCGCTTATAGGAAACCAGTAGAAGAAATATGATCAGGGCAGAAAGTACAGTCCCCGCCTCCACCACCGGTCCTGTGGGATGGGCTGTGATCTGCAGCCCGTAGAAATAGGCCGGAAGGACAGACCCGACGGCAATCAAAAGGGACCAGTACCAACTCAGGCCGCCCATATCCCGAATGATGGTAATCGAAACGACCATAATGACCACGAGCAGGGCGCCGAGAAAATCAACCGTGCGGGCACCCGTACTCCGGTCCAGCAGAAGTACTTTTGCGACTATGGCCGGGAGTCCGGTCGTGCAGTAGAGGGTCAGCAGGACCAGGGGAAACAGAAGGAAGATCAGCAGTCTCCGCCGACTTTCAAAAGAGCCGTTGTCTTCAAGAACGATTTCCCTGCGTCCGCTTCTTCCCTTCCCGGCTCCGCTTCCCTGACCGGAATCCGTCTTTCTCCTTCCGGTCAGTACAAGGGCAAGTGGCAGCAGTATATAGGCCAGGGGAAAAGCCAGGGCAAACGTCGCTCCCTCGCTGTTGTTGGGACTGATATTCCAGTTCCGGGCAAAGCCAACGAAATAGTAAGGCGCATAGCCCAGAAGCTTCTGCATGGACATCTCACCGCTGTCATAGCGGGCTCCGGGATAGACGGTCTCCGCTACCGCCTTGATGTAGCTCATATCCGCAATCACATAGCGCAGGATGATGGAAGCCATAAAGACGATGGCCCCGATGATGACAGCCCAGTCCAAAAGATGATAGAACTTCCACTCCCGGTAGCGATACAGAAAATATACCATCAGGGTCAATATGATCCAGCCGGCCGGTACCTGCCAGGCCGGATAAAAGACGCAGACGAAATCCGCCCCTCCTACGGCCAGCATCAGGGCGAAAAGCAGGCGCTTCCAGCGGGAATCCGCCCGAAGCGTATAGTAGAAAAGCACCGGCAGGGCGCTCATAGAAAGCAGAGGGATAGAAACAGACCACCAGAGGTTGAGGGGGGAAAGCCAGAGGAGATTTGCCCCCAGAAGGCCGGCCAGCTTTTTCCCGGTAAGAATATAGAAAAGCTCGAATGCAAACAGAAAGCCGAAGATATAGACATAGGCCCACTGAAAGGCCAGCCCGTGGGAAAAATCGAAAAGATAATAGCCGTAATAATAGGGTTTTGCCAGAGCCGAGTAATCCCGATAGAGACCGGATGCGGAAATATTCTCCGTGCTGACTCCGCGGACAATATCGTTGTACTCCCCGTAGTCATTGTATGAGCCGGACAGCATACGGGATACATTCACGTTCCATTCATCGCTGCGGATATCCCGGGGGATACCGAGAATGCAGTTGGAATTTCCGGGAATGGCCGAAGATTCAATGAAGCGGTTCCAGACATTGATAGAAGAAGCATTGATATTGTTGGCGACGAAAAAAACCAGAAGGGCCAGGGCAATCAGCACTCTGAATCGGAAGATCTTCTCATAAAGGGTCCGGATATCGAAGAGGAGATGCAGGAGGACAAAGGCAAAAAGCAGGGTAAGGAGTTCGGCCTGGCGGATAAAGAGGGAGACGGTGATCATGTCTCTGCGGAATTTATGCATAGCAAAAACGTATATAAGCACAAGCGGGATGATCAGGAAAAGCTTCACCCGTTTGATTGTCCCTGCTGAATCCGCTCTCATAAAATCCACCTTGCTCATTCTCTTCAAATTCCGTTCTTCCTGACGGAGCCTTGTCAGCGCTTTCCCAGGTGCAGTTTCAGATACACACCCCCCAGGACGTTCATGAGTTTTCGAATCCGGACGCTGCGGTTTACCTGGGCGTCCGAGAGGCCGAGCGTATCCTGATACTTTTCCACAAGCTTCCGGTGTTCGGCGATATAGGCCTCCCCCTGGTCCCCGCCCAGGACCTCGCCCGTATTGGAGTCGGACCGCAGGCGGAAAAAGTTCAATGGTTCATGAATAATATAAAGCTTCCCGTGTACTGCCAATTTCACGAAGAAGTCATAATCCACGATATAGGAAAAGGCCGGATCGATGCCGCCGTACTCTTTATAAGCCGAAGAGCGGATCAGGTTGGCAAGCGGGGCCCCCAGATAGTCCCTCGTGAAGAAGGAGTGGCGGACCGCCTCTTTTCCCTCGACGACGCCGGATTTTTTATAGCGCTTGTAGAAGCCCTGGGGCTTTCCTTCCATGTCGAGAAAGGCGGTGTCCGACTGGACCAGAAGGACACCCGGATACTCTTCCATATAGCCCTCTTCGGTTTCGATCAGGGAAGGGTCCAGAAGGTCGTCGGCGCAGATGAGCTTCATGTAGTCCCCCCGGCAGAGGGAAAGACACCTGTTCCAGTTTCCGGCCATGCCGAGATTTGCTTCGTTGTGGTAAATCCAGATGGTATGGCCGGGGGCCGTTCCGGGGAGGCCGGAGAAATCGACTTCCGGAGCTTCCACGGCCGGATTGCAGTCCGGGTTTTTATAAGAAACCGTCCGGCCGGAAAGGTCGAAGACCTCCCGGGCCAGGCCGTCCTTTACCGCCTTTTCCGCAGCCCTTCGAATAACAGAAAGGGAAGTGTCTTTGGAATTATCATCGACGACGATGAGCTCGAGCTCGGAATAGGTCTGGGAAAGGACAGACCGTATGGTCTCTTCCAGAGTCTTTTCATTGTTGTAGACAGGAATGCAGACGCTTACCAGGGGATTTTTTCGCATGAAGGCAACCTCAAAAGGAGCTGATATCGACCGGCTCCTGAAAGAGTTTATGTTTTACATTATTCATGAGTCTTTTCGGAGGCCTGCTGCAGCTCGTCCCTGAGGAGAGCCACCTCCTGAACCAGCTTCCGGACCCGCTGGGACATGGCCGAGAGAACGGCTGTGAGCTCCATGACGATGGCGGAAAGGACAATGATGGCCAGCATGAAGAGCATGTTGACCGGGGTCGCGATTCCAAGCAGGTGGGACAGGCCGTCCATGAGTTTGGGGAAGAGGGTGAAAATCAGGATGACAACCCCCGCCCCGTACCAGACAAGGGCATACTTGAGCTCGACCTTTTTCTGTTTGATGAGGCCCGTCAGACTGATGAAACCGAGGATGACGACGGCAATCGCCATTATTCGTATTCTAAAGTCCAGCATGTTTTCTCTGTCCTTCCACAATGATAGCCATGGAAACCTTGATCATATAATAGACTGACCGGTTCAGGTTGATGGACGACTTCCCCCCGTGGCGCGACCGCATGATGACGGGCGTTTCCACGACTTTGCAGCCGTTCTTTAAAGCGGCAACCGTGGACTCGGGCTCGGGATAGTCCTTGGGATAGTTCTCGGCAAAATAGGAAATCAGCTTCCGATTCACCATGCGAAGGCCCGAGGTCGGGTCCGTGATGGTGGCCCCGGTCACCTGATGAATCAGGCCCGTGAAATAGCGGATGCCCATCTGCCGGGCGAAGGTGGACTGGAAGCCCTCTTTTTTGATGAAGCGGGAACCAATGATCATGTCTGCATTTTTCGCAGTCATTTCCTCAAACATGGCAGGAAGAAAGGCCGGGTCGTGCTGCCCGTCCCCGTCCACCTGGACCGCCGCATCGTAGCCATGGTCCCTTGCATAGAGGTAGCCGGTCTGGACCGCCCCGCCGATACCGAGATTGATGGGCAGGTCGATGAAGCGGATGTGATTGTCCAGCAGAATCTGCTTCGTATTGTCGGCCGAGCAGTCATTGATGACAACGTAGTCGAAATCCGGAGCCTTGTTCTGTATCTCCCGGACCGTCTGCACGATGGCCTCCTGCTCGTTGTAGCAGGGGATGATTACGAGTTTTTTCATGAACCGGCAAACTCCTTAAGGTATCGTAATTGTCTAGGCGCTTTTCGCCGTCTTCTCCCGCCCCTTCAATTCCACCACCAGGGCAATCAAAAGAATAATAATGGCAAGCCCCATGGCCAGGATGGTCGCAAAGGAGCCCCCCTGCATGTCGAAGCGCTGTTCCAGAAGAATCGTTGCCGGAATGATGACGCCGGCCGAGACCACGTTGCTGATGATGAGCCAACGGAAGGAGCGGATGGCGATCAGGACCCCGCCCAGGAGCCAGGCGAAGGCCATCAGGGCCGCCACGAGGATCAGGGGCGTCAGCAGCTCATCGTACTCCGCGATCTCTGCCCCATAGAGAATCGTGAGTCCCCAATGGCCGAGGATGATTCCCGCTGCCACGGCTGCGGCGGAAATGCCAAAGAGCCACAGCAGGCACCTGCCCAGGGATTTCCGGAACCCCTTCATGTCCCCCCGGTCCATTTCCTCCGCAAAAAGGGTGATGAAGGGATTGAAGGCATAGATGGCAATCATCTGAATCACGGCCGTAGGGGTCGCAATGGAGCCGTAAACTCCCAACTTGTAGGCGCCCAGGATCGGGTCCATGAAAAGGCGCGGGGCCATGGGAACGAAGGTGTTCAGAAGGTGCGCGAATACGCGGCACAGACCGGGAGCGAAGTCTTTGTGATCTGCGCGAGCATTGAAGCGGAGATCGCGGAGCTCGATGATGACGAGCGCGCCATGTTCCTGGAGGATCTTGGCGTGAAAGAGGCAGGACTGGATAAACTGATCAGCGCAAGCTATCGTACGCTGGGGCTTATGAGTTTCCTTACAGCGGGAGAGGACGAGACCAGAGCCTGGACCATCAAGATCGGCACCAAGGCGCCCCAGGCAGCCGGAAAGATCCACTCGGATTTCGAGCGGGGCTTTATCAAGGCCGAAGTCGTCAATTATAAAGTGCTTCTGGAACTCGGCTCCCTGGCGGCAGCCCGCGAGAAGGGACTCGTAGGGATCGAGGGAAAGGAATATGTCGTCAAAGACGGAGACGTGATCCTGTTCAGGTTCAACGTCTGAGAAAATGAATATGACCGCAGTGCCCCGCCGGCTGAGCCGGCGGGGTATTTTTGTGTCATTTTCAAGGCCTTAAGAGAAGTCGACGGAAAAGTGTCGGAAATCTCGGATAATTGTCGGATTTTACCGTCAGTGTCGGCAGGATTGTGAAGAAAATCAATATTTTGGCATTATTGAATGGAGGACACCATAAATTGTGTCTTGTCAATGTCAATTCACGGGTCAATGAGTAGAAAAACAGGAAAATTTCGCAATAAAATTTAGCAAATTTTAAGAATAGAAAAATCCGCTAACAGTAAAATCTTGTGCTATCATAGTACAAGAAATATAAAATGGCGAAGGAGTCTGGACAG
>ONBT01000051.1 GCA_900316075.1 uncultured Lachnospiraceae bacterium | reverse complement strand
CCCCAGCTCCGGAATCCTGTGCCCTCGAGCGCAGCTACATACGTCGAAAGGAAACTTGCCGTTGGGCACTTTGCCAAAGTAATATCGAGCGAAGCGAGAGTGGCCGAGAGGGGTCTGACACCCGACGGCA
Source organism: uncultured Lachnospiraceae bacterium (assembly GCA_900316075.1). GTDB lineage: Bacteria > Bacillota > Clostridia > Lachnospirales > Lachnospiraceae > RUG306. Next base: position 14,531 of record ONBT01000051.1, on the reverse strand, counting down.
GGTGCCTGAAGCCTTGTCCGCTCATGGTCCGAGGAGTGGGTCAGACCCCCGAGAAACGGAACTAATCCAAACTTGGCGATGGGAGGATCCCTTAGGAAAACAACCGCCGATCTGTACACGGGGCAGACAAATTATCTCTCTTTAAAAAGAACTATCAGAAAATAGTTCTTTTCAAAAAGAATCCCGACCCTCCCGGGCCGGGATCTTTAGCCCACATGCTTTGAATGTGTATATGTCGGGCAGGTTCACCGAACCATTAGCAATCCTGTCCTGATGTCACATGGTTGAATTACTTGAACACGTAGAATGCAACGCCCTCTGCTCTCCAGCCGGCCTTTACATTCATGTCAGATTCCTTGATGTTTGTGGTGTAGTTGTGCTCACCATTGTTGGAGCCTGTGTTGTATGTACGGTATACAGGGATGCCTGTAGCCTTCTCAGCACCATAGAATACTACTGCGCCCTCGGTCCAACCGTTCTGAAGGAGCATATCCTTCTCAGCTGCATTTGCAGTGTAGAAGTGCATGCCGCCGTTGTTGCGGTTGTATACACGGTATACAGGAGTACCTGTCTTGGATGCTACGGAGTTAACCTTGAAGGCAACACCCTCGTTGATCCAGCCAGCATTTACAAGCATGGAAACCTCAGCGGGGTTGATGGTGTATACATGCTCACCGGTCTTCCGATACATACGATATGCAGGGATTGCAGAAGCACCAGTCAGAGCTGTGCCCTGGTTTACAGTCCATGTATATGTACCATCAGTGTCCTTCTTGCTCTCCTGAGAAATTTCACCTACAACCTTAACATTAGGATTAACGTTGCTGAATGCACCCTTGATATCCTTTGCTACATAAACAGTCTCACCCGGCTTAGCCTGTGTGAAATAGTTTGTTCCATTGACAGGTGTTCCAGAAAGGACATTCTTAAGAGCACCAGTTGCAGTTGTTGTTGAGCCAAATACGAAATCTGCTCCGTTTACGCCAACCTGCGTCGTCTTCTGCTCATAGAAGTATGTAACATCTTTTCCTGTCTTTACAACGGTATCTGCAAAAGCATCATGTACTACAGCATATGTACCAGCAGCAACCTGAGGCACATCGAGCTGGCTGCTTACAACAGAGTTGCCATATTCAGCAGACTCACTTCCAAGGAATCCTACGCCCTTGTTGATGCCTTCTACATGATTAGCACCATATACATAACCTTTATTGACCCAGTTGCTATATTTTGTTCCAACCGTCTCAATGTGACCAATGACTACAGATGCAGACGTAGGGGCAGATACTGTTACATCCTTACCAGAATGAAGAGTGTTCATAGCATCTACAGCAAGACCAGATGCAGACGTTCCGCGAAGAACCTGAAGTGTTTTGCCTGCGGACAAAGACGCAACCTCAAGCTGACCATAAGAGTCTGTCGTTGTTCCTACGGTTTTTGTAGCTTTAGCTACACTCGTGCTATCAATAACATACTTCGATCCATCAATGACAGCTACACCATCTGTAGCCGATGCATATTTAGTGGGATCCTTTGTAAAGTAAGTGATACCAAAAGAACCACTATAATCAGTAGGCTTATTACCACTTGTGTAATTAAATGCATCTGTGTAAGGTACAACCATTCCTACATCAAATGTATCCTTCGCATTTTCAGTAAGGTCAATTGCACGATCATACTGCTTTACTGCTATAGGGGTAACACCTGAAACGGCAAGAGTCTTTGTATTAATAGCATCATCCTTAGAAGGTGCCGTCGTAAGGCTCAGAGTAGAAATACCGTTTTTACCAGCAGCAAACATTACGTCGGTATAAGAACCAAGGCCAACGGTCTGGCCTGCATTCAGATCACTTGAAGTAAAGTTATAAGCATACTTTGTAGTAACCTTTACAAGGGATTTGTCATCTTCTGCCTTTGCAGTTACCGTGGTCCCAGCGTTAGCTGAAGGGCTGATTTTAAGGAAATGACCATCCTTCAGAGCCTTGACATCTACTGCACCGTTCAGAGCGTACAGATCGTTGTACTTGCTGTCAAAAAGAGGAGCCTTATAAGATGCTGCCGTATTGATAGCATCAGCACCTATAATAAATGTATCGCTACTTCCGTCAAGAGTAGCATCCGTCGTAGCAACAGGCGTTGTACCGAAAGCAGATGCAAGCTTACTGTTAAGCTGTGTACTGTTATTGGTAACTTTCATAGTACCAGTAAACTTAACAGCGCCAAAGGTTTTAAGGCTTGAATCAATAACTGCCTGATCAACAACATCACCTGCCGCTGCTGACTTGGAAATCCATGAGCCATCAACTGTAATTACAGCATCTTTGCTTGTATTTGCATTTCCCTTTACTGTAAATTCCTTGGTTGTGTCGGTCTGCCCCTTTAATTTAAAGGTAACCTTTGTAGCACCTCCGGAAATGGTTGCATCAATTGCAACGCCCTCGCTACTTACGACGTAAGTGCCGTTTTCTTCAATTATAACACCGCTCGCAGTGATTACGGTATTATTGCTTCCAGCCCCAACATTACTGTTAGCAGCGAAAGCATCCAGAGAAGCGACAGGAGCGAAGGTGACAGCCATAACTGCAGCAAGTGCAACAGCGCCGGCCTTCTTGAGATAATTATTCTTCATAACTTTCTCTCATTCCTTTCGTTAAACATAAATTACAAAATTTGGTTCTCATGTGACATGTGTTTTTCGGCCGAGCCTCGTGCGAGGCCGGACCGGTTTTTTTACATTCTTCTCTTCAAAGCCTCCTTCCTGGGCATTTCGGGAATCCTCACCGGGCTGCCTCATGGAGATTACCTCCTGCAGCTTTTGAAAAGTCCCTGTCCGCCGGTTTGGCGCTCGAAAGCGCCTTTGCGGCGCTCCTTCTGACAGATGACTTCGGTGTCAAAATTCCCGACCAAAGACCGGCCCGCTGCGGGCGCTGAAGATACGCCCGCAGTATTTTGTTAACAGGAAGGGACGGCCCGGTCCTTGATCGGGGACTTTGCTTCATTTCCCAACAGATCAACAGATATCTCTTCCTGTGGACAGGCAAAAAAATAGAATCTTCGCCTGTCTCTATCAGTTGAAGATTCTACACACATTCGCCTGCCGGTTTAAGCAACCGACTGTTGAAGTTTTCATATTTTTTTCATTTTTTCTCCTGTACCGCCTCCAGAAAATCGGCCAGGAGATAGTCCGTCGGAACCGAGAGCTCGTTCGCAATCTGGACCAGAAGGGGGAGGGAAACCTGCCTCCGGCCGTTCTCAATCATCGACATATATTGGTAGGAAATGTCCAGGCGGTCCGCCAGTTCCGCCTGACGGATGCCCTTTGCCTTCCGCGTCTTCTGGATCTTCTTCCCCAGGACCCGGAAGTCCACGGAGGAGTGGAAGGGCTTCTCATCGGAATTTTCCATAGGTTCACCTCACAGTTGAATTCAACTGCAAGTCTAACATTGGTTGGTTGATTTTTCAACTCCAAGTTTGGATTCAGGTCGTCTCGGGGGTCTGACCCACTCCTCCGACCTACAGCGTACGGGCCTTCAAGCACCTGCCGTCGAGGTCAGACCCCTCTCGGCCACTCTCGCTGCGCTCGATAGTACTTGGCTTCCTGAGCCAAAAAATCCCAGCCCCTGCTGCTGCAGAGACTGGGATTCCTGGTTTATATGTAGTTCAACTGTCGCTTGAAGTCTACCGGTTGCTTACCTCCGCGAACTTCTCCAGCACTTTCAGGCCGCCGCCGTTGTTCAGGATGGAGGAGGCGATGGAGACGCCCTCTTTGAAGGACTCGGCCTTGCCGCCGATATAGATGCCGGCGCCGGCGTTCAGAAGGACAGCGTTGCGGCGGGTGCCCTGAGTCTTGCCGGAGAGGATGTCCCGGGTGATGGTGGCGTTTTCTTCGGGGGTGCCGCCGACGATTTCACTCTTCTCTCCCCTCTTCAGGGCAAAGTCCTCAGGGCAGATTTCGAAGGTCCGGTAGTAGCCGTCTTTGAGCTCACAGATGGTGGTCGGCGCTGAAGGGGAGATTTCATCTAGCCGGTCCTGGCCGTAGACCACGAAGGCCCGCTTCACTCCCATCTTCGAAAGGACTTTGGCGATGGGCTCGACCAGGTACTCGTCATAGACGCCGAGGACATACATGGAGGGTTTCGCCGGGTTGGTAAGGGGTCCGAGAATATTGAAGACGGTCCGGATGCCCAGCTCTTTGCGGATGGCGCCGACATACTTCATGGAAGTATGATACTTCTGGGCGAACATGAAGCAGATCCCGGCCTCCTTCAGGAGTTCCACGCACTTGTCCGGGCTCTGGTCCAGGTTGACGCCAAGAGCCTCGAGGACATCGGCTGCCCCGGAAGCGGAGGACGCTGCCCGGTTGCCATGCTTGGCCACCTTGATGCCGGAAGCTGCGATGACCATTGCAGAGGTCGATGAAATATTGAAGGTCTTCGCCTTGTCTCCGCCGGTGCCGACGATCTCGAGGACCTCCATGCCCGGATGGGGAACCGGGGTCGCGTGCTCCCGCATGGCATTGGCGCAGCCAGTGATCTCGTCGATGGTCTCGGCCTTGGTGGACTTGGTGGAAAGGGCCGCGAGGAAGGCGGCGTTCTGGGTCTGGGTGGTCTCCCCGGACATGATCTCGTTCATGACGGCATAGGCCTCGTCGTAGGTGAGGTCCTGGCGCATGACAATCTTTTCAATGGCTTCCTTGATCATCTTTCTTCTTTCCTTCTTTCTATTGCGTGTTGCAGAGTCTTTTTCTTTTCCTTCTATGAAACAAAGGGCGGAAAGAGTTCAGGTCCCTTTCCGCCTTGTTGTTCTACATTATTCTCATCCTTCTCAGTCGAGCTTGAAGAAGTCGAGGGCCTCGGACAGGGAATCGGAAACCTCCTTGAGGTTCGACGAAAGGTCGTTGATCTTCTCGATTTCCCGGTTGATTTCTTCCATGGAAGCGGAGGTCTCTTCGGAGCTTGCCGCGTTCTCCTGGGAAATCGCGGAAAGGTTCGAAATCGAGTCATCCAGCTTCTTGCAGAGGTCGAATACCGCGGAGGCGTCGGACTGGACCGTGGAGAACATGGTCCGGGTCTCCTTGATGGAGCTTGTCAAAGTCTCCATGGATTCCGAGGTCTCGTGGCCCTGCTGCATCTGTCCGTCGACCGTGACATGCAGGCGGGCAAGGGTGTCGATGGCGGCTCCGGTGTCCTTGCCCAGAGTGGCCATGATCTCGTGGATGGAGTCGGCCGACTGCTCGGACTCGGTTGAGAGCTTCTGAATTTCCTCGGCGACGACCGCGAAGCCCTTGCCGGCCTCTCCGGCCCGGGCGGCCTCGATCGAAGCGTTCAGGGACAGCAGGTTCGTCTGGGAAGCGATGGAGTTGATGGCGGTGACGGCCTCGTTGACATTGGCAACGGCCTGGTTCACATTGTTCATCTTGTCCGTGATTTCATTGATGGCGTCCTGGGTCTGCTGCATGGCATCCATGAGGCGGCCGAAGTTGTCGGAAGCGGTATTGCTGATATCCGCCATATCCTGGGCCTGCTTGTCGGCATCGCTGACATTCGTCATGATGGAATTCATCTTGTCCGTGATTTCCGTGACGTTCGAAGCAGAGGTCTGAACCTCTTCGGCCTGGCCCGTAGCCCCCTGGGCGATGTCGTTTACGGCAGAGGTAACGCCCTCAGAGGTATCGGAGGTCTGGGCCGCAATGCCGGAAAGGTCGTCGGCCGAAGTCTTGACCTTCGCAGCCTGGTCCTTGATGGCAAGTACGGTGCCGCGGAGCTTGTCGGTCACCGCGTTGGTATTTCGCATGAGTTCGCCGAGCTCGTCGTCCCGCTCCTTGATTTTTTTCGTCCGCTCGCTGCCCTCGTCGCCGAGAAGCTCGTCCTTCTTGAGGTTTCCTTCGGAAAGGGAGGCGGAAGCGACCTTGATCTTGTCAATGAAGCCTGTAATGCCCCTGGCAATGAAGAAGGCGATAATATCAATGATCAGGATGATGACCAGCATCACAATGAGATTGATGATGAGGGTCCGCGTGGCCGCCTGCTTGATGGAGGCATCGGAAACGCCGGCAAAGACGGACCCGATGACCCCGTTCGACTTGGACTTCAGGGGCACGTAAGCTACGGCGTAGGAGGTATCCCCGATTTTCAGATTGTAGGCGGAATAGTTCTGCCCGCTCTGAACCGTTGACCAGACGCCGGCATCCAGGGGAGCGTCCAGCATGCGGTTTCCGTTCGAATCCACGAGGGAGGTGTAGATGGAATCGTCCCCGTAGAAAATCGTCATGATGACTCCGGTCTGCGACTTGATGTCGTCGAAGACATCCGACAGGTAGGAGGAATCCTCCCCGTCAACCAGCATCTGCCCATCTTCCATCGTGACCGAATCCTCGGTCCCGGCGCTCGAAAGCTCGGACGACATGGCCTCCGCTATGGAAACCAGCTGGGTGTTCGTCGCAGATTTCAGGGAATTGTACTGCTCCATGGAAGAAATAAGGGTGATAATCAGGGCCCCGATGGCCAGGGGCACGCTGGCCAGGCAGACAATCGTGAGGCGGAGCTTGTGGGTCTCCTTCCGCTTCTCCTGCCGTTCTTCCTTCGTTTCATTCATCGCCATTGATGCATCTCCTTTGAAAACGTCCGGCTGACCGCCTTGCAATCCGTTACTTTGCTGAAGTGCCTTCATTGTAATTCATTTTTCCCCGTTTGAGTAGAGGAAATTCAAAAAAGACAGGCTCCCCGCCGGGCGCCTGTCTCTTTATGACTAATATTTATTTCCGTTTGGTGACAATCTTCACAGCCCTTGCCGCAGCGTACTTGCCCACTTCCTTCATCCGGTCCTCGCAGGGAACCATCTTCGACCGCTCGGGATGGGTGAGATGCAGGTGGATCGCGTCGAATTCGCAGCGGGTCGTGCAGAGGCCGCAGCCGATGCACTTGCCCTCGTCGACCACGGAAGCCCCGCAGGAGAGGCAGCGGGCCGTCTCCTTCTTGACCTGCTCTTCCGTAAAGGTGAGAGAGGCATCCCGGAAGGACTTCTTGTCGATTGTGGTATCCACACCGCCGACCTGACGGGGAGTCTTATCGTACTCGGGCAGGGAGATATTGTCCTTGTCCAGCTCCTTGAAGAAGCGCTTGTCCCGACCGATGGTGAGGGAGCTTGCATAGGGCCTTACATAGAGGTGGATGGACTCTGCCGCCTGATGTCCTGCCGCAATGGCATCGATTACGAACTTGGGTCCGGTCACCACATCGCCGCCGGCGAAGATGCATTCGTCATCCGACTGATAGGTGAAGGAGTCGACGAGAATGCCGTTTCCTCTTCCGGTCTTGGCCGCCGTGCCTTTCAGCATGTCACCCCAGACAATGGACTGGCCGATTGAAGTATAGACATGGGAGCAGTCCACGGTCACCGTGTCGTTTTCATCGTATACAGGGTTGAAGCGGTGCTGGTCGTCAAAGACCTTGACACAGCGCTTCAGGACAATGCCCTTTACTTTTCCGCTTTCGTCGGTCAGGACTTCCTTGGGGCCCCAGCCGCAGTTTACCGTGATGCCGTCTGCTTCCGCGTCTGCCACCTCGTCATCAGCCGCGGGCATGATGTCCCGGGACTCGAGGCAGTACATGGAAACCTTGCCGGCCCCGCAGCGGACTGCGGAACGGGCTACGTCAATTGCAACATTTCCACCGCCGATGACGACGACGTCGCCCTTCACTTCATAGGTAGACTTCTCGCCGTCTTCGGTGATAGCCCCACCGACCTCCCGGAGGAAATCCACCGCGCTCATGACGCCTTCGGCGTCCTCACCGGGAATATTGGCTTTCCGCGAGCCCTGGCAGCCGATGGCTACATAGAAGGCCTTGTAGCCTTCTTTCTTCAGGCCTTCGATTGTGACGTCTTTTCCGACCTCCACGCCGCAGCGGATGTCGACCCCGAGTTCCCGGAGAACGTCGATTTCGGCCTCGACAATCTTCTTTTCCAGCTTGAAGGAAGGGATGCCGTAGACCAACATGCCGCCGGGCTTTTCATTCTTCTCGAAGACCGTGGGCTTGTAGCCCTTCGTTGCAAGGTAGTAGGCGCAGGAAAGTCCCGCAGGCCCTGCCCCGAAGATGGCAATCTTCTCCGGATAGGAATCCCGTTCGATGGAAGGCAGGACAACCTCAGGAATATAGCGGGTCTCGGCCTTCAGGTCCTGATCGGCTACGAAACGCTTGATGGCTTCAATGGCGATGGCCTGGTCGACGGTCGCTCTCGTGCAGGCCTCCTCGCACTTATGATTGCAGACTCTTCCGCAGACAGCGGGGAAGGGATTCTCCCGCTTGATGAGCCGCAGGGCCTCCATGTACTTGCCCTGGCGGGCCAGCTTCAGGTAGCCCTGGATGGCGATGTGGGCCGGGCAGGCCGTCTTGCAGGGAGCGGTACCCGTATCATAGGTATTGATACGATTGTCGTCCCGGTAATTGTAGTTCCACTTGTCTTTGCCCCAGACAGTGTTTGCCGGATCTTCCGCCTTCGGGTACTGGCGCTCCTGGCCGTTCTTCAGGCAGAGCTTCTGGCCCAGCTTCACCGCCCCGGCCGGGCAGACTTCTTCGCAGCGGCCGCAGGCCACGCAGTTTTCCTTGTCGACCCTTGCGGAATAGGCCGAAGCCGACATATTCGGGGTGTTATAGAGCTGGGACGTACGGAGGGCGTAGCAGATCTTCGGGTCGCAGTTGCAGATGCCGAAAATCTTGTTCTCCCCGTCGATATTCGTGATCTGATGGACGAAGCCGTTCTCCTCGGCCTTCTTCAGGGTCTCGATGACCTCATCGTAGGAAATCTCCCGCCCCTTCTTCGTCTCGACGACGTAGCGGGCGTAGTCCCCGACTCCGATGCACCACTCCCAGTCGTCCTCACAGCCGCAGCCCCGGACGGATGTGGACATCCGGCAGGTGCAGGGGCCGATACAGAAGTAATCGTACTTCTTCAGCCAGTGGGAAAGATGTTCAACGGAAACCGACCGGTTCTCGGCCTCGATGGCCTTCTCCACCGGAATGACATGCATGCCGGTGCCGGCCCCGCCCATGGGAACCAGCTGGGTGATGCCGTCCATGGGTAGCTCCGTCGGCGTGAAGGGGAGCTGGGTCAGCTGGTTGAAGGCCTCGGCCAGTTCCGGATGCACCCGCTTGGGCTTCGTCAGGACGAACTTCTTCTCGTTCTCGTCCAGCTTGTCGACGTCGATCATCCACTCGGGATGCATATTGTACTGCTCGGCGCTCCCTGGCACGAAGATGATGACCCGGTAGCGCTTCTCGTGCTCAGGGTTCTCCCAGTTGTACTCCACAAGGCCGAAGAAGCAGAGGTCGTCTAAGACCTTCTGCAGGCGCTGGGGGTCCTTATTCGTCTTCTTCTGAATCCAGTCGAAGGACCGGTCCTTGCGGACGCCCATGGCGAGCGCCACGCGAGCCATTTCATCGGTACAATAGGTGATGACCCCATAGTAATCCGGGTCGTCATAGTTCACCTTGTGGCCCATCCGGTCCGTGATCATCTGGCACATCTTCAGGACCACCGGGCTCTTGCGGTAGCCCAGCTTCTTCGAATCATAATCCGGCCCATGGAAGAAACGCATGCTCTGCTCTTCCTCGGTCCGCCCCTCGTCAATCCGGCTTTTTCCCATTGTCAGTTTTCCCTTTCTGTAACCTCTCTCATTTCCGCCCTGCCTGCTGCAGAGACGGTTTTGCTCCTGCCGCCTAAAGCAGGGCATTTCCCGTGTCTCACTTCTTTTCGAGCGCGACAATCTGGTTCATCGCATCCGTAATGGCGACTCTTGCATTGCCCCAGACATCCTTGTTCACCGGGTCGGAAAGCTCCCGCCGCAGCAGCTCGGCCACGAGATTGTCCATCTGTTTCATAAGTTCCTGAGTCTTCATAATGCACACCCCTTAAAAAAGCACTTGGATGGAAATCATTATATCACATCCGCTGTGTCATCCAATCGAAAAGAAAGGCAAATACGTCCGCCCGGTCGGTCTCCTGCAGGATTTCGTGCCGGTCGCCGGGAAAGAGCTTGAGAGTCACGTCCCTGATTCCCGCTTCCTTATACTTGTTGAAGGCCTCGGTCGTGCCGGCGCCCGCGTCGCCCACGGGGTCGTCCGCCCCGGAAACCACGAGCAGGGGCATGTCCTTGTTCATCAGGGCGATGTTCTTCGGATCGTTATCGTACTTGCAGGCCTCGTAGAGAATCCGGTAGCCGTTGACCGAGAACTCGAAGGTGTCCTTGGGGTCCTTATAGTACTTGGTGACCGACTCGATATTCTTCGAAAGCCAGGAATTCTCCGGGTGGGCGCCCGTCATATCGTACTTCTTATAAGGCTTTCCGAAAGAAGCGTTCGCCAGAAACTTGGACTTATAGTCCAGCCCCTTGAAGGCCATGATCATGCCGGAAATCGCAAGGGCCGAATTCAATGTGGAATTGGGAACCGTGCCGGTGCCGCAGATGATGGCCCCGTTCACACCCTTGAGGTCAGCAGCCTTGGTGCAGAGGAATTTCCGCAGCAGGTAGGAACCCATCGAATGGCCGAAGATGAAGAAGGGCACGTCCGGATACTGGTCCTTGATGATCTTGTAATTCGTGAACATGTCCTCGACCAGGGTGTCCGACGGAGTCCCCGTGTGGATGATGCCCCAGTCATCGTGCGTCTCCACCGACTCCCCGTGGCCGATGTGGTCGTGGCCCATGACGACGAAGCCCCTGTCCGCGAGAAATTCCGCGAACTCGCTGTAACGCTCGATGTACTCGATCATGCCGTGGTTCAACTGAATCGCGGCCTTGATGTCTCCGTTCTCAGGCGTCCACTTGACGGCGTGAATCGTGGTCCCCCGCTCGTCCGTGGACTTAAATGTATAATTTTCTTTCAGTGCCATTTTCATAACCCCCGTATCCTAAGGTTTTCAGCATTTCGGCAAAAGCGTCTGTCCCCTCCTATTGTGAGCAGCCGCTCCCTTTCGCGAAACTGTATGGCAGTATTATAGTTTTTTATGAATAATAATGCAAATCAAAGCCCTGAATTTAAAGCCTTCCACAGCACTTGGGGATTTTTGTACGGGAAGTTCACTTGTAATGGCGGATCATGATCTGGGGCGTTTTGCGGCCGTTGTAGACATTCCATTCCGTTTCGTAGGCAATCGTCATGCGGAGGTTGGAGGGCGTTCCGGCCAGGGCCTTCTGCCACTCACTCTCACCATAAGCGCTTACATAATGGTCGTGGAACTCGTCCGCGTCCCCGAAGTAGAGGGCGTCGATGGTCCCCCGCCCCGCGGGGAAGGTCACCTTCCAGAAGTGGCGGTCCCGGCCGATGGAGCGGATTCTGGTGACCGGCATGTCCCTCACCGCAAAGAGGGGCTTCTCGTTGCCGGTCCCCGTGGGCTCCAGCTTTTCAATCTCATCGATGACGTTCAAATGCTCGACAAGGTAGTCCAGGGGCATGGGAACATCGATCATGATTTTCTTCGTAAAGTCTTCCTTCGTGAGATGAGCGTTGGCGTTTAATATCCGCCGGAATTCGTCGATATCCTCTTCTTTCAATGACAGGCCTGCCGCCATGGGGTGGCCGCCCCACTTGATGAAGAGATGCTCGGCGGCCTTCATCTCGTCGTACATGGAATAGGCTTCAATGGAGCGACCGGATCCCTTGGCGCAGCCCTCTCCTCTCGTAATGACAAAAGTCGGGTGGTAGTAGGTCTCCTTGATGCGGCCGGCCACCAGGCCCGCGATGGATTCGTGGATATCGGGCAGGAAAAGGACAATGACCGGATTCTTTTCCAGGTCGTAGTCTTCCATCAAAGCCAGGCCTTCGTTCACTCCCTGCTCCGTCATGGCCTTGCGCTCGTCGTTCATGGTGACAATCGTGGCGGCGAGGGGGGCGGCCTCCTCGGGGGTTTTCGCCAGCAGAAGGTCCATAGCAAGGGCCGCCGTATCGAGCCGCCCCGCCGCATTGAGGCAGGGGCCCAGCACGAAGCCGAAGGTGTAGGAGGAAAAAGGCTTGTCAGTAAGGTCCTTCCGCTCGATCAGAGCCTTGAGCCCCGGATTCGTCGTATCCTTCATGGCGATAAGCCCGTACTTCACGATAATCCGGTTTTCTTCTTTAAGCGGCATGACGTCGCAGACCGTGGCAAAGGCTGCGTTTCCCAGAAATTCATCTGCCTCTGCCCGGTCGATTCCGCATGCCTCGTAGAGGGCGATCACAAACTTCCAGGCCACCACGGCCCCGCAGATTTCCTTGAAGGGATAGGCATCACCCTCCCTGTGCGGGTCGATGACTGCGTCCGCATGGGGGAGGGTTTCGACTTTCACCGCCGCTTCTGCTGCCGCAGGTCTTCCATCGGCCTGCGGTGCAGGCCCTGGGGTTCCGGTATCTGAGCCTGCCTCCATGCGGTAGGGGACCTGGTGGTGGTCGGTGACAACGACTTTCATGCCGAGTTCAAGCGCCAGGCTGGTCGCGTCGTCCGCAGCGATTCCGTTGTCGCAGGTGATGATGCAGCCAACCCCGTCCTCCTTCGCGCTTCGCACCATATTGGGATTGAGGCCGTAGCCGTCTTCAATTCTTCTTGGAATCGCATAGTCCGCTTCGGCTCCGGCCCTGCGAAGGCCACTGAGCAGGATATAGGTCGAATTGATGCCGAGACGGGTTGAAGTAGGCCTTCATGTCCTCTTCCGCAATCCCCCGGTTCACGGCCAGCCTCGCCGTCACCGGGTCTATGCCACACTCTGCGCCAATCGCGTCAAAGTCCGCCCTTTTCGCATATACGCTCCAAACCTCGTCTGTCATGCTGCCGCTCCTGCACTTTCGCTCTGCCCCGGGCTCCTCCGCGGCAGACAAAAAGAGAATTTTTCCTGGATTTCCTTCTTTCTTCTCCTTCTCCCCTCCCCAGGCAGACCCTGAAGCGGGGAAAAAAGAGAAGATTTCAAGATTTTCCTTCTTTCTTCTCCTTCTCTCCCACCCGAGCAGCCCCGGCAGCGACAGAAAAAGAGAAGATTTCAAGATTTTCCTTCTTTCTTCTCTTTCTCCCCTCCCCGGGCTCTCCGGGCGGCGGAAGAAGAGAAAGAAAAAGGAACATCCTGCTTATCATAAAGGAGAATGTTCCTGTCTGTCAAAATTTGAATTGTAAATGCCCGCCTCAGTCTGCAAGCGCAGCTGTGATGATGGCCATGGAATATACTTCCTCGCCGTTGCAGCCGCGGGAAAGGTCGTTAATGGGCGCATTCAGGCCGAGAAGGATGGGGCCGTATGCTGCGAAGTTTCCGAGCCGCTGGGCAATCTTGTAGCCGATGTTCCCGGCATTGATGTCCGGGAAGATGAAGGTGTTGGCATGGCCGGCCACCTCGGAATCAGGAGCCTTGGTCTTGGCAACCCGGGGAGAAACGGCAGCGTCGAACTGCAGCTCACCTTCGATGGGAAGGTCGGGATACTTGGTCTTGGCCTTGTTGGCGGCGTTTCTCATCTTGTCGACATCCTCGCCCTTGCCGGAGCCCAGGGTCGAATAGGAAAGGAAGGCAACCTTGGGATCTACGCCGAATACCCGGGCGCAGGAAGCAGCCTCGCCCGCGATTTCCACGAGTTCGTCCTCGGTGGGCTTGATATTGATGGCGCAGTCGCCCATGGCCAGAACTTCCCGGTCACCGGTAGCGGCGTCACGGACCAGAATGAAGACGGAGGAAACGATGGAGTTGCCCGGCTTCGTCTTGATGAGCTGCAGGGCGGGACGAACGGTATCAGCCGTCGAATAGGTAGCACCGCCGAGAAGGGCATCGGCAACGCCCATCTTTACGAGCATGGTGCCGAAATAGTTGGCTCCGGAAAGGAAGCCTCTCGCCTGCTCGGGAGTCACGCCCTTAGACTTCCGGAGTTCGCAGAACATGTCGACCATCTCGTCGAAGCGGTCGTAATTATTCGGATCGATCAGGGTCGCCCCGTTGATATTGTAGCCGGATTCCTCGGCTGCCGCATGGATATCATCGGGATTGCCGAGAAGAATCGGGTGCAGGAAGGTGGATGCGAGGAGCCGGGAAGCTGCCTCGAGAATCCGGGGGTCCGTGCCCTCAGTGAAAACGATGGTCTTAGGATTTTTCTTGAGCTTGGCAATCATTCCGCCAAAACCGTACTCGCTCATTTTGTACCCCTTTTCAAAAATAATGTAGGAATATGTAGTTTGTAAGTAATCGTCCGCCTGCTGCCCGGATTTCAAATAATCCGTCCGCAGACAGCCTGTACTATATTAGCAGAAAAAGTACACATTTCAAGCAATGTAAGCGCTTGCATTTCATAAAATACTATGTAAGCACCTTACACTTCATCTATCGCATGCCCGATGTCGTGACGCATGTACTTATTTTTGAAGTCCACCCATTCCGTTGCCTCGTAGGCCTTCTTCCGGGCATCCCGGAGATCCTTCCCGAGGGCCGTGATGCCGAGGACTCTTCCCCCGTTCGTGACGATGGTTCCCTTTTCATCGAACTTGGTGCCGGCGTGGAAGCAGAAGTATTCCTTCCCGTCAAACTTGTCGAG
>ONBT01000052.1 GCA_900316075.1 uncultured Lachnospiraceae bacterium | reverse complement strand
CTGGTGGCGGTCCTTCTCATATCCATCCTGATCGGGACCCAGCTGGCTTATGTCCTGTCCCGCTTCAAGTTTCCCGGCAACGGCCTGATTCGGAACCTCTTCACCTTTGCGGCCCTGCTTCCCGGCATCGCCATGCAGGTTTCGGTATATGAGCTGATGACGAAGCTTCATTTTGTCAACACCCTTTACGGCTACATCATCATGATGTGCGGGACGGATGTCATTTCGGTATACATTTTCATCCAGTACTTCGAGAACCTGCCTATCTCCCTCGATGAGTCGGCTCTTCTCGACGGGGCATCCTATTTCCAGATCTACTGGAAGATTCTCCTGCCTCTCCTGAGACCTGCCATTGTAACCTCCTGTATTCTGAAGGGCGTCGGCGTCTACAACGAATATTACTGCGCCCAGCTTTACCTGCAGGACAAGAAGCGGCTGGCCACGGTAGCGACATCTCTGTATACATTTACGGGCCCCATGGGAAACCAGTACAACCTGATCTGCGCCGGTGTCATCATGTCCTTCATACCAGCCCTGATCGTTTTCCTCTTCTGCCAGAAGGACATTTACAATGGCATCGCGGCAGGGGCTGTGAAAGGATGATTTTATGATTAATGTAAACCCCGACCTGCGGCCGAAAGTCACGGTCAGCGACATACAGCTTTTTTTCTGGCAGCAGCGGCAGAGAAAGGACGTCATGTTTCAGGACGAAATGCGAAGGGAGCTTTCCGAAAGAATTCTCCCCTTCTGGAAGAACTTGATTGACGATGCAAACGGCGGATACACAGGCTATGTGGATTTTAATCTGAAGAAGAATGAAGAGGCAGAGAAGGGCTGTATCCTGAACTCCCGCATTCTCTGGTTCTTTTCAACGGCGGCCCGCCTGCTGGATGACATCACCCTGATTCCCTATGCAAGACAGGCCTACGAATTTTTGAAGGAAGCCTTTGTCGACCGGGAAAACGGTGGTCTTTACTGGTCGGTGACCTACGATGGGAAGCCCCTGGATACGACGAAGCATACCTACAATCAGGCCTTTGCCATCTACGGACTTGCCGCCTATTACGACATCACCCATGACAAGGAAGCACTCGCTCTGGCCCAGGGGCTTGTCAGCATTATTGAAGTCTGCTGCCGGGACGAAGGCGGATATCTTGAGGCCTTCAACAGGGACTTCTCCCCGGCTTCGAATGAAAAACTCTCCGAGAACGGGGTCGAGGCGGCTCGGACCATGAACACCTTACTTCATGTGATGGAGGCCTATACCGAACTTTACCGGGTGGCCCCGGAAGAGAAGCTGGGCAGCCGGATTCGTGAGCAGCTGGATCTCTTCGCGGAAAAGGTCTATAACCCCGAAAAGCACCGGCTGGAGGTCTTCTTCGACCGGGACTGGAATTCCCTGATCGACCTCATTTCCTACGGTCATGACATCGAAGCTGCCTGGCTCATCGACAGGGCCTGCGAGGTGATTTCCGATGAGCGCTATTCTGCCCGCATGGGCAGGATTACGGAAGACCTGGAGAAAAACATTATTCATTCCGCTTTCGACGGGAAATCCATCCCCCAGGAATGCGAGGCGGGAAAGGTAAATTCCGACCGGGTCTGGTGGATCCAGTGCGAGGCAGTCAACGGTTTCCTCAATGCCTGGCAGAAACGGCCGAACGAAAAGTGGTTCCTGGAGGCGGCGAAAAGCGTCTGGCGCTACACCAGGCAGTATCTAGTGGATGCCCGGCCTTACAGCGAATGGTTCTGGAAGGTGAACGCGGAAGGCACGCCCTATGACATGCCGATTGTGGAACCCTGGAAATGCCCCTACCACAACGGCCGCATGTGCCTGGAGGTCATCCGGCGGGGCCTGGACGTCTGAAAGAAAAAGAGAAAAAGTATACAAATTGAAAACCTTCACTGGCCTTTTATGAGAGGCCTATCCGGAGTGAACGACTATGAAACTGCATCCTGAATATGAAAAAATAAAAGCACGCCAGGAGGCCTTTCTGGCGCGGAAGAATGAAAAGACGGATTTTTATAACGGCATTTTCGACCGTTACAAAAATCCGGTGCTGACCCGGGACTCCGTTCCGCTTGAATGGCGATATGACCTATCAGCTGAGACAAATCCCTTCTTTGAGGAGCGGCTGGGAATCAACGCGGTATTCAATGCCGGCGCCATCCGATTGAACGGGCGTTACCACCTGGTCGCCCGGGTCGAGGGGGCGGACCGCAAGTCCTTTTTTGCGGTGGCGTCCTCGGACTCGCCTGTGGACGGTTTCCGCTTTGAAGGGGAGCCCATCCTTTTCGACGATATCTGCCCGGAGGAGACCAATGTTTACGATATGCGGCTGACGCAGCATGAGGATGGATGGATCTACGGGGTCTTCTGCTCCGAGAGCAAGGATACTTCCGTAAAAGACCTTTCTGCGGCAACGGCTGCTGCCGGCATCGTGCGGACGAAGGACCTCGTGACCTGGGAGCGGCTGCCGAATTTGAAGACGCTGCGGTCTCCCCAGCAGCGGAATGTCGTACTGCATCCCGAATTTATAGACGGAAAATACGCCTTCTATACCCGGCCCATGGACGACTTCATTGACACGGGGTCCGGCGGCGGTATCGGTTTTGGTCTCTGTGATGACATCACTCATGCTGTGATCGATGAAGAAAAGATCCTGTCCCGCAGGAAGTATCACACCATCACCGAGGCGAAGAACGGAGAGGGAGTGGTCCCCATCAAAACGGACGCCGGCTGGCTCCACATCGCCCACGGGGTCCGGAATACCGCGGCAGGTCTCCGCTATGTTCTCTATATGTATGCGACGGCATTGGATGATCCGACAAGAATTATCGCCGAGCCTGGCGGACTTCTGATGGGGCCCCTTGGTGATGAGCGGGTCGGTGATGTATCCAATGTGGTCTTTTCCAACGGGGCCATTGTAGACGGGGAAAAGGTGTACATCTATTACGCCGGTTCTGATACACGCCTCTATGTGGCGTCGACGACAATAGAGCGGCTGACTGACTATTGCTTCCATACCCCGGAAGATCCGGGCCGGTCGGTCCTCTGCGTCCGGCAGCGGCGGGAACTGATTGCAAAAAACCGGGCGTATCTGGCCGGAGAGTGAAGCTTTCCGGCCTCACGGGAGGGGCCGGAAGACGGATTTATCCTATTATTAATGTAAAACAAATATGCGAGGAAATTTCATGGGAAAATATACATTTATCAATGGAAATTCTCTTCCGGGCATGCCCTGGCGGGAAGCTCCGGCGGAGGGCAGCGGACTCCCCCTGTGGCGCTATGGGGAAAACCCGATCATCCGGAGGAACCCGCTTCCCGGTGTGGCCCGGATTTTTAACTCCGCCGTCATCCCCTGGGAAGGGGCCTACATCGGAGTCTTCCGGGCCGAGCGGACGAACGGGATTCCGATGATCTATCTGGGACACAGCAAGGACGGCCTGCACTGGGACTTCGAGCCCGACATGATTCATTTCGTCGATGAGGATGGGAAGCTCTTCATGCCCCAGTACGCCTATGACCCCAGACTCGTCAATATTGACGGTACCTGCTACCTGATCTGGTGCCAGGACGCTTACGGGGCCGCCATAGGCATGGCAAAAACCACGGATTTTAAGACCTTTACCCGCTTGGAGAACCCCTTCCTGCCCTTCAACCGGAACGCAGTGCTCTTCCCCCGGAAAATCCATGACCGGTACATGATGCTGTCCCGTCCCTCCGACTCCGGCCATACGCCTTTCGGTGACATCTACCTCTCGGAAAGCCCCGACATGAAATACTGGGGCTGCCATCGCCACGTCATGGGCAAAGGCACCGAGTGGTGGGAGAACGTGAAAATCGGCGGCGGTGCGGCCCCCATTGAGACTTCGGAAGGCTGGCTTCTTTTCTATCACGGGGTGACCGGCACCTGCAACGGCTTTGTCTACTCAATCGGCGGGGCCATCCTCGACATTGATGAGCCTTCCCGTGTGAAGTACCGGTGCTCGACTTTTCTCCTGACGCCGGAAGAGGACTATGAGGAGAGGGGCTTTGTGCCCAATGTCTGCTTCCCCTGCGCAACCCTGCAGGACAAAGACACCGGCCGGATCGCCATCTACTATGGATGCGCAGATACCTATGTGGGAGTGGCTTTCACAACACTTGATATCGTCATCGACTATATCAGGGAACATAGTGTCGTGACGGAAACCGATACGGAGGTCGGAAGGAGATAATATCATGTCTCTTTTGAAACTTTCTCCTGCCTGCAAGGATTATCTCTGGGGCGGGCAGAAGTTGAAGGAAGAATATCATAAAACTTACGACGGGGATGTTCTGGCCGAGACCTGGGAACTTTCCTGCTATCCGGACAGCCCGTCTACGATTGTGAACGGACCCGCTGCGGGGGAATCTCTGCGGGACTGGATTTCCGAGAAGGGAAGGGATGTCTTGGGCAGAAACTGCAGCCGCTTTTCCGATTTCCCGGTCCTGATCAAGTTCATCGATGCGGCGAAGGACCTTTCCATTCAGGTTCATCCAGACAATGCCTATGCAAGAGAGCACGAGGGGCAGATGGGAAAGACCGAGATGTGGTATGTAATGGAAGCCGAAGAAGGAGCCTTTCTATATTACGGATTTTCAAAGGAAATCACGAAGGAAGAGTTCAAGGAACGGATTGAGAATAATACCCTTCCGGAGGTTCTGAACAAGGTTCCAGTGCAGAAGGGAGACGTAGTCTTCATCGAATCAGGGACCCTTCATGCCATCGGAAAAGGTCTTCTCATTGCGGAGATTCAACAGAACTCCAATGTGACCTACCGGGTCTACGACTACGGCCGCCGGGACAAGAACGGGAAACTCCGGGACCTTCATATCGAAAAGGCCCTGCAGGTCACTCATACCTATCCGGTGAAACGGGTGCGGTCTACGGATCCCCACATCGCATCCTGTGACTACTTCACCGTGGACAAGCTGACTCTTTCCGGGGAACTGACCGATCGGATTTCGGGTTTTGTTTCCGAGAATTCCTTCGCCCACTTTCTCTTCCTGAACGGGGAGGGCCGTATTGCCTGCGGCGGAGACGACCTCTACTTCCGCAAGGGGGATTCCTTCTTCCTTCCGGCCGGGTCCGGCGACTATTCCATTACGGGCACCTGCGAGGCCTTGGTGACGACGGAGCGGGCAAAGGATGGAGCCCATGAAAGTGAAGTCGTATGAATAATAAAAATAGTCCTTCCGTCAACCGTTTTCGTCTGGGCCGTTTTTTTGAAAGGGCTGAAGAGGGATCCTGTCTGACCATCGCCTTCCTTGGCGGTTCCATCACCCAGGGATCCCTTGCCACGAAAGCAAAAAATACCTATGCGGCCCGGGTCTTTCACTGGTATGAGGAGACATTTCCGGATAGTGTCTTTTCATATATCAACAGAGGAGTCGGCGGTACCGACTCCTTTTTTGGGACTGCTCGGGCAGCAGGCGATGTCCTGTCTGCCTGGCCGGACATGGTCTTTGTCGACTTTTCCGTAAATGATCCGGCTGATGATCTTCACCGGGAAACGTACGAAGGCCTGCTCCGCTGCATCTTGAAGGGCCCGTCCTGTCCGGCGGTTGCTGCGCTCGGTAATGCCCGATACGACGACGGGACGACAGCGGAGGACATCCACCGGCCTCTTTGTGAATATTACGGAATTCCCTATGTCAGTGTGAAAGACAGGATTCTCCCTTTGATTCAAAGCGGAGCGTACCGCAGGCAGGACCTGTCACCGGATGGTCTGCATCCGAATGACACCGGTCACCGCCTGATTGCGGACGCTGTCACGGAGGTCCTGCAGGCCTACCGGGGAATCCGGGAAAAGGTGGTCTCCGCCCTGCCGGCTCCCATGACGGCTGATGCCTTTGAAGGAGCGCAGATCTTACGTGCCCGTGGAGGCGGGAGGAGCAGTCTCCTTTCCGAAGCCGGTGAAAGGGAATGGGTGGCCGTCTGTCACGGCTTTCTGCCGGATCCGCTCCCGCGGACGGCCTTCCGGGATTTCTTCAGGGAAGGCTGGGAGGGAAGTTCTGTCGGAGATACCATCCGTTTTGACCTTCCCCCCTGTACCAATATCGGAATTCAGTACCGGCGCACTATTCACCGGCCTGCGCCGAAGGCCATGGTCCAGCTGGATGACCGGGAAGTCCTGGAGCTTGACGGGAACTTTGACGAGGACTGGGGGGACTGCCTGGCCCTTGAACCGGTGCTTTTCCACGGGGAGCGGATGAGGCACACCCTGACTCTTACCCTTTCAGAGGCGCCGGAAGACTGTGTGTCCTCCTTCTATCTGCTGGGCATTCTGTTTGCGTGAGGCACTATGACTTATTCCATGAAAGTCCTGCCGCAGGTGCGGCGTCTGGGACGGACGGTTGAAGATGCAGAGGGCCTGCATGTATTCTGGACCGGGTCCGGCATCGCCTTTGATTTCACAGGCTCGTATCTGGCGGTCCGCGTGCGGAGTGGCTTTTTGAAGTACGAGTATTATCTCAGCCTGGTCCTGGACGGGGCTCTGCTGCTGCGGGTCCCTGTCATGTCGGCGGATTTGGCTCAAAGAAAAGATTTTTCTTTGACGATTCCCCTCCTTCATCTGGAGGACACGGGAAAAGTTCATTCTGTTCGCATTGTAAACGACGTGCAGCCTATCGATGCTGAGCCGGAGCGGTTTCTGATCATCGTAGGCCTGGAGACGGACGGGGAAATCTCTCCGTCGCCGGCATATAAGTATATGCTCGAATTTGTCGGGGATTCCATTACTTCCGGCGAAGGGGCCATCGGGGCGCAGACTGAGGAAGAGTGGATCTCTGCCTGGTTCTCCTCTGTTCAGACATTTCCCTTCCTGACCGCGCAAAGACTCGGGGCGGAGTACCGGATCATCTCCCAGAGCGGCTGGGGCATTTCCCGGGACTGGGCCGGCGACAAGAATAATGTCCTGCCCCGGATCTATGACCGGACGGCCTATCCGGGCTTTCCGGAGAAACGGTATGATTTTTCAAGAGAGCCGGCCGGCGCTGTAATCATCAATCTCGGCACCAACGATGCCCAGCCCCGGGCCGATCTGGCTGCAGTGAAAGAAAAAGGCCTGGCTTTTCTGAAGGAGGTCCGGACGAAAAATCCCGGAGCAGTCATCGTCTGGTGCTACGGCATGCTGGGTTCGGGAAGATGCGGCAGCACGGACATGAAGGAGACGCTGGAGGATATGATTGCCGCGTACAGGAGCGAGTCCGGTGACGAGCGTGTCTTCTACCTGCAGCTTCCGAATACGGAAGGAGAGGACCTGGGCGCCCGCAGTCACCCGGGACTTCCAAGCCACGCGAAGGCAGCGGATGTCCTTTCCGCCTTCCTGCAGAAAGTTCTGCCGTAAGGCGGAAACGAAATTTCAATCTGCAGGCGTATAGGCAGAATAAACACACGGAGAAAGATTTATGATCACTTACAATGAGAAAGCAAAGACCTGGAAACTCGACACCCCGCATACATCATATATTTGCGCTCTTGCCGACGGGAAATATCTGCCCCACGTCTACTACGGGAAAAGCGTTTCCGACACGGACCTTTCCTATCTCACCCGGACGGATGAGGGGCCTTTCGTTCCTTCCGTGAATCCGGCGGAAAAGCAGGGCTTTCTCGACGTCTGTCCGATGGAATATCCTTGCTCCGGAACAGGGGACTCCCGGGAGGCCGCTATTTCGATAGAAAACGAAGCCGGGCAGGAAGGCCTGGAGCTGACCTTCCGCTCCTTCAGAATAATAGATGGGAAACCGGCCCTTCCCGGTCTTCCGGCTTCCTTCGGGGAGCCCTGTCAGACTCTTGTGATTACAATGGAGGACACGATCCTTCACATCGCAGTGGAACTTTTCTATACGGTCTTTGACGACGTGGATGTCCTTACCCGAAGCACACGGATCATCAATGAAGGAGAGGAAACGCTCTTTTTGACACGCGCCCTGTCTGTGTCTCTCGACCTTCCGGAAGCAGGAGGGGAAGAGGTCCTGACATTTTCCGGCACCTGGGCCCGGGAGCACAGGCCCGTGCGGACGCCGGCCGGCCCTACGGCCATCGTCACGAAATCCCTGCGCGGGGAATCCGGCCACGACGGGCAGCCTTTCATCGGACTGCTTTCAGAGAATGCGGACTATGAGAACGGGAAGGTGTACGGCCTGCACCTCGTCTATTCTGGGGACTACTTCGGGTCTGCAAGAGTGAACCCATTCGCATCGAACCGCCTGGCCCTTGGCATCAATCCGGATCACTTCCGCTGGAAACTCCTGCCCGGAGCGGATTTTCAGACGCCTGAGGCCGTCCTGACGTATTCTGATGCCGGCCTTGGCGGCATGAGCCGGACCCTTCACGACTTTTATCGGAGGCACCTGATCCGGCAGCGGTGGGCCTTTGAAAACCGTCCCGTCCTCATCAACAACTGGGAAGCCACTTACTTCGATTTCAACACGGAGAAGCTTCTTTCCATTGCAGAGGAGGCCTCGAAGGCCGGCATTGACCTTCTGGTCGTCGACGACGGCTGGTTCGGCCATGACCGCAGCGAGCCCTCCGGCTCCCTCGGGGACTGGTTTGTAAACGAACAGAAGCTCCCCGGGGGCGTTCATTATCTTTCACAAAAGTTGCATGAGAATAATATGAAACTCGGCCTCTGGTTCGAGCCGGAGATGGTCTCGGAGAATTCAGACCTTTACCGGGCGCATCCGGACTGGGTTTTAAAGCTCCACGGCCGGCAACCTGCCCGCTGTCGCGACCAGTATGTGCTGGATTTTTCGAATCCTGATGCCGTTAATTATATTATTCTTTCGATTGAAAAAATCCTGAAATCCGCCCCTGTGGCCTATCTCAAGTGGGATATGAACCGGCCCCTCTGCGACGCGGGGTCTGCGTACCTTCCTGTGGATCAGCAGGGGGAACTTTGGCACCGGCACGTTCTGGGCCTCTATCGGATCCAGGAGACCCTTCTTTCCGACTTCCCGGATCTACTGATCGAGAACTGCTCGTCCGGCGGGGCCCGCTTCGATCCCGGGATGCTCTATTACAGTCCCCAGATCTGGACCTCGGACGATATGGATCCGATTGAACGCGCCATGATCAATGAAGGGACAGAGCTCCTCTATCCCGTCTCCGCCATGGGCTCCCATGTCTGCAAAGAGAGAAATGACATCACGGGACGGAGGGTTCCCCTTGCCACCCGGGTCTTTTCTGCTATGATAGGTTCGTTCGGGTATGAACTCGACATCACAGAACTTCCGGCGGAGGAGAAGACCCTGCTGCCCGGGCAGATCGCTTTCTATGAAAAGGTCATGCGGCCCCTCATCCTTTTCGGTGACTATTACCGGCTCGCTTCGCTCGCGGATAATGGCCGCTATGATGCTGTCGAGCTGGTTTCGAAAGACAGGTCCGAGGCCATCGTCTTTTTCCTGCAGGGACTGGCACAGCCCAATGCCAAGAGCACTTTGATCCGCCTGCAGGGCCTGAATCCGGAGGTCGCCTACCTTCTTGAAAAAGTTGACCTGGGTACAGATGCGGATAGTGCATCCCATGAAAAGGACTTCACGGACGGTCCGGCTCTGGGCGGATTGGACGGAGGCAGGCTTCATGGCGATACCCTGATGGGGGCCGGCCTCCATGTCGAGCACGTCCGCGAGGACTTCTGGAGCACGATGATTCACCTCGTGAAAGAGTAGGCGGGAATGAGGTATTTGCCTCGGGTTCGATCAGACTTACTGCTTTTTGCAGAATTCTACAAATGAAAAAATCGGAGGACACAGGAGATGAAAGCAGAGATTGAAGCAAAGTATCAGGACTGGCTATTAAAGGCCGCAGAGGATCCAGACCTCATTGCCGAATTGGAAGAAGAAGCCGGGGATGAAGAAGCCATAAACGACGCTTTTTACCGGGACCTGGAATTCGGTACCGGCGGCCTCCGCGGGGTCATCGGGGCCGGCACCAACCGCATGAATGTCTATACCGTTGCGAAGGCTTCCCAGGGGCTTGCCAATTATGTGGTAAAGCACTTTCCGGAGGGAGAGCGGAAAATCGCGGTCAGCCGGGACTCCCGCATCAAGTCGGATGTGTTTGCGAAAACAGCGGCGGCGGTCTTTGCGGCAAATGGCATTGCCGTCGAAATCTACGAAGAAATCAAACCGACTCCCTGCCTTTCCTATGCGGTCCGCCGCCTCCATTGTGCGGCAGGCATTATGGTGACGGCCAGCCACAACCCTTCGAAATACAATGGCTACAAGGTCTACGGGAGTGACGGCTGTCAGATTACAACGGAAGCTGCAGCGGAAATTCTCGGCGAAATCGAAGCCCTCGATATTTTCTCCGATGTAAAGAAGACGGACTTTGATGAGTCTATAAGTGAAGGAAAAATTCATTGGATTGATCCTTCCGTCGAGGATGACTTCATCGCGGAAGTGAAGGCCCAGTCTGTTCTAGGCGGGGCGTCGATCGACCGGAACGTCGCCATCGTCTATTCGCCTCTCAATGGAACCGGCCGGGAGCCCGTCATCCGAACCCTGAAGGAAAGCGGATTCACCAATATCACGGTCGTGAAGGAGCAGGAACAGCCGGACGGGAACTTCCCCACCTGCCCCTATCCCAATCCGGAAATTCGGGAAGCAATGGAGCTTGGCATGCAGTATGCGGTAAAGACCAATGCCGACCTCCTTATGGCCACCGATCCCGACTGTGACCGGGTCGGCATTGCGGTGAAGGATACTAACGGAAGTTATAGGCTTTTAACCGGAAACGAAACCGGGATGCTGCTTCTGGACTTCATCTGCAGCCGCAGGATCGCAAACGGAACAATGCCGGCGCAGCCAGTTGCGGTGAAGACCATTGTCACGACCGATATGGCGGAGCAGATTGCGGACCATTATGGGGTCCGCACGATAAACGTCCTGACCGGTTTCAAGTTCATCGGGGAGCAGATCGGCCTCCTGGAGAAGGAGGGAAAAGAGAAGAACTACATCTTTGGCATGGAGGAGTCCTACGGGTATCTGACCGGGACCTATGTCCGCGACAAGGATGCGGTCGATGCCTCCTTCATGATCGCCGAGATGTTTGCCTATTATAAATCGCAGGGAATTGGCCTCTTACAGAAGTTGGATGAGCTATATAAGACCTACGGCTGCCGGCTGAACACCCTGCATTCCTACGCCTTTGAGGGCGAATCCGGCTTTGAAAAGATGAAAAAAATAATGAAGGACTTCCGCGGGGAGATGCATGAGATCGGCGGAATCGCCGTGGAAAAGACCCTGGACTATGCGGAAGGGCTTGACGGGCTGCCGAAATCGGATGTCTTCAAGTACCTCCTCGCCGGAGGATCCTCCGTCGTGATCCGTCCGTCCGGGACTGAGCCCAAACTGAAGGTCTATATTAGTATCAAGGATAGTACCTGGGCCGCCTGCCATGCGGTGGAAGAGCGGGTGGCGGATGAACTCGCCGTACGCTTCAAATAATCTCTTGTAAAAAAGGAAGGAGTCGGATATGTTGAATCCGGCTCCTGTTTTCAGTGCAGGGCCTTAGCGACAATTGAGCCTGCATGGAAGCTTCATATAGTTGGAGGATAGAACATGCTGGAATCCCATATCGAATCCATCGAAAAGCAGACGGACAACCGCTACCTCAATCTGTACCATCTGACCTTTCATGACAGGGCCGGGGCAGCGCGGGATTATTATTTTGCCACAAGGAATTCGGATGATCGGATCAAAATCCGGACGCACGAGCTTTCCGCGGAAGGCATCTGCATCTATGCCGTGACGCGGGAGGTCGAGCCGCGGCTCGCCCTGGTGCACGAGTACCGCTTTCCCATTGATGACACGATCTACTCGCTTCCCTGCGGACTGATCGATCCCGGGGAGACTGCGGGACAGGCGGCTGTCCGGGAGATGAAGGAGGAGACCGGTTTCACCTTTCACGAATATACGGGAGGAGCCGCCTACCTGCGTCGTCCCTTCTTTCTGGCGCCGGGCTTTTCTGATGAGCCTGGTGCCGCTGTCTTCGGAACGATAGACGGACTCGACGGAGAAAAGGAAAACGAAAGCTCTGAATGGATCGATGTCCTTCTTGCGGACAGGCAGGAGGTGCGGCGGATTCTTGCAGAAGAGAAGACCTCCGTCCGCGCGGCTTTCCTCATGCATACCTTTCTAAAGAACAGGCCGGAGGAACCGTTTGCGTTTCTGGAGGGGTAGGAAAAGTGCGCTTGCTCTATGTTGAACTTGTAGAGGTCGGTTTCGAGCAGACTTGTGATGATTGGGTCCATATTATCTTTCTCCCTTTATAAATTCTGTTTCATGTTTTCAGTGCCCTTCTTTCAGCACATTCCCGATTCCGGAAAATTCCCTGCGGATGTCCTTTAAGTCAGCCTGGATAGCGGCTTCTTCCGCCTGTATCTCCGGATGCTCCTCGACCTCTGCTTTGATGAACATGAGAGCAAAGCTGACAAAGAGCAAGGCACCCGATATCCAGATTGTATGCAGATTCAGTATGGAAATCAACCGGCTGCCCAGGCCGGCGCCGGCTCCGAAGAGGAGAATGATGCCGAAGTAGTGAAGGGCCTTGAAGAGGGCCGTCCGGTTTTTTGTATGGAAGAAGGCAC
>ONBT01000065.1 GCA_900316075.1 uncultured Lachnospiraceae bacterium | reverse complement strand
TCCATCGTGATCTTCACATTGTCCATGTAGTAGTCGAGGGTGAGCCCGGTCATCTGAATCTGATTTCCGGTCTCGTCGAGAGAGGCCCTGGTGGAATCAATCCGCTGGCCGGCCTGGGCGGCATCGGTCTTTCCCTCGCTGATGGCCCCGAGCAGGACCTCGTTTCCGGCAACGACGGAGTCGATGGTCTTCTGATAGGACAGAATCTGCCCGTTCAGGTCCTGCATGTCGGTGACAATGCCTTCAATGCCGCCGGCGGACTCGATGGAAACCTCGACACTGTTTGCCGTGTCAAAGACCTGGCCGACAATGACGCCGGTCAGCTTCTTGTTCAGGGACTTGTGAATCTTCTCGACGACGGCGTCGGAAATCTTCGTCGCGACGGGATTTTTCTTCTGATTCTGGTAGAAAAGGATAGAAGGCTTGTCGACGCCGGCCTTGAAGAAGTTCAGAATCCTGTAGGAAAAGTCCGATTCAATCACGATGGCGGCGTAGTATTCGCCCGAGCGGACCCCGGAGAGAGCCTGCTCCTCCGAATCCGTGAAGACCCAGTGGATGGCGTCGTTTCCCTCCATCTCTTTCTTCAGCTCATCGCCGACATTTTCCGTGAGGCCGTCGACAGTGGCCCCCTCGTCCGAAGAATAGAAGGCAATTTTTAAGCCCGCAGTATTGCCGTAGGGGTCCCAGTTGGAGTAGATATTGAGCCAGGCGTAGAGGGCGGGAATGACCGTGATGCCCAGGATGATAACGATGATGAAGAAGGAGGAGACCAGCTGCTTCAGGTCGTCGAGAAAAATTTTCCGAACGGTTTTCATGAAATACCTATACCAGACAATCTATACAAAGGCCGTAAACAGCCAAAATAACTAATCAACAGACAACTACTATAAAACTAAGGAAGAAATATCGCAATATACAAACCTCCCGGTTTTGCTTGGGAAATGGCGGTACTTGTGCTACTATGAAGGCCGTAGAAAGCCCGGCGGTTTCCTGGCAGCGGCTGTGCGGCAAGGCTGGCGGGCGTACGCTGTGTAAGCGCTTACATTATTCATGAGAATGGAACGGGAGGTGTCCTATGACGACAGATGATGTAGTGAAGAAAAGCAAAGGCTTCTGGGGCGAGTTCCGGGAGTTCATCACGAAGGGCAATGTGATGGATATGGCCGTCGGCGTCATCATCGGCGCTGCCTTCAAGGCCATCGTCGATTCCCTTGTAAACGACATCCTGATGCCCATCATCGGGATTTTCATCAAGACCGAGTCGCTGACTTCCGTCGTGCTCCATGCCGGCAACGCCAATATCACCATCGGAAACTTCATCGCGGCCGTCATCAACTTTCTGATTCTGGCCCTGGTCCTCTTCATCATGGTGAAGGTTTTAAACCGCATGCGGGAGACGGCCGAGAAGATGGCCCACATCGAGAAAGAGGAGAAAAAAGAAGAACCTACTCCCACCAGGGAAGAGGTCCTTCTCACCGAAATCCGGGATCTATTGAAGAAGCAGGGGTGATTTTCCAAACCGGCCATTACCGGCAGCAGGCGTGTAAGCGCTTACAGACCGAAATGGCGGTATTACAGCTTTTGTCCCCAGAATTTTTTCAGACGTTCGAGAACCGTGTGACTGTCCTCCATCCGGCGGGCGGCCTCGCGGTTCTTTTCGTTGAAGCCTACGAGAATGGAGTGGTTGGCCTCGGCCAGGTAGTCCATGACGCCGTCGATGTCCGACTTGATATTCTTGGGACAGCGGATGACCTGGTGGTGGTTCGTCGTGATGTAGAGGGTGTAGGAAATCGCCGACACGTGCCAGAGGAACTTGTGCAGGGTCGAGTACTTGTAGATCCAGGTGATGGCCGAAATCGGGACGATGGCGATGCCGTAGTTCGAGGTTTCGATGAAAAAGTGCTGGGTGATGTACATGTCCTCGGTGGCAAGCT
This sequence comes from uncultured Lachnospiraceae bacterium, assembly GCA_900316075.1. Classification (GTDB taxonomy): domain Bacteria; phylum Bacillota; class Clostridia; order Lachnospirales; family Lachnospiraceae; genus RUG306. The sequence goes on along the minus strand of ONBT01000065.1, from coordinate 3,924 downwards.
GCGGCAGGGTGGAAAGCTCGTTTTCCGCCTGCTCTAAAAGCTTCCCCGGATGCCCGTAGACATAGAGGCGCTGGACCGGCGGGGCCAGCTCCGGCAGGAGGGTGTAGACGATGTTCAGCACCAGGGTGATTGAAGCATAGACAATGAAAATCAGAAGAAGCCAGCGGAGGATGACGGCCAGGGCATTGGTCGAGGCCGGTTCGCTCAGGAGGAAGGGCTGGATATTTTTTGTAATCCCGTTTCCCGACCAGGAGAGGTCCCGGGCCAGGTAGTTGAGGAGCTTGTCCTCGGCCGGGGAATTCTTCTCAATCTTTGCGTCGAAGGAAGCCATGTCGAGGGAGGGGGTTCCCTGGTCGCAGGTGGCCCCGGTCAGAAGGACGATGATGCAGTCGTTTCCGGACATGGTATAGTAGTAGTAGCCGGTCGTATTGCCGAAGAGCTGCTTTCTGTAGCCGGTGAAATAGAGGCCTTTGAGATAGCAGTTCACATAGGTTTTGTCACTATTGTAGAAGGCTCTGGGGGAGTCGCCGGCGGCAAAGCTTTCAGGGAAGAGAAAGGTCCGCACGGGAAGGATAAAGGACAGGATGACCAGAAAGGCCAGAGCGGCTGCGGGCCAGATAATTCGCCGCCGGTAGTAGCGGCTGATGTTTTTTTTGATGTGGTCCTTCAGCGTGTCCGTCATCGCAAGCTCCAGAGAAAATTCCGCCATTTCCGGCGGGGCACATTCCATCATACTTATCTGAGACCTAAGTTTCAAGTTCCCTTTTCCTTATTTCTATGGTACTTTATGTAGGATACCGGGGGTCTATATTAGTCATGACTAATATAAATCCCCGACTTTGGAAAGGATTTTCACATGGCAGGAAAAGATTATATGGTCCGGGCGGCCGCCGCTGAGGAGACGGTCCGGGCGTTTGCGATTACCTCGAAAAATATCGTGGAGACGGCGCGAAAGGCCCACAATACTTCCCCCGAGGTGACGGCGGCCCTGGGCCGGACCCTTTCCGCCGCGGCCATGATGGGCTACATGATGAAGGACCCGGACGACCTTCTGACCATCCAGATCCAGGGGGACGGGCCCATGAAGGGCCTTACCGTTACGGCGGACAGCCACGGGCATGTCAAGGGCTTTCCCCGGGTGCCGGTAGCCACCATGCCTCCGAGAAACGGCAAGCTCAACGTGGGCGGGGCCGTGGGAAAAGGGACCCTGACCGTCATGAAGGACCTGGGGCTGAAGAAGCCCTATTCCGGCGTCGTTCCCTTAAAGAGCGGGGAGATTGCCGACGACATCACCTACTACTTTGCGGCTTCGGAGCAGACCCCTTCGTCCGTGGGCCTGGGCGTTCTGCTCACCAATGAAAACACAGTGGATGTGGCGGGGGGCTTCATCGTCCAGCTCATGCCGGACTGCCCCGAGGACGTCATCGAAGTCATCGAGAAAAATGTCTCTGGAATCAAAAGCGTCACCGACCTTCTGAAGGAGGGTATGACGCCGGAGGACCTGATTCAAACGGTGCTTTCCGGCCTTTCCATCACGATGAACGACAGCCATTCGGCCGAGTTCCGCTGCGACTGCTCGAGGGAGCGGGTCATGAAATCCATCCTCTCCATCGGGGAGAAGGACTTGAATGAGATTCTTTCTGACGGGGAGCCCATTGAAGTCAAGTGCTCCTTCTGCGGGACAGCCTATCGGTTTGAAACCAGCGAACTTTCCGAAGCAATGAAGGCGGCGAAGGCATGAAAGACGGATTCTTAAGGGTCTGCGCGGATACCCCCGAAGTGGTGGTCTGCGACATCGATGAAAACACCCTTTCCATCAAGCAGGAGATGAAGGCGGCCGCATCCGGCGGGGCGAAAGTAGTGGTCTTCCCGGAGCTTTCCATCACGGGCTATACGGCCGGGGACCTCTTCGGTCAGGACCTGCTCCTTTCAAAAAGCGAAGAGGCACTGCTGTCCCTGGCGGCCGAGTCGGCTCTATACGACGCCATCTTCTTCGTGGGCCTGCCTTTCGCCTACCGGGGCAAGCTCTATAATACGGCAGCGGCCATCTCTGGCGGCAAAGTCTTAGGTCTGGTGCCGAAGACCTACCTGCCTTCCTATCGGGAATTCTATGAGGGACGTCAGTTTGAAGCAGGCTTTCGGGAACCCGTCGATGTGACCCTTTCCGACGGGACTATCGTTCCTTTCGGGACAGATATCCTCTTTGCCGGGGACAGTCCCAAGGGCCTTCTCATCGGAGCCGAAATCTGCGAGGACCTCTGGGTACCGAACCCGCCTTCTACCCGTCACGCCATGAACGGGGCGGACCTGATTGTGAACCTTTCAGCCTCGAATGAGATTGTCGGGAAATGCGCCTACCGGCGGTTTCTTGTGGACAACCAGGCAGCCCGCCTGTACGCCGGATATATCTATGCCTGCTCCGGGCCCACGGAATCCACCCAGGACCTGGTCTTCGCCGGCCACAACCTGATTTCGGACGGGGGCAGCCTCGTGGCCGGGTCGGAGCTCTTTTCCGCCGGTCCCACCTTCGGAGACATCGATATTGCCCGCCTCCTGGAAGAGCGGCGGCGGATGAATACCTATGAGATTCTGCAGGAGGTAACCTACCGGGTCGTTCCCTTCCACCTGGAAGCCACGGAAACGCACTTCACCCGGGAAGTTTCCCCCCTGCCCTTTGTCCCTGCGGACAAAGCGACCCTGGATGGCCGTCTGTCCGAGATTCTGGATATTCAGACCATGGGTCTTGTGAAGCGGCTCCGCCATACCCATGCCCCCCGGGCCGTCATCGGGATTTCCGGGGGCCTCGATTCCACCCTGGCCCTTCTTGTGACGGTCCGGGCCTTTGATTACCTGGAGATGGACCGGAAGAACATTCTCTCCGTCACCATGCCCGGCTTCGGGACCACGGACCGGACCTATCAGAATGCGGTTTCCATGATCAAAAAACTCGGGACGGACTTCCGGGAGATCAAGATCGGCCCGGCCGTGAACCGCCACTTCAAGGATATCGGCTACGACCCGGAGGGCAGGGACACGACCTATGAGAACTGCCAGGCGAGAGAGCGGACCCAGATCCTCATGGACCTTTCCAATGAGGTAAACGGCCTCGTCATCGGGACCGGGGACCTGTCCGAGCTGGCCCTGGGCTGGGCCACTTATAACGGGGACCATATGTCCATGTACGGGGTCAATGCCTCGGTTCCCAAGACTCTCGTAAAGCACCTGGTCCGCTACTATGCCGACCATATCGCAGGCGATGAGAAGCTTTCCGCCGTCCTCTATGATATTCTGGATACCCCGATTTCGCCGGAGCTCCTGCCGGCGGACGAGAACGGGGACATCGCCCAGAAGACCGAGGACCTGGTGGGCCCCTACCGCCTGCACGACTTCTTCCTCTTCTACATGATGCGCTACGGCTTCCCGCCCAGAAAGATTCTCCGCCTGGCGGAGGCGGCCTTCGAAGGCGAATTCGACCGGGAGACGATTCTGAAGTGGGAGAAGAATTTCTACCGCCGTTTCTTTTCTCAGCAGTTCAAGCGGTCCTGCCTGCCCGACGGGCCCAAGGTGGGCTCCGTCACATTGTCTCCGCGCGGGGACTGGCGGATGCCTTCTGACGCCGCCTCCGCCCTCTGGCTGTCCGAGCTGGAGGATCTGTGAGTGGCCGGACTTCAGGACCGGTGAGGGAAAAGGAACGGGTTTTACATTAGTCATGAAAAAATGCCGCTGGCGGGCCGGACAGGGTTTAAAAGTAAGCCTCTTTGCGGTACAATATAAGGAATTTGCGGATTCCGGAACCTGAGGGGGGACCGGGGTCATAAAGCGGGATATTTTGTAAGGGACATTTTTTGAGATGGCGGATAGAAAAACAATCGGCCTTTTCGTGGGGAACAGCCATACAGACCACCCGCGGAAAATCATAGAGGG
>ONBT01000053.1 GCA_900316075.1 uncultured Lachnospiraceae bacterium | reverse complement strand
TGGATGCTTGCATCCGTGAGGCTGTTTCCACAAGGACCGGAGTCGTGCGACAGCATGACCGAAACATCTGCGAAGCAGATGTGAGGTGACCTGCTCGTAGAGATTCCAAAGTAGCGAAGCTCGGAAGTATCCCTGTGTGAAGTTTTGAAGGTACGGAGCGTTTATGAAATTTATGGCCGGAGCAATCCGGCCTTTTTCATAAATGCGAGGCCTTGTTCCAGTTCTTCTGTTTTACATTATTCATGGAAAGGACTTGACCTGGCCGGGGGCATTTGCTATATTTTATAAGTCGCGTATGCGGCATGTAGGGGTATAGTTCAGTTGGTAGAACGCAGGTCTCCAAAACCTGATGTCGAGGGTTCAAGTCCTTCTGCCCCTGCTTTTTTATGCCTTTTGCGGGGGAAAGCCTTTCAAACGGGAGTTACGTCCTCTCTGCCCCTGCTATTTTTTTATCTTTTTGACTTTAGTGGGGGAAAGCCTTTCAAACGGGAGTTACGTCCTCTCTGCCCCTGCTATTTTTTTATCTTTTTGACTTTAGTGGGGGAAAGCCTTTCAGGCGGGAGTTACGTCCTCTCTGCCCCTGCTTTTTTTGTGTCTTTTTTTATACGAAAAAAAACGAAAACTCTACCGATTTTCACAACATCTATTGTTTAAAGCGGGATACAATCCCAACATTTAGTAAGGAAACGCTTGACAAGGCATTAGTTTCCGCGTATTATTAACGTCAATTGAGCCAGGGAAAATTGAAAAAGTTTTGATTATGCAAACGTTTTCGGATTTTCGAAAATTTGCGAATTTCCATTGTTTACGGCTCAGGAAAGGTTGGTTTATTATGAAACTCAGACTCAAGATGCTCAATCCCAATGATGTGAAGGAGTTTGTTCGGATTACTTCCGACAGCAACTGCGACATCGATCTTCAGGACGGCGTTCTCTATATCGATGCAAAGTCACTTCTCGGCGTTATGGCTGCGGCTACCCGTCGGCAGATGAATCTTGTCTGCCACGGTGAGGACCAGGTTCTGGCCCGCCGCCTGCAGAAGTTTGTCGCTGCGTGAGCTCCGTATTTTTCAGTCAAACACATTGCAATGAATTAGCCTCCGGGTTATTTCAAAAGACACTGCCGTCCGGGTCTTCCCCGGGCGGCTATTTTGTACTATTCTTTCTATATGGAAAATATAGAAATTTCCGTCCGCTCCCTGGTGGAGTTCCTGCTGGTGGAAGGGGACATCGACGACCGGGTGGGTTCGATCAATCCGGTGAATGCCATGAATGAGGGCAGCCGGATTCACAGGGCCATCCAGAAGAAGGGCGGGCCCGATTACCATGCCGAGGTGCCCCTTTCCTATACGGCCGATTTCGGGGACTATTCCCTTCGGATCCGGGGCCGGGCGGACGGCATTATTTATGATGATGAGGCACTGGAAGAGGCGCAGGAGTCTGAGGACGAAGTGTCAGGGCAGGCGGCAGAGAGTATTCTTCCCGCAGGCGGACAGGCGAAAAAGGTACCGGTCACCATCGACGAAATCAAGGGCATCTACCGGGATGTCCTCGAGATGACGGAGCCGATTCCGGTCCATCTGGCCCAGGCCAAATGTTATGCCTATATTTTCGCCCTGGACAACCGCCTTTCGGAGATTTCCGTCCGCCTCACCTATGTGAATCTGGACAGGGAAGAGGATGTCCGCTATCTCAAGAGTTCCTATTCCTTCGAAGAGCTGGAAGGCTGGTTTCTGGGCCTTATTGACGATTACAAGCGCTGGGCGGACTTCTCTTTCCATTGGAAGAAAAAGCGGAATGCTTCCATAGAGGAGCTGGCCTTCCCCTTCCCCTACCGGGAAGGGCAGAAGAAGCTGATTTCCCAGATCTATTACTGTATCGATAAGTCGGCCACCCTTTTCCTGCAGGCCCCGACCGGGACCGGAAAGACCCTGGCCACCATATATCCGGCCGTCAAGGCCATGGGGGCCGGAAATGTTGAACGATTATTCTACCTCACGGCCAAGAATGTGACCCGGGGAGTGGCGGAAGAAGCCTTTTCCCTCCTCCGGCAGGAGGGACTTGCCGCCAAGACCCTGACCATTACGGCCCGGGACAAGGCCTGCTTTCTTGAGGCACCGGCCTGCAATCCCGACTCTTGCGAGTATGCGAAGGGCTACTACGACCGCCTTCTCGACAGCCTCTATGACTTTCTGACCGGGCAGGATTCTTTCACCCGGGAGAGTATCCGTTCCTTCTGCGAGAAGCGGAAGCTCTGCCCCTACTATTTCTCCCTGGCTCTGGCGGACTGGTGCGATGCCCTGATCTGTGACTACAACTATGTCTTTGACCCGGTCGTAGCCATGTCCCGCTTCTTTGCGGAGGGGAAGAGGGAGGACTATGTCTTCCTCGTGGACGAGGCCCACAACCTCGTGGAGCGGGGCAGGGACATGTATTCGGCCCTGATTTCAAAGGAAGACGTGCTGGCCGTCCGCCGCTTTTTCCCGAAAGACATCTTCGGCATCAAAAAGGCCCTGACCCGGGTCAACAATATCCTGAACGAGTGGAAGAAGGCCTGCGAAGAGGTCCTGTTTCCTGAAGAGATAGAAGGGGCCCAGACCGACCGCCTGGCCTTTGCCCTGATGGCCCTTTCCGCGACCCTGGAGAAGTACTTCGACAAGCGCATTGAAAATGAGCACAACGACGCCATTCGGGAATTCTATTTCAATATCCGTTTCTTCCAGAGCCTGATGGAGGACATGAGAGAGGGCTATGTTTTCTACTGCGACTTCGGTCCGGGCAGAGAATTCCTGGTCCACCTCTTCTGCGCGGATCCGTCGTCCCAGCTGCAGCGGCGTCTGGACTGCGGACGGGCGACCGTTTTCTTCTCGGCCACCCTGCTTCCCATGGATTATTATAAGCACCTTCTCTGCAAGGAGGAGCGGCCCTACGCGGCTTATGCCTCTTCGGTTTTTACGCCGGAGAAACTGGGCGTTTTCGCGGGGACGGACGTGACAAGTCTCTATAAACAGCGGTCCGACGACATGTTCCGGGAGTATGCCCTCTATATCCGGGACATCGTGAGCGTGCGGCCCGGCAACTACCTCGTCTTCTTCCCCTCGTATGCTTTTATGAATAATGTATATGACCGGTGTTCTGACCTCTTCCCTTCCGGGGAGACCGGGATTCTCCTGCAGACCCCGGACATGACGGAAGGGGAGAAGAAGGCCTTCCTTTCCCGCTTCCGGAAGGAGGGGGAAGATACCGCGTGCCCTGAGACGGAAGAGGGAAACTTTGAATCTGCCCCCGGGAACTACATTAGTCATGAGACAATACTGGGCTTCTGCGTCATGGGCGGGGCCTTCGGAGAGGGAATCGACCTCCGGGGGGACGCCCTCATCGGGGCCATCATCGTCGGAGCCGCCCTCCCCAAATTCAGCCGCCGGCAGGAAATCCTGAAGGACTACTTCGGGGAGCGGGGCATGGACGGCTTTTCCTATGCCTACCTCTATCCCGGCATGAACAAGGTGCTGCAGGCCGCCGGCCGGGTCATAAGGACCGAGGACGACATCGGAATTGTGGCCCTTTTGGACAGCCGATTTGCCAGGAGCGCCTACCGGGCCGTCTTTCCGGCCGAGTGGAAAAATATCACCACCGGGGACCGGAAAAAAATCACGGAAGGAATCGGCGAATTTTGGAAAAAATTTTCGCAGTAAAAAGCAGACCTTTATGCTATACTGTTGTGCGAACTGCGGGGCAAAATCCTTTCCGGAATCTGTCCTGTCACAAATCCGGTGATTTCTTCCGGATGTATACAATCAAATAGGGTTTCTTTTACAACGGACAGGAGACTTCAAATCAATGGGAAAAGTAAGACGTGTCTATGCTGAAAAGAAGAAGCAGTTTGCCGTTCCGGCCAGACAGCTGCGCCACGAGATCCGGCATTACCTCGGGATTTCCGGCGTGACGGATGTCCGGGTGCTGATTCGGTACGATGTCGAGAATATCTCGGACAGCATATTTGAAAAGGCTGTGAAGACCGTTTTTTCAGAGCCTCCTGTCGATGACGTCTATGAAGAGACTTTTCCCCATACCGGCCGTGTCTTCTCGGTCGAGTTTCTGCCCGGCCAGTTCGACCAGCGGGCGGATTCCGCCGTTCAGTGCGTGAAGCTTCTGAAGGAAGATGAGGAGCCGGTCATCCGTACGGCCACGACCTATGTGATCGACGGGGAAATCTCCGATTCCGAATTTGCCGCCATCAAGGCCCACTGCATCAACCCGGTCGATTCCCGGGAGACCTCCGAAGAAAAGCCGGAGAGCCTGGCGGAGAACTATGCCGAGCCCGCCGACGTCAAGACTTTTGACCATTTCATTTCCGAATCTGACGATTCTCTTAAAGACCTCTATGAGTCGCTGTCTCTGGCGATGACATTCGAGGACTTCCTTTTCATTCGAAACTACTTCCGGGACGAGGAACACAGGGACCCCACAGTCACCGAAATCCGCGTTCTCGATACCTACTGGTCCGACCACTGCCGGCACACCACTTTCCTCACCGAGCTCAAACACATTACTTTCGAAGACGGCTTATATAAGAAGCCTATCGAAGATTCCTTCAAAAAATATCAGGACAATTTCAAGGTTCTCTATAAGGACAGGAACGATAAATACGTCTGCCTCATGGACATCGCCCTCCTTGCAGCCAAGCAGCTCAAGGCCGAGGGGAAGCTTTCGGACCAGGAGGAATCCAACGAAATCAATGCCTGCTCCATCGTCATCCCTGTTGAAGTGGACGGGGTCGAAGAGGAGTGGCTCCTGAACTTCAAGAACGAGACCCACAACCACCCGACGGAAATCGAGCCCTTCGGCGGGGCGGCCACCTGCCTGGGCGGGGCCATCCGGGACCCTCTTTCCGGCCGGACCTATGTCTATCAGGCCATGCGGGTCACCGGGGCTGCGGACCCCACGGTGCCGAACTCTGAGACCATGGAGGGCAAGCTCCCCCAGAAGAAGCTCTGCCGGGAGGCCGCCCATGGATATTCGTCTTACGGGAATCAGATCGGCCTGGCGACCGGGTATGTCAAGGAACTCTACCACCCCAACTATGCGGCCAAGCGGATGGAAATCGGGGCCGTTCTCGGGGCTGCGCCCAGAAGAGCGGTTCAGCGGCTGACTTCGGATCCCGGGGACCGGATCATCCTCCTCGGCGGCCGGACCGGCCGGGACGGCATCGGGGGAGCGACCGGCTCCTCCAAGGCGCACAATACCGAGTCCACGGCCGAGTGCGGGGCAGAGGTCCAGAAGGGCAATGCGCCTACGGAGCGGAAGCTGCAGCGTCTCTTCCGCCGGGAGGAAGTCGCCCACATCATCAAGAAGTGCAATGACTTCGGGGCGGGCGGCGTTTCCGTTGCCATCGGCGAGCTGGCGGACGGCCTGGTCGTAGATCTCGATAAGGTGCCGAAGAAGTATGCGGGCCTGGACGGGACAGAGCTGGCTATTTCCGAGTCCCAGGAGCGGATGGCAGTTGTTGTGGCGCCCGAAGACGAAGAGCTCTTCATGAAGTATGCGGCCGAGGAGAACCTCGAAGCCACCGATGTGGCGGTCGTTACGGAAGAGCCGAGACTCATCTTGAAGTGGCGGGGGAAGGAAGTCGTAAACCTCTCCCGGGCCTTCATGAATACGAACGGGGCCCATCTCGAGACCGAGGCCGTCGTTTCGACTTCTCCGACCGATGACGGCCATTTCTTCGACCATGCTGTTCTGCCCAAGGTACAGGCAGATATTGACCGGAGCGACTGGAGGGCTGCCCTTCTTGACACCCTTTCCGACCTCAATTCCGGCAGCCAGAAGGGTCTGGTTGAGATGTTTGACTCCTCCATCGGGGCCGGTACCATCCTCATGCCCTACGGAGGCAAGTATCAGCTGACCGAGACCCAGGCCATGGCCGCGAAGATTCCGGTCCAGACAGGAGAGAGCCATGCGGCTTCCCTGATGGCCTACGGCTTTGATCCTTATCTTTCGTCCGCTTCTCCCTACCACGGGGCGGTCTTTGCGGTCACGACTTCGATGGCGAAGATTGTGGCCGCCGGCGGGGATCCGGAGAAGATCCGCTTCACCTTCCAGGAATATTTCGGGAAGATGGACAAGGAGCATCCGAAGAAGTGGGGCGCGCCTCTTTCCGCCCTGCTGGGCGCCTACGAGGCCCAGCTGCGCTACGGCCTGCCTTCAATAGGCGGCAAGGATTCCTCTTCCGGTTCCTTCAATGATATGGATGTGCCGCCGACCCTGGTTTCCTTCGCGGTCGACACGGCCGAGGATACGGACATCATTTCTCCCGAGTTCAAGGCAGCCGGCGACCACATCGTGCGTTTCCGGGTCGCACGCGATGCGTATGAGCTTCCGGAATACGACCAGGTCATGAAGCTCTACAACATGGTCTATGAGCTCATCATGAAGAAGGTCATCAAGGCCGCCTATGTCCAGGACGTCTACGGTCTGGCCAAGGCCGTGGTCTTCATGGCCATGGGCAATCACTTTGGGGCAAAGATCACGACGGATTTCTCCGCCCAGCATATGTTCGCTCCCCAGCCCGGTTCCTTCGTCTGCGAAATCGCTCCGGAGGATCTGCCGGTTGTCATGAATGCAGCCCGGGACCTGCAGATTTCCGACTTCATCCGGGATATCGGGGAAGTCACGGACGACGGCATGTTTACCTACGGCCAGACGCAGGTTTCCGTCGAAGAGGCTATTCAAGCCTGGCAGGCCCCCCTGGAGGAAGTCTTCCATACGAAGACCACCGATGACAAGACGCCGGTAGAGGCTCCGGTATATGAGAATAAGCACGTCCTTGTGGCAAGCAAAAAGAACGCCCGCCCCAAGGTCTTCATTCCGGTCTTCCCCGGCACCAACTGCGAGTATGATAGCGCAAGGGCCTTTGAAAAGGCCGGAGCTGAGCCTGTGGTCAAGGTTTTCCGCAACCTCACGGCCTCCGATATCACGGAATCCGTCGAGGAATACGCCCGGGCCATCGATGACTGCCAGATGATCATGTTCCCTGGCGGCTTCTCAGCCGGCGACGAGCCCGAGGGAAGCGCCAAGTTCTATGCCAACGCCTTCCGGAACGAGAAGCTGAGGGAGGCTGTCATGAAGCTGGTAAACGACAGGGACGGCCTGGTTCTCGGTATCTGCAACGGTTTCCAGGCCCTGATCAAGCTGGGCCTTGTACCTTACGGGGAAATCGGCACCCAGACGCCGGATTCGCCCACCCTTACCTACAACACCCTGGGCCGCCACATCAGCCACATGGTCTATACCAAGGTCGTTTCCAATAAGTCCCCCTGGCTTCTAAAGGCCGAGGTCGGAAAGACCTATGTGATTCCGGCTTCCCACGGAGAGGGCCGCTTCGCCGCGACTCCCGAGTGGATCAAAAAGCTGGAGGAGAACGGGCAGATTGCGACCCGCTATTCGGATCCCGAGGGCAATATCTCCATGGACGAGGAGTGGAACGTGAACGGCTCCTTCGCCGCCATCGAGGGCATTACGTCGCCCGACGGCCGGATTTTCGGCAAGATGTGCCACGCCGAGCGAATCGGGGACCACGTCGCCATGAATATCTACGGCGATCAGGACATGCACCTGTTCGAGTCCGGGGTAGAATACTTTAAGTAATGAAAAGACGCGAAGCTTTGCAGCAAGGCGGTTTTGCGGGATTATACTAGTGTAAAGCCCGCCCCTTGCGACGGGCTTTTGGCTGAGCAGAAAGGACAATTATTACCATGCGGGCATTTCTCATCCTGGAGGACGGGACGGTCATAGAGGGCGAAAGCATAGGCTCTACCCGGACTTCCATCAGCGAGGTCGTCTTCAATACCTCCATGACAGGCTATCTCGAGGTTCTGACGGACCCTTCCTATGCGGGGCAGGCGGTAACCATGACCTATCCGCTCATAGGAAACTATGGCATTACGCCGGACATGGAATCGGGCCGGTCCTGGGTCGGGGGCTATATTGTTCACGAACTGTCCAGAAAGCCCTCGAATTTCCGCTGCACGGGAACTATTCAGGACTTTCTGAAGGAGCAGGACATCCCGGGAATCTGCGGGATTGACACCCGCCGCCTTACGAAGAAGCTCCGGGACAAGGGCACCATGAACGGGATGATTACGACGGATGCGGCCCTTGCGGCAGACCCTACTTCCGTCATGGAGAAAATCAAGGCCTATACGGTGGGTGACGTCGTAAGTGAGGTCACCTGCACGGAAAAGTCCGTTCTGCCCGGAAAGGGGAAGAAGGTGGCCCTTTTGGACCTGGGCGCCAAGAGCCACATTCCGCAGAACTTAAACGAGCGGGGCTGCGAGGTCACAATCTATCCGGCTCACACGAGTGCGGAAGAGATTCTTGCCGGCCATCCGGACGGCATCATGCTGACGAACGGGCCCGGGGACCCCAAGACCTGCACGGACATCATCGCTGAAATCAAAAAGCTCTATGACACGAATGTGCCGATTTTTGCCATCTGTCTCGGGCACCAGCTCATGGCCCTGGCCACCGGCGCCGATACCCACAAGCTCAAGTACGGCCATCGGGGCGGCAACCATCCGGTCAAGGACCTTTCCGACGGGCGCGTCTACATCACGTCCCAGAACCACGGCTATGTCGTCGATACGGATTCCCTGGATCCGGCTGTTGCCGTGCCCGCCTTCCAGAACGTCAATGACGGGACGAACGAAGGCCTTTCCTACGTCGGGAAGAACATCTTCACGGTTCAGTTCCATCCCGAGGCCTGCCCTGGCCCGCTGGATTCCGGATATCTCTTTGACCGCTTCATCGGTATGATGTGCTAATTACAGTGCCATAACGCATCGCAGCGGACAAGCTTGCTTATCCAGATGCGAATGCGTTCATGGCACGCCCCCTGCAGCGAGCGTGGTGACGCGAAGCGGCAGGAAAACGCGAGCTGCAGGGGAGAATTGCGAGAGCTGCGCAGCAGCGGAGCAATTCGGTAATTTTCTTTATAGGAGAGAAGTATGCCCAAGGATTCAAGCATTAAAAAAGTTCTGATGATCGGCTCCGGCCCCATCGTCATCGGCCAGGCGGCGGAGTTTGACTACGCAGGCACCCAGGCCTGCCGGTCCCTGAAGGAAGAGGGGATTGAGGTCTGCCTCGTGAACTCGAACCCGGCCACCATCATGACGGACAAGGACATTGCAGATGAGGTCTATATCGAGCCTCTGACGGCAAGTGTTCTTGAGAAGATTATTCTGAAGGAGAAGCCGGACGGGGTCCTGGCCACCCTCGGCGGTCAGGCCGGCCTCAACCTCGGCATGGAGCTGGCAGAGTCGGGCTTCCTTGAAAAGGCCGGGGTCCGCCTCATTGGCACGACCCCCGAGACCATCAAGAAGGCGGAGGACCGCCAGGCCTTCAAGGATACGATGGAGAAAATCGGAGAACCCGTCGCTCCTTCGGAAGTCGTTCACGACGTGGAAGCCGGCGTACAGTTTACGAACAAGATTGGCTACCCGGTGGTTCTCCGTCCCGCCTATACCCTGGGCGGCTCCGGCGGCGGCATTGCCCACAATGAAGACGAGCTCCGGGAGATTCTCGAGAACGGCCTCCGGCTTTCGCGAGTGCACGAAGTCCTTGTGGAGCGCTGTATCGCCGGCTGGAAGGAAATCGAGTACGAGGTCATCCGGGACGCGGCCGGAAACTGCATCACGGTCTGCAACATGGAAAATATCGATCCCGTCGGCGTTCACACCGGCGATTCCATCGTCGTGGCCCCTTCCCAGACCCTCGGGGACAAGGAATACCAGATGCTGCGGTCGGCTTCGCTGAATATTATTAATGAACTCAAGATCACCGGCGGCTGCAACGTCCAGTTTGCGCTGAAGCCAGACTCCTTCGAGTACTGCGTCATCGAGGTAAACCCCCGTGTGTCCCGGTCCTCGGCCCTGGCTTCGAAGGCCACCGGCTACCCGATTGCGAAAGTCGCGGCAAAGATTGCTCTCGGCTACAATCTAGACGAGATTAAGAACGCCATTACGAAGAAGACTTACGCTTCGTTTGAGCCCATGCTCGACTACTGCGTGGTGAAGATTCCCCGCCTGCCCTTCGACAAGTTCCTGACGGCCAAGCGGACCCTGACCACCCAGATGAAGGCCACCGGCGAGGTCATGGCCATCTGCGACTGCTTCGAAGGGGCCCTGATGAAGGCCATGCGGTCCCTGGAGCAGCACGTCGACTGGCTGGGATCCTATGATTTCACGAAGCTCACCGATGAGGAACTCTGGGACGAGCTTTCGATCGTCGACGATATGCGCATCTACCGGATTGCCGAAGGCATCCGCCGTGGCTTCTCGGAAGAGGGCATGCATGACATCACGGAGATCGATGTCTGGTTCATAGACAAGATTGCTATTCTGGTCGAGATGGAGCAGCGGCTGAAAGAAGAGGAACTGACCCCGGCTCTTCTTCGCGAGGCCAAGCGCCTTGAGTTCCCGGACAAGGTCATTGCGTCTCTCACCGGAAAGACGGAAGAAGACATCAAAGACCTTCGGTATCAGAACGATATCATCGCCAGGTTTAAGATGGTCGATACCTGTGCCGCTGAGTTCAAGGCGGAGACGCCATATTATTATTCTGTATTCGACGGGGCGGAGGACGAGGCGGACGGGACTTCGGACGGAAGAAAGAAGGTTCTGGTCCTGGGGTCCGGCCCTATCCGGATTGGCCAGGGCATCGAATTCGACTTCTGCTCGGTTCACGCCACCTGGGCTTTTGCGAAGGAGGGCTGGGAGACTGTCATCATAAATAATAATCCCGAGACGGTTTCCACGGACTTCGACATTGCAGACAAGCTCTACTTTGAGCCCCTGACGCCCGAAGACGTGGAAAATATCGTCAAAGTCGAAAAGCCCGACGGGGCGGTCGTTCAGTTCGGCGGCCAGACGGCCATCAAGCTGACAGCCGACCTCATGCGCATGGGGGTTCCCATCCTGGGCACCGATGCCAAGGACGTCGATGCGGCGGAGGACCGGGAGCTCTTCGACGAGATTCTCCAGCAGACCGGCATTCCCCGGGCAGCCGGCGGAACCGTCTTCACCGCAGAGGAGGCCAAGGAAGTGGCGAACCGCCTGGGCTATCCCGTTCTCGTGCGGCCTTCCTACGTCCTCGGAGGCCAGGGCATGCAGATTGCCTTCAACGACGAGGAAATTGAGCAGTTCATGGGAATTATCAACAGATATACCCAGGACCACCCGATTCTGGTCGACAAGTACCTGCAGGGCAAGGAGGTCGAGGTCGACGCGGTCTGCGACGGCACCGACATCGTCATTCCCGGAATCATGGAGCACATCGAGCGGACGGGTATCCACTCCGGCGATTCGATTTCGGTCTACCCGGCTCCGACGATTTCGGACGAAGTCAAGGCGAAGATCGTCGACTATACGGAGAAACTGGCCCGGGCCCTGCATGTCAAAGGCCTCATCAATATCCAGTTCATCGACATGGGCGGAGAGGTCTACGTCATCGAGGTAAATCCCCGGTCTTCCCGGACTGTGCCCTATATCAGCAAGGTCACCGGAATTCCGATTGTAGACATCGCGACCAAGGTCATCCTGGGCCATTCCCTGAAGGAACTCGGCTACACGCCGGGCCTGCAGCCGGAAGCCGACTACTTCGCCATCAAGATGCCGGTCTTCTCCTTCGAGAAGCTGCGCGGGGCAGAGATTTCTCTCGGACCGGAGATGAAGTCCACCGGCGAATGCTTAGGCATTGCCAAAACATTTAATGAAGCCCTCTACAAGGCCTTCCTTGGTGCGGGGGTGACATTACCTAAGTACAAGCAGATGATCATCACGGTCAACGACAAGGACAAGCCTGAGGCCGTCGATGTGGCCAAGCGTTTCGCCTTCCTCGGATATAAGATTTACGCGACCAGGTCTACGGCCAAGTACCTGCAGCAGCACGGGGTCGATGCCCTCTGGGTAAACAAGATCAGCCAGGAGTCCCCGAATGTTATGGACCTGATTCTCGGTCACAAGATTGATCTGGTCATCGACACCCCCACCCAGGGCCACGGGGACAAGAGCCGCGACGGCTTCCTCATCCGCCGCAACGCCATCGAGACCGGAGTCTACTGTATCACCGCCATGGATACGGCCAACGCCCTGGCCATGAGCCTGGAATCCAATCCGGCGTCGATTACGCCGATCGATATAGCCCAGGTGCAAAAGAGATAGTTTTTTCAAATGTGCAAGGGGCTGTGAAAAATGCGTTAGGCATTTTTCACAGCCCCTTTTTTGCGTTGATTTAGAGTATTTTTTAATTCTTCTTGACATCTGCCTGTCTTTGTAATATTTTCTTAATATCTTCAAGCGGCACTTCGCCGCAGCTGCGTTCGCAGCAGGGCCGGTCCTTTCCGGACGGCTTGGATTTCACATTATTCTTCTACTGCTATCTGACGGATAGGAATAGAAAAGCACTATGGCAGATGTTATAATCGAAAGGAGAAAACTATTGGAAACAAAGCCGTTTGATTGGCATGCAAGGACAACCGGACAAAAGACGAGGGAGGATTTGCCATGCCAATGACTTTTACCGAGGCGGAAAAAGAAAGGTTTCATGAACA
>ONBT01000055.1 GCA_900316075.1 uncultured Lachnospiraceae bacterium | reverse complement strand
TTTGACATCGGCATCGCCACGGACGGGGACGCGGACCGGCTCGGGGTCATCGACGACAAGGGCAGGTACCTGACGCCCAATGATATCCTTGTGCTTTTATATTATTATTTTGTAAAATACAGGGGGCTGCACGGACCCGTCGTAAGGAACGTCGCGACGACCCACCTCCTGGACCGCATCGCCGCCGAGTTCGGCGAAAAGTGCTACGAGGTGCCCGTGGGTTTCAAGTACATATCATCGAAGATGACCGAGGTCGACGCCCTGATCGGGGGCGAATCCTCGGGCGGCCTTACGGTCCGCGGCCATATCAACGGCAAGGACGGCATCTATGCGGCCATGCTCCTCATAGAGATGATGGCCGTGACGGGAAGAAAAATTTCAGAGATTTACGGGGAAATCGAAGGAAAGCTCGGGCCCATTATCATGGAAGAGCGGGCCTTTCGCTTCGACCCGGAAAAGAAGGCCGATATGAACCGCCTCCTCATGGAGGAAAAGAAGCTCCCCGATCTGCCGTATGACATAGACCACGTGTCCTACCTGGACGGCAGCAAGGTCTACTTCAGAAACGGGGGCTGGGTCATCGCCCGCTTCTCGGGCACGGAGCCCCTGATCCGGATCTTTTCCGAGATGCCGACGCGGGAGGCGGCGGTCGACGTCTGCGCCCGTTTCGAGACCTTCCTGGGCCTATAGAAGGATATTGAGAATAATATGAAAAAGCGACAGGTGAACGGAACTCATGGTACCGGCAAGAGCCTCTTTGTGGAAATGCTGAGGCTTCTTATCGTCTTCTGGATGATTCCCTACATTCTCCTGTCGCTTGTTTTTTATCTGACCTACTTCCGCCGGGACCGCCTGCAGGTGGAAAACACCGTGACAGCTTCGGCGGAAAACGCGGCCGAGACCAGCCTGATGAACTTGAACCGGGCCTACGAGGCTTCTCTGCAGGCCTCCTACGACGGGGAAATCCGTGCGGCCTGGGAGAAGTTCTTGAAAGACGGGGACGAGTATGACATGTACGGGTCGGTCACGGACTACCTGAACCGGACCTATAAATACTCGAACCTCCTCTCCAATACAATTGTGATTTTTACGAGCCCCGACGTCCGTCTTGACTACTACACCTACAGCAATGTGGCCGGGGCCACCTACCGCGACGTGCGGGAGTTCAAGCAGACGGCGGCCGACGCCGTGCGGGAAGCGGCGTCCAGCCTCGACACCGGCGTGGTCCTCGTGAGTCAGGACGGCCATCTCTACCTGGTCCGCAACCTGGTCGAGAAAAACTACGTCCCCTTCGCCGTCCTCGTAAACGAGCTGAATATGGACAAGCTCTTCGAGGGGGCCGACAGCGTCGTCTTCCAGGAGGCCTCGGAGATTCTCGTGGATGAGAATAATGTACGTTCGACGGAAGGGGACAGCCGGGATGTATCCGCTCTCTATGAGCAGCTGGTCCTGGACGAAAACCTGTCAAAGAACCAGACCGGAAGGGCCGAAACGATGGCCGGCTACAACCGCAGCCTCATGATGGCCTGGGGCCAGTGCGACTTCGGGAAGCAGACCGTGACCTTCATGTACCGTCTCAACCACCGGGATATGCTCTCCGAGCAGCACTACGGGAGGACCCTTCTCATCCTCTCTTTCCTCCTTCTGATTCCGATTCTGATTGGCTCTTCGATTCTGATTAAAAAGGACGTGACCGAGCCCATCGATCGCCTTGTGAACGAAGCCGGCAATATCGCCGCCGGCCGCTACGGGACTACAATTGAGGAATTCCACGGGAACCGGGAGATTGCGACCCTGACCGACACTTTCAACCGCATGTCGAGGAGTCTCGACTATTCGTTCAACACAATTCTCGCGGACGAGGTCGCCATGCGGGATGCCCGGCTCAAAGCCCTCCAGTCCCAGATCAATCCCCACTTTCTGAACAATACGCTGGAAATCATTAACTGGAAAGCTCGGATGGCCGGGGCCGAAGATGTGTCCGAAATGATCGAGGCCCTGTCCGTCGTCATGAACGCTACCCTGGACCGGAACAACGAGCCCTTCGTCGAGGTCCGGGAGGAGATGGAATATGTCGAAGCCTACCTGACCATTATAAGAGAGCGCTTCGGGGACAAGTTCTCCTTCACGGAAGATGTTGCCCCCGAGCTGATGGGATTCAAAATTCCCCGTCTCATCATCCAGCCGGTTCTTGAAAATGTGGTCGAGCACGGGCGGGACGAAAAGGGGAAGATTTCCGGCCGGCTCAAAATCTACCGGGAGAGCCTGCGGGACGGGGACATTGTCTTCATCGTCGTGGAAAACAGCGGGCAGATTTCAGACGAGGACGAGCAGCGGATTCAGGGCATTCTGGACGGAAAAATCGAGCCCCAGAGCCACACGAGAATCGGGATACGGAATACCGACCAGCGGCTGAAACTCATTTACGGCGGGACTTCCGGCCTCACCATTCACCGCGCGGAGGACGGGCATACGGTTTGCACTTTGACTTTAGATTTGACAAGTAATACAGATAAAGAAACCGCGAGGGCTCGCGAAGCATGCCCGAGAAAGTAGAGCTGCAGCACCTCGCACGAAGTGCGAACTTTCAATGTGCTGCAGCGGGCCGCTTGGAGGTCAGGCTGATTCTGTTTACGTGGCGCTTGCCACGTAAACAAAATCTGACGGACAAAAGCGGGCAAAAAAACAGCAAACGGCTTCATTCATTTTTTGATAATTCGAAACTACAATGAGCTCAAGAAGACAGGGAAAGGAGAAGAAATCCCTGTCGGGGAACTGTAGTTATGAATTTATGGAGGAAAATGCAATGAAAAAGAAACTGGCTGTACTCCTGGCCGGCCTGATGGCAGTATCTATGGCCGCCTGCGGAAATACGTCGGACACGGCTTCGACGCCCACGGACACCTCGACCGATACGGCGACAGAGAGTACGAGTGACAGCGGCTCGACCGGGGGCGTGACAATTCAGGTTACGACGACCTATGCCGGTGAGGATTCCAATGCCCAGAACTACAAGGATGCGGTTGCGGCCTGGGAAGCAAAGACCGGCAACAAGGTCGAGGATTCTTCGGCCACCTCGGATGAGACCTTCAAGTCCCGCGTCATCACAGACTTCGAGGCAGGCTCCGAGCCCGACGTTCTTTTCTACTTCGACGGGGTGGATTCCAACCAGTTCGTCGAGCAGGGCAAGGTCGTTTCGATTGACGAAATCCGCCAGACCTATCCCGACTATGCTTCGAACATGAAGGACGACATGCTGCCCGAGTCCCCGGCCGACGGCGTCAAGTATGCGGTTCCGGTCAACGGCTACTGGGAAGGCATGTTTGTAAACAAGGCGGTCTGCCAGGCAGCAGGCGTGGAGGTTCCCGATGCCAATACGACCTGGGATGAGTTCCTTGAGGACTGCCAGAAGATCAAGGATGCGGGCTATACACCCATCGCCGCATCCTTACAGGAAGTTCCTCATTATTGGTTTGAATACACCATCTACAACCACCAGGATGCAAAGACGCATGCCACGGTGCCCGGCAGCACGGACGACGAATACGGGCAGGCCTGGGTGGCCGGCCTGAACGACATCAAGGGCCTCTATGAGAAAGGCTATTTTCCCGAGAACACCCTGACCGCAAAGGACGCCGAGACCTTCGAGCTCTTCACCGGCGGCAAGGCAGCCTTCCTTGTGGACGGCTCCTGGAAGGTCGGCGGCATTGAAAGCGCAGTCGACAATATCGATGACTTCACTGTCACCCACGTACCCGGCGAAGGCAATCGCAAGACGACCGATGAAATCGGCGGTCTTTCCATGGGCTATTACATCACGAGAAAGGGCTATGACGACGCTGAAAAGCAGGCAGCCCTTGTGGACTTCGTATCCTACATGACATCCGACGAAGTCGTTTCGAAATTCGCAGGAACCAGTGTCACAGCACTGAAGAACGGCGCAGAGCCTGATATGACCGGGGCGACCTCCCTCGCTCAGGCAGCTCTTGAGTATTCCAATTCCATCACTGCAGTATCTCCCGCTGTACAGGATAATCTCAGTGAAGCTGCCCGGGCCCCGATCTTCGGCGACATGGCCTCTATCGTACAGGGTACGGTAACGCCTGAAGACGCTGTCACCGAAGTGCTGACTCTGGCTTCTGAGTAACGTTCCACCCTAACCCTCTTTTTATGATTCCTTTGAAACGGGCTGTCCTTTTTGGGGCAGCCCAAACTTTTAAGAAGAGTTCCTTTGTCCTTTGAAATATTATCTTTAATGCTTTTTGAAAGAGGCAAAATATGGACGCGAAAATCTATCGCAGCAAAAAAATCCTGCCTTTCTTTCTTGCCCCTGCCTTTATATTAATGTTTGTGTATCTGTACTACCCCTTCGTGCAGAATATCCTGAACAGCTTCATGCATATCAAGTATATAGGCACTTCCGGGGGTGAGTGGAACCAGCCCTTCTTTGAAAACTATGTGAAAATGTTCCGGGACCCCAAGATGGGGATTGCCCTGAAAAATACCCTGATCATGATCTTCTGGACCATCGTCGGTCAGGTCGGTATCGCCCTGGTCCTGGCCCTGCTCGTGACGAATATCAAAAAGGGAAGGGGCTTTTTCCGGACCGTCTTCTTCTTCCCCATCGTCATCTCCGCGACGGCTCTGGGCCTGCTTTTCAACCTGGTCTTCCTCTATGACAAGGGCATGGTGAATCAGGTTCTGCAGTTTATGGGAATCCTCGACGTCTCGACGAACGAGCTCATCGATTGGAAGAGCGCCCATCCGATTTTCACCATGATGCTGCCCGTGGTCTGGCAGTATGTGGGCTTCTACTTCGTCATTCTCCTGACCGGTCTGTCCGGCATTCCGTCCGAACTTTATGAAGCGGCCATGATCGACGGAGCGACCCGTCTTCAGCTGGTGCGCTACATTACGCTCCCCCTGCTTCGAAACTCCATCTGCACCTGTATCGTCCTGGCCGTGACCGGGGCCCTGAAGGTCTTCGACCTGCCCTGGACCATGTTTGTGAACGGCATGTCCAACACCTGGCTGACCGGCACCTACATGTATTCGAAGGTCTACACGGACGTCGACTATGCCTCGGCCATCGCCGTCGTCATCGTAATTCTCGGGGTCGTCCTGTCCTTCGCCGTCAATCATGTGTTCAAGCAGAAGGACGACTACGCCGTCTGAAAGGAGGTTTATGACTAATGAAAAAAAAGAAGTTTTCTCCGGGCCTCCTCATAGCCTATATTGTCCTCATTTTCTGGGCTCTGACCACAATCTTTCCCCTGGCCTGGTCCATCATGAATTCCTTCAAGGACAAGAAGATCATCTATCAGAATTCCTTCTCCCTGCCCGTCGGAGCTGCCTTCTCCATGGACAATTACAGGAATATCTTTCAGAACTATAATGTCCTCTCGGCCTACCGGAACAGTTTCATCATCTCCGGCACCGTGGCCTTTGCGGTCATCCTCTTCGCCGGCATGGCGGCCTACGCCCTGACCCGTTACAAGTTCCCGGGCAAGAAGATGCTGACCGGCCTTCTCTATGCCGGTATGATGTTCCCGGTCTTTTCGACCATCATTCCGGTCCTTCGCATGCAGGCCTCCTGGGGCATTGTAAATACCCCTTATGTACCGCTGAATCTCCTTTCGGTCATCCTGCCCCAGATTGCGGGAAATATGTCCTTCGCCATTATCGTCCTTTCGAACTACATTCAGTCCATTCCCATAGAGCTGGAGGAAGCAGCTTCCATGGAAGGCTGCTCCCCGCAGAAAATCTACTTCAAAATCGTGCGGCCCCTCTGCCGGCCCTCCTTCGTAACGGTCGGCATCTTCTCCTTCCTCTGGTCCTATAACGATCTCTTCACCCAGATGTTCTTCCTGCGGACCAAAGACAACTGGGCCATCACGATTCTCCTCAACAATATCGCCTCCAAGGAAGGGGTGAACTACGGGGCCCTGTTCTCTTCGGTGACCCTGATTGTGATTCCGGTGCTGCTTGTATATCTTGTCCTGAACAAGTATATAATTAAGGGAATGACCGTCGGCGCTGTGAAAGGGTAATGCTCCGGACGGCGTTGAAACCGATTGACGATATAAGATACGCAATGCGTGCATATGCTGAAACGGGACTTGATGGAGACTGGAAATGTATCGTGTTTTGATTGTGGACGATGAGCCCGTGATCTGCGAGGGGCTGAAGAATACGGTTCCCTGGGGAGACTACAACTGTGAGGTCGTCGCGACCGCAGGGAGCGGGGAAGAAGGCCTTGAAGTCTTCCGGGACCAGAAGGTGGACATCCTTTTCTCGGACATTGCCATGACAAATATGGACGGCCTGGCCATGGTGGCGGCCATCAAGTCCGAGTACCCGGACACGGAAGTGACCCTCCTGACCGGCTACCGCAATTTCGACTACGCCCAGGAGGCTATCCGCCTTGGCGTCACCCGCTTCCTCCTGAAACCCTCGAAGATGAATGAAATCGAGGAAGCCATCGACTGCATGGTGAAGAACCTTCAGTCCCACGGCAACACGGGGGAAGAGGAGGAGACCAGAAGCTGGGACATGAAGGTCCCCGAGGAAAAGTTTCTCTACAATACCTTCATCAGGGACCACCTGGCCTCCCACATTTCCGGGGCCAGCATGTTTGTCGTGAAGAAAGCCCTGCTCTATATCCTGGCCCACTACACGGAAAAAGTCACCCTATCGGATGTGGCCGGGGAGTGCTATGTTTCCACCTGGCACCTGTCCCGCCTTCTGAACCAGACGACGGGGATGGGACTTTTAGAAATCATCTCGACTATCCGGATTGAAAAGGCCAAAGACCTTCTCCTGAACTCCCCCGAGCTTCGGATTCAGGACATAGCCGAAGAAATCGGCTTTCTGGACGTGGCCCATTTTTCGAGAAGCTTCAAAACCGCCACGGGGGTTTCCCCCAAGGACTTTCGCAATGCAGAAGTGTGAAAAAGCGCCTCCCGGCCGGGAGGCGCTTTTTGTCAGGCGCTTTCTTTCCGCTTCGCCCGTTCGTTCGTGTCGAGGGTCTTGCCGAAGACGATGAAGCGGTCGTAAAGGAATTCCGTGACGAAGTTTACGCCCATGTTCAGAATCGTGACCAGGTAGTCGTTCCAGCCGATGGTGGACAGGTAGTTGCCGACAATCGTGGAAAGCGGCGTGAAGACCGCATAGAAGGCGGCCACCTTCAGCATGGCGACCGGAACATTGTTGGCCGACTGAAAGGTGAAGGTCCGGTTCAGGGTGAAGTTCCAGAGGACGGAGAGAACCAGGGCGATCAGATATTTGGGCCAGTAGGGCCAGGGGGTAATGAGGTCGAGAAGGGTAAACGAAACCAACTCGATGATTCCCGCGGAAGCCGAGAAGAGGGCGAATTTCACCGCCCGCAGGGCTTCCTTTTTTCCGCTTTTCTTTTCTTCTGTCATGTCTTTCCTTTCGGATATACAAATCCCTGCTTTATAGAACGTACGCATTGCGTATTACAAGATTCAGGATATTCCGGCTGTTTTGCGCGCCCTGTCCAGCTGGGCCAGATTTGCTTTGTTATCCCGGTACAGGCGCTTGAAGACTTGAAAGTACCTGTCGTAGATTTTCTTGTTCTCAAGGTTCGGTTCGAAGGACTTTTCGACCGGGACCAGGGAGGCTATATCCTGCATGGAGTTCACGAGACCGAGACCCGCGGCCGCTGTGCAGGCGGCCCCTACGGCGCCCACGTCCTGGGGATTGTCGACGACCTCCACCCGCCGGCCCGTCATGTCCGAGAGAATCTGGCAGGTCACGTCCGAGAGGGCTCCGCCTCCGCAGAAGCGGATGGTGTCTGAGGTCTTCACTTTTGCCGCCTCGCACTCCAGCATCCAGCGGAGGTGGTAGCAGACCCCTTCGAGGACGGCCCGGATCAGCTCCGTCTTTCCCGTGTTCATCGTGATTCCGAAGAAGGTCCCGCAGGCGTTGGGATCCTCGAAGGGACACCGGTTGCCGTGGAGCCAGGGGGTGAAGAGGACGCCGCCGGAGCCGGCAGGAATCTTCTTCACGATTTCGGTCATGTATTCGTATAGGGACTTATATACAAATTCCGACTCGGTCTTTGTCGTGATGTCGGCCTTGTTCAGGTAGATGTCAATCTCGTCCAGGGCCAGGTGGTCTTTGACCCATTCGAGGCACTTCCCGGCCGTTTCCATTTCAGCAAAATAATTATAGAGCCCGTCCTGACAGCCCACAATGGCAGCAATCATGGTCGAGGTGTCGACGGTCTGTTTTGAGACAATCGTCGATACCCAGCCGGAGGTGCCGGAATAGATGTGAGTGTCTCCTTCCTTCACGCAGCCGGCCCCGACCCCGATCAGGGTCGCATCTCCGCCGCCGCCGAAGACCTTCGTTCCCGGGGTCAGGCCCAGCTGGTGGGCCGCCTCTTCTGTCAGATACCCGGCAACGTCGGTGGTTTTAATTATTCTCGCAAGGTGGTCCCTTTTGACTCCGAACATGTCGACGACGGGCCAGGCCCAGTCGCGGGCCTTCGGGTCGTAGAGGAGGGTGGAGAAGGCCGAGTCCTCGGTCATCACGCATTCGCCGGTGCAGCGGGCGATGATGGATTCCTTGATGTCCAGCCACTTGTACGCCCTCGCAAAAGGCTCGGGCTCGTTTTCCTGCACCCACTTATATTTCCATACCGGGTCCTTGACGGAGACCGGGGCGGCGCCCGTGTATTTGAGGCACTTCAGGAGCTTGACGATATTGCCGCCGGCGATTTCGAGGCCGCCCCGCATGTATTTCTGAATCTGGACCTTTCCCCGCTGATCCATGTAGGACATGGGGTTCCTGACGGGGATACCCTTTTCGTCGACCAGGACCAGGCCCTGCATCTGGGAACAGAAGGAAATTCCGGCGATCTCGGAAGGGTCGACGAGAGAGCGCTCGAGGACGTTCTGGGTCGTAATTTTCATGGCCTCCCACCACTCGTCGAAGTGCTGCTCGACCCCGCCGTCGCCGACCTCATAGAGGCCGTAGCCGAAATTCGACGCGGCCGCCTGATGAATCTGCCCGTTCAGTTCAAACAGGCAGGTCTTGATGCCGGTGGTCCCGACGTCGTAGGCAAGAATATAGGTCATTTGTGATTCTCCTTTTGTATGAGCGGCATTTGCCCTCGCAGACAAAAATGGCCCCTTGCATCCCGCGGCCCTGCGGGAGAAGGAGCCATATCTTGATTATTTTTGTGAGTCGCCACTCTTAAAAAGCATTTTACGCATTCTGTATAAATAAAAAAGACGGAATATTGCACAGAAATTCACCCCTTTAAACTGGTAAACTTTACCAAATATTTACAAGATGCGGAGGCAGATGTCGGAAATCGGGCCGGGATTTTTCAAAATGTGTTGACAGAAGCTTTCCGGCGGGGTACATTAAGGCTGATTGCGTGAGCAGCCACTCACAAGGGGAGGCGGAATTGCCGAAGAAGCTTACAGAAGAGCAGTTGACGGGCATTATCGATACCGGAATCCGGGAGTTTGCGGATTTGGGGTATGAGAATGCCAATACAAATGTGATTGCGAAGAAGGCGGGCGTCAGCGTCGGTTACCTTTTCAAGACCTACGGGGACAAGCAGGGTTTCTTCGTGGCCTGCCTGGAGAAGAGTCTTTTGGCCCTGTCCGAAGCCATTTCCGCCTGCGACACGGCGGGCAAGACACCCGGGGAGAAGGCCCGGGCCCTGATCCGCACCACCATTGACTTCTCGAGGACCCACGACGACTACATCCGCATGTATTATGAAATCACAGCCATGCGGGACGGGAAGCTGTCGAAAGAAATGGCGGACCGGATTGAAGGCCTGTCGGCGGAAGCCTACCGGGCGGTCATTGAAAAGGGGCAGCAGGAGGGCCTGATCCGGACGGATATTCCGGCGACCAAGGCGGCCTTCCTCTTCGACAATATCATGATGATGCTGCAGTTTGCCTTTGCGGGAGACTATTATAAGGAGCGCTATCGGGTGTACACGGGACTCGAACCCGATGACCCGGCAGGGGACGAAATCCTGATCGATGAGGTCATGGCCTTTCTCCGGGGGGCGCTGGGAGTTGGCGGTTTACATTAGTCATAAGAAAGGAAAAAGACATGGCATACGACGGATACGCGATTGACAGGGATAATTATCTCAATGCGGACGAGGTGACGCGGCAGCTGGACGAGCTCATCAGGAAGCCCATTTACGGGGTGCGGCCCGACGCGGTGCAGGATTATGTGGACAATTATTTTGAGAAGAAGTGCCAGAAGTCCAAGGCGATGATCACGGAGGCAAAGAAGGTCATCCCGGGCGGGGTACAGCACAATCTGGCCTTCAACTATCCCTTCCCGATTGTGATTGACAAGGCCGAGGGGGCCAAGCTCTACGACGCCGACGGGAACTGGTATTACGACCTCCTGCAGGCCGGCGGGCCCACGGTTCTGGGTTCGAATGACCCGGTGGTGCGGGATGCGGTCATCGACCTCCTGAACACCTGCGGGCCGTCGACGGGCCTTTTCTCCGAGTGGGAGTACAAGCTGGCGAAGAAGATTTCCGACTGCTTCCCTTCGGTTGAGATGTTCCGCATGCTGGGGTCCGGCACCGAGGCCTGCATGGTGGGCGCCCGGATTGCGCGCCTCAAAACCGGCCACAAGAATATTCTGAAGATGGGCGGGGCCTACCACGGCTGGTCCGACCAGCTGGCCTACGGCATCCGGGT
>ONBT01000056.1 GCA_900316075.1 uncultured Lachnospiraceae bacterium | reverse complement strand
CAGGACGTGGGCAGGTTTTTTATTAATAATATTTGGTCCTATGAACTTCTCCGCTACGGGGTTTTCGCAGTAGCCGAGGACGAAGATGAAGGACTTCGACTCGCCCGGCGAGAGCGTCACATCGAGCTGGTGGGCGCCTACCGGGGCCCAGCCGTGGGATATAGACCCGTGGCACTTTCCCTCGCGGACGGCCTGGGGCATTGCATTAGACTCATAGAGGCCGACAAACTCGTCCCGGGCGGTGTCGAAGCCGTCGACAGGTGCGTTTACTGAAAATACCGCGTAGTGGTTCCGCCGCTCCCTGTATTCGGTCTTATGATAGATGGTCGAACCCTCGACCTCGACCTCGCCGGTGGACCAGTTGCGCTGGAAGTTTTCCCCGTCGTCGGCCGCGTTCCAGAGGCAGAATTCCACGATTTTGCCGCGCCGGAATTATTTGTAAGCGTTACCCGGTCGATTTCGCAGGTGTCATTCAAAGGAACGAACGTCTCCTGCTTGGCGCAAATCCCATCCTTCTGCCCGGTGATGACCGTATACCCGAGGCCGTGGCGGCACTCGTAGGAGTCAAGCTCCGTGCGCGTCGGCTGCCAGCCGGGGTTCCAGACGGTATTGCCGTCCTTTACATAGAAATAGATCCCGTTTGAATCGAAAGGGACGTTGTTGTAGCGGTAGCGGGTGATGCGGAGGAGCTTGGCATCCTTATAGAAGGCATAGCCGCCGGAAGTATTTGATACGAGGCGGAAGAAGTCCCGGTTCCCCAGGTAGTTGATCCAGGGGAGAGGGGTCCGCGGCGTCGTGATGACGTATTCCCTTGCGGCGTCATCGAAGTGACCGTACTGCATGATGGCCTCCTTATATATGAATCATGACTAATGTAGAGCACGAAATTGTATCCACAGACATACGAAAGCGTTTTCGCCGCCTGCTTCCTCCATTATACTGCCTTTGGGAAAAATAACAAGCAAATTCAGACGACTGAAATATTTCCTGTGCATTTCGCACAAATTTCGAAACTCGAATTTGTGAATTCGGGCAATTGAACGGGTTTCGAAACCGTGTTAGTATAATGGCACGAAAACGAATTCGAACTATTTCGAAATGCAGAGTTTTCAAGGTGATCACATGGTTACAGTCAAGGACATAGCTGAAAAATGCGGCGTTTCCACCGCCACGGTCAGCAAGGCCCTGAACGGATACGGAGACATCAGCGAAAAGACAGCTGAGCGGATCCGGAAGACGGCGGAGGAGATGCACTACACGCCGAATGTGGCGGCCAGGCAGCTGAAGACGAATGCCTCCCACACGATCGGCGTCCTCTTTGAGGATGAGACGAATGTCGGCCTGACCCACGAATTTTTCGCGGCGATTCTGAATGCGGCAAAGGTTCAGGCAGAAAAGGAAGGCTACGACATCCTCTTCATCAGCCGGAACATCGCTGGGCGGAGGGCTTCTTTTCTGGAGCATGCCCGCTACCGGTCCTGCGACGGGGTCCTGATTGCGAATATGAATTATTCGAACGAGGATGTCCGCAAGCTCATCTATTCCGAGATCCCGACCGTTACGATTGACTACACCTACAATGATCACAGCTCCGTCCTTTCGGCGAATGTCGAAGGCGAGTACGAGCTTACGAAATACGTGATTTCGAGAGGCCATCGAAAGATAGCTTTCGTACATGGAGAGAATACTTCCGTTACGAAGAAGCGCCTGATCGGTTTCTACCGGGCTCTGACGGAGGCCGGAATTACAGTTCCGGATCGCTACATTGTAGAGTCCCGCTATCATGACCTCGAGTCCTGCCGGGTGGCCACCCAGAGTCTCCTGACTCTTCCCGAGCGGCCGACCTGCATTCTCTTCTCCGATGATTATTCCTACATCGGGGCCAGAAGTGCTCTTTCAGAAGCCGGCCTTTCGGTTCCGGACGACATCAGCGTCGCCGGCTACGACGGAATCGAGATGGCGAAGACCCTGTATCCCCCGCTCACTACGTTCGCCCAGGACACCGAAGCCATGGGAAAGCGGGCTATCCAGAAGCTGATCGAGATCATTGAAAATCCCAAGACCTGTCGGCCGGAGGAGATTGAAATTCCCGGACGCCTGGTACCGGGAGGGACGGTAGCCCGAATCCAGAATGGGTAGGGTTCGAAACAATCCGCCCGAAGTATTTGTTTTACATTATTCATGAAAGCCATTTCCGGCTGAGCCGGTTTTGACATACTTCACATCGAGCCAAATCCGGCAGTGCCGGTTTTAGCTGCAGGAAGGGTCCTGCAATATTTTTAAATTTCCGGAGCCCGCATGGCCCGGGAAAATAGCTTTTCTGCAAAGACGCAGGGGAGTGAAGGAAACAAAGGAGGAATAGCAATGAGAAACAGAGGCAAAAAAATCCTTGCCCTCGGAGTAGCCGCAGCGATGGCCTTCTCCATGGCAGCCTGCGGAAGCACGAGCGACACATCACAAAGCTCTGACACTTCGGCAAGCACCGATACGTCCAGCACAAGCACGGACACCAGCGCTTCCACCGATACATCAAGCGCCGATGAGGGCAAAGTCCTGAATATCTGCGTTTGGAACAACGAGTTCCCGAACCGTATGAAGGACCACTATCCCGGATTCGAAGCAGCTGACCCTGAAGACTCCACCAAGGGCGGCAAGATCGGCGACGTTACGGTCAACTTCATCGTTACGGACAACCAGGGCGGCCAGTACCAGACCAAGCTCGATGAGAAGCTCGGCGCCCAGGACAGCGCTGCTGCTGATGACAAGGTCGATATGTTCCTCGTTGAGGCCGACTACGCCAGAAAGTATGTCGATGCGGACGCAAACGTAGCAATGCCTCTCGAAGACCTCGGAATCACAGCCGATGACCTTTCCAAGCAGTACAAGTACACCCAGGATATCGTTTCTGATGCCAACGGCAAGATTCGCGGTACTTCCTGGCAGGCTTGCTCCGCAGGTCTTATCTATAACCGCGCTATCGCAAAGCAGGTTCTCGGTTCCGATGATCCTACGGCCGTTCAGGAAGCCGTTAAGGACTGGGCAACCTTCAATGAAACCGCTGAAAAGATGAAGGCAGCCAACTACAAGATGACTTCAACGGTCGGCGATACCTTCCGTGTATACTCCAACAATATATCCGGTCCCTGGGTTCAGGACGGCAAGATTGTCGTAGACCCCAACTGCAAGCAGTGGGTTGACGACTCCAAGAAGCTCGTAGACGAAGGCCTGACCACGACGAACGACCTCTGGACAGACGAGTGGAAGGCCGGCTTCCAGGCTCCCGGCGATGTCTTCTGCTACTTCGGACCCGCATGGCTCATCAACTTCTCCATGGGCAATGATCCTTCCAAGGAAGATGATGGTTCCATCGCACATGCAGGCGGCTGGGGTCTCTGCAACGGTCCTCAGGGTTACTACTGGGGCGGTTCATGGATCTGCGCAGCAGTCGGCACCGACAATGCTTCCCTTGTCAAGGACATCATGCTGAAGATGACCACAGACAATGACGTAATGAAGAGTATCGCTACAGCAGATTCCGACTGCGTCAACAACAAGGAAGTCCTTGCAGAACTCGCTTCTTCCGACGAAGGCAACAATGCCGTACTTGGCGGCCAGAACCCTTACCAGCAGCTGGCTGACGGCGCTGAAAAGGTCGACATGAGCAATACGACCCAGTACGATCAGGCCTGCGTAGAGGATTTCCAGTCCTCCATGATGAACTACTTCAACGGCAACGCTACTTATGACGAAGCCCTTCAGCAGTTCTACAAGAGCGTAATGGAAAAGCATCCTGAGCTGACTCCTGCAGAGTGATTCCTTTGCGGATGTGAACTTTAGAAACAGAGATAATAATGGAAGGAGCCTGCCCTTGAAGTTGGGCAGGCTCCTTTCGATTGGAGGCGGACTATGGCTGATCGTACGGCAGCAGCACCGAAAGCCAGAACGAAAAGTATCAAGCGCTACAACAAGTATGGCTATATCTTTCTGATTCCCTTTGCAGCTGCTTTCATCATCTTCCAGCTCATCCCTCTCGTTCAGACTGTGTACAACAGTTTCTTCGAGAACTACAAGTCCGGCCTGAAGATGATCGGACCCAACTTCATCGGGCTGGACAACTACAAGACCCTGTTTGCAAGCGGTGACTTCCTGATCTACTTCAAGAACACGATGATCATGTGGGTCATGGGCTTCATCCCCCAGATGGCGGTGGCCCTGCTGCTGGCGGCCTGGTTTACGGACGTGTCCCTCCGGCTGAAGGGACAGCGCTTCTTCAAGACCGTCATCTATATGCCGAATCTGATCATGGCATCGGCCTTCGCCCTTTTGTTCTTTACCTTATTCTCGGACAACGGGCCGGTGAATTCCTTCATGATACAGCTGGGCCTGATTTCCAAGCCCTATCAGTTCCTGGCCCATATCGGAAGCACCCGGTGGCTGATCGCCTTCATGAACTTTCTGATGTGGTTCGGAAATACGACCATCCTCCTGATGGCCGGCATGATGGGAATCGACACATCCCTCTTTGAGGCGGCGGAAGTGGACGGGGCCACCAGTACCCAGATTTTCTGGCGGATTACGATGCCCCTCCTTCGGCCCATTACGGTGTACGTCCTGATCACCTCTCTGATCGGCGGCCTGCAGATGTTCGATGTTCCTCAGATCCTGACCGACGGATCCGGAGACCCCATGCGGTCCTCCATGACCCTGATCATGTATCTGAACAAGCATCTGTATTCGAAGAACTACGGCATGGCCGGTGCCCTGTCCGTAATCCTTCTCATCATCACAGGTATCCTGAGTCTCATAGTGTTCAAGTTCACGGCCTCCAAGCAGGTCGAATCGTAAGGAAAGGAGGAAATCATGAAAGAAAAAAAGTCGAACTCGCCTTCCGTGAAGGTCAGAAGAGTCATCGCTTATATCGTGCTGATCCTCCTTACCTTCATCTGCCTGGTCTGGTTCTATATCCTCTTCATCAATACGACGAGGTCGAACGGGGAACTGAACAAGGGCTTTACGGCCATCCCCAGCACCTTTTTCATGAAGAATATGCACAACCTCTTTCACGGGCCCACCCCCGTGATTCAGGGCATGCTGAATTCCCTGATCATCGCCGTTTCTTCGGCGGTCCTCAGTACCTATTTCTCGACCATGACCGCTTATGCGATTCATGCCTATGAGTTCAAGGGAAAGAAGGCCATCTTCACCTTCATCCTGGCCATCATGATGATCCCGACCCAGGTCACTGCCCTCGGTTTCATCCACCTGGTCAATTCCATTCACCTCAACGATACCTTCTGGCCCCTGATCCTGCCCTCCATCGCGGCCCCGGCCACCTTCTTCTACATGAAGCAGTACATGGATTCGAACCTCCCGTCTTCTCTCCTTGAGGCGGCCCGGATCGACGGGGCGAAGGAGCTCCACATTTTCAACACCATTGTCCTGCCGCTGATGAAGCCGGCTCTGGCAGTCCAGGCTATCTTCACCTTTGTGGCTAGCTGGAACAACTACTTCACGCCGAACCTGATTCTGGACAGCAAGATGAAGCAGACCCTGCCCATTCTCCTGGCGGGCCTTCGCAGAGCTGACTGGAAGACCTTCGACATGGGTCAGGTCTATGCGATGATCGCCTTCGCAATTTTCCCGGTCATCATCGTATACCTCCTGCTTTCCAAGTACATTGTCGGCGGCGTCACGGCCGGCGGTGTCAAGGAGTGAGGCAGGCGGCAGGTCTTGTGTATCGCCCGCTGTGACGAACCGGCCCTGTCCTTTGCCCCATCTTTGAACGGATTGTCCCTCCTCCCCGCAGCCGAAACGTTTCCCTCGTTTCAACATCTATCCCTCTTAACAAAGGTTTCTTACTTTTTCAAAACCTTACCTCCTTGGCTGCGGAATTTATATCCGGGCCGACGCTCACTCCGGCGCCGGCCCGGTGTTCTTTTTATGAATAATGTAAAGCCCCCACTTGAAATTTGTCGTGGAAGAGGTCAAAATATATAGGTTTCACGGCGCTTTACATTATTCATAGGAAAAAGACATGGAAAACGAAGAGAAGAAAGAAAACCGTCTGCTGGCAGGCTTCAAGGCCGACAAGGTCCACAGCATATTTTTCATCCTGAAATACGGCTTTGCCATCGCCCTGACCATCTATACGGGCGTGCGGCGGGGGCCTCTTTTCAGCGTCATCGGCCTCCTCGAGCTCCTCTGCATCTTCTGCATATCGAACCGCCTTCTGCGCTTTCGGTATACAATTTTCGGGAACATTCTGACCGATGTCCTGATCGCCTTCTACAACACCCAGATGGGGGTTCTGATCTTCGGCGGCACCTATCTGACCCTGATCATGCTGACGAATATCGATTCGGCCGAGGACCTGTCCGGTCAGGCCGGCATGTACCTGGGGGCCATCGCCCTGGTCGTCATCTTTTCCTGTCTGCCCCTCCGGGCCGTACCCTTCCCTAATGCCCGCATCATGTCCCTGGCCCTGATCGCGGAACTGGGACTTACTATGGTGAAGGGACCTGAGTTTTCCCCCTTCTACGATGTCTATGCGATTGCGAAGGACTACCGGGCCAAGGAGGCCCAGAAAGCCCGTCTGGCGGCATTGAATATCGACCCGGGCACTTTTTCGAAGGGGACCGTGGGGAATTTTTATGAAGGGACCGAGAACGCCGGCAAGAATGTGGTCCTGA
The DNA here is from genome assembly GCA_900316075.1 of uncultured Lachnospiraceae bacterium. Taxonomy (GTDB): domain Bacteria; phylum Bacillota; class Clostridia; order Lachnospirales; family Lachnospiraceae; genus RUG306. Next base: position 4,284 of record ONBT01000056.1, on the reverse strand, counting down.
TCCTGACGGAGGGCCTGTCCCAGGACATCGTGAAGGACGACCGGGACATCATGCCGAATGTGGCGAAGTATGAGAAGAAGTCCCTGAACTTCACGAATTATTACAATCACACCTTTGCCACTTATAGGGGCATCATCGGCCAGCTCTTTTCGGGCTACCAGCTGGAGAACCTCGATGAGAACCACCTGATTTCCATTGCGGAGCTTTTGCGGACGAACGGCTACTACACCTCCTTCCTGAATTCGGAACCGAATAATACCCAGTTCACGACCTACCTGGAGGGCCTCGGTTTCGACGACGTGATCGGGGAGCCCGGCAACGGCTACACGGGTCCGACCAACTCCATCTCGGACAAGGAGATCTACGAGAGGCTCTTTGACCAGATGGAAGAGCAGGGCAAGGGCGACAAGCCTTTCTTTACGGCGGTCTACACCTTCGGCACCCATCTCTCCCTGGATTCCGTCGACGAGAAGTTCGGAGACGGGACGGATCCGGAACTGAACAAGTTTTATAACGTCGACTGCCAGTTCGGCAAATTCATGGAGAAGTTCGAGCATAGCGACCTCAAGGACAATACAGTGATTGTCTTCACGGCCGACCATACGACCTACGTGGACAATTACTACGAGGCTTCCTTCCCGGATGTCTCCAACCGGCCCACGGACTGCGGCCGGGTGCCTTTGTTCTTCTATTATCCCGGAATGGAGCCCTCGGAAATCGACTGCGAGGGGCGGAACTCCCTGGACCTGGCGCCCACGATCTGCAACTACATCCAGCAGGACGGGCCGAACTTCTTCCTGGGTACCAGCCTTTTCTCCCAGGCCCAGAACAACAATACCTATGACCGCTTCTTCTCGGACGGGTCCGTCGAATACTGTACGGCCAACGGGGAAGTCCGCCTGCTGACGGACAGCGAGCAGAAGATTTTCGACAGCAGCGTGGAAGCCTACTACGCCATCAAGCAGAGCGAGGACGTCAAGGAGCAGGAGCTTCAGAAGTATCAGAAGTGACCCTCTTGTCTGCAGAGTGGCAACGGCTGTCAGTCCTGAAGAGACAGGACGGGAAATGTATACAATATCTTGAAAGACGCCCTGCGTATCTTGTAGATGAAAAGGCGCCCGAATCGTTCTATAATTAATTGTTCATCGGCGGGCGTGTTCAGACATGCCGCAGACTTTAGAACAGCCTTTCCGGGCGGGTTTATTTGTTTCATTATTCTTGGAGTAGATTTACCTTGTCATCCGTGTATTTCTATTATTTTGCAATGCTGGTCTGGGCCGTCTTCAATGTCGGGGCCGTCTGCTGGTCCGGAAGGAGCCAGAATGTATACCGTCTCATCCTTTCCATGACGGTATTTGTGACAAATGCCGGGTATCTGGCGAGTGCCTTCACAAGCACGGTTTCGACAGAAGCCCTGGCCATGAAGATGTGCTATTTCGGGGGCTGTTTCGTTCCGCTTTTCCTTCTCCTCCTGACGTCTTCCATCTGCCGGGTGAAGATTTCGAAGCCCTTCATATATATCCTGTCGGCCTTTTCCTGCATTACTTTTGCACTGACCTTTACCATCGGCTACAGCGACTGGTTCGTGACGGGTCTTCACAATGTGGCGGTGCACGGAATGACCTATCTGGCTTTCGGATACGGCCCGCTCTACATTATTTTCTATATCTATATTCTGGGCTTCACAATTGCCTCCCTGACCTTTGTCATCTATGCCCTGCAGCATCAGACGAAGGCCTCTTACAAGACGGTGGGTCTGCTCGGACTCATTCTGATCGGGGGCATCGCCGTATTCTTCTTTCAGAAGCAGCACCGGTCCCCCGTCAATATCGTTCCTTTCTACTTCAACTTCGGCATGGGGGTCATCCTCTTTTTGACGGGGCGGATGAACCTCTATGACACGAAGTCGGCCACGGTCCGCGGGGACAGCTTCGATGAAAAGGGCATCATTACCCTGGACGCGAAGGGCAATTTCTGCGGGGCCAATTCCTTTGCCCGTTCCTGCTTTCCTGACCTGGACAAATGTCTCATAGACCGGCGGGCGCCGGAAGACGTCCTGCACGGCCCTCTGGAGGAACTTTCTGAATGGCTTGCCCAGCTGGGCCCGGAGACGGACCTCCTGCCCCGCAAGTTCGAGGTCGGAGGCCGGATTTTCCGCTTTACGGAGCGTTCCGTCCATCGGATGAAGTGGATCCAGGGCTATGTGATCGAGTTTTTCGACGTGACGAAGGAAGATCGTCACGTCGACATGATTGAACATTACAATAAGGACCTGCAGAACGAGGTCAAGGAGCAGACGGCCCACATCTCTTATATCAAGGACATGATGGTGCTGGGCATGGCCTCCATGGTCGAGTCCCGGGACAATTCCACCGGCGGCCATATCCGCCGGACCTCGGACGTCGTGACCATCTTTGCCCGCAAGCTCATGCAGTCCGAGAGCGAGAAGCACCTGGGTGTCACGGAGAAGTTCCTGAAGGACGTGGCGAAAGCTGCCCCCATGCATGACCTCGGGAAGATTGCCGTCGATGACAAGGTTCTTCGGAAGAAGGGCAAGTACAACGCGGAAGAATACGCCGAGATGAAGAAGCACTCGGCTGAAGGGGCCCGCATCGTGCGGGAGATCCTGACCGGGGTCGAGGATCCGGAATTCGTCAAGATTGCGGAAAACGTGGCTCACTATCACCATGAGAAGTGGAATGGAGAGGGCTATCCGGAAGGCCTTTCCGGCACGGACGTCCCCCTCGAGGCCCGCATTATGGCCCTGGCAGACGTCTTTGACGCCCTCGTCAGCAAGCGCTACTACAAGGAAGCCTATTCCTACGACACAGCCTTCGGCATCATCGTGGATTCCCTGGGCAGCCACTTCGATCCCTACCTGGGCAAGGTTTTCCTCTCCTGCCGCAAGGAGCTGGAAGAACTCTACGACTACTATCTGGAGCACGGCGACAGCGCGATTTCCTCTGCCGACTACCGGCGGAAGCTGGAACAGGAGATGGATGAGGAAGCCGGGAAGAAAACCGTGGCGATCAAGACGGACAAAGAAAAAGAAATGGCGGGGTGATTTCAATCCCGCATAGCACCCGGCCGGCAGGTCTTTTCTGTCGACCGGGTTTGCTGTATCATGGGATAGAACCATGAGAATAATGTAAAACAAAAAGATTGCTCAGTTTCAAGCATTGCAGTGCATATGAAGCATAGGATAGAGTGACTCAGACAAAGCTTGAGGCAGGAGTAAATAGTACATGCAAGCGCCGTCGAATCATCTTTTGAGACGGATTGTGGTTTGGGAAAGGAGACATGAAATGGAGACCGGAATTACAGGACAGCAGGAAGAAATCGTGACGGAAGAAAAGACGGCCAAGGCCATGGGAAGCGGGGAGCTGCCCGTGTATGCGACCCCCGCCATGATTGCCCTGATTGAAAAAACGGCATGGATGAGCGTCGCAGGCGAGCTGGAAGAAGGCCAGGGGACCGTAGGCACGAAGCTTGCCGTGGAGCATGTATCCGCCTCCCCGCTCGGCGCCCATATCACCTGCAAGACCACCCTGGTCGGGGTGGACCGCCGCCGGCTGCTCTTTTCCGTGGAGGTCAGTGACGACGCCGGCATCATCGGCCAGGGCACCCACGAGCGCTTCATCGTGGAAAATGAAAAGTTTGTCACCAAGGCCCAGGGGAAGCTGGCCTGAGCCGAAAGCCGGCGGCTATTGGCGGACATTTGTCCAGAAACAAACCATGAGCCCAAAGTCTCAGGCAAGACTGGTGGACATTTGTGCTGAAGCAAGCTATAGGCCCGAAGCCTCAGGCAAGACTGGAGGACATTTGCCTTGAAGCAAGCTATAGGCCCGAAGCCTCAGGCAAGACTGGAGGACATTTGCCTTGAAGCAAGCCATGTGCCCAAAATCTCTTGCAAGTTTGGTGGACATTTGTCCTGAAACAAGCCATAGCCCCAAAAACTCCCGCAAGTTTGGCGGACGCTTGCACTGGAACAAGCTATTAACCCAATCCTTCGCTCTTTCCCGAAGCGGGGGAATTCTTCATGCTCCCCCGGTCTTCGCAGGTCCCCGGGCTTCAGGAGTCCTTTGGGCGTCTGAGCCGGGCCGGACTTGTTCCATGCGGATAGACATGCATGGGGAATCCGGCGTGGTCCTGCTTTGGATTCGGCGGGCGTCATGCTTTGTCACTGGGTACGGCCGGGAGCGGAGCCTCTGCTCAGGCCGCCCGGCCGAAGGCATTTCCTTTTTCCTCAATACTAATTCGCGAGCCTTCGGCATCGCGCCCGTT
>ONBT01000059.1 GCA_900316075.1 uncultured Lachnospiraceae bacterium | reverse complement strand
CGAACATTTGCGTAAAATCATTTTTTCTTAAAAACAGTAAACATATTGCAAAAGGGGCGAAGTGGATTCGCCCCCTTTCTTTAACTCATAATCATCCATATCCGAAAACCTTTGGGTTATCAGGTTTAGTGCAAGATCAGTTTTATCATCGATTATCCATTTTTCTTATAGACGAACTCATTTTTCCTCCACAACCGGGCTTTCCACTATATTCGAAAACATTCCTCTTATATCATCTGAAAATGCCTCATGGTCTGCTCATTCAACCACATCAGATGTCTTCCGTTCATTTACAATTTCATTTTCAATTTTCATTGTTGTAAATGAACATATCCCGTGTTTTCAAGCTTTCTTTGATTCTTTATTAACCAAAAATGCCGTTTCATTTACAATTTCATTTACAAAAATAACGTGAGCCGTCCTATCCTTGTTTCTTTACCCAATAAGCAAGCTGTCTGCTGTTGCCGTCCCGTTCTATCTCATCCGCATCCTTTAACATGGTCAGCAGATAAGTTATCTTCCGCTCCTTCTGTTCATCTGTCATGGTATCCGGGAGCTTATCAGCCAATAATACTCGGATCTGTTGCTTACTCGCCTTCCCGAACTTGTTTATATAATCCAGGATAAGATCCTGATAGTACTTGTTGTCAAAGCCTTTATTCTTTATATATTTTGCTTTGTCATCATCGGATCTGGCAAGCGGCGCAGCGAGATACAGATTATCTGCCCGGCCTTCCACAAGCTTATGTTTACGCAGATGAGCCACTGCTTCTTTCGGTATTCTCTTACCCTTCTGAACCTGATCCAACAGATACACCGTTGCAAGATCCAGATCCGCATTGTTATGAAGCAGATAAGTGAACTTCTCATCAATCTCCCTGCCGTACAAAGACACCTCGACCTTGTTCTTTTGAGACAGATCATAGTCCGGCAACGGGAAAAACCGTTCTCTTTGAATACTGAAAACTCTTCTTATACCTGTAGTCTCAGTATCGATCATCTTAAACTTCACCATAGCATCCGCAAGCAACTGATTTCGATAAAACGGTGAAGTGTAGCTCGGACGCAGGATCACCTCTATATTTTCCGGTATGAAAGAACCGGGATTCGTAAGTATCAGTTTGTCTTCAAACTCATTTACGTATATCCTGCCGCCTATACTATAGTCCGAATGAGCGATACAGTTGTTCAGAAGTTCTCTCAGAACCCACGGATCAAACTGGCGGATCTCCTGTGTAAACAATGTCATCTGATCAGGCATATACCGATATGTCAGATTCCTGATATTTGCCGTAATCCGGTCTGAAAGCGTAATAAAAGGAATCTTAAAGATCTTATAATCCTTAACCATGTCTTTTGAATCATAAACACGCCAGGATGCTTCCGGCATGCTTTCCATCAGATAGTCATATCTTTCATCTCCCAGAAGCAACATGGCTGCATTGGTAATTTTACCGTTTACCACAAGCTTTCTGGCTTCAAGGAATTCCTCATCTGACACCGAATCAACCTCAGCAGAGATATGCTCATCATCCATTTTTTCCTTATACTTTTCCCTGGCGATTTGTATAGCTTCTCTGTTAAGATGCTCTATCCCAGCACCCTTAACAAACTGCTTTGACCAATCCAGAAATGTCTGCCTTCTGATCCTCTCCCTTTTCTCCTGAGAAAGTGGTTTCAATGATTCCCCATCCCTTGCATATTCATATCCCTTCCAGGCAGTCGGGACAGCACTGATCGCAGCGGGAATCTGAAACATCACGACTCTTCTTACTTCTCCATCAACTTCAGGATAAACTTCATATATATCAATAAAGCTCATCGCACCTGATGTGTCCTGTGAGATCTCGTTCTTAAGAGTTCTAAGCCCTTCCGTGTTCCGGTAGTTAGTTCCCACAATCTCTCTTGACTTGTTTCTCACGCCGAAAACAAGCCATCCATGCTGCATGGCCTTCAGGTTCGCTTCATTGCTGAGTGCAGAAAAATACCTGCCGATCTTATCCTTGTCATAATCGTTACCGGCTTCCTTAAACTCTACAACCTCATCCTCCCAGTTCTTGATCAGATCGTAAAGCAATATCTCCATTTCCTTTTGCTTTTTAGCCCTGTATTCCGCTATTTCCATCCGATATTCTCCTATACAATCGCGCTCTTTCCGCTGTTTATCCACTCATCGATCTCAGAGCGCTTAAATTTCCACATTCGTCCTACCTTATGAGCCGGGACCTCATTGTCAGGATCCTTTATCCAGCTACGCAGAGTTGCAGGCTTTATCCCAAGATAAACAGCAGCCTCTTCAAGATTAATGTAGTTTTCCTGTAAATTCATATCCATTCAATTCACCTTATTCTGATAGAAAACTGATTTAAGCGTATTCTACAACAGTCTTTATGATAACACAGGACTTGCAAATCATCAATCTGTTTACTATAATTAGTTGATATCTGACATGATTACGCATAAATAATGTAAATTTACTGATATGTAAATTAAGAAGCGCTGATAAAGGGCTATAGCTATGAAGAAAACTGTACGATTTCCATGTATAGAATGTACTGATCACACAGGCGTAACCTACCCTTCCATCAAGGAAATGTGTGCCCACTGGGGGATTCAACCAGAAACCTATACTCGCCGAATACGGGTCTATCATATGAGTATTGAAGAAGCTCTCACCACACCGGTAAAACCGAACGGAGGGCAGGAATGCAGGGATCACCAGGGAACACGATTCAGAAGCCGTTCCCTTATGTGTGATCATTGGCATATTGACCGCAAGCTGTTTGAATACCGTACCTCTCACGGATGGAGTCTCGAAGATGCGTTGACCAAACCGCGTCGCGGATCTTCACTGACATCCTCTGTATAGCCAGATGTTACCTCGTTTTGTCACGTAACATTATTAAAGCCTGTAACCGACTCAGACCGGCTACAGGCTTATTATTTTGCATTTGAATCTCGTAACACTGACGTAACAATTTGCAGTTGCTTTTCGTTAATTTTTGTGAAATACGGTAGTTTCACCAAAGCCCCAAACAGCTTGATTTTACAGGCTTTTCGTTCTTCATAAAGGAGATCTTCGTAAGCATTGAAACTCCGATTCCGAGCTTCATGTGAATACTTCTCCTTTATGAATAATGTAAACCGCGCCGTTTCCGGCCAGCCCTAGTAATATAGCACAACGGCGAATTCTTTCATAGAAAAATTCACCCATTCCCCGAAATCACATGGTCCTTTGTCATGGAAATCCGCACATCCCCGATCCGGTCCGCGAAGGCATGGTTGTGGGTCGCGATGATAATGAGGCGGTCCGGGGATTTCAGCCCCTCGAGAAAGCGGGTGATCCACTCCTGTCCCTCGTCGTCCAGCATGGCAATGGGCTCGTCGAGAATCAGGACCCGGGGCTCCATGGCAAGGACCGCCGCCAGGGCACACCGCTTCTTCTCCCCGCCGGAAAGGACCCAGGGAGCCCGGTTCCGAAAGTCCTGAAGATTTAAAAGAGTAATATATTTCTCCACCCTTTCCGAAACCACCCCGTCGGAAAGGCCCATCTGGTAAAGGCCGAAGGCGATTTCATCCTCCACGGATGACGTAAACAGCTGGACCTCCGAATTCTGGAAAATGAAGCCGATCTGCCGGTGAAAGGCGTGGGCATTATTTTTGTTCTTCAAATATCCGGCCGTGATTTCCGTCCCGTCAAAGCGGTAGGTCCCGGAATCCGGAAAGGACAGGCCGTTTAAGATCCGGAAAAGGGTGGACTTGCCGCACCCATTCGGCCCCTGCAGGCAGTAGCACTTCCCGAGGTCAAAGGAAACCGAAATCCCGCCAAGGGCCGGCGTTCCGTCTGGGTAGGAAAATTTCACATCAGATAGTTCAATCAGGCTCACTTCAAAAACCTCTCAAAAAATCATCCGGCGCACACAGGCCTGTTTCGGCCGCCATTACTTTCCCATCGCCCTTTCACAGAAAGCAAACAGGATAATGAGAACCGCCCCGATTCCCAGATAGGCCCCGTCATACCAGTGGAAGGTCCTTTTCCGATAGGTCCTATAGGTTCCGTCGAAGCCCCGACACTCCATAGCTTCATAGCTTGCCGCCGACATGCGCCGGGCCCGGAGAAAGGTCGTTCCCAGGATCCCGCCGAAATTGTGCTGGCGGGCATGGTGGGAAAGCCTTCTCCCCTCATCCTCTTTTGAAATCCGTTCCTGCAGACCGCCCACCATGCGCAGAGTCACGGCCTCAAGAATTTCATCGGAATAGCGGCCCAGAAGGACCAGAAAGCGGACGGTCTGATCCAGAACCAGGACGAAAAGGTCCGGAAAATGAAGGGCTCCAAAAGCTCCCGTGATTTCCTTCCAGCTCAGGTCCTCATTCATGAGAAGCAGGACCAGAACGGATTCGGTCACCTTGAGAGTGACGGTGAGGCAAGTCGCGGGGCTGCCCAGAAAAACAGCCGGCAGGGTAATCAATGCCGTAAAAAGAACGGGAAGTGCCAGCCGCTTCATAACCCGGCCCACCTGGCCTGTCGTCAAAAGGGACAGGTGCAGCAGCTCTACGGCCAGCACGCCATACGTAAATACAGCGTTCCGCGAAAGGGCACACAAAAAAATGGTCAGGACTGCTAGCAGGATCCTGACCCAGGGAAGAACCGGAAGTTTTCTATCCTCGTCTCTTCCCGCCTCCGTTTCAAGAAGGCGGGACAGTATTTTCATCAGTTGAAGATTCATAAGGTCTATCCGCCGACCGGGCCTGACAGGACCTGCGGGCAACCGGCGCTTTGTTTCCGCGGTCCCTCACTTTCAGAAGTTCAGGCCGTCTTTGCCTTCTTACCGAGTCCGGAAAGGAGTTTAAAAAAAATAATGAGAAGGGCCACCCCGATGACTGCGGAAAGAATGTAGCCGGCTGCGTCGGGAAGTCCTTCAAAAGAATAATCAGGAAGCAGCGCCTTCCACTCAAATCCGCCCTTCATGCCGGCCGGGGTGTACCCGGCTCCGGTAGCAGCGATTTCGTCCGTTCCCCACTCTCCCCAGGCCGTGCCTTCCGCCAGAAGGCCGATGGGAGTTGCAACAATCAGAACAGCCAGAAGAATCTGCACTGCCCGGTTTGATTTCGTCTTTTTCTCTGCCGCAGGGGCCACCGACATGTCCGGGGCTGCCTTGGCAACAAAGGCATAAATCAGGACCGTGAAAAGGACTTCCGCCAGGCCGAAGATAGTCAGATGGCCGACCATCATGGCCGGAATGGAAATATTGAGTCCGTAGGGGCAGTAGAGGGCATTTCCGGCGCTGTCCCGGAAAAGCATGGGCTGGATACCGAATTCCACCGCGGCACAAAAGGCAGCCGCATTGATTCCGATGTAAGAACCGATGGCCCCGCCGATCAGCCGACATCTCAGGGAAGCCTGCCGCCAGTCGCTGTGCTGCTTTTTGTCCAGCAGCTTCACAATCATCGTCGTGAAAAAATATCCGGCAAAGGGCAGGACAAAAGCCATATTGAAGCAGTTCGCCCCGAAAGAGAGAATGCCCCCGTCTCCGAAGAGCAGGGCCTGCAGAAGCAGGGCCACCGATACTGCAATACACGAAGCATAGGGTCCGAGAAGCATGGCAATCAGGGTTCCGCCGACGGCGTGGCCTGTGGTTCCGCCGGGCAGGGGGACATTGAACATCATTCCCAGGAAGGAAAAGGCTGCCGCCACCCCCATCATGGGAATCTTCTCTTTAGGAAGCTCCGCCCGGATTCGGCGGGCAGAAATGACCCAGGCCGGGGCGGCCGCCGCATACATGACCGCACAGGTCTGGGGACTCAGATAGTTTTCAGGGATGTGCATTTTTCACTCCTCCGTTTGCTTTTTTGTCCGGTTACAGGGTATACTATATCGAACAAAAAACAGGGCTTGAAGCCCCACGGGGGGTTATTTTTCATGAAAAATCACAGTCATTCCCACACCCACGACCCGGAGGAAATCCGGAAAATTGTAAACCGCCTGTCCCGCGCCATCGGTCACCTGAACCATGTGAAAGAGATGGTGGAGAGGAATGAAGATTGCAGTGATGTCCTGGTGCAGCTGGCGGCCGTCAAGGCAGAACTCAACAATACGGGCAAGGTCATTCTGAAGGAACACCTGGAACACTGTATCGTAGAGGCCGCCGAAGAGGGGGATATGGACGCCATTGAAAAAATGAATGACGCCATCGACAAATTCATGAAATAGGCTTCCAGCCCGTCCCTCATTTGTCCTGGGCGGGCTTTTTCCGTATGATTCCGAACTCCAGGAACATGGGGTAGATATAGGAAACGCCCCAGGCGCCCAGTTTCTTGGGTCCTTTCACGTAGCCGGGGTCCGTCATCAGTTCAAGGGCCTTTTCCAGTGATTTTTCAACCGATGACCTGGTGAGAGATTTCGACTGTTCCTTCCGGTCCACAAAAATCTCGCCGCCTTTCACCGTATAGGAAAAAGGCAGGCCCCGCCAGGTCGTAAACTCATATCCAGCAAAGGCTTCAATGCAGGTCCAAAGAGTGTCGATGGAAAGGTCGGCACGGAGGGCCTCAAGTGCCGCCTCCTGCGCTGCTGTCCGCTCATTCATAGCTGTCTCCAGGTGCTTTTGTGATGTGATTCCAAAGATGCAGGTAAAAATCCGTCCGTCAGGCACAATGCTTGAGAAGACCGCAAAATCGTACGCCCGGCGCGGTTTACATTAGTCATAAGATTTTCGCAGCCTCTGTCGCTAACGGGCTTCTCACGCACTCGTCGTCTGTCAGCATGACCTGGGCGCAGAGGGGGTTGCCCTTGAACTTTTCGGAGAGGTAGGAAAGGCCGCAGGTCCGCTTGTCCAGGCGGGGCGCGTCAATCTGGTTGATGTCGCCGAGGAAGACGAGTTTCGTCCCCATGGCGGCCCGTGTGCACGCAGTACGTACCTGGTTCACGGTCAGGTTCTGGGCCTCGTCGATGATCATATAGGAATTGGGAATCGACCGGCCGCGGAGGTAGGCGAAGGCGCAGATCTCGACAAGGTCGCTTGCAATCAGGTCGTCCGCCTGAATCTTCAGCTGCTCGGGGTCTTCCTTGCTGTCGCCCTTCAGGATGGTCTTCAGGTTGTCGTAGAAGGGGGCCAGGAGGGGCGCCATCTTGTCCTCGAGGGTGCCGGGCAGGAAACCGAGGTCCTCGCTTTGGCCGCCGGCCAGGGTGTTGGAACGGGTGATGATTACTTTATCATACTCCGAGTATTTCCGCTCGTCGTAGACCTTCGAAAGGCCCGCCGCCAGCGACAGGAAGGTCTTGCCGGACCCGGCTCCGCCCCGGATGATGACGAGGGGAATTTCGTCCGCCGGCGCCAGAAGGGCGTGAAGGGCGAAGCGCTGGCCGCTGTTCTTTCCGGTAATGCCGCCGAAGGCCGTTTCATCATCGAGATAAGTAATATTTTCGCCGGTGGAATCGACGAAGCAGGGGGGAGCCTGATTCCCGCAGTGGAGAGTCAGAAATTCGTTGGGAAGTACAAGAGGGCAGTCCTTCTTTTTCAGGACCTTTCCCACAGGAAGTGTTTTTTCTTTGAAGAGACGCTGAAGGGCCGCGGGCGAAATGTCGAAATCGTCGCGCCCCATGTAGAGCTGGTCGGCATTGACCTGTTCGTCCTTGTAGTTCTGGACTTTCAGCCCTGCCATCAGGGCGTCCATGTACATGCCGGCGTCGTTGGTGATCAGGATGACCTGCTCGTCGAGCGTGTGGGAAAGCCAGGCCGCGGCGCTCAGAATCTTATTATCATTCTTCGCCCGGTCCCAGTCGGGAGGCAGGTATTCGCCGTCGATATGATCAAGCTCTATGCGGAAAGTGCCGCCGCCGGGCGTGTGGTAGCCGTTCTCATAGTCCCCGTACCGCTTGTCCTTGAAGGCGAAAATCTTGCGGATGCTTTCGCGGACCGCATAGCCTTTCTCACCCGGGTCCCCTTTGTGGCGGTCGAGCTCGTCGAGGGTCGTATGGGTGATTACGACGTGGTTGTCGGTGGCAAAGAGCGAATCGAGGACGTCACCGCTGGTTCCGATCAGAATGTTCGTGTCAAGTACGAAGGTTTTCTGCATAGAGCGCTCCTATTCTGTTGTCGGCAACTCTTTATCTTGTTGCCACAAGGGAATTATAGCACAACATTTTGTGCCCGATGGTAAAATGCACGTATGCACCTTGTCTATTTTTTCATACATTCTGAAACAAGCCTTTTTTGCCCCCTGTCTATTTCCAAAAAGCCGTCCGCAGGGGTAAAATAGCAGGAAGAAAAATGGAGGTGCTCACATGACTGAAAATCATGAAAATATAAAGGAAACCCTGCACGAAGCCCACAAAGAGCGGGTCCAGGAGCGGGAAGAATTGAAAAAGGGCGCCAGGGAGACCCGGAAAGAGATCAAGGAGATGCGGAAGAAGAAGCTTTCTTTCAAGGAGCTTCTGAAGGTCACATTCTCCCTGTCCGAGGACAACGCCTCCCCGGAGGAAGTCCGGGACCGCATTCTCTCCGGCGGCAAGGTGACCGGCCAGAACGCCTTCATGCTCATGCTGGCGATTTTGATTGCTTCGGTCGGCCTGAATACAAACTCCACGGCCATTATCATAGGGGCCATGCTGATTTCTCCCCTGATGGGCAGCATCCTGGCCCTGGCCTACGGGACAGTTGTCGCGGACTCTACCATCATCCGCCGCTATGCGACGGGGCTGGTGACGCAGATTGTAATAT
>ONBT01000061.1 GCA_900316075.1 uncultured Lachnospiraceae bacterium | reverse complement strand
GCCATTTCCGGCGCAGTCTGCTGGCTTATGTCCACCCTGGACAGGCGGAAGATATTCCGCACGGTCTCCTCGTCCGCATCATTGATGCAGAAAAAGAACTCGTCTCCCCCGAAGCGGCCGATTTCTCCCCAGCCGCCCAGGTGCCGGCGGAAGGTATCCGCCACAAGCCTCAGAACCTTGTCCCCATAGGCATGCCCGTATGAATCATTGATGTCCTTGAAGTCGTCGATGTCCCCAATGCCGACCCAGGTGGCGTTTTCCCTGTCACTGACCTTCGCAAGCGACTGAATTGTGTACTCCCGGATGGAGGCCTTGTCCAGCACTCCGGTCCCGGAATCATAGGTGTACCCGCTGCTCATGCTTCGCTTCTCCCTTGCTACGCAGTTTGCGGAATTTTGCCCTTACTTACACCCTCCGAAGAATACTGTTTCTATTCTACCAAAAATGCAGGCAAAGGTCACCATTTATTCGTTGACAGGCAAATCGATACAATCCTGTACAATTTGAGCCACTGTCCATGCGGGTTTGCGGAGCCTGTCTTTTTTTTGTTTGCCTGTCAAACCGGAGAATCCCTCTTGACAAGGCTGCCAAGAGGGATGTACTATTCTAACATCTTTTGACCGCTGTTCCAGTGGTCAGCCGCAGTCCGCGGCAGAGGCATGTTCTTTCTGAACAGCCCCGTTTCTCCTCAATTTTTTAGGTTTTGGCATGTTGAAAGGAGCATTATTATGGCTAATGAAAGTCACCTATGGTACCCGGGAGCTACACTGCACCTGATAAACAGGGGAAGTCGAAGAGGGGATCTGTTCAAGAGCCCCATTGATTACGCCGAGTTCCTGCAGAAAATGGAAAAGCTGGCAAAGGACAAGGGTTACATTATTAATTCCTATTGTCTGATGACCAACCATTATCACCTTTTGATCCGGACTTCGGATTACCCCATCAGTACATGGATGCAGACCCTGCAATATTCCTATGCCCGATATTTTAATAAGCAACATGAATGCAGCGGTCACGTGTTTCAGGCGCGCTATCAGGCCAGAGTGATTGACAGCGCTTCCTATCTGATGGAGGCTTCCAGGTACATTCACCTGAACCCGGTAAGAGCTGCTATTGTCAGTCGTCCCGAGAAATACCGATACTCAAGCTATAAGGCATATCTTGGTCTGGAAAAGAATAATATTATTTGCAGCAAAGATGTCCTGTCACTTTTCTACGGTCCCGATTCGGTGGCTCAATACCGTAAATACGTGGAAGAAGAAATCCCGGCATGGACAAAGAACAGCCGCTGATGTTGACAGGTACACACGTTTTTTTGGTTTCCTGGCACCCACGAAAACAGGGGCTTGCAGTCACAGAAATTGTGCGGAATTGTATCGATTTGCCTGTCAATCCCGTTTTTTTAGTTTCCTGGAGGCCTTGCAAACAATGCATCTCATTTGCAAAAATTGTATTTGATTGTATCGATTTGACAGGCAAATCGAATCGCCCAGACGAATCCCTTCGCTGTCCGGATGTCTGAGTCGACGAAGTGGTTGCCCGGATTCCATTCGAGGGTGTGAGGCAGGCCGTCCAGGAGGACGGCCTGTTTTTCTATGCAGTCCGCGACCGTGGCCATGACCGGATTCCTGGTCTTTTTCTCCCTGTCGCCCAGGCTCAGGTAGACGGAGCCGGTTTTGACGGGATGACTTGCGGCATAGTCAATCCAGCCCGGGAACCAGACGGAGGGAGAGGCTGCCGCGCAGGCGGCAAAAATGTCCGTCTGGTACACGCTCCACAAAGCAAATAGCCCGGCAAGGGAATAGCCTCCAAGAATAATTGGAATCCTTCCTGTGTCACCAGCTGCTGTCCCTTCCTCTGCCTCCGGCTGTGCCGGAGCATGTCTTCCCCCGAGAAGCTCCGGAACTACATTAGTCTCTATATATGAAAGCGTCTCTGCGGCCCCATCTCCGAATCCCTCCTTCCCGAAGACCGGAGGCGCCTCCCAGGGGGAGAGGTCTTTGTTCCAGTCGTCAACGAGAACGGCGGCGAGAAATATCTTCTTTGAGGTGTGCTCCTGTATGTAAGCGTACTCGCTGTCCATCATGTCCAGGTCGTGTCTGTCCACGGGTTGGAGCAGGCAGACATCCGCATCTTTTTCCCCGAAAAATTCTGTTTTCATTTTTTCCTCATGTTAAAGTCCCTTTAAGGTTGCCCCTCTATTATAGCAACATCAAAGAAAGGAGGTCCACTTCAATGAAAAAAGGAAGTCTTATATATAAGGTCGTTTTTACGACGGCGGTCGGGGCTTTTTCCCTGTACGCGGTGCTGGATACCTTCGTGATTCCCCATGTGTACAGCACCGTCACCACCGAGGCGGCGGCTGTGACGGCAGAAAACAGCAGTTCTTCAAATACCGCCGGTACAGAGACGGCAACGGACAGCAGCTCTTCCAACAGCACAGGCACAGCCTCGGGAAGCAGCTCTTCTGCCACGACAGGCACATCATCGGACAGCAGCTCTTCTTCTGCGGCAGACACTTCTTCCGACTCGGCTTCATCTGCAAGTGTGACGGACACATCCTACTCGGACGGAAATATTAGTATCACGATCACTACGGACCGGGTCGATGACACGACCGTGTATGTGGCCGACGTGCAGGTGCCAGATGTCTCGTACCTTAAAGCCGCATTTGCAAAAGGTTCCTACGGGAAGAACGTGACCGCGACGACTTCGTCGATTGCGGATTCCGTGAACGCGATTCTCGCCATCAACGGGGATTATTACGGGGCCCAGGAATCGGGCTACGTGATCCGGAACGGGGTCCTCTACCGGGATACGGCGAAAAGCGGGCAGGAGGACCTGGTCATCTATAGTGACGGAACTTTCGAAGTGATTTCCGAGGACGATATCACGGCTCAGGAACTTCTCAATAAGGGTGCCTGGCAGGTTCTTTCCTTCGGGCCCGGTCTGGTGGAGAACGGATCTGTTTCCGTCAGTCAGAATGAGGAAGTCGGGAAGGCCATGGCTTCGAACCCCCGCACCGCCATTGGACAGATCGGGAAAAACCACTACGTCCTCGTCGTCGCTGACGGGCGCACGAGCGAGAGCGAAGGCCTCTCCCTCTATGAACTGGCCGAGTACATGCAGTCCCTGGGCTGCACCACCGCCTACAATCTCGACGGCGGCGGCTCTTCGACCATGGTCTTCAACGGGACTGTCATCAACAATCCGACGACCACCGGAAATGAAATCGGAGAAAGGAAGGTGAGCGACATTGTCTACATCGGCTCTTAAAAAAACGCGGAAACACTATATCTACGGCATGCTTTTCTGCATTATCTTCGCCCTGATTTATGAAATCTTCAGCCACAGCGTCATCTCCTACGCCATGGTGCTTTCCTTCCTCTGGCCCATGCTTGGCGGGGTTCTTCTTTACACATTACTAATGAAAGCGCCCCCTCGCCTGCACCCTACCGTAGCGGCGGCCCTGCTTTATAATTCCGGAATCGTCCTCTTCACCCTTGGATCTGTCTTCCAGGGGGTTCTCGAAATCTACGGGACGACCAACCGCCTGCAGAAGATATACGTCATCGCCGGCGCCTTCTTCCTGATGAGCGGGATTCTATCATATGTACTGCAGACCCTCTTCTGCAGAGAAGATGCATAAAGACGCAGGCCCCGGGCGACATTCGTCGCCCGGGGCCTGTGTGCCAGGGAGGCTTTTCGGCAAACTATTTACATTTTTTCGGAATTGTAGTTTTATGTAGATGGTGATTGGGCTTGCCTGTCAAACGCATTTTTTCAGTTTCCTGGAAGCCGCGAAAACTGGTGGCCACAGAGCCCGAAATTGTATTTGATTGTATCGATTTGACAGGCAAACGATAAGCAATGGAAGAAAGGATGATAACTATGGCATTCAATCCCATGGATATGATGAAAATCGGAGAACGCCTGAAGAAGTTCGAAGCGGATCATCCGAAGGTTTTTGCCTTCGGCCGGGCGGCCGCAGGTTCCATGCGGGAAGGGGCGGTCATCGAGATGTCCATTACCTCGCCGGAAGGAGAGAAAATTACCACAAATATGAGAATCAACGCCGATGACGTGGAAACCCTGCAGATCCTGATGGGAATGGGAAGGTAAATGATGAAGGATTTCCTTCCTATCAGCCGGGCGGACATGGAAAAGAGGGGCTGGGATGCTCTTGACTTCGTGTATGTCATAGGGGACGCATATGTCGATCACTCTTCTTTCGGGCCGGCGATCATATCCAGGGTCCTCGAGAGCCGGAGCTACAGGGTCGGCATTATTTCCCAGCCGGACTGGACGGATGACACAAGCATCGCCATTCTCGGGGAGCCGCGGCTGGGCTTCCTCGTCAGTGCCGGCAATATGGATTCCATGGTAAACCACTACACCGTGAACAAAAAGCGGCGGCATAGCGATGCCTACACCCCGGGAGGTGCAGCCGGGAAACGGCCCGACCGGGCGGCCATTGTCTACGGAAACCTGATCCGGAGGACATTTAAGAAGACGCCCATTATTCTCGGAGGAATCGAGGCCTCGCTGAGAAGGCTCGGCCATTACGACTACTGGTCGGACAAGATGCGCCGGTCCATCCTCCTCGATTCCGGGGCCGACCTCATCTCCTACGGGATGGGGGAAAAGTCCATTGTCGAGATTGCAGACGCCCTGGCGGCAGGAATTGACGTAAAAGATATTACTTTCATCAAGGGCACCGTTTTTAAAACCCAGGATATTTCCGTAGTTCCGGACCCTGTGATGCTGCCCTCCTGGGAGGAAATCTCTTCGGACAAAGCAGCCTATGCCAAAAGCTTCCTGACCCAGGAAAAGAATACGGACGCGATTACGGGGAAGCCCCTGGTGGAGCCCTATCCGGACAAGGAGTTTGTCGTCGTTAATCCGCCTTCGGCGCCGCTGACTACGATGGAGATGGACGATATCTACGAACTTCCATATATGAATGCGCCGCATCCATCCTATGAAAAGCTGGGTGGGGTGCCGGCCATAAGCGAAATTAAATTTTCCCTGACATCAACAAGGGGCTGCTTCGGGGGCTGCTCCTTCTGCGCGCTGACCTTCCACGAGGGCCGGGTCGTGCAGGCGCGAAGCCACGAGTCCCTGATCCGGGAAGCGGAAGAGATGACGAAAGCCCCCGACTTCAAGGGCTACATCCACGACGTGGGCGGCCCCACCGGAAATTTCCGCTTCCCCTCCTGCGAGAAGCAGCTCACAAAGGGGGTCTGCGCAAACCGCCAGTGTCTCTGGCCTGAACCCTGCCCGAATCTGAAGGTGGACCACACGGACTACGTGCAGCTCCTCCGGGAGCTCCGGAAAATTCCCGGTGTGAAGAAGGTCTTCGTCCGTTCCGGTATCCGCTTCGACTACGTGATGGCCGACGCCTCGGATGACTTCCTGAAGGAGCTCTGCCAGTACCACATCAGCGGCCAGCTCCGGGTGGCGCCCGAGCACGTGTCCGACGAAGTCCTCGCCCTGATGGGAAAGCCGAAAAATGCGGTCTATAAAGCCTTCCTCGACCGCTATGCCCGCGTGAACGGAATGACCGGAAAAGAGCAGTACGCCGTACCCTACCTGATGTCCTCCCATCCGGGCTCTACATTGGCCTCGGCCATCGAGCTGGCGGAGCACATCCGCGACTTGGGCTACACGCCCGAGCAGGTGCAGGACTTCTACCCGACGCCCTCGACCCTCTCGACGGTCATGTACTATACCGGCCTCGACCCGCGCACGATGAAACCCGTGTATGTCCCGAAGAGCCCGCGGGAGAAGGCCATGCAGAGGGCCCTGATCCAGTACAAAAAACCGGAAAACTACGAGCTTGTGAAGGCCGCCCTCCTGAAGGAAGGCCGGCAGGACCTAATCGGCTTCGGGCCGAAATGCCTGATCCCGCCCAGAAAACCCAGGTGGGCGGAGAAGCTTCATGAGAATAATGTAAACCACGGACCATCTGGCAAGCGAAAGTCTGCCGGTAAAGCGGAATCAAAGAAAAGAATCGGCACGATGGCAGCAAAACCCATTGCAGGTAGAAAAACGCAGCAGAACAGCTGGAAGACCGAAGATAAAAAGGCGTCCCGCGGAGGTAAGAAATCATGAACGAATCACCCTGTCCCGTGCAGAAGAAGTGCGGGGGCTGCGAGTTTTCAGGGGTTCCCTACGAGAAGCAGCTGGAACAAAAGCAGAAGGCCCTGCAGGCCCTTCTTAGTGGATTCGGAAGAGTGGAGCCCATTCTGGGAATGGAGGATCCATATTATTATAGAGGAAAAGTTCACCGGGCCCTCGCGTACAATAAGGGCAGGATTCTTTCGGGCTGCTACGAGGCCGGGAGCCACCGGGTCGTGGACCAGCCCGAATGCCTGCTCGAGGACAAAAAGTGCCAGGAGATTGCTGCCGACGTCGTGAAACTGATTTCCGACTTCAAGCTGAAAATCTACGACGAGGATACGGGCTACGGCCTCATGCGCCACATCCTTGTCCGGCGGGGCTTTGCGACGGATGAGATCATGTTGGTCCTGGTCCTTTCCGAGCGCATGTTTCCGGGCAAGAATAATTTTCTCAAGGTCCTCCAGGAAGCCCATCCGGAAATCACGACAATCGTGCAGAATGTAAACCCCGGCCATACGAGCATGGTGCTGGGCCCTCAGAACGCTACGCTCTTCGGGCCCGGTTTCATCCGAGATTCCATAGGAAACCTGACCTTCCGCATTTCCCCGTCATCCTTCTTCCAGGTGAATCCCAAAGAGACGGAAGTCCTCTACCGCACGGCCATGGACTTCGCGGAGCTATCCGGCAAAGAGACCGTTCTCGATGCCTACTGCGGGACCGGAACCATCGGCCTTTCCGCGGCAGCGCATGCGAAGAGCGTCGTCGGTGTGGAACTCAATCCCGAAGCCGTGGCCGACGCCCGGAAAAATGCCGCGGATAATCATATTACAAATATTGCCTTCACTGCAGAAGACGCCGGCCAGTACATGGAGCGCCAGGCGGCTTCCCGCATCCTCTACGGACGGCCGGAGGAAGAGCGCTTCGGCCGCAATGCCTCCGGAGACCTGGTGAGTGCCCGAAAAGGCCCGTATGACGTCCTCTTCATGGACCCGCCCCGGACCGGTGCGACGGAGAAGTTCATCCGAAGTGCCGCGAAGCTTGCCCCCCGGCGGATTGTGTACATTTCCTGCGGCCCGGACACCCTGGCCCGGGACCTTTCGCTCTTCACGAAGCTTCATTACAAGGTGGAGAAAATCCAGCCGGTGGACATGTTCCCCTTCACTTCCCATGCGGAAGTGGTGGTACGGCTGTCGTTGGTTTGACAGGCACGCACCGTTTTTCGGTTTCCTGAGAACCGTGGAAATTGCGACTTACAGCTTGCAAAATTGTACAGGATTGTATCGATTTGCCTGTCACGGCAAAATTTTCAGTTTCCTGAAGGGCACAGAAACAGAGGCTCTCAGTGAGCGAAATTGTATTTGATTGTACTGATTTGACAGGCAAACGAGGGGCCGCGCGACTTTTTTCGCGCGGCCCCGGAATATCTTGTATAGTTTTTTAGAAGGAGACGATGTAGCAGCCTTCCTTCAGCCCATGCACGTCCAGGTAGGACTTGACGGACAGGACCCGCTTCGTCAGGCGGTGTCCGGTGGTCTTGAAGCCCCCGTCGGATTCGTTGAAGATGAGGTCGTTTCCTTCCTCGATTCCTCTGCGGTCCGTCACATAGTAGCGGATGACGCCGGAGGCAATCTGGGAAAAATGCCCCTTATCTATGATGACACTGACCTCGGTCGTGCCTCCCTCGGCCCCGGTCTTCAGGGTGTTCGTGTCTTCTACATATTCTCTCCCGAGTTCATCGGTCTTGTCGCCCTTCATGGCCTGGTTCAGGCCCATGATCAGATCCGCCCTGTTCGGCATATGTCTTTCTCCTTAATCCAAGTACTCCCCGTTCCCTGTCCACGGTGAGAAGTATTATACATTGAAAATGTGAAAAATGAAAGGTCACATTTCAGGCAAATCCGCCAGAGCGCATTGAAATCTCACATTCCAATCAGGTCCACGGGCTCGAAGCTGACGGTCACGTCGTAGTCTGTTTTCGGGTTCGGATAGGTGATTTCAACAGATTTCTTTGTCAAGCTATAATACCATCCTTCTTCCGCCGCTTCATATTCGGCCCGGTTCAGGTAGTGGGGCAGGCGGCGGCCGCCCAGTTCCACAAAGTAGGGGGCGCTCTCCCGGTGCACCATGTCGAGGTGCATGGTTTCGACGGTTGAAGGGTAGGTGCCGGTGGAGCGGAAGGAAACC
>ONBT01000062.1 GCA_900316075.1 uncultured Lachnospiraceae bacterium | reverse complement strand
TGAAGGCCTCGTCGTCGTTTTCATAGATCGTGACGTAGAGACGCTCCTTGTCCATCTTCAGGACTTCCGTCAGAAATTCCCAGGACCAGTGAATGGCCTCTTCCTTGAAGTAGTCGCCGAAGGAGAAATTGCCCAGCATCTCGAAGAATGTGAGGTGTCTTGCCGTCTTTCCGACGTTTTCGATATCGCCTGTCCGCACGCACTTCTGGCAGGTTGTAACTCTTGTCCGGGGCGGAATCTCCTCGCCCGTGAAATAAGGCTTCAGGGGCGCCATACCCGCGTTGATCAGAAGCAGGGAGTTGTCGTTCTTCGGTACGAGGGAGAAGGAATCCATCTTCAGATGTCCCTTGCTCTCGAAAAATTCCAGGTACATGCGCCGGAGATTGTTCACCGAGTAATCCACTTGTTTGTTCCTCTTTTCTTTTTATTTCATCCGCTGAATTACAGCGTTGGCTTTTGCATATATTTCCGCCGGGTCGAAGCCGATATCGAAGGTGCCCTTCTCGTAGAGAATGCGGCCGTTTACCATGGTCATTATGACATTCTGCTTGCCGCCCGCGTAGACAAGGTTCTTCACGAGATTGTTCTCAGGCTGCATATTGGGCTGCTGGAGATCGATCAGAATAATGTCGGCCTTCTTTCCTGCCGCAAGCCTGTCGCAGCAGGAAAGCCCCATGGCGGCTGCCCCGCCGGCCGTTGCCGCGTAAAGAATCTCATCCGCCTTGATGGAGGCGGCGTCCATTTCCCGCACTTTTGAAAGGGTGCTGGTCAGGTACATCTCCCGCCACATATCGAGGGCATTATTGGAAGCCGGGCCGTCGGTGCCGATGGCGACATTGATGCCTTCCCTGATGAAGCGCTGAATCGGGGCGATGCCGCTTGCCAGCTTCAGGTTCGAGCAGGGATTCGTGACCGCCGTCAGGTGGTGCTTTCTGAAGATTTCAAAGTCTTCGTCCGAGAACCAGACGCAGTGGTAGCCGCCGCCCCCGTACTCATACATGCCCAGGGACTCCGTGAGTTCCGTAGGCGTCATGCCATAGCGCTCCTTGCAGCCCTCGACTTCGGCTTTGGTCTCCGAATTATGGAGCCAGCAGGAAGACTGGAATTTGCTGCAGAGTCCGGCGATGCCTTCCATGAGTTCCTTCGAGGTCGTGTATTCGGCGTGGAAGCCGATCAGGAAAGACTGGAGAGGCCCCATCCCGTTTACGGCCTGGTAGTCTTCGGAAAGCTCTTCAATCGAAGTGGAGAAATTGTTGAGACCCGAGGTCTGTACGGTCCGGAAACCGCAGTCATTCGAGGCCTTCGCAATGGTCTGGGGGTGGAAGTACATGTCGAAGTTCGACGTGATCCCACTCGTAAGGTACTCCATGATACCCAGGATGGAAAGCCAGTAGATGTCGTCGGCCGTGAGCTGGGCCTCCCTCGGGAAAACCTGCTTATTGAGCCAGTCACTGAGGGGCAGGTCGTCCGCATAGGACCTCAGAAAAGTCATGGCCGTGTGGGTGTGGGCGTCCTTGAAGCCGGGCATCAGGAGGTTTCCCTCGCAGTCCCTGGTCTCATCCCAGGCGATAGGGCTTTCCGCCGGAACCCGGCTGCCGTCGCCGACGTAGGCGATCTCATCCCCTACGACCCAGAGCTCGCCATCGATGATGTCAAAGGTGTGGTCGTCCTTCGTCGTGAGAATCTTTGCATTTTTGAAGCGAATATTCATTACAATTCCTCGATAATTGCCGTTACCAATGAAGTAAATTTCTCCGCCACAGCCTTGCCGGCTTCGAGGACTTCCTCCTCCGTGAGAGGCGTAGGGGAAATGCCGGCCGCGAGGTTTGAAATGCAGGAAATTCCGATAATCTTCTTCTTCATGTGATTCACGGCAATGGCTTCGCAGGCCGTGGACATGCCGACCGCGTCCGCCCCGATGGTCTTTAAAAAGCGGATTTCCGCAGGCGACTCGTAGTTCGGGCCTTTGGTCTGGCAGTAGACGCCCTGCTTCAACTCAATGCCGAGTTCCCCCGCCTTCTTCAAGGCAAGTTTCCTGAGATCCCTGTCATAGATTTCCGACATGTCCGGGAAGCGGTTTCCGAGTTCACCCTCGTTTGCCCCGCGCAGCGGCGAAGGCGTGAAGAAGGAAATCTGGTCCGTGATCAGCATCAGGTCTCCGGCATGAAAGTCCGCGTTGATGCCGCCCGCCGCGTTCGTAAGGAAGATTGTCTCTGCTCCCATGAGCCCCATCAGGCGCTCGGGCAGGACCACGTCCTCCATATCATAGCCTTCATAGTAGTGAACCCGGCCCTGCATGCAGACGACCGGGGTCTTGCCCACATAGCCGAAGACATATCTTCCCTTGTGGCCGGGAGCCGTAGATACCGGAAAGCCCGGAATATCCGTGTAGGAAACCTCCGCCACGACCTCCATCGAGGTGTCCGCGAAGTCCCCGAGCCCGCTTCCCAGCACCAGGCCCACCCGGGGGACGAAGTCCGTCTTCTCCCGGACAGCTGTCAGGGCCGTCTGCAGGCGTTCATACACTTTTCCCATACTTGCTTTTCTCCTCTGCACCTTCCCGCCCGATCTGAAGGGCAGGAAGACGTATCGGTTTTACATTAGTATCAATCAGCAGAAAGAGCTCCGTCAGAAACGGTCCCTGCCGCATCCTCCGCCCCCGCGTCAGATGTCTCTGCGGCACTGCTGCCGTCGTCCCCTGTAATAACCTCCCCGGTCGAATCTGTCTCGCCGGTATTTTCACTATCGGTTTGGTCGCTATTGTCGCCCTCACTGTCTGGGACCGAATAAGCCGCCGTCGGATCCTTCGCGTAGAAGGAAACGCCCTCATAGCGCCATCCCATGGTCACCAACCAGTCGGCCTCGGCCTTAACCGGGGTATAGTGGTGATTGTTGGCATGAGCGTTCTTATTATAGCAGCGGTAGAGGGGCAGACCCGTCGAAGGATCCGCCGAATAGAAGGCGATGCCCTCGTAGTTCCAGCCGGCCTTCACCAGCATGTCCTTCTCTTCCGCCGACTTCGTGTAGAAGTGCTCGACCCCGTGGGGGTTATAGAGGCGGTATACCGGATAGGCGGAGAAGCCGGGCGAGGTCCAGCCGCCGCCTTCCTCATAGACCCAGGAGCCCGAAGCCGCCAGCAGGTCCCGCTCCGCCGCGTTCGTCGTGTAGAGGTGCTCGCCGGTGGAGTGGTTGTAGACTCGGTAGACAGGGACGTCTGCCACATTGGCGTTTCCGGAATCGAACCAGAGGTCCATGTCGACCCGGCCCGTGATGCCCCCGATATTTCCGTAAGACGAATATTGCCAGATGTCCACGTTCTGCACCATCGGGAAGTAGGCCATGTCAATGGTGGCATCATTCTTCCCGTAGCGGGCTATCCAGGACACATAGCGGGTCGAAAGGGTCGTGTAGTCAATCGTGCCGCCCTTGGCCAGATTGGAACCCGTGTAAAAGCCGGCCCTCCGGCCTCCCGCCTCGACGGTCTTGCAGAAGAAGTCAATGGTTGCCGACCGCACGGCCTCCTCGCCGCCGTCGTCCCGCACCCGCTCGTAGGGATAGCTGACCTTGTTCTGATATTCGTAGTCATAGAAGACCGGCAGGGACAGGGGATAGGATTTCACCATCTCAAGCACCCAGTTCGCGTCCTCGACGGCCTCCGTCGGATTGATGGAACCGCAGTAGAAATAGACACCCACCGGAATGCCGGCCGCAATGGCGCCCTTGATATTCATCTCGAAGCAGGGGTCCGCATACAGGGCCCCGCCAGTAATGGTCCGGCCGCCGACCTTGATAATGGCGAATTTCACGCCGGACGCCTTGACCGACGCCCAGTCGATGGCCGTATAGGTGGTCTCCCCGGTCGTCGGGTCCTTCTTCGGCGAGTTCTGCCACTTGGACACATCAATACCCATATACTGGGGCGCCGAAGCGTCTCTTGGAGCGCCCGCCACCGCATCGCCGACCCAGGCGGTCTTCATGGTGATGCTGCTTCCGCCGGCCTTTGCCGCCGTCCGTGCCTGATTCTCGGCCTTCTTCGCGACGATCTCGGCAATGGCCTCTTCCGCGGAGCCCATATAGGTATCGTCCCCGTCCTCCGAGGCCGGTACCGTGATCGTTTCAGGTGTTGCATTTGCAGGTGCCGCTTCCGTCCGGAGGGCGCCAAGGGGGGAAAGTATCGTCGCAGTCGCAAGAATACCCGTCAGCAGCTTCTTTCCAAACTTCAAAATCCTCTTCCTTTCATTTCTTCATGAATAATGTAAAACAACTACTCTTCCGAGATTTATGACTACTGTAAACCACCGGCTCTCCGGCCGCCCGTTACTTGGCCCCGTACCAGGAGACGCCTTCGTTCTTCCAGCCGTTCTTCAGGAGCATCTGCTGCTCGGCGGGATTCGTCGTGTAGTTGTGGTTATTCGCCTTGGCATTGGGATTATATGCCCGGTATACGGGAACTCCCGTGGAATCCGCCGCGTAGAACTCGATTCGCTCATACTTCCAGCCGGCCTTCACCAGCATGTCCCGCTCGGCCGTATTCAAGGTGTAGAAGTGCTCGCCGCCGTTTCTATTGTACAAGCGGTAAACCGGATGGGCCGTGGAAAGGGCGGTCTTCCAGGCTTCTCCTTCGTACCTCCAGCCCAGGAAGGCCAGGTACTTCGCGTCTATGGAGCTTGTCGTATAGAAGTGCTCGCCCGAATTTTTGTTGTACAGGCGGTAGACGGAGCCGGCTGCCGCGGTGGCGGAAATCGTCGCCGTGCTTGTGTTTCCGGTATTTGAAGTATTTCCGGTATTCGTATTCGCCGCCGTATTCGTTCCGCTGGTGGAAGAAGCGGCATTGGACTTATCATAATCCGCAGGGCAGGCCGGCATATTCAGGCTCGAATAGAAGCTTTCCGCCGAATGGGTGGCCCCGTTCGTATCCACCGACCGCAGGGTCGTATCGCTGACGCAGAGAAAGGTCTCCCCGTAGCCTCCGTCGTCGTAGGTCACGTCCACATTGTACCAGGCCCCGTCCAGATAGACCTCATTCCACTCGTGGGTTTTCGAAGTCACGGCGATGCAGGTGACCCCTGCCCCGTCCATAAGGAGCTCAAAAGCCTCGGCATAGCCTGCGCAGACCGTATATTCTTCGAAGAAGGGTCCGGCGCTGGACTGATTATATTTCGAGACCGCCCCGTCATTTCCGTAGGCCCGGACGCCCGGGTCATAGTCGACGGCGCTCATGATGATCTCCTGGGCCTTCTGCACTTTTGAATAGGCATTGGCCTCGGCATTCACCTGGGCAAGCCACGAATCCAGCTTTGTCCGGAAGGAAACCGTGGCCGCTGCCCGGGCCGTGCCGTTCGCGAAGTCATCATAAACCCCGATGGCCAGGGCCGAATTCGTGGAAAAGCCCCGGGTCTCATATTGATAATATACAGCGTTCGACAGGAAGTAGAACTGGGGATTGGCGTTCATGAAGACGTAGCCGACCATGGCGGCCTGGTCTTTCGTCATTCCGGAATAGGAAACGAAGTTCGTCGCATAGCCGGTAATGGTCTTTCCCTGGTAGGTCGTGCTGATATACTGGGCATTCCCGGTCCCGGTCAGCATGGAGTAAGCCTCGGCATATAAACTGTCGTACAGGGCCTTCTCGCTGGCATTCATCTGATTATAATAATAAGTGCTCGAGAACTTGTCCCAGTAGGCATCCGCCCCGACGGTCCAGGACCTTTCGGAAATCTCAGACTTCCCGGAAGCGGACCAGGTGGAGCCGGTGTAGTAGGTTTCCAGGTCCTCAAGGCCGGAAGGCTCAGATACCTCTTCCGCGTAAACATGTACGGGAAGCCCCGGTAAGGCCAAGGTAAAAGCCAGCGCTGCAGCTATTATTTTTTTCAGGAATGAATTCAGTCTTCTTTTTTCCATAGGAAGTATCCTCCAAAGAGCAAGCTATCGGATAGTACCCATAATTCAATTCATTATAGTAAAAACGCCCGCCTTTTTCAACGAAAAAGGCGGGCATGTAAAATTCATCTTCGGTATCCAAGTGCCCTCAGGCGGAACAAGATTCGCCGAGAGGGTTCTGCCCCCATTCACCTACACCCAGTTCTCCACTGTCAGCCCTTCCACCCGGTCGAATTCCCGGGTATTGTTCGTGACCAATATAAGGTCCCGAGACTTGGCATGGGCCGCAATCAGCAGGTCATTGGGGCCGATGGGCATACCGTCCTTCTCCAGCCCGGCCCGGATCGGTCCGTACTCTTCCGCAGCCGCATCATCAAAGGGAAGGATATCAATACCGGAAATGAAGATGTCAAAAGCAATTCGATTCTGCTCCGGCCGGCTGCTCTTGCTGATTCCGTATTCCATCTCTGCCATCGTAACCGCCGAAATGCAGAAATCTGAAGGGGCCAACTCCTGAAACCGGCGAAAAACCGCCTCAGGCCTGTGTTTGATGATATATATAATAATATTTGTATCGAGCATGTACTTCATAGCGGCTCCCGCCTGTCTATCTCGATGAGATCACCCCGGTCCGTCATGAAGTCGTCTGTGAAAAGATCCAGAGACCGGAGCATACTGTCCCACTTCTGGTCCTTCGGGATAATCAGCGTAATACTGCCTATCCTCTGAATATTCACTTCGTCCCCCTTCACCCTGCAGGACTTGGGCAGCCGCACCGCCTGGCTTCCACCATTCATAAAGACTTTCGCTGTTTCAACCATAGCAAGCACCTCCTGCGTTTAGTATATATTTGAATATATATTTTGTAAAGGGCAAAAAAAAACAACCCGCCAGTCCCTGATAATGCATATGCCCCAGGTCTACGTCCGAAACGTAGCTGACAGATTGCTCTTCTTATTTGCATCTTATCTCACAGATTTAGAATAATCTCAATTGGTGCTGGCGGCCTTGCAGGAAATAGTGTCGGCGGAGAACTCCCCCGGCTCCGGAATCCTGTGTCCTCGAGCGAAGCGAGATTCGTCATGAGGGAAGCTGTCATTGGGCAGTTCGCCAAAGTAATATCGAGCGCAGCGAGAGTGGCCGAGAGGGGTCTGACCTCGACGGCAGGTGCCGGAAAGCCTTGTCCGCTTATGGTCCGAGGAGCGGGTCAGACCCCCGAGAAACGGAACCAATCCAAACTTGATGATGTGTAGAGGTCCAAAAATCCCCGCCAACCCTACAATTGACGGGGAATCAAATTACTTATCTTTAAACTCTGTAATGAGCTTGTTCAAATAGTCCTCATCATTCAGGGCCTTCTCTACTTCATCGGTCTTTCCGGCATCAAAAAGATTTTTCAGAACGAGAGACATCTGCTTCTGACCGGCTGCAATGCCTTCCTTCCGACCTTCTTTCCGGCCTCTAACTATGCCTTCCTGAACGCCATCTTCGTGTTCTATATCGTAGTGTTCCTGCAATGTCATATACTTCCTCCTTCCGCGTTCATCTTCCTTTTGATCCCGCACCGCCCGGTCTATAGCCTCTGTCAGATCTGACTTCGGCAGCCGCCCGTTCAGATATTCCAAAAAATCCTGCAGTTCCGGTGATGTTCCGTCCCTGCCCTTTGAATTTATGAAAATAATTGTACTGCCATCCTCCAGTTTCAGGTCCGGCAGTTCTTCACAGGTTTCCCGGAAGGTATAGCGGACAGAATCCCGATGGAACGGGTCATCCAGACAAATGAAAACAATGTACGTATCCGGGAGTTCCGAATAAGACATATGTTGTCTGAGGTGGTCCATGTCCAGCATGCTGCTGTAGTAGCGGCTTCGCTTTTTGATAGACGTCCGCACGACTGTCTGCATCTCTATATCGTAAACAGTATTCGCCTGGTCCTCGAAATAGATGTCAAAGCGAACGCCTCGGCCCTCGTAGAGAAACTTTTCCTCTTTCTGTGCCTCCGGAAGCCGGACCTCCAGGACCTTTCGCCCGGTCAAAAGTTCCGCCAGCTCCTGACAGATCTCCGGATGATTCTCCATCACTTCTCTGAACATGAAGTCATCCGTGAACGTCAGCTCATCATACGTTTTCCGTTTTCCCAAGTGTTTTCTCCTTTCGATTATAGCATCTGCCAATGCGCTTTTCTATTCCTATCCGTACGATAGAGGTAGAAGAATAATGTGAAATCCGAGCCGTCCGGAAAGGACCGGCCCTGCTGCGAGTGCAGCCGCGGCGAAGTGCCGTATAGAGATATTAAGAAAATATTACAATGGCAGATGAATGTCAAGGAGAAATGTGGAAAAATACGTGCGGAACTTCCCCAGCTCCGGAATCCTGTGCCCTCGAGCGCAGCTACATACGTC
>ONBT01000066.1 GCA_900316075.1 uncultured Lachnospiraceae bacterium | reverse complement strand
CGCCCGGATTGCGCGCCTCAAAACCGGCCACAAGAATATTCTGAAGATGGGCGGGGCCTACCACGGCTGGTCCGACCAGCTGGCCTACGGCATCCGGGTACCCGGGACCAAGGGCATTATGTCAAAGGGCGTCCCGAATTTCGTCTTCAAGCACACGGACGAGTTCTTCCCCAATGACCTCGAGGATTTGGAGCGGAAACTGAAAATGCACCAGATGGACGGGGGCACGGCTGCTGTTTACATCGAGCCGGTGGGTCCCGAGTCCGGCACCCGGCCCGTTTCAAAGGAATTCATTCAGGGCTGCGAGCGCCTGGCCCACAAGTACGGGGCCCTGCTCGTTTTCGATGAAGTCGTAACCGGCTTCCGGATCGGCATTCACGGGGCTCAGGGCTTCTTCGGCGTCGACCCCGACCTCACGATTTTCGGCAAGGTCATTGCCGGCGGCTACCCCGGAGCGGGCGGAATCGGCGGGCACCGGGACTGCATGCAGCATCTGGGCGCCGGCCTTGATAAGAGCGGGAAGAAGATTTCCAAAGCCCTCTGCGGCGGCACCATGTCCGCGACCCCCATTTCCTGCTGCGCCGGCTACACGGCCATCTGTGAAATCGAGAAGCGGAACGCCTGCGAGCAGGCCGGCCGCATGGGCGATCGCCTGACCAAGGGGCTGCAGGAGTCCGTTAAACGGCACAATCTTCCGTTCGTCGTATTTAACCAGGGCTCCATCTGCCACCTGGACAGTGTCGGCACCATGCACTTCTGCATCGACTGGAGCAAGCTGTGGCAGGTTCCCTCGATTCTCAAAGAGACCGGCAAGCGGCAGACTGAAATGGAGCATATCGGGGCCGCCTACATGGCGGAAGGGACCGGCAAGCGGCAGACTGAAATGGAGCATATCGGGGCCGCCTACATGGCGGAAGGCATCGTGACCCTGGCCGGCAGCCGCCTGTACACAAGCGCCGCCTACAATGAAGAGATGATCGACGATGTCATCAGCCGCTTCGACCGCGTATTTGATAAGTGCGGAAAGCTGGAGTAAATGCGTTTGCCTGTTAAATCGATACAATCCTGTACAATTTTTGCCTCTGAGAGCCTCTGTTTTTGCGACTTCCAGGAAACTGAAAATTTGGCGTTGACAGGCAAATCGATACAATCCTGTACAATCCGGGATTTTGCAGGCTGAAAGGATAGATAAAGACCTGGTGATCAAGGCCGGGCATGAGCTGGTGGCTGAGGGCCTGATTGCACGGACCTGGGGCAATATTTCCTGCCGGATTTCCGACGAGGAGTTTGTGATCACTCCCTCGGGGCGGTCCTATGAGGACCTGGTGCGGAGTGAAATCGTGCCGGTGCGCATTGACGACTGCTCCTGGTCGGGAACCGTCAAGCCGTCCAGTGAGAAGGCTGTACACGCTGCTCTCTACAGGCTGCATCCGGAGGCGATTTTCATTATTCATACCCATCAGAACTACGCGACGGCCATAGGGGCGACGGGCCGGACCCTCAGGGGATTCGGGGAGTCCTATTCTGCGGTCCTTGGGAAGGTGGTTCCCTGCGCGGAGTACGGGATTTCCACGACCAAGCCCCTGGCGGAGAACGTCGAGGCCGCGGCGGCCCTGTATCCGGAGGCCCAGGCCATACTTATGCGAAATCACGGGGCGGTCTGCATTGGAGGCGATTACGAGAGCGCGTTTGCCGTCGCCAGGTCCCTGGAGGCTCTCTGCAAGGCCCGCTTTGAGGACCTGACGGTCTACTACAACCTGCCGGAGGCCTTTATTCCCGGGACGGATTCGGCAAGGCACATGATTAATTATCGCACCGGGGGCGGACGGACCTTTGCTTTTCTCAAGAGTACCTTCGTGCGGAAGATGGCGGACCTGGGGAAGCCGGTTCCCGCCTATATCGACGACTGCGCCCAGATGAGCGGGGGGAGCATCCGCTGTCTTCCGGCCACGGCCACGAAGACCGACATTCTCAGGGCCCTTGTCCATTATCCCATGGTCTTCGTGAAGACGAAGGGGGCGGTCTGCGTCGGAAGTGACAAGGAGGAAGCCGACGCAGTGTGCATGGTACTTGAGAAAAACTGCCTGGCCGCCTGGGCCTGCCAGAAGACCGGAGAGGGCACACCTGTCAGCTGCCTGGCTGCGGGACTGGAACATCTCATCTATGTGTTCAAGTATTCGAAACTCAAGAATGCATGAGGCCCTGTATGGTTTTTTATAAGGAAAGAATTTACCAATATGCCCAGGAGCGGATGCTGGGGCTTCTGCGCCTGCCTTTGCCGGACGCCTACAAAGGACGGGACGCCCTGCAGCGCCTGGCTGAGCGGATTGTCCACGACGGCTGTCGGCATGTCTTCATCGTGTGCGGGAAGACCGTCACGAAGCACGGCCTTGTCGACGGCTTCACGAGGGAGCTGGCAGGGCTTGGCATCCGGACCACGGTCTGGGACGGGGCCATTCCCAACCCCACGGTAAAAAATGTGGAAGAGGGGGTCGCCGCCTTTGAGACCACGGCCTGCGACAGTCTTGTGGCCTTCGGCGGCGGCTCCTCCATGGACTGCGGAAAGCTGGTCGCCGCCCGGGTCACAAACCCGGCCATCTCCGTGCCACAGATGCACGGCAGCCTGCGCATGAAGCACAAGCCGGTTCCCCTCTATGCTGTGCCCACCACGGCCGGGACCGGCTCGGAAGCAACCCTCGCCGCCGTAGTCATCGACGAACGGGACCGCCACAAGTATTCGGTCAACGACCCGAGGCTCATTCCGAGGGCCTGCGCTCTGGACGCCCAGCTCACGGTTTCCGTTCCGCCGGCTGTCACCGGTCAGACCGGCATGGATGCCCTGACCCACGCGGTGGAAGCCTGCACGAATATCTACGGGCTTTCACATGCCTATGCCTTCGGGAAGAGCGCGGTCTGCATTATCCTGAACTGTCTGGAGTCGGCCTACGACGACGGGACCGTCATCAAGAACCGGGAGAAGATGCTGATGGGTTCCTTCAAGGCCGGGGCGGCCTTCACGAGAAACTGCGTCGGCTATGTTCACGCCATCGGCCATCCCCTTTCGGGTTTCTATAATCTTCCCCACGGAGAGGTCATGGCGGCCCTGCTCCCGGTCATCATGCGGCGGTACGGGGAGGCAGTCACTCCCCGGCTCGCTGAACTCTTTGATGCCGCGGCTGATTTTCAGGCGGCGGGCAGTCGGCGGAAGGAATCCCTTCTCAATACGGACCGGGGCGGCCTCAGTCCGGCGGAGAAGGCAGATCTTTTCCTGCAGGAAATCGAGCGGCTGGATGAGAAGTTCGGCATTAAGCCCCATTTCGACTGCATCAAGGCAGAAGATATTCCTTCCATGGTTGCCTTTGCCGCGGCCGAGGCGAAGGGGTATCCGACCCCGGTCATCTTCACGGAAGACGAGATTGCGGAAATCTACCGCAGTTTGATGGGGTGAGTGCCGAAGTGCCGAAGGGCCAGAGTGCCAGAGAAAAAATTTGCCAGATTTTCAGAAATCTTCTCCTTTTTTCACCGGTGAACGTTGGCGGAAGGGCTTGAAGAAGAGAAGAATAGGTGGATTTCTGAGAAAGTTCTCCCTGTCTCGCCCATGCGGGCTGCCGGGAGAGCTTGAGAAAGAGAAGAAAGGAAGAATTCTTGAAAAAGTTCTCTTTGTCTCGTTCACGCGGGCATGCGAGTGAGCTTGAGAAAGAGAAGAAAGGAAGAATTACTGAAAAAGTTCTCTCCGCCTTACACTTGCAAGCGGTGGAGAAGGCCGGAGAAGGAGAAAAATGCTTGGTATTGAAGCTTTTTTCTCCTTCTCTGGCCTTTATCACATCTGGCGTCCTTTTTTAATTCTCCGGCAGTCCGTCCGTGAAATCATTGTTGGTCGTGTAGATGAATACGGCGAACCAGGAGAAGATGACCGGGTAGCCGATGAAGCAGATCATCCAGTCGATGGAGCTCAGGGCAAAGAACTGAATCACGCCCCAGACGGCAAAGCCGATCAGGCCGCAGATCAGGGCTTCTATGAAAAGGAAGGCGCGGAATTTCGTACTCGCCTTCCAGTTTTTTTCTTCAAGGTAGTTCCAGATGCTTTTCATGGCAAATCCCCCATTCCGGCCTTCTGGCCCTGTCAGGGCAGCAATTGCCGTCCCTGCAGGGCATGCCGGAGAAACAATTCTTCACCATATGAATACATCTACTATAGAGTTTGTTTGTAAAAGCTGAAACGGGGCACCGGTAAGACTTCTGTAAATTGAAAGAAAAGAGATTCCAAACACTTTACAAGGAATTTACAATCCGCGGGCAGGCGAAAACAAGAATGTTTTACACACATTTTACATAACCTACTTGATTCGGGGTGCCGGTCTCCTGTATGATTCCTTTTGTAAAATTGTGTAAAATCCTGCAGGCACATGTGGGAAAAACGCGGGAATACTGCCGGGAACAGCAGAAAATCCGGGCGGGAGCGCATAGATAAGGAATTTTTTTCAATGGACATTTTCGGAGTATTATCCCTGATCGGGGGTCTGGCCCTCTTTCTCTACGGAATGACTACAATGGGAGACGGCCTCGTGCGCCTCTCCGGCGGCCGCCTTGAGAAGATTCTGGAGAAGCTGACCCAGAACCGCCTGATGGCCCTTCTGCTCGGCGTCTTCGTGACCGCCGTCATCCAGTCTTCTTCAGCGACGACGGTCATGGTGGTCGGTTTCGTCAACTCCGGCATCATGAACTTAAACCAGGCCGTCGGCGTCATCATGGGGGCCAATATCGGCACCACCGTCACCTCCTGGATTCTGTCCCTGACCGGGATCAGCAGTTCCAATATCTTTCTCAGCCTCCTGAAGCCTTCTTCCTTCACCCCGGTTCTGGCTGCGATCGGCATCATTTTCCTGATGGGGAGCAAGGACGGGTCCAAGAAGAAAAATATCGGGACGATTCTTCTCGGCTTTGCGGTCCTCATGTTCGGCATGGAGGCCATGAGCTCTTCCGTGGCTCCCCTGAAGGACGATGCGGCCTTCACCGGCATGCTGACCCATTTCTCCAATCCCTTCCTGGGCCTGATTGTCGGCGCCCTGCTGACCGCCATCATTCAGTCCTCGTCCGCTTCCGTCGGCATCCTGCAGGCCCTCTGCATTTCGGGCGTCGTTTCCTACGGGACGGCCATTCCCATCATCATGGGCCAGAACATCGGGACCTGTGTGACAGCCATGATTTCTTCCGTGGGAGCCAGCAAGAACGCGAAGCGGGCGGCCTTCATCCACCTCTATTTCAATATGATCGGGACGGCAATCTTCATGATTGTCTTCTATTCAATCAATCATTTCGTCCACTTTTCGTTCCTGACAGAAGAGGCAAGCGCGGCGGGAATCGCCGTAATCCACAGCCTGTTCAATATCGGGGCCTGCCTGGTCCTCTTCCCCTTTGCCGGCGGCCTCGTGAAGCTGGCCACCCTCACGGTCCGGGATTCGAAAAAGGAAGAAGAGAAGAAGGAAGAGAATCCGGCTCTGGCAGCCCTCGACGAGCGTTTCCTCGACCGGCCGGCCTTTGCCATCCAGCTCTGCAAGGAAGCCTGTGACGAGATGGGACGGATTTCGAAGAAGGCCATGCTGCTGGCTATGCAGACGACGAATGATTTCCGGCCGGGACCTGACGACGAAGGACAGCCAGCTCCTTTCCATCATGCTCCACTGCCTGTCCGACTTCGAGCGAATTTCCGACCACGCCATCAATATCACGGATGCGGTCACGAGCCTCCACGAGCAGGGCCTGACCATGTCCGACCAGGGTCAGGTCGAGCTGAACAGCCTGGGCGTCGCGGTCCGCGACATTCTGGACCTGACCGTGAACGTCTTCCTGGAAAACGACATCAAACACGCCTCCGACGTGGAGCCCCTCGAGGAAGTCATCGACGACCTCGTGATGGAGATGAAGCAGCGGCACATCATGCGCCTGAGGAGCGGCGTCTGCTCCATGGAAGCCGGCCTCCTGCTCGAGGATATCCTGACGAATTACGAGCGGGTTTCCGACCACTGCTCGAATGTGGCCGTGACGGTTATCGAAATCCAGAGCGGGGAAATGGACACCCACGAGTACCTGAATCAGCACGTGAAGACCGGTGATCAGCATTTCAAGGACGAGTACATGCGGCTCAAGCGGATATACATCTTACCTTAGGAACAGACCGCGTTGGGTGTTTTACATTAGTAATGTAAACCATTGAAAACTCCGGCAATCGGGGCTTGCAGCACGAATCGGGAGGGAAAGAAAATGGCTCTGATTTACGTAGTGGAAGATGACGACAGCATTCGGGACATCGAGACAATTGCCCTGAAGAATGGTGGCCACATCGTCGAGGCCTTTCCCGACGCGGCGACCTTCTACGAGAAGACGAAGGAAATCATTCCGGACCTCATTATTCTCGACATCATGCTGCCGGACGAGGACGGGTACAAGATTGTCCGGAAGCTGCGGAAAAAGAACAAGACGAAGAACATCCCCATCATCATGGTGACCGCGAAGACGACCGAGATGGACATGGTGCGGGGCCTCGACGAGGGGGCCGACGACTACATCAAAAAGCCTTTTTCCGTCATGGAGCTCCTGTCCCGGGTCCGGGCGCTTCTCAGGCGGTCGAAAAAGGAGACGCCGGACCAGATTTCCATCGGAAAGATCATGCTGGACCACGACCGCCACGTCGTGACGGCGGACGGGACGCCGGTGGAGCTGACGCTGAAGGAATACGAGCTTCTGCGCTATCTCATGCTGAATGAAAATGTGGTCCTGTCGAGGGACGCCATCATGCGGGTGGTCTGGAATTCGGCCTTCGAGGGCGAGACCCGGACTGTCGACATGCATATCAAGACCCTGCGGCAGAAGCTGGGCCCCTGCGGGAAGCAGATTCGTACGGTCCGCGGCGTAGGCTACAGCATCGGGACCGAAGCGGTGGAAAACTGAAATGAAGCAGAAGATCAACCTCAGCCTGGCGGTGATTGCCCTGGTGGCCATTCTGGCTACGGCCCTGAGCATTGAATATGTGTCATACAAAAACTTCGGCCACCAGGTGCAGAAGGACCTGAAGGTCGCCGCAGAGCTTTTGAAGGAGACAGAAGTCTTCCAGGACGCCTATTCCGAGGCCGACCGCAGCCGGGTCAATTCCGACATCAGAAACATCGGCCGACTGAAGTCCGGAGATCTGCGGATTACCTGGGTGGCAGCGGACGGCGTGGTCCTCTACGATTCGGAGACCGCGGCGGACGCCCTGCCCAACCACATGGACCGGCCGGAAATCTCTGAGGCCCTGGAGACCGGGGAAGGCCAGTCGGAGCGGCAGTCGGACACCATGAGGGAAAACACCTTTTATTACGCCCTCCTGCTTGAAGACGGGACGGTGCTTCGCGTCTCGACAAAAGCCGACAGCATGAGCACGATTTTCGCCTCCGCCCTTCCCATGATCGGGGCCATTTCCGCAATGATTCTCATCGGCTGCATCATCCTGGGACAGATCCTGACGGCCAGCCTCATCAAGCCCATCAACGCCATGGCCGAGCACCTCGACGACAGCATGTACCCGGCCCCCTACCGCGAGCTCGAGCCCTTCGTGCGGAAAATCCGCTCCCAGCACGTCCACATTCTGTCCGCCGCAAAAGCGCGCCAGGACTTCACTGCGAGTGTTTCACACGAGCTGAAGACGCCCCTCACAGCCATCTCCGGCTATACCGAGCTCATTGAGAATAATATGGTCCAGGGGGAGGACGAAACCCGGGCCTTGCAGCAGATCCGCCACAATGCGGACCGCCTGCTTTCCCTCATCAATGATATCATCCACCTTTCCGAGATGGACCACAGTGACGTGGTTCCGAGAAAGTTTGAGCAGATTGATCTCTACGCCGTGGCGAAGGACTGCTGCGACCAGCTGCAGGTCAACGCGAAGAAGAAGTCCGTCCTCCTTACATTCAAGGGGGCGGCGGCCGGCATCAGCGGGGACCGGGAACTCATCCACGAGCTCATCATCAATCTTGTACAGAACGCCATCACGTATAACCGCCCCAGCGGCACCGTCGACGTGACGGTGACCATCCGCGAGGGTCATCCATTATTAATTGTGAAGGATACCGGGATTGGAATCCCCCTCGAGGACCAGGAGCACGTCTTCGAGCGCTTCTACAGGGTCGATAAATCCCGCTCCCGCGAAAACGGGGGCACGGGCCTCGGCCTTGCCATCGTAAAGCATATCTGTGAAATCCACTCGGCCGAGGTCACGATGAAGAGCGAGCCCGGCGTCGGGACGGAATTTGTCGTGAAGTTCTGAAAGATGAAAGGAGGCCGTCCATGGCCCAGGCAATTGCCGCTACAGTAAATTCCAAAGCTGAGGCCGAGAAGATGGTCATCCGTCTGCAGGCCAATTCCATCGAGGCTTCTGTCTACAGCGCATTCGCAGATATCTATTCCCTCGGAGGCAAGCGGACGACCTACGAGGTCCTGGTCGATGACTCGAAGCTCGACCTGGCTCAGGCAATACTCTCCCGTTGACAGGCAAACACATTTTTTGAGTTTCCTGAAAGCCTCAGAAATGGCGGCTTACAGCGCAAAAAATTGTACAGGATTGTATTGATTTGACAGGCAAACAGGTGCATGATAACGGGAGCACCATAGTTTTGAAAGGAGGTTTTTGACATGACAAAAGAAATGGACTTTCGCCCGACGGGCGTGTGCTCACAGAACATTCATATTGAGCTCGACGATGAGGGAGTTGTGAAGGACATCCGCTTCCTTGGCGGCTGCTTGGGCAACACCCAGGGGGTGAGCGCCCTCGCAATAGGCCGACCGGCGAAGGAGGTCGTCGAATCGCTGAAGGGCATCCGCTGCGGCTTCAAGGACACCTCCTGCCCCGATCAGCTGGCAGCTGCGCTGGAGCAGATGCTGGCGGAGTAGCTGGAAGCAGATTTGTAAAGGTCCGGGAAGAAATGCTTTCAGAGCAGGCTGGGCCATATTGCAGCAGGAAATGCGGGAGCGGTGGGAAGTCATCGCTCCTTTGTTTTTCGAGGGGAAACTATGCGGATCGCGACAAAACTTACGGGGATCAGAAAAGAAGGCAAAACAGTCCGCCTGTTCACAAATGCGGTGGAAATACGCCTTCTTTTTCTGACGGACGATATTTTGAGAATCCGGGCCGGATTCGACGGGGATTTTGAAGAAGCTTCTTATATCCTTACAATGACTGCCTGGGAGGACCGCCTGGACGGCTTCCTCGGAGACGAGCGGAAGCATGTCGAAGCAGCGGACTGCCTGGTCATCGACGATGCGGAGGAAATAAACAGGCTCGCCTCACGGCTCGCGGGCCTCCTCTCATACCCCCAGGGGGTATCCGCCAAAGGGGTTACATTAGTCATGGGGAAATGTCTCACGGTCGCAGTGTATCACGAGCCCTTCCTGCTGAAAATCTATGACGAAGACGGAACCCTCCTGCACGAGGACATCCCCTACATGGGATATCGGGCCGACGAGAACGGACGGCGCCTGCACACGCAGGTAATGGAGGTGGAGGATCACTACTACGGCTTCGGGGAGCGGACCGGGGCGCTCGACAAGCGGGGGGAGTTCCTGCGGAATTCATCCGGCGACACGATGGGGTATGACCCGGAGCGGACGGACCCTTTGTACAAGCACATTCCTTTCTATATCCGGATAAACGGGGGCACGGGGAAGGCCTGCGGGTATTATTATAATAATACATATTCAAGTGACTTCGACCTGGGGAAAAGCCACTCGAATTATGTCAAGCATCACAGCACCTACCGGACGGACGGGGGCGACATCGACCTCTTTTTCATCGCGGGGCCGAGCGCCCGGGATGTCATAGAGCGCTACACGGACCTTACCGGAAAGAGCGCCCTGCTTCCCAAGGCGGCCCTGGGGTATCTGGGTTCTTCCATGTATTATGCGGAGCTGCCGGTCAATGCAGATAGATATATCGAACATTTCATAGACACGGCGAACTCGGAAGGCTTCCCCATCGACGGTTTCCAGCTTTCGAGCGGCTACTGCAATGTGGAAACCGCGGAAGGCCTGAAACGGTGTACCTTCACATGGAACCACGACCGCTTCCCGGACCCCGCGGGCTTTTTTGCCGCTATGAAAAAGCGGGGCATTACGGTCTCCCCCAATGTCAAGCCGGCCATGCTTCTATGCCACCCCCTTCACGACGAGATGGCAGAGAAGGGTCTTTTCATCAAAGACGCGAAAGAGGAGAAGCCTGCCGTCGGCCTCTGGTGGGGCGGTCCCGGGAACTATGTGGATTTCACGAGTGAAAAGGCCAGAGAAGTCTGGAAGGAGTATCTGAAAAAGACTCTGATTGAAAAAGGGACCACGTCCGTCTGGAATGATAACTGCGAATACGACGGGCTCGTAGACGAATCGGCCCGAGTCTCGTACGAGGGCCGGGGGGCGACGGCAGGAGCCCTGAAGCCGGTCATGGCCAATATCATGAACCTTTTGACGGTTGAAGCAGTGCATGAAGTGAACCCGGATGAGCGCCCCTTCGCCGTGACCCGGAGCGGCTGCGCCGGCATCCAGCGCTATGCCCAGACCTGGGCCGGTGACAACAGGACCTGCTGGGAGGCGCTGAAATACAACATCGCTACCATCCTCGGCATGGGCCTTTCGGGCGTGGCCAATATGGGGGCCGACATCGGCGGATTCTACGGGCCCGCCCCCGACGAGGAACTCTTCGTCCGCTGGGTCCAGAACGGCATCTTCCAGCCCCGCTTCTCGATTCATTCAACGAACACGGACAACACGGTGACGGAGCCCTGGATGTACTCGGGTTCGAAGGATTTGATCCGCCGTGCCATCGCCTTCCGCTACCGCCTCTTCCCCTACCTC
The DNA here is from genome assembly GCA_900316075.1 of uncultured Lachnospiraceae bacterium. Lineage (GTDB taxonomy): Bacteria > Bacillota > Clostridia > Lachnospirales > Lachnospiraceae > RUG306. The sequence continues at coordinate 456 of ONBT01000066.1, read as the reverse complement.
TACTCCCTGATGTACAGGGCCCACGAGACGGGCCTGCCCATCATGGAGCCTGTATTTCTGGCCTATCCGGACGCCCCTGCCGCCTACGAAGAGGGCGTCGACTTTCTCGAGGGGGACGGTCTTTTCGTCGCAAACGTCGTGGAGCCGGGGGCGAAGACCCGCCGTGTATACTTCCCCGCCGGTCATACCTTCTATGACTTCTATACCCGGGAGGGGTATACTGGCGGCCGCGCCTATGACATCCCGGTTGACCTCGACTCCGTTCCCCTGTACCTTACGGAAGGCGCCATTGTCCCGCAGGCGGAACCCCCCATGGCTAATGTAAGCACCCAGGCGGTTACGGACCTTTCCCTTGTCCTGGTTCCTTCCGGGAAATCTTCATTTATCTACTACGACGATGACGGTCACACGATGGATTATGAAAAGGGCGTCTTCCGGCGGACGGAAATCACGATG
>ONBT01000068.1 GCA_900316075.1 uncultured Lachnospiraceae bacterium | reverse complement strand
ATGATGATCGTTCCAAAGCCGCTTTTAGAAATCCTTATGCCGGGAGATAAAGAAAAGCCCCCGTTTTATCGGGAGCCGAAGCAGTAAATTTATGTTTTGAGTGAGAAAAACTCAGGAAGTACAGGGAACAAATCAACCGATGCTTATCGGTTGGGCGGACAACTGGGATTATGTAGACAAGGCGCCGGCAGCGGAGGACGGCTATCAGGGAGCCATGACACTGGCAAGGAAGATATCGCTCGGGAAATACCGCGGAGAGTACCGGATTTGTCAGAGATTTGCAGGCCTCCCGGATCCTTTTCAGTATCCGGAGGTGACCGCGGAGCAGATCGATCTGGATCCGGACGGGGCGCTCGACCTTACTGTTGTTTCGGAGGACGGCTCGTGGATCGCCCTTGGCAATGATCTTGGGGAAGAGCTTATTCTTTCCTGCAGCGATACGGAATGGACGATTGACCGTTCACGTGCGGGGAAAGGCGATTTTTCCGGGAAATTCTGCTCGGCCAGGACCGGGATGATTCGGTTCCCGAAGAAATTTGCGGACGGAAGGCTCCGAATGATTTTTGACAGAAGTATTCTTGAGATGGAAGGCGATGACGGGCTCACTTCTGCTACAATAGACGTGTATCCGAATGCACCGTATACAAAGGTGCGGATGAGTGGATTGAAGAACTGCAGGATTGGAACCGTCCGATGAATTTTCCACTGGCGGAACGGTTTCCGCATTCGGCAAAACCGCATGAGCCGGTTTCGCCTTCGAGAGAGGGAATAGTATGATAAAAATCTATGGCTTGAAGACATGTCCCTATTGTGATTTTGTAAAGCAGCAGATTAAAGGGAGAGAAGACGAATTTCAGTACATTGATATCGGGACCCATGTGAAGTATATGCACGAATTCATCGATCTTCGGGACAACCGACCGGAGTTTGACCACAGTAAGGAGATCGGGGATATAGGCATTCCTGCGTTTGTCCTGGAGGATGGAAGTATCACTCTTGATCCGGCCAAAGTAGGCCTCGTTGAGTACGATCCGAGTATCCCGGCATGCTCGCTCGAAGATCACAAGAATGGAAAGAAAGGCTGCTGAAGCAGATGACTGCCAGCTTGGCAACAATCATATATTTACGGAAATAGTCCATAGCCTTGCGGTGAAGGACCTGCCCCCATCGGTTTACGACTGATGAATTGTTGGCGGACGATGTCCATCAGCGTTTCATTTCCCATAGCCCACAGGAATTCCTGATTTCTGGCATACTGTTTCACCCCTCCGCTGAATGATACGCGAAAACAAATCATCGAAAATTTCCACAGGCCAGTAGATAATGCCGCCTTCCGGGTGAAACCGTGCAAATCCGGGTCACGGAGGCTTGATCGCGGGTGTAATTTCCAACAAAAACATCAAAAATTTCGAGGTTGCCGTCAAGGTACTGTTATGGCTCTTGAAATTTAGTAAAATCAAAAATAGCTGAGTGCAGCCCCCTGCGGCAATCAGCAACCCGGCAGTTCATAATGCAGGAATCCGCAAAACAGGGACCATATAACAGGAATCCACAAAGTAAGAAGCAACTATAATTAATTGAACGTAAATTGAACAATTCATACAAGAATCAACGGAATTAAGAAGCCACAAAATGGGATTTATGGCATTGAATGTATGACGATGGGTTATGACATTGAATTTATAACAGTGGGTTTATGACATTGGATTTATGATGTTGAATTTATGACATTGCTCGGGAAGTTTTGCAGGCAGGCTTCTTCGGTAAATATGCGTAAAAGAAAGAGGAGAGAGGTTATGAGCTGTAAAGAAGACAGAAGTACTCCCTTCTGGGACACATCTAGGAGTGAGAACGAGCGGCTTGACTGGCTTGTGGCGAACATGACACTCGATGAGAAGCTTCATTGTGTAAGCTCCGGAGGATACGATCTTAAGAGACTTGGGATACCAGGCCACAATTTGGGCGGAGAAGCGGCGCACGGAGTGGAGGCAAGAAATGACCAGAACGGGCTCGGAAAGCCGGACATTTCAACTTCCTTTCCGCAGCCGATCGGGATGAGCGCGACCTGGGATACAGAATTAATTGAGGAAGCCGGCAAGGTGACGGGAACGGAGGCAAGAGTAATTGCGAACCGCCATAACGGGCAGGGGCTGTCGAGATGGGCGCCGACCGTTGACCTCGAGAGGGATCCGCGATGGGGAAGAAATGAGGAAGACTACGGGGAAGATCCGTTTCTTACCGGCGAGATGGCCTCATCCTATGTCAAAGGAATGCAGGGAGAAGACCCGAATTACATTTGCTGCGCTGCAACGCTCAAGCATTTTTATGGAAACAATACGGAGGCTGGCAGAGGATGGAAGAATTCGAGCATTGATCCGCGCAACCGGAATGAGCTCTATCTCGAGCCTTTCCGGAGAGTTATCACGAAAGGCGGTGCATCGGGCGTGATGACGGCCTATAACCGGATCAACGGTGTGCCGGGAATTCTCAACCCGGAGGTGCAGAGCATTCTGAAGGATCAATATGGTCTCCTCCACGCAGTGGGAGACGGCGGGGCAATGGCACAGGTCGCCAACGTGCATCATTATTTCGGTCTGAACGCGGAAACCGTCAGCGCTGCCCTGAAAGCCGGCGTCGACGGGATGAGCGACCGGCCGGATCAGGTCTACAGCGCAGCAAAAGAAGCCTTCGAACTGGGACTTCTGCAAGAGAAAGACCTGGATCGGTCGATCCGGAATACATATCGCCTTAAGATCCGTCTGGGACTTTACGACCGTGAGAGCCGGAATCCCTATGACCGGCTTACGGAGAAGGACCTCTGTTCGGACCATAATCGGGAAATATCCGCCAAAATCGCGGAGGAATCTATTGTCCTTCTTAGAAATGATGAACATTTCCTGCCGTTTTCTGTGAGAGAAATATCGGACAACGCGGATATTACGGACGGTGCAGATGCGTGCGGTGCTGAAGACACTGGTGCCACAGAAGCCGCCGGAGCGGTGGGTGCTGCTGAAAGTGCTGATGCCGCTGGTGCTTCGGATATGGTTGGTGTTATGGATGCGGCGGATGCTGCGGGCGTCGCAGAGAAGATCGCGCTTGTCGGTCCTCTTTCAGATGCGTGGTATCCGGACTGGTATGGCGGCATACCGCCCTATCGGAAGACGCTTCGTCAGGGACTTGAGGAAGTGACCGGAAAATCGATCCCCTGCGCGGAGGGGTACGACCGGGTGATTTTCCGGGTGGACGGAAAAGCTGTCGCGTTGGACGATGACGGCAGCCTTGTCGTCGGAGGCGAGCCGGATGAGTTTTATCGGATGGACTGGGGAACCGGAAATTATACTTTCCGCAGTGTCAGGACTGGAAAATTCCTGACAAGTGGGCTGTACGACGCCTTCGAACATCCAGAACGGCTGGGGAAAATCAGTGCTACAGCGGATTCTCCGTTTGACTGGTTTGTAATGGAAATCTTCCATATAGAAAAGAAGGAGGGCGGTACCTTCACTATATCGGATCGTTTCCACCACCCGCTCGCTGTCCGGCCGGACAAAACAATTTATGCGGAGCGAGAGGACGGCAGGGCGTCGCTCTTCTCTATGGAAGTTACAGCGGATGGCACGAGAGAGGTGGTAAATCTCGCAAAAACGCATGAGAAAGTGATCCTCGCTCTCGGGTCCTGCCCGATGATCGGCGCAAAGGAGGAGATCGACCGGAAGACAATCATGCTGCCGCCTGCACAGCAAAAACTCATCGACCGGGTGACGGAGGTCAATGAAAATGTCCTGATCGTTTTCCTCACAAATTATCCGTACAGTTTTACGGAGGGAGGGAAAGCTGCATCCGGACTTTCATCGGATGAATTTTCAGAAGCGCGCCGGAAAACTGCGCTTCCGGGTCAGTCAGCCTTCTCTGCGCCGGCCTCAGACCGTGTTCCTCAGAAAACAAGACGCGCGAAGGCAATTCTGTGGAGCGCTTCCGGAAGCCAGGATTGTGGGACAGCCCTGGCCAGAACCATTTTCGGGCTTTCTGCGCCCGCCGGCAGGACGAATGAGACCTGGTATCAAAGCGATGACCAGCTGCCGGACATCAATGACTATGACGTCATCAAGGGAAGACGGACGTACCGGTATTTTGACGGGGAAGTCATCTGGCCGTTCGGTTACGGACTGACGTATACCGATTTCTCGTATAACAATCTGTCCCTTGCAATGGTGGATCCGTCCCTGATTGAGGCTTCCTTTGAGGTGACGAATACAGGCTTCATGGTCAGCGATGAGGTGGCCGAGCTGTATGCGGTCATGCCCCGGACGAGAGTCCCGAGGCCTTTGAGGCAGCTCGTCGGATTCCGAAGGCTTCATGATGTCAGGCCGGGCGAGACGGTGCGGGTCCATTTCCGGATTCCGACGGCAGAGCTTTCGTATTATGATACGATCAGCGGTTCGATGATGACAGAGAAAGGAGATTATCTTTTCTTTGCAGGAAGATCGAGCGCGGACCGGCAGACGGAGAAAGTGCTTCACATTCCGGGCGCGGTGCCGGGAAAGCGGGATACAGCACGCAGAATCCGGGCGGATCATTATGATGATTATGACAATATCGAGCTGACCGAAGGCGAATTTGGAATGACAGCAGTTTCCCTGCGGGATGAAAGCAAGGAGGGGAAAATTGTATTCCGTGACTGCAGAATAGAAGACGGGGCAACGCACGGGAAGCTCCTTCTCAAGAGCGGGAAAGGGTGCCGTATTCAGTTCCTGGCCGGGAACAAGGAAGTTCTGGCTTTCCATGGAGATACTTCCTCCTATACCGCCACTGCTTCTTTCCGTGAAAACTCTCTAAACGAGGGCGATCCGGCGCCCGAACGCTGGCCGGCCGTCTGGGATGAGGTTGAATTTGCGCTGCCGGACCTGGAAGAGGCGGACAGGAAAAATACGGTGATAACGATCCGGATGGAAGGCGACGTAAAGCTCCTGAGCTTTCTTCTATACAGGCCGGACGTCAATGCGCGTCAGTTCTAGGTTCTCTGCGGAACGGGCCTCAAAGCACATCGGTTCCAGGGACTGTGGATGCAGAGAATCGCAGTCCGAAAGTGGCACGGATGTGCCACTTTCAGACTGCCCCTGGTTCCAGTGGAATCAGGGGCGCCGCCTGTACCAATGTCCCGATTGGGAATGATTTTTTAATCTCGACTCTGTAAATGTCCTGTTTTTCAAGGATTTTAGCAATGTTGATAATTTTCGGGACGCAGAGGTCGTGGGTTCGAATCCCGTCGCCTCGATTGCCGGAAACCCAGAAAAATAGAGGGTTTCCGGTTTTTTTATGCCCACTGATTTTGCGAATTTGTCATTCCAAAGGGAATGACAGGGAATGACAAATCGATTATCCAATAAGCTTACCTATCTCGCTGATCTGTTCATCTCTAGTAAACGAGTAAAATCGTTCGTTTCCACCGAATGGCCCAGAATAAATGCTCTGTTCGCTGAAGAAACTCCCTTTTTGAGCAGGACGTTGCTGTTCAGCGTCATACGAAAACTGTGATTATTTGTGATTGTATATCCGAGCTTTCGCATCTGGCGCTTTAAAAATAA
>ONBT01000069.1 GCA_900316075.1 uncultured Lachnospiraceae bacterium | reverse complement strand
ATAAAAAGGTATATCACCGCTTTCCGCTGTCTGATCCTTAAAAATCCGTTTACACATGGCAACGTAGCCGAAATCTCCCAGCTTACGCTGTTCCCAATCATCAGTGAACCCTTTGAAGCGGATGGCCGGTACTTTCTTTTCTTCATTCATGATGCACCTCCCAGCAGCTTCTGCAATTCACGAATTCCGGCCATGTCTGCTTCCGGCCCGGTCAGGTCGGAAAGCATAACGGAAAGCTCCTTCTCCGTCGATTGAATTTCTGTCTCTACATCCTCAAAGGTCGTTGAATACTTGTCCCCCAGTGCTTTGACTGCATCTTCCAAACTGTGGATGATCTGCCCCGGCAGCGCCAGAATGCCCTCTTCGATTGGCTGAATCCATTTGTCTCGGAGCAGTTCCTTCACCTGAGCATCTGAAAGATTTTCAATCGTTTCCTTCGTCTTGAGGTGCAGCTCCTCAGCCTCTCTCTTCTGTACGGATTTCAGTGTCTTCTCTTCCTTCGAAAGGGCTTCCGCCTTCTGCAAAGTCTCGATCAATTTTGCATTCGCCGCCGCATCATCCGCCTTCAATACCTTGACCATGGCTGCGATATTCTTTACGACAAAGGCGTCATTGGTATCGTTCAAAGCTTCGGAGATACTCTCCTTCTCCTCCTCGCTCATATCCTCCAGCAGGGAATCGTATTCTCCCGGTATCTCCTGCAGGCGGTTTTCAGTCACCTGCAGTTCTTTTAGATCCTCTGAAAGCAGAGCCTTCTGGATAAGCTCAAAGGGCAGGATATGTCCCTTCCACCCGTCCTGTACCTCCTGATCGTGCCCGTTTTTCTTCTTGATGACCATGTTGGGATCAACCTGCTTGACTGTGGAAATGCCTTCCTCCTGAATAAGCTCCAGGTCTCCCTCGATAATCTTGTACTCATCCTTGAATACCTGATAGGCGCTGTAGCGGTCCACCAGCGGTACTCCTTCAAAGCGGCGGAAGATATCCTCCGCGATGTCATCCTCGGTCTTCACAATAGACAAGGATTCAGCAGAATCAATGAGTTTCCCAGTAAGTTCATCCGGAAAATCAGAAAACCTGGCTGCAAAATCATCGACAAACTTCTTGACGCTAGAATTATTCTGAATGATATCGGAGAGACTTCCCTCTTTCAGATGCGCATACTGACCGTTGCTAGTGAAGAGTTCCTCTTTCAGGCCCGGCAGTGCTTTCCAGTACTCGTCAAGTCCTGCAAGTTCTGTTTCCGGGATGCCTCCGAACATAGAGGCGTAGATGTCCCAGGACTCCCCCTGCTCGGAGGAATCTACATACCTCGGGATATTCAAGTTATAGTCATTGTTTCGAATCTCTTCTCTGCTGATTTTCCGGGAATACTTCGGTACATCGACACGGTTGATAACTGTATCGACAATCTTCCGAATGTCACAATCGCGTAGTTTATTATTCTTGCCCTCCTTCTCAAATCCCTTGGAGGCATCAACGATCATTACATCCGTGTTCTCCCGCTTCTGCCGGAGAATCATGATGATAGTCGGGATACCGGTTCCGTAAAAGATATTGGCCGGCAGACCGATGATAGCATCGATATGATTGTACTCAATCAGATTTTTCCGGATCTCGCCCTCTTCGCCGCCACGGAAAAGAACCCCGTGAGGAAGGACGATGGCCATAATACCGTCCGGTTTCAAATGATAGAGGTCATGCAGCAGGAAGGCATAGTCTGCCTTGGATTTCGGTGCCAGACCGAAGCGGGCGTAGCGAGGATCCGTGTCCTTCCCGCTTGGGTCCCACCGCTGGGAATAGGGAGGATTGGAAAAAACGGCATCGACATAGAGAGGATTGTAAGTCCCGACCGGATCCGCTTCATCGAAATACGGCCAGTCCTCTTCCAATGTATCTCCGCAGCGGGTGATAATGTTGTCCGGGAGGATATCTCTCATGACAAGATTCATCCGGGTCAGGTTGTAGGTATTGGTCTTGAGTTCCTGGGCATAGTAGCGGATGCCGTTTTTATTATCCATGTATTTAGATGCAGCCCGGCCAATCGTCAAAAGGAGGGATGCGCTGCCTGAAGTCGGATCGTAAATGCTGATCTTCTCCCGCCCCTTCAGATGCTCTGCGATAATTTCAGACATTACAACTGAAACCTCATGCGGAGTATAGAACTCCCCGGCCTTCTTGCCCGCATTGGATGCAAACTTCTCAATCAGATATTCGTAGATATAGCCCAGCGTATCATAATCCTGCTGCTTCCCGCCCATCGGAATCTCGTCGATCAGATGAATCAGGTCACTGATAGCCTTGGTCTGCGCCTTTGTGTTTTCACCCAGTTTGGAAAGGCCGGTCTCAAGCGTATTGAAGATGCCTTCAAAGACCTTTTTATGAGAGGGATAGATCAGACGGGAAAAGGAAGAAAGTCCGGTACGGACATTGTCCACAGAAAAGTCAGAGCCCATATTAATCCAAGTCGAGAACAGATCCTTGTAGGCAATAAAGCATCCGAGGCTCTTCTGCACATTGGCAACCGTCTCTGCATCGTCTTCGTTGACATATTCCTTGATATCGTCATCCGCATAATCGTGTTGATGAAGCCAGCGAATCTCCTGCTCCGACAGAAATTTATAAAAAATGAAGCCAAGAATATAGTCCTTGTACTCGTTTGCCTCAATCCGCGACCGCATACGGTTTGCGGATTCCCAGATTTTTGCTGCCAGCTGCTGCTTGTTCATGCTCTCCTCTGTTCTAATAATTGCCTGAATTGAAAAAATCCCCACCTCCCGACCCAAGGTCCCAGGAAGCAGGGATTTCTGGAAAGGAGGTGCGCACTGCCTTCTTTACATTATGCTCTATTATACCCTTTACACGCTTGTTTGTGGGAAACTATTTCATTCCGCCGCAGGGCTGATTTCCTGCGAAACTGTCCTTTTCATTTCATCTGCAGTCATCTTCAGCAGTCCCTTCAGCCGTTCCTCACTCCACCCCTCTCCTATCTTCTCGACAATCACCGCCCTCTCGGTAGTGCTCAAGTCCGGCAGGTAGCGCTCGAGAGATGCATAGAAGTCGCCCGTGACATCGCGGTCCGATGGAAGGGTGTAGGTGCGGACCGCGCGGCGGGCTTTATTATTATCATTCTGCTTGACGCGGCGCAGCTGCAGCATGGCCTTCTCAAGCGGGTTCATGTCAAGGGGCAGGGCGGCCATGTCCGCGTCACTCATGACCTTGACGGTTGCGCCGGCGGGGAGGGATTTTTCGTCGATAACGGCAGTCTTCCCGGCCCGGACCGTGATCGCGGCGTCAGGCGTGGAGCCGCTGCCGACCGTGAAGACGCGCACTTCGTGGATGTAGCCGCCGTCCGGGGACTCGCTGTTCAGGCGCATTGCCTCGTCAAAAGAAGCATTGCCTTCCCAGGGAAGCGCCTTGCGGTCGTAGATCGGGCGCTCCTCCTCCATCAGGATGATGCAGTATTTGCGCTTCATCCGCTTGACCTGCTGCGGCGTCATCAGCGGCGCGCCGGATTTCTGGTGGGACTCGTCGACCGCCAGGCCGCGGGCCGTATCGGATGCGGTGTCGATCGTCATGTTCCCGAGGAGGTCGCTGATGTACTTGTGCGTGTCCATCGCGCCGGCGCCGGCCCGCCTGCCGTTTCTATGCGCTTCTGTTTGGATGGCGAAAGCCAGACAAACAGAAACGCAGTTGTCCATGATCGTCTGCCACTTGTCGCCGGTGAAAAGGGTCTTGATCTGGGCCACCGACTGCAGGATCGGGACCATGCTGATATTGCGCGAGCGGATCACGCCCATGACCTTTTCCGTGTCCTGCGGCCACGCGCCGGTGTAGAACTCGTCCATCCAGATGATGAAACGCCCCCTCCCTGCGGTCGGCGGCAATCCGGTCGGCGCAATGGAAGTTCGGCTTCGCCGAAGCGCCTCCCTAAAGCGGGATCGGCAGTGCCCCGCCGCGGTCCTTGAAGTCCGTGTCCGCCATGCGCGACAGGATCTCGAGCGCCTGCACCGGCGACTAAATTTTCGGTGTACTTGCGCCCGCTCAGGTTCGGGCTCTTCGGGCTTCCAGTTTCCTCGCTCAGAAGAGTGAGGGAGGCGCCCTCTTTCCAGAAGGAATCAGAAGTCACCGCGTCCGGCGGGTTGCAGGCCGCCTGGATGTTCGCGATCAGCTTGATGAGGTCGAGCTCGTTCTCAATGTAATCGAAGGGGTTGTACGCGTCGCTCTTGTCCTGCTCCTTCAGGTTCAGGACGCGGATCGTGTAGCCGCGCGACTTGAGGAAGAGCCCGTACTTGTAGAGGAGCTCCCCTTTGACGTCCAGGATAATGTAGTTCTCGTTCGCCTGCAGCAGATTCGGGGTGACGACGGACGTCGTCTTGTAGGTGCCGGAGGAGCCGATGACGATCATGTTGTTGTTGGAGAGGCGCCGGTCGCCCTGGGTGTCGACGCGGACGTTCGCGGAGAGGACCCGGTTCTTCGTATTGTCACTGTTCGCGCGGCGTTTCGCGACGTCGAAAGGATCCGCCCAGTCCTCGGCCCCGTGCTCCATCCCACCCTGCCAGTTGCGGAAGTGGTACATCATGTACGATACGAGGAAGATCCACCCCATCAGCGCGATCCCCATGCATTCCGGCGTCATGCGGTTTGCGATCCGCCAGGGAAGGAACCAGTTTTCAGTGCACCCGCGGATCATGTATTCGCTGAAATTCTGAATGCTGACGTCGTCGTAGAGAAAGCACGCCGACGCATAGAACCCGAGGATCTCGATCGCCACCAGGAGGACCGCATAGATGCTCCACGGCATCGTCCGCCGCGTGATCATGTCGCCGCCATTTTCATTTGCCACTATCTTCACCCCATCTCATGAATAATATAAAGCCGCCACGCTCCCGCAGGCCTTGCGCTTACAGTTCTCGCGGCATTTTTTGCAATGCATTACTTTCTGCTGTTCCGTTTTTCCAGCGCCGCCCGCACGTCCCGCATGAAGGGCACATCAAACTTGGGCCGGGCAAAGGTCTCTATCTTCGCCACACTGTCACCTGCGTTCCAGCATTCGAGCAGGAACTTCTTCTGCTCTGCGCTGTAGTCATCGTTTTCCAGGAACTTCTTCATGAAGATCAGGTAGTTCTGCTGGTACTCGACGACATCGTAGTCCGGTTCTGCTGCAGGAGCAGGCCTGCGGCCGAAGAGGCGGCGTGGCTTTTCGGCAGGAGCTGCTGTTTGTATTTGAGCTTGTGGTGCAGGAATCTGTTCCCTTAAGAAAGTCGGAACGAGATGTCTTTGATTTTCAGCATTTCCCGAAGATTGAACTGCCGGTTCAATGGGTGCTGCCGCCTTCTTCCGCAGCCCGTCCATCTCGGCACGGACATTCTTCACTTGTTCCCGCATCTCGGAGATGCTGCCGTCGTAGAGTTTTTTCATTTCATCGAAGGCAGCCTGCCAGC
>ONBT01000070.1 GCA_900316075.1 uncultured Lachnospiraceae bacterium | reverse complement strand
CTTGCTTATCTCTTTGCTTGTCGTTTTTGTATCTGTCATGATCTATCACTCTTTCTTTTTCACATAGGGATTGATGGTTTCATTGGGACCTGCAGAGCCTGCAAATCCCCTATCTGTCGGCACTTTCGGCGTCTGCTGATTTTCTGTCTGCAGCTCTTTCTGATGCTGCTTTTCTTTTTGCTTCTCCTGGTACTCAAGGCGCTTTTCGGTGTCGGCGAAGAGGATGTCGCTGCGGAGGCTCCTGTCCTCTGAATAATTCAGCTCGTCATAATGTTTTGTAAGCCGCATAAGTATTCGCATCTCCGAACACATTTTGTCTATAGCGAATTCATCGTGGGTAGCCCGGGCAGCAGAGATTGCAGCCTTCACGGCGGCCAGGCGGTCCTCGGCAGCTTCCAGGGACGTGATCCCGTGCTGCAGGATATAGTCACATTGTTCGGTAAGATTCTGCAGGCGCAGGGCGTCCTGCCGGGCCCGGGCCTGCTCGTCCTCGCGGAGGATCATCCTCGCGGAGGATCAGAAAGCGGAAGTTGTTCGCGAGCCAGACCCGGCGGACGAAGACGACCTGGAACTTCGTCAGCGGCCGACCGGGCGCGGAATACCTGAGGTCGTCGAGGACGCGGCCGCGGAGGCGGCCATTGGGGCCCAGACTTTCATGCTGCAGGCTATTTTCTGATGCGACATCTTTTTCAGAATCTTCAGCTGCAAGAAGTCCTGCAGCATAGGCCACCGGCTCGAAGGGCGGCGGGGATTCCGGCAGAGCCTTGTCGGGAGCTGCCAAACGCTTGCGGATGTCGGTCAAGCGATAGTCCTCGCCCAGCTTGTAATCGCGGCGGGTCCGGTCGCGGTTGCGGTCGGATTCTCATTTCCCGGAATGCCCAATGCGGATGGAGTAGCCCATAGACTTCATGAAGGCCATGAAGTCGGATTCGGTCGACGTTTGCGAAATGGCAAAGTCAATGTCGGCCTGTATGATGTCGGTCCAGGTCAGCTTTCCATTCTTCTCCGCCATGTGCTCGGCGTAAGTCCTGCCTACTCGCGGGGCGGACTTGTCGCATTCGAGGATCGAAAGACCATACTTGCGGCAGAGCTCGTCCGTAATGGGCTGGATGCTCTTTTCCCAGTCGCCGTTGCTGTAATGATATTTCAGCGTATTACTGCGGTTGACGGAATTGAAGACGATGTGGATGTGCATATGGGCCTGGTCATTATGGACCGCAAAGGCGTAGTCATAATCGCCGGCCAAGTACTGGTCGCAGAAATCGCGGGCGATGACCATTGCGGTCTCTTCATTGCATTCGCCTGGCTTGAATGAGATCACGATGTGGTAGCCCTGGCGGCCGCCTGTCTTGCCGTAGATTTCCTTCGTCTCCATCATTCGCTCGAAGCACTCCTGGGGATCCGTTCCGCAGTTGGAGCCGACCAGCGTCATGCCTTCGGTCTTCTTCGGATTCATGATGTACTTCAGGGCGTTCTTCAGGTGAGCCGCGCGCGAGCCGGCCCCGCTGTTTTCACCGATATTCGTGATCTTCGTGATCGCCATCGCAGCCTCCTTCCTCTGTCATGTCTTCAAGGATCCGCCCGATGCGGTCGAGCTGCAGCTCGGTCTTCGTCAGGATGTTGCTGAGGCTACTGTAGGCAGGAAAGTTATTCTGACTTTCCATTCCTCGCATCAGCAGCTCGATGTCGGTCTTCATCGCCCGAGTGTCGGCCCAGATCTGACGGACGAGTTTTACATTAGTATCAAGGAATATGTGCTCCCGGATGAAGCGGCTGGCGGCGTTTGCAGCAGTGCCGTACTCGGCCTCCACCAGCATTTGAAAGCGGTCGTATTCCGCGCCGGTCAGCCGGAAGCAGATCTTCCGGTCGTGCAGGAGCTCAGACGAGCCAGGACTTGACTTCGCCAGGATCGAACCTCATATCGCGGAGCGGGCCCTGCATCGGGTGCGCATCCAGCTGCTCGAGGACCTGCTGCGTGCCCTCGGGGCAGTCGAGTTCGGGAAAAAGGATGCTCTCGTGGTCCAGGTCGCGGAGGAGGTGGTAATCGCACCACTCCGGATGGACATACCAGGGATGGTATTCGAGGAACTCCTGCGTGATATAGCCGTACTTGGTCTTAATCTTTGGCCGGTCTTTGTAATCCTCGGGCAGGTCCCGCCGGCCGTCGTAAGCCTGCTCGACGCGGATGGCCGCGTTGCCGTAGAGATCCCACTCCGCCCGGAGGCGATTGTAATATTCCTGCCGCTGCTCCAGGGACCAGTGTACCGGCTCCGGGAAGAGGGAAGGAAAGGTCATGTCGATACCGAAGGTGACATTCCGGACATGCTCGGCCCGGGCGTCAAAGGCGAGATCCGCCGTGACGAAAATGTCGGGATGAAGCGGCCGGGGGAACTTCTGCAGGGCGGCCATGGAGGCGCTGACGGCGGAGAGAAGGTCGGTGCGGTCGAAAGAAGCGAAATTATTCCCCACTGGGGAAATATTTCTGCTGCCATCTCCTGCCGGGAAATGTGTCCCAAGTTGGGACACATTTCCGGTTGCCAATCCGTCGATGGAATCCGTCGCAAGTTGCGACGAATTAAAGGCGAGCTCAAGCAGATCAAGATGCTCCGCAATGAAATGCATAAATTGTGCCGAAGACTCAATATGATGCCTGCTGCTGAATTCTGCGATCCTTTCCTCATCATCGGGATATGCCCGATACAGTTTTGCTTTTCTTTCTTCCATAATCTGTCCTTTCAAATCTGCTGCAGCACCCTGTTACAGCCACTGCTACAGTGCTGCACTTTCAAGTGCTACACTGCTGCAAAAGAGGTGCTACACCACTGCTACACTTCGTCTGGTATTACACCTCGTTGTTACACTGCTACACCCGCTGCTACACCGCATAAACACTGAATTTCTTTGATTTTTGCTACACTGTTACACCTCCTTTCCCGCTGAAATCCTATATTTTTGCAAGATACGCCTTTTGTCTGACGTCAAAAGGCATCTTGACAGTGGCTCCGCCCCTCCGCATGGCGCACCTCCCGAAAAATGGCAACAAAAAAGGAACCGGACCTTCACGAAGAAGATCCGATTCCGGATTGGTTTCGATATTAAATTAGCACGGTGTGATGTGTATGACGAGGGGAAGGGAGGGCTGGAGGGGGGCAAATTTCGTCTTCGATTTCAATTATTGTTACTGCACTTCCACTTCGCCATCGGATGTTCCTTTATCCGCTTCACAATATCCGCATCTTCAAACAGCAGATCCGGCCTGTATTCATGCTCCTTGAACGCATTCCAGAACTTTGTCTCCGCCTCCATTGGCACCAGGATTTCCCCAAGATATTCCTTAACCCGTCTCTGAGCCTCCAAAAAATCAAAGTGCTCCGCTCTCTTCAAAACCGGAATAAGAGCGGACTTGACCTTTTGTGCCGTTATTCCGTCAATGCTTTCAAGCGAAAATCCATCGGGAACCGTGGGAGAGGCGATTGCCGCATAGAAGGCAACGCACTTTCGATAAAGGTCCCTGTCCTCTTCGAGCAGTCCCAGGTTGACCGCATTAAAAAGATCGTAGAGATCCCTCGGAGCCGCCCGGTTCATCAGGGCGACATTTTTTGCGGAAAGAATCTCAAGCGGATTCACGCAAAGAACCCTGACATCTTTCGGATATCCGCAAAAAGAAATCTTTCGATGGGCTACCGGCAGCACATGACACCGAAGCATGTAGTTGATCTCAATCTTCAGATTGTCCTTCATCCCGCCGGCATTGATATAGTCATATACAAACGAATCCAGCGCGTGATAATTCTTGGACTTCGGACTTTGACTGTAACCGTTTGCTGCCATATATTTCTGGATATGCTCCGTGATCCGTCCTCTGTCTTCAAGCATCTTTTCCCGGTTCACATCGCAGGAATAATCCAGATCGATGTCCACCGAAAGGCGGGGCAGATTGAAGATGGTCAGATTGATGGCCGTACCGCCCTTTAAAGCAAGGGACTCTGAAAGAAAGCCATCCTCTTCAAAAAAGGCCAAAACATCCACAAGACGGCAGACTTTTTCAAAGGTGTCCCGGACGAAGCCAAGTTCCCTTGCCTGCTTGCCCAACGTAATCCGGTCATATTGCATCATAATCCGTAACTCCTTTATTAATATATGCCTGTAAATCTTTCGGCGCGTACAGCTTCCATCTTTTATGATAGATAAAATCCTGTTCCCGCTCCGAGAAATATGCCTTGCTCGCCGAACTGCACTGCTCACAGATTCCAAAAAATTCTTCCGACAGATTAAACCCCGGCCTGAATGCTTCCAGAAGATACCCCGCCCGCTGATACAGCTTCCCCTGCCCGTAATTTTCCAGGGCTTCCAGCAGTCTGTCTTCATTGAGGGCCGGGATCAGTGCCAGACACCGCAGCATTTCCTCCAGGCCGCCGGCTTTTTCCCGGTCATCGATACAATCCACCACCGTCTGCTCGATAGATGTGGCCCTTACATCCGCCGCAGCACTGATCTGCATCCCGGTCATCCTGCGCAGCACAGGATGATAGCTCACTCCGTCGTACTCAAAAGAACGCACCTTCTTCCCGCTCGCAAAGTATATGTCATAAAAGACCTGATTCGCATATCCGTAATACTCAAAGGCACTGTGATACACAAGGCAGGCGTCCTCCTCCGCGCGCGAGGCAATCTGAAAACGCGTCGGTATCGGCTGGCTTGTCTCCAGACTGATCACTGCATACAGATTTCTCCGGATACGCTCAATGTATCCCTTTTTTAGGTAATCTCTTATATACCAATCCGCGCTGTTCTCGCTTCCACACAGTCTGATCATATCCTCCCGTGTGAAACACCGAAGACCGGCCAGTTCTTTGTAAAGCTCCATGGCATTCCTCCGATCACATCGTTTTTATTTTAGCTCGTAGTCGGAGTTTGGGCAACAATTTTGTGCAGTTTTAAAAATATCTGATGTCTAAACCCCGGGTATGCCATATTTTTCTCCACCCTCCTCTGAATCCGACAAAAGAAAAGCGGGACAAGCATCGCTGTTGATGCCGTCCCGCAATATCGTTTTACCCGGCAGAATGCTCTGCCGACCGTTTCATCAATCTATTTTTTACAAATGTAATAGAGTCAAAATTACTCCTGTTCCCTTCTTTACCCTTTCACTCCTCCGGAAACAAGGCCGTTCTGGATGAATTTCTGCAGGGCCATGAAGACTGCCATGATAGGAAGTGAAGAACATACTGCTGCTGCAGAGAACATCGTCCAGTGAGCAGCGAACTGGTTCGTAATGAAGGACTGAAGTCCCAGAGCCAACGTCATCTTGCCCGGTGTCTGCAGAAAGATCGAAGTGATGACATATTCACTGTAGGTCGCGATAAAGGAGAACAGGAAGATCACCACCAGCTGCGGCATGGCCAGCGGAAGGATAATCTTGATGAATATCCCGAAATCGCCCTCTCCGTCTATCTTTGCCGCTTCATCCAGTTCGACAGGAATACTGTCGATATAGGATTTCAGCAGCCAGATATTGAAGGCGCTTCCGCCGGCAAGTACCAGGATCAGGGCAAGGTCGTTATCTACCAGCCCGAACTGATATACCAGGACATAGTATCCGGCAACAGCCATGCTGTTGGGGAAGACCTGCAGGATCAGAAGCGACATCAGTCCGTATTTTCTCCCGGTAAAACGCATCCGGGAAAAAGCGTAAGCTGCAAGCGATGTGATGATCAGCTGGATAACCGCAACTACCAGGCACAGTTTCAGGGAATTCCATACCCAGAGCACAAAATCCGTCTTGGTAAAAAGCTCTGCATAATGCTCAAAACTCAGTTTTTTCGGGAACAGCGACGAAAGGAAGAAGCTGTCGCCAACCGAAAACGAGGACATCACGATCCATAGGGCAGGAAACAGGACCAGGGCGATCACGATCCAGAGGATCACCCGGCTGATCCACAGGTTTCTTTTCTGGGAGGCCGTCATCTTGTCCTTCATATCAGTCTACCTCCTTGAAAGAACCGGAAAGCTGCATCCAGACCAGCGTGAAGGTTCCGATGATCAGGAAGCACAGCACGCTGAAAGTGGCCGAAAGCTCATACCGGTTGGACCATGTGGTCATCTTATATGTCGTGCTCGCCAGGATATCCGTATAGCCTGCGAACTGATTGTCCACCCGGGCAGGACCGCCCTGTGTGATCATGTAAATATTGCCAAAGTTGTTGAAATTTGCCGCAAAAGAAGAGATTACGAGAGGGATGGAGAGCTTCGTCACCAGGGGGAGGGTAATCGATTTAAAGCTCTGGAATTTCGAAGCGCCGTCCATCTCTGCCGCCTCGTAATACTCTTTGGAGATTGCCTGAAGTCCGCCGAGGCAGACATTCAGCATATAAGGGAATCCGAGCCAGACATTGACGATGATGATTCCTGTCCTGGCCCAGAAGGGGTTGGTCATCCAGGGGATATTGGCCGCGATGCCGATCCCATGGAGGAAATTATTGATTCCGCCGTACTGCTCATTCAAAAGTCCCTGCCAGGCAAGGATTGCAATGGTCGACGGCAGCGCCCACGGAACGATCAGGAGTGCCCGGTAGATCTTCGATTCCTTCATGTGCGGGTTATTGAGGAGCACCGCAAGGAGAAGTCCCATGAAATAGGAACCAAAGGTGCTGAGCGTCGCAAACGCGACCGTCCACCCGAGCACCGGAAAGAACACACTGCGGATCTTCCCCGTGAAAACCTCAACATAGTTGGCAAATCCCACGAACGAGAAGTCGTCCATGTGGAACATGTTGTAGTTCGTAAAGGAAATGTAGACCGTATAGATGATCGGTATCACCGTAACGATGAATATCGAGATCAGGGCCGGGGCCAAATACCTGTATGCTTTCCTGTTGTTCCGCTTTTTCATTATCCCAGATCCTTACTTTCCTGAATCCATCAGGGAGATGGCTTCTTTCAGCTGATCAACGATGTTCTTTCCTGTAGCCTCAGGTGTAAGCTCACCATTCCACATGGACCGGATATTATTGGTATAGATGTCCCAGAGCTGGCCCATCTCGGAAACGGTAGGCATCGGCTCCCCGTCGTTGATCTGCTCAATGAAAGTCGCTGTTGTCGCATCGCCCTTGATCGCATCGGATTCCTGCTCGGAAAGCTTTGCAGGGATACGGGAGCCCGCTTCATAAAGCTTCTGGGCACCTTCACTGGAGACATATTTGATCAGATCCCATGCGGCATCCTGATTATCCGACTTGCTGCTGACGAAGCTTACCTGTGTGCCGACGGGAGTTACAAAAGGCTTGCCCTTGAAGGTAGGCATCTTTGCGACATCGAAGTTCAGACCGGCAGACTTAAAGCCGTCGATATCCCAGGGGCCGCCGATATAGTAGGCGCACTGCCCGTTCTGGAAGTTGCTCCGTGCAATATCTGCCGTGACATCTGCGGAGACAAAGCCATAGTCCTTATAGAGAGAATTAATGAAATCATAAGCTTCGATAGCCCCATTGTTGTCCAGGCCGATGTCGTTTACATCATAGGCTCCGTCATTATACTTGAAGATGTATCCGTCGCTCGCCCGTACAAAACCGAGGTCATAATAGATGCTGGTCGCATCAAACTGGACTCCGCCCTTGTCCTTAGCAGTCTCGATCAACTCCTCCCATGTTGCCGGAACTTCGGAGACCTTGTCCTTGTTGTAGAAAAGAGTGATCGTCTCAACGGCAAGAGGAGCCGCATATTCCTTTCCGCCTGAGTAGCAGCTCATGACTGCGGAATTTGAATAATCCGCATCATCAAATGTGCCGGACGGAACCTCTTCAGCAAGGCCTGCGTTGATATAATCAGCCAGCTGGTCGTTCGGGATCCCGATGACGGCATCGGGTGCATCCGCGCTCTTTGCTGCCTGGGCAAACTGCTGAACGGAAGGCGACTGATGGATGACTTCTACCGTATAGCCGCTGGTTTTTCCCCAGTCATCAGCAATCTCCTGAATGGCATCCGCTTCGACTTCCATGTTCGTCCAGATCGTAAGCTTCTTGTCAGCTCCTGAAGCACCGGAAGCGCTTGAACTGTTTCCCCCCGTGCTGCCGCAGCCTGCGAACATGGATACCGCCATGAGCGCTCCGAGCATGACACTGATCACTTTCTTTTTCATTTGAACCAAATCACGCGCTCGCGCGTGATAGCTTTCCATATATCCTGAGCACTGCTGACGCGGTGCTCTTTTTCTGTTACAATAGCCGGAAACCCGC
>ONBT01000071.1 GCA_900316075.1 uncultured Lachnospiraceae bacterium | reverse complement strand
ATATAAACGGTTCAGGCGATATCGAGGTGAACGCCCTGACTGCATCTTCTGCAGATGTCAAGATCAACGGCAGCGGCGATGTGAAACTTGTTTGCCGGGAAGTCGGGGAGGCTACGGCCAAGGTCAATGGCAGCGGCGATGTGGACCTTTATGGCAATGTCGCCAGCGTTGCCAGCAAAGTCAACGGCTCCGGAAAAGTCAGTACGCATAAAGGAGCGTTCTAGGCAAATAACTGATAGTCAGGCAGATAGCCAAAAAGGGGTTCCTGGATTCGGGCTCACCGGGTTTTTTCCGTGGGGAATAAGTTCTTAGTAGGTGTCTGATTCCGTGTAAAGTTATAACTTTGCACACATGAAAAAGACATCATTAGACCCACAAACGTATGTATTTATGTCCAGCTTCCTTCTCCCCGAAGGGATGCTGGACTTTTTTGATGTAGTACGTATTGATGAAGAACCGTTACCTCAGGAGAAAGTATACCGTGGCGGGATCCTTCACATCTATTTGGACGAGCTCGACAATCGAAGTAAAGAGCAGGGGGCATTGATTCCCAATGGCTTTACCGAGCCCACTTTGATCAATGATTTTCCGATTAGGGACCGGAAGGTTGTTCTTCATGTCCGTCGTCGTCGCTGGCTGGACGCCGAAGGGCACAATGTCGTTTTGAATGTATACAACCTGGCAACCCAAGGGACCCGCTACTCGGAAGAGTTTGCGGCTTTTTTAAAAGAGCGTCTTGGATACCTCCCCAGTGACGGCACGTTCGCTGGAGTATTATTACAAGATTAACGGAGACACACTGGAGCGGGCCTACAAGGATCATTTGAGCGGCTATATGCAATGGGAGGATAAGTCCCATGCCGACAAGTACTTGGTCTTTCCGGAGAACTTTGGCCCCCAGATGAGCATCGATGAGACCTCGACCAAGGACGGGGAACTATTCACCATCCTATCAAACAAAGAGGGACATGGCCGTAAAGGGAGTATTGCCGCCATCATCAGCGGCACCAAAGTAGAAGATGTCGTGGCGGCATTGAAACTTGTGCCGGAGATAGTACGGAAACAGGTTGGGGTCATCACGATGGACTTCTCAAGCAGCATGGCCGCCATCGCAGAAGAGGTCTTCCCCTGGGCATACAGAGTACTCGACCGGTTTCATATGCAGAAGATGGCCGTCGACGCGGTCAACAACCTGAGGATACGGCATAAGCGAGAGGCAACGAAGGCCGAGAACGCAGCCAGAAAGGCGTTCAAACAAAAACAGAAGGCCCGAAGGACAAAGATGAAAAAAGCGCCGTACTTCCGTGATGGGAAACACAACCTCCCTCAAATGAAAGCCTTCGTCCCAGAGCGGCTCGCCAACGGTGATACGCTCCCGGAACTCCTTGCCAGATCCAGATACTTCCTCATGATGTCTCCAGAGAAATGGACTGACAAACAGAAGGCAAGGGCAAAACTTCTCTTCGAACTATATCCGGACATCAAGACAGCCTTTGGACTGTCTCATTCCCTCAGGGTCATCTTTAACAACAAACAAGCGACGGTTGAATCAGCAAAAAAAAGCCTCTCCGAATGGTACCAGAAGGTGAAAAAGTTCAAGAACGATGACCTTGATGTCCTTGCTGAAACACTACAGGTCAGAGAAGATGACCTGCTTAACTTCTTTCTCTTCCGACGAACCAACGCTTCAGCAGAAGCCCTGAACACTAAAATCAAAGCGTTCAGGGCTCAACTTAGAGGTATTATTGACTTGAAGTTCTTTCTCTTCAGACTAACACGAATCTATGCGTAAATCAACATCTTACTTTTAATCTGTAAACACGGAAATTATCCGGTGAGCCTAAAATTGAGAACCGGCTTTCCGGTAATTAGCTCATTGCCAGACACTTACAAATGCAGAATTAACGGAGGTATCGGGAGCAGAAGCGCCAGATTTCGTGGAAGGTGTCCATATCGGCTTCAGCCCAAGAGTGGCCACCGCCTTTCACCTCGTATAGCCAGACCTCCGTAGCAGGGCCGCCTTCCCAGGCCGGAGCACCACCCAGATACTTGTGTAGCATCACCGGATGGCGTTTTACCGGGAGTTCCTCTTCGCTGTAATAGGTACTCTTCGCCGCCGCCACCACATAGCTAACGGCCGTAGGAACGGCCAGGTAAGGGCCCCAGCCGCCTTTGTTCTCCGGATCGCCGCACCATTCCGAGGTATGATCCGCGGTCCCATGTACTTCCATGAAAGGCACCGGAGCGGTATAGGTAATGGGCAGCATGTTGTATAGGCACAGGCCAGCCATAGAGCAGATGGCGGCAAACACTCCGGGCTTCTTCTGGGCCATTAGGTAGCACATCTCACCGCCGTTAGACATTCCCACCATGAAGGCATTGTGCGGGCTTAGGTCATATTTGGCCTGGAGATGATGCACCAGAAACTCCAGGTAGGCCATACGGACACGGGAGACGAAGGCCCCCTTCTGCCCCACGGCACGAAGCGGAAGGTACTCCTCGTCCAGGGCACATTCAATCAAACGTCCGGTTGCCGTCCCGTCGGGATGGATGACCAGCTCGGCATGGAACCTTCCCTCCATCACCAGAGCGCCGACATGGAATCCCTGGGAGTCTTCCCTCACCCCTTCTTTCCGGAGCAACTGCGGGTCGAAGGTGGTTTTCCGAAAGAAGTCGCTCTCGATGCTCATACCTTGAAGCTGCCGATCAGGGCCATGACCTGCTTTTCGGTAAGCGTGTTGTCCTTCGCCGCCAGCTGCCAGTGGTCCCAATGCAGGGGATCCTGCTCCAGCCCCGGCCAGTGGACGACCCGCTCCCGCTTGATATGGGGACCGAAGGTACAGCTGATGGTGGTCACCTTTCCCTCGGGCCGCCAAGGACGCATGAAGGCCACGCTCTCGTCGACACAGCCGGCCACCTCGGCGGTGAACCGGCACTGGAAGAAAACGAAACCCCGCTCCCCTTGTTTGCCTGACGGGGCGGCCACATAGCCCGGATGCAGGCTGACCAGGTCGCAGTCGTTGAACAGAGCCTCGGCCCCGCCGAAGATGAAATCGATGTCGCCCCGGATGGTGCTGTGCTCCACGACCACCTCGCTTTTCCGACGAGGGGCATAGGCTCTTGGCCCCCGGAAGCCTCCCGGCTCCCGTTCCTTCTCGGGTAGCGGGGCGAGGAAAAGGGTGTCCTGGAAGCCGTTCAACCGCACGTGGGAAAGATGGGCGTGGCGCACGTCCAGGTAGAGGGCGACTGCCTGCCCCACCTTGCATCCGACACCGGCGAAGTTGGAGATGTTCAGGTCCTTGATGACCAGACGCTCCCCAGAGAAAAAGGCGGTGTAGCTTCGGAAGGTGCCCAGCTGGTTGCCGTCCGGAGCGATCTGCCGGGCTCCTTCCTCGAAGACGATGCTGGTCTCTTCTTCCCCGCTTCCCACCAAGGTCAGGTCCTGATGGTCGCTAAACAGCTTTTCATGGTAGACCCCTCCGGGCAGGTGGACGATGGCGGGAACGTCATAGGGAATGGCGTTCAAGGTTTCCTGAATGGTCTGGTATTCTTTTCCAACGGTAAGTTCCATGCCACCGATTATACACCACCATGCCTTCTTCATCACCAGTTGGAAAACCAACAGCTTTTTCCCGGACAAAGGGGTATGGTAGAGCCAGAACGGAGGCACGCCATGAAGTATGTAGTGGATCAAGATGTGTGTATTGGATGTGGGTTGTGTGAAAGCACTTGTCCCACGGTTTTCTCCCTGAACGCCGACGGAAAAGCCGTCGCCGAGGACCGGGAGGTCGAAGCCGCTGAGGAAAGTTCCGCAGCCGAGGCCAAGGAGAACTGCCCGGTCGGCGCCATCAGCGAGGCGTGACATGGTCTTCTCTCTGGAACGGGACAACCAGCCGGTCGAAGGTTGCACGGTCAGCCAGCAGATTGCCGCTGACATGGTGGTCTTCAGCCTTGCCAAGGGTACCGATATCAGTGCGGAGAGCTATCAGGAACGGAAAATGGTCCTTGTCCTCGCGGGAGAGATCGAGCTCTTCCTCCTGGACGGGACCAGCTGGAGGCTGGCGAAGAACGACTGCGTCATCACCCCCAGGAACGTCCCCTTCGGCGCAAGGAGCGCTGACGGAGCCATCTATCTCGAAGTGATTCTCAAGGAAGGCAACCAAATGGATCAGAAACTGCAGGCAGGAGAGGTGTTCCACCTCGCTTCCCTCGTACCGTATGCCGCCGGCCGGATCGTCAACCGCGACATCATCAGTGGCCGGCATATGAAGTTCGTCGTCATGAGCTTCGATGCGGGAACCGGACTCGGCGAACATGCCGCCCCGGGGGACGCGATTGTGTTCGCCTTGGACGGAGAGGCTGTCATCGGCTACGAGGGAAAGGAATACCCGATCAAAGCCGGCGAGCAATTCCGCTTCGCCAAGAACGGCAGGCACTCGGTCAAGGCCGAAAGACCATTCAAGATGGCCCTGCTGCTCACCTTGGACGAGTAATTCCTTTGGCCATACAGAGGTAGTACGATGCAGAAACATCCCATGCTTGCCCTTTGAATCGCCATTCTTTTGGTTTCCACCACGGTCAGCACCATCGACAAGTACGGCAACGTCATCTTCGCCATGCCGAACGCGGAGCTGCAAAGCCAAGGCTTCGAGGCCGGTGACATAGTCACGTTGACCATCGGAGCCCACCTGGTATCTGAAGGAACGGGTCGGGCTGACGGAAACGGAAACCGAGCTCAAGGCCCTGAAAGAAGCGCTTTCCTGACCGGAACCCGAAAGCTCACAGGTCGTTGCGCACCAGATCCTCGAGGGATTCGCGGCGCACCGCCACATAGGAGGTCCCGCCTGAAAGCATGACCGTCGCGGGCCGGGGCAGCCGGTTGTAGTTGGATGCCATCGAATAATGGTAGGCGCCGGTAGTGCACAATGCGATGATATCCCCGCGATGGATGGAGGATGGAAGC
>ONBT01000072.1 GCA_900316075.1 uncultured Lachnospiraceae bacterium | reverse complement strand
AAAAAGGCGCTTTACATTAGTCATGAAGGAGGCAGACTATGATACCTGTCATTTCGATATCGAGGGAGTTCGGGTCCGGCGGCCATTCGATCGCGTCGAAGGTGGCCGAGGAGCTGGGCATCCCCTTCTATGATTCGGAAATCGTGAACCGGGTGGCCAAGGAATCGGGCTACGCCAAGGAAATTGTGGAGCGAAAGAGCGAGGATTCGACCGGGGATCAGTGGTGGTTCGATATCTCTTCCGCCAGCGCCCAGTATTTCCAGAGCCCCCAGGACGAAATCTTCCTGATTCAGCAGAAGGTTATCGTCGAATGTGCCCGCAAGGGGCCCTGCGTCATCGTGGGCCGCTGTTCCGACTTCATCTTGAAGGAAGCCGAGCTCCGGCACCTCTCCGTCCTGATTCACGCAGACATGGAACACCGGATTGCGCGGATTCTGAACCGCTACGGGGAAATCCAGAACGTGGACGTGAAGAAGCGGATTTTGAAGAAGGACAAGCAGCGGCGGACCTACTACAAGTACTACACCGACCAGACCTGGGGCGACTACCCCAATTACGACCTCTCCCTCGACTCCGGGAAGCTGGGCGAGGACCTCTGCGTGAAGACCATCGTCGAAACCGCGAAGGCTTTCCCCATGTAAAAGCATTATGAGAATAATGAAGCCCCTGCGCCGTTCGGCGCAGGGGCTTTGTTGAAGTTTGGATTCAGACCCGGGCTTTGATGACATCCTGCATGTCGTACATGCCGGGAGCCTGGGACTTCAAAAACTTCGCGGCTTCGAGGGCACCTTTGGCAAAGACGGTCTTGGAAGTGGCTTCGTGGCGGAAGACAATCTGCTCGTCCTCGCCTAAGAACATGACCTCGTGGGTGCCGGCTACATTGCCGCCCCGGATGGAGGAGATGCCGAGCTCTTTTGCGTCCCGTTTCTGCCGCTTTGACTGGCGCTCATAGACGTATTCGTAGTCAACTCCCGCGCCTTCTTTGACGGCGTCCGCCAGGGCCAGGGCCGTGCCCGAAGGGGCGTCTACCTTCTGATTGTGGTGGGCCTCAAGGATTTCGACGTCAAAGCCGGCATCGGTGAAAATGGAAGAGAAGCTCTTCAGGACATTGATCAGGGTATTGATCCCGAGGGACATATTCGCGGACCGGAGGACTGCCACCTTGCGGGAGGCCTTCTTCACATGGGAAAGCTGTTCGTCCGAAAGGCCCGTCGTGCAGAGGACGATGGGCAGGGACCGGTCTTCGCACTCCTGCAGGATGGAGTCGACGGCTTTGGGGGAAGAAAAGTCCACAACCACGTCGCAGTCCACATTGCAGGCCCGGAGGTTTTCAAAGACAGGGAAGCTGTAGTCGTTCGTCCCGTAGGGGTCGACGCCGGCGACGACAGTGAGTTCGGGGTCTTTGTCTGCAAGTCCCACGAGAACATGGCCCATGTGGCCGTTGACGCCGTTGATGATTATATTTGTCATACGATAATTCTCCTTTTCCGCCGAACCTTATGAAAAAAGCCCGAGCCAACCGGAAACTGCCGGAAAAGCAGGGGCTTTACATTAGTAATATCAGATGAGCTTGTAGTCGACGAGCGCCTGGCGGCACCGCTTCTCGTCCTCGGGAGTGAGGTCGAAGAGGGGAGCCCGCAGGGGACCGACCTTCTTTCCCATCATATTCATCATGCACTTGACGGGGACGGGGTTGACCTCGCAGAAGAGGGCCTCCACCATGGGAATGAGGCGGCGCTGAATCGCGTTTGCTTCCGTGACCTTTCCCTCGAGGAAGAGGGCACACATATCGTGCATCTCCTTCGGCAGGATATTCGAGACGACCGAAATGACCCCGATGCCGCCCACTGACATGATCGGTACGACCAGGCCGTCCTCACCGGAGTAGAGGTCGCACTTGCCGTCGGTCAGATACATGGTCTTCGAGGTCTGGGCCATATTCGCCGTGGCATCCTTGACGCCGACGATGTTCTTCTTCGTCTTCACGAGCTCGGCCACGGTTTCGGGGGCGATATTCGTGCCGGTCCGGCCGGGGACATTGTACATGATGATGGGGAGCTTCGTCGCATCGGCGATCATGCCGTAGTGGCGGATCAGGCCGGCCTGGGTAGCTTTGTTGTAGTAAGGCGTCACGACGAGGGCTGCATCGGCCCCGTCCTCCTCGGCCTCCTGGGTCAGCTGGATGGCGGTCTCCGTGCAGTTGGACCCGGTTCCGGCGACGACCGGAATGCGGCCCTTCGTGAATTCGACGGCCATTTTGATCGTGTGCCGGTGCTCCTCCATGGAGAGGGTGGAGCCTTCGCCGGTCGTTCCGACGATGATGATGGCATCGGTCCCGCCCGCAATCTGCTCCTCAATCAGCTCTTCCAGCTTGTCGTAATTGACGGTCGCATCCTCGTTCATGGGGGTAATCAGCGCAACCCCGGCACCTTTGAAAACAGCCATCAGTGGTCTCCCTTCTCTTCGGTAATGCTATATACAAAGTCCGCCTTGTTCTCGATGGCGGGCGTGATGTGGGTTCCAGTCAGAATGATGTCCGTGGTAAGGACCGTGGGGGAGAGGACCCCGGCCAGCTCCGCGTCGGAGATGATATTTTCATCGATGAGGCCCAGAACTTCGTCCAGAATCAGGAGGTCCGCCTCTCCGGTGGAGATAACCTTGCGGGCAAAATTGAGGCCGTTCTTCATGTTCTGGATTTCCTCATCCCGCTTGTCTGCCGGCAGGTCCTCGAAGGAATCCTTCGTCCGCTCGAAGCGGAAGACCTTGATTTCCGGCTCCAGCTTCTTCAGGTAGTCGTAATTCATTTCCGCCTTCATGAACTGGACGATATATACGAGTCTGCCTTCACTGGCGCCCCGGACGGCATAGCCGAGGGCTGCCGAAGACTTGCCCGCGCCGGTACCGTAATAGGCGCGAATCGTGGATTTTTCCATTTCAGACGTCTCCTTAAAAGCGCAAAAAACCCGCTTAATCTTCGATAGTTTAGCACAGAAAAATCCTTTTTACAATTCCGCCTGTACCCTTCAAAATTGCACATTTATGGCCGACCGCGGCCGGACCGGTTTTGTGATTTTTTCCATATGAATAATGTAAAAAAATCGTATAATTAAAAGGCTGCAATTTTGCGGCTCGAATTATCACATACCCGGAAATCCTGCGAAGGCTTTTATTTTGCAGGGACGCCGGCGGTTTACATTAGTCATAAAAAGGAAGGTAGAGAATTATGCAGACAAGAGAGGATATCCGGAACGTCGCGATTATAGCCCATGTCGACCACGGCAAGACGACGCTTGTGGACAACCTCCTGCGCCAGTCCGGCGTCTTCCGGGACAATCAGGCAGTGGCCGAGCGGGTCATGGATTCCGGCGACATCGAGCGGGAGCGCGGCATCACCATCCTTTCCAAGAATACAGCCGTGAATTACAACGGCATCAAGATCAATATTGTCGATACCCCCGGCCATGCGGATTTCGGCGGTGAGGTAGAGCGGGTCCTGAAGATGGTTGATGGCTGCGTCCTCGTGGTCGATGCTTTCGAAGGCGTCATGCCCCAGACCAAGTTCGTCCTGATGAAGGCCCTGGCTCTGAACCTGCCGATCGTCTGCTACATCAACAAGATCGACCGTCCCGAGGCACGTCCTACCGAGGTCGTCGATGAAGTTCTTGAACTTTTCATGGACCTTGATGCAAATGATGACCAGTTGGAATCCCCCTTCGTATTCGGCTCCGCCAAGGACGGCTATGCTCTGAAAAACCTCGAGGACGAGAAGAAGGACATGACGCCCCTCTTTGATGCCATTGTTGACCACATTCCTGCGCCGACAGGAGAGCCCGATGCCCCTGCCCAGATGCTGATCTCCACGATCGACTACAATGAATTTGTCGGCCGGATCGGTATCGGAAAGATTTCGAACGGGACCCTGAAGCTGAACCAGGATGCAGTTGTCGTGAACCATCATGATGAAAGCCGCAACGAGAAGGTTCGAATTACCAAGCTCTATGAGTTTAACGGCCTCTCGCGTGTCGACGTCAATGAGGCCTCCTTTGGCGATATCGTCGCTGTGTCAGGTATTTCCGACCTCTCCATCGGTGATACGATCTGCGGTTCTGAGAAAGTTGAATCCATTCCCTTCCAGAAGATCGATGAGCCGACCATTGCCATGAACTTCATGGTCAACGATTCCCCCTTTGCCGGCCAGGAGGGCAAGTGGGTTACGTCCCGTCACATCCGTGACCGCCTTTTCAAGGAGCTCAATACCGATGTCTCTCTCCGTGTCGAGGAGACAGACAGCGCTGACTGCTTCAAGGTTTCCGGCCGCGGCGAGCTGCATCTTTCCGTCCTGATCGAGACCATGCGCCGCGAGGGCTATGAGTTCGCGGTATCGAAGGCCGAGGTCCTCTACAAGTACGATGAGAAGGGCAAGAAGCTCGAACCTATGGAGATTGCCTACATCGATGTACCCGATGAGTTCACCGGCGTCGTCATCCAGAAGCTGGGTACGAGAAAGGGCGAGCTTCGGAATATGGGCTCCATCACCGGCGGCTATACCCGCCTTGAGTTTCGGATTCCTTCCCGCGGTCTGATCGGTTACCGGAATGACTTCATGACCGATACCAAGGGCAACGGCATCATCAATACGATTTTCGACGGCTATGAACCCTATAAGGGCGACATCGCCTACCGCCGCCAGGGCTCCCTCATTGCCTTCGAGACCGGCGAGTCCGTCACCTACGGCCTCTTCGCTGCCCAGGACCGCGGCACCCTCTTCATCGGACCCGGCGAGAAGGTCTATGCGGGTATGGTT
>ONBT01000073.1 GCA_900316075.1 uncultured Lachnospiraceae bacterium | reverse complement strand
GCCCGCCCCGCAGCCGGAGGCGCCCGCCGTCAGTCCCGAACAGATGGAGAAAGACCGGCAGGACGTGCTGGCCGCTCTGGACAAGGCTCTTGGCGAGCCACGGGACAGCATGTTTCCGAAGATGCCGGAGCCCGTTTTCCCTGTTGATGAAACGCCCGCCCCGGAGAAGAAGCCGGAGCCCAAGGAGGAGCGCACCTACATTCAGGAGAGCGTCGGCACGTCAAATGCCCTGACGCAGGACCCCGAATACCAGTCCCTGCAGATTATCTACGCGCGGGTGCTGGCCCTCCTTCGCAGCAACTTCAACGCCATGCTGGACGGGGACTTCACCGGCATTTCCATGGACGAGATGCTGGACAATTCCCGCGAGCTTTTCCAGTCCCGGAACTCTATCGAGCTCTTCGACCTCTTTCGCGGCCTCCGCAGCAACGACGACGTCATCTACGCCCACTGCCTGAACGTGGCCATGGTTTCCCGGGCCATCGGCAAGTGGCTGAAGTTTTCCCGCCAGGACCTCGATATCCTGACCCTGGCCGGCCTCCTGCACGACATCGGGAAGATGCTGGTCCCTATGGACATTCTCACGAAGACCGGCAAGCTCACGGACGAGGAGTTCACCGAAATCCGCCAGCACCCGACCTACGGCTACAAGATTCTGAAGAAGATTCCCGGTCTGGACCCGCGGATTCTCTATGCCGCCCTCCAGCACCACGAGCGCTTCGACGGCTCCGGCTACCCCCGGAACCTGCCCGGCGATGAGATTGACGACTTCGCAGCCATCATTGCAATTGCCGACGTCTACGACGCCATGACAGCCATCCGGACCTACCGGGCGCCCAAGTGCGCCTTCGAGGTCATCGCCGATTTCGAGAAGGACGGCCTGCAGAAGTACAATCCCAAGTACATCCTGACCTTTTTGAAGCACATCGCAAGCTATTATCAGAACTCGACAGTCATCCTGTCCGACGGCGAGAAGGTCGACATCATCTACATCAACTCTTCCGCCCTCTCCCGCCCCATCGTCCGCTACTCCGACGGCCGGGTCGTGGACCTTTCCCATGAGCGGGATTTGAAGATCGTATCGACGATGTAAAAAAAACAGTTTTATGACTAATGTGGCGGCAGCCCCGAAAAGGGACTGCCGCCATTTTTAGTCTTCTGCTGTTCCTTCAAACGCTTGCCTGTCACGCCTCCGCTTTTGCGATGATCTCTTTCAGAGCATTGCCGCTTTCCTTCAGCTTCTCTGCCTCTTCATCGGAAAGCTTCACTGTCAGGACCTTCTCCACACCGTTTGCCCCGACAATGGAAGGAATGGAGAGATGGACGCCGTCAATTCCGTACTCTCCGTGAAGAGCGACGGAAACCGGCAGTACCGCGTGCTCATCCTTCACCAGGCAGGAGGCAATCCGGGTGACCGCCATCGCTATGCCGTAGTAGGTAGCCCCCTTCTTTTCTATTATTCTATAGGCGCTGTCACGGACGGATTCGTAGAGGCGGTTCATGGCCGCGAGATGGTCGCCAGTGTGGCCGCGGAGTTCGCAGAATTCATTCAGGGGGACGCCGGAAATATTTGTGATGGAGAAAATCGGAACTTCCGAATCCCCATGCTCGCCCATGATCATCGTGTGGACGTTCCGCGAATCGACGGACAGGTGATGGGCGATTTCGTCCCTCAGGCGGGCTGTGTCAAGGACCGTTCCGGAACCGATGACTCTCGACTCCGGATAGCCGGACAGGCGCTGGGCCTCGTGGGTCAGGACGTCGACCGGGTTTGCGACGACGAGGAGGATGCCTTCGAAGGAAGTCTTCTTGATCTCATCGATGACGGACTTCATGATGGCCGTGTTCTTTGTGATGAGGTCGAGCCGCGTCTCACCGGGCTTCTGGGCGGCCCCGGCCGTGATGACAATCAGGGCGCAGTCGCCGACTTCGCTGTAGGTGCCGGCGTGGATGTCCATGGAACCAGTGTAGGGGAGGCCGTCCGATAAGTCCATGGCCTCGCCTTCGGCCTTGTCCTTGTTGTAGTCGATGAGGACCAGCTCGCTGTAAAGATTCTTCTGCATCAGGGCAAAGGCAATCGACGCGCCGACGTTGCCGAGACCGACTATGGCTGCTTTTCTGGGATTGATCATAATTTTTACCTCCTGAGCTGTATAGTAGATGAGAAGGCGGCGGAAATACGTTGCGCAAGCAACACATTCCATTGGCTTGCCTGTCAAGTCAATACAATCAAATACAATTTTGGCCTCCACGATCCAGTATTTCCGCGTCTTCCAGGAAACTGAAAAATGGGCGTTGACAGGCAAATCGATACAATCCAGTACAATTTTGGGCATGAAAAAGGCCTGTTTTCAGCACTCTCAGAAAACCGAAAAACAGGCCGTGCCTGTCAAGCAGCATTTTTTTCTTTGAGGAAGGCCACGAATTCGTCTTCAGGCAGGGGCTTCGAGAAGTAATAGCCCTGGATGTAGTCGACACCCATGGAGGTCATGCGTTCAAGCTGGTCGGCGGTTTCGACACCCTCGGAGACAATCTTGCCGCCGGTTTCGGAAATCATTTTCGTGATATGGACCAGCATGCGCTCCATGCGGACGTCTTTGCAGGCCATTTGGGTGAACTTGAAGTCATATTTGATCGTGGAAACCGGCATGCGGACGAAGTAGTCGAGGTTGGAGGCTCCGGTCCCGAAGTCGTCGAGGGAGAAGGATGTTCCCCATTCCCGGAGGGTTGTAATATTCTCCACCATCTGGTCCTGGTTTTCAGCGATGGCTGATTCGGTGATTTCGAAATTGATCCGGTTCGGGGCCAGGCCGTAGGAGTCCATAATCCGGCGCACTGAAGGCACCAGGTTGTCCGACTCGCACTGGCGGACGGAGAGGTTCACTTCGATATAGGAAAGGCCCAGGTCCGACAGCTTCCGCTCTTTGAAGACCTGGCAGGACTTTTCGAGAATCCTTGCGCCGACCTCCTGAATCTGCCCGGTCTCTTCAGCAACCGGAATGAAAATGCCGGGCGGAAGGATATTCCCCCTGACCCCGAGCGTGGCGGCCTCGGCGTCCGTAATTTCAATGCGGGCCAGGGCCTCAGCCGCCGTGAATTTTCCTGTCTTTATATTATAAATGGGCTGGAAGAAGGGCACGACCCGGTCCCGGACCAGGGCCACCGTGATCAGGTCCCGGACATAGAGGAAGCGCTTGACGCTGGCAATGGCCGTCTCATCCAGGTAAATGACTCCCTCGTGGTCCGAATGTCGGCGGGTGTAGTTCACATAATACATGAGCTCATTTTCGGATGAAACCAGATAGGGGTTCTCCGCCACAATCAGGTAGTAGTTGAGATTCAGGTCCTCATAGCCTTCGTTGACCTTCGATATGCTGTTTTCCACCAGTTCGATGAATTCGGCCAGGTCCTGATGTTCATCCAGGATGACCCGGAGATCATTCCGGTTCGTCATGAAGGCATCGTAATCATTATCATTGAGAATAATAGAAGCCCGCCGGATGATCTCGTCCTTGAGGATGGGCAAATAATCCGAGCCCCCGTAGTCGATATTGATGCTGACGAACTGGAAGGGCTTCTTCTTCGCGTAGAGCTCATCCACGTATTCGCGGAAAGCGTTCAGCGTGTAGATGCCGTAGCGCTTGTCGAAGTCCTCTTTGGGGTTTTCAAGCTCCGCATAGAGAATCAGGACGCCGAGGGACGACGCGAAGCCGACCACCAGCAGTTCGGGGAAGAGGAACTGGGTGCCGGCCGCCACAATCCACAGGCCCATCCAGGTGTAGAGGGAGCCCCGCCGTTTGCGGGACATGGTCCTCCGCGACATCCCGAGGACCACGTAAGAAAGGAGAATATAGCCCACACACAATGCGTATACCAATGTGCAGGCGGGACCGTAGGAATAGACAACCCGGCCTTTTCTATAGAAGGAAATCGGGAGAAGCAGAATGATAATATACTGGACCGGCAGGGTGTAGCGGCAGTAGTGGACGAACTTCTGTGACCATTCTGGTCCCTGGGTGCCGACGGCATACGAGAGGCCGTAAAAGGCGTTGACCACCAGCATGCCGATATAGGCCTTGCCCTCAAGTTCTGTAAGGAGAAGAATCGGGGCTCCGTCCGACCAGAAGATAATGAGAAAGACGGACAGGATGTCCAGAAGAATGCACAGGAAAGCGGAGATGACGAAGCGGTTGAAGCGGCGCCTGCTTTCAAGGGCCAGACTATTGCGGCTGAAGGACAGCATCATGACAATCATCACGATGACAAGGCCGCAGAACTGGGTTTCGACGTTGTATGAACCGATGGTTTCCATAGGCTTCCTCCCCCGGGGCGTCTGGTAGTGTCAAATTCACTACCCGTTTTTAGTTCCAAACCTTTGTATTTCAGGGAGTTTGCGACAAAAAAAGCATTTACCTCCCTTTTTGGTATAATGTC
>ONBT01000074.1:1421-5648 GCA_900316075.1 uncultured Lachnospiraceae bacterium | reverse complement strand
AGGCCATTCACTGGTCCTGGGAATTTCTGACGGAAGTCCTGAAGATGGACAAGGAGCGTCTCTACGTCACGATCTATGAAAACGACGACGAGGCCTTCAGAATCTGGAACGAGGAGATCGGGGTTCCGGCTGAAAAGATCATGCGCATCGGCCGCGGGCCCGACGGCAAGTCCGACAACTTCTGGGAGCACGGGGCCGGCCCCTGCGGTCCCTGCACCGAAATCCACTACGACCGCGGCATCAAGTACGGAAACGGCCCCGAGGACGTCCTGGGCGGCGAAGGCGACCGCTTCATGGAGGTCTGGAACAATGTCTTCACCCAGTTCGAGGGCGACGGCAAGGGCGGCTACACGGAGCTGAAGCAGAAGAACATCGACACGGGCATGGGCCTCGAGCGTCTGGCCGTCGTCATGCAGGACGTAAACAGTGTCTTCGACATCGACTCCATGAAGGCCATTCGGGACGCCGTATGCGGCCTCTGCGGGAAGAAGTACCAGGAAAATGAAAAGGACGACGTAAGTATCCGTCTGATCACGGACCACATCCGCTCCTCGACTTTCATGGTAAGTGACGGCATCCTGCCTTCGAACGAGGGCAGAGGCTATGTCCTTCGCCGCCTCATCCGCCGGGCTGCCCGCCACGGGCGTCTTCTCGGCATCGACGGCCTCTTCCTTGCGAAACTGGCCGGCACGGTCATCGACGAGTGCAAGGACGGCTACCCCGAGCTCGAGACGAAGCAGGACTTCATTACCCGGGTTCTGACCGAGGAAGAGCAGAAGTTCAACGCCACCATAGACCAGGGCCTCGCCATTCTTTCCGATTTCGAGACTAATATGAAAGCCGAAGGCCGTACGGTCCTTTCGGGTGCCGACACATTCAAGCTGTACGATACCTACGGATTCCCTGTCGACCTCACGAAGGAAATCCTCGAAGAGAAGGGCTATACATACGACGAGGAAGGCTTCAAAAACTGCATGGAAGAGCAGCGGACCCGCGCCCGTTCCGCCCGGAAAGTCACGAACTACATGGGCAAGGACGCGACGGTCTACGAGCAGCTCGATAAGACCCTGACCACGGACTTCTGCGGCTACGACTCCCTCACGAATGACGAAGGTGTCATCACAGCCCTTACAACTGAAAACGAGGTTGTCGACAAGCTGACGGCCGGCCAGAAGGGAACGATTGTTACAGATGTGACTCCTTTCTACGGGACCATGGGCGGCCAGTGCGGCGACACGGGCGTGATTTCAGGACCCGACGGCCGCTTCATCGTCGACGACACGATTCACCTCGCCGGCGGCAAGGTAGGCCATGTGGGCGAGATGGAAGAGGGGACGATTTCCCTGAACGACCGCGTCACCCTCGAGGTCGATGCGGAGCGCCGCGCCGACATTGCCAAGGGCCATTCCGCCACCCACCTCCTGCAGGCAGCTCTGCGCCAAGTACTCGGGTCCCACGTCACCCAGGCCGGGTCTGACGTCAACCCTGACCGCCTGCGCTTCGACTTCACCCACTTCTCGGCCATGACGCCTGAGGAGATTCAGAAGGTTGAAGATATTGTCAATGAAAAGATTGCCGAAGGCCTCGACGTCAAGACCGACGTCATGAGCCTCGAGGACGCGAAGAAGACCGGAGCCATGGCCCTCTTCGGCGAGAAGTACGGTTCATCAGTTCGCGTAGTCCGCATGGGCACCTTCTCCACAGAGCTCTGCGGCGGCACCCATGTGAAGAATACGTCTGTCATCCGGGCGTTCAAGATCGTATCCGAGGCCGGCGTCGCTTCCGGTGTCCGCCGGATCGAGGCCCTGACCGGCAAGGCTGTATTTGCTTATTATAATAATGTAGAACATATACTCGCTTCGGCCGCAGGCCTTCTCAAGACAAAACCCGAGGAAGTTCCGGAGCGTATCGAGAAAGTCCTCGCTGATGAAAAAGCCGCAAAGGCTGAAATCGAGTCTCTGAAGGCGGCAGCCGCAAAGGCAGCCATGGGAGCGGCTGAGGACGACACCGAGACCTTCGGTGATATCACAGCTTCCTTCCGAAAACTCAGTGGCGTCGATATGAACGGTCTGCGGAACCTCGGCGATGAGCTGAAATCTAAGAACAGTGACAAGCCTTACGTAGTCCTTCTGGCCGGCGAGTCCGACGGAAAAGTATCCCTTGTCTGCATGGCAAATGAACTTGCCGTCAAGGCCGGCGTGAAGGCCGGCGACCTCATCAAGGCCGCGGCTCCCTGTGTGGGCGGCGGCGGCGGCGGCCGGCCTGACATGGCCCAGGCCGGCGGCAAGAACCCTGCCGGTATAGAAGATGCATTTGAAGCTGCAAGGAAAATCCTGGCGGGTTAACCCCTCAGCTAAATCTTTTTGAAAGGAGTGGACCATGGCCCAGCGCGAAATGACTCTCATATGTCAGTCCTGCGGGCGGGAGTTTACTCTGCCTCAGGCGGAAATCGATGCCTATTGGGAGCAGGGCATGAGCATACCCGTGTTCTGCTCCATCAAGTGCTCCATGAACGGCTGGAATCCCCAGGCCGTGGCTTTCGCCAAGTACCGCCGGCAGAAGAACTCTAAGTAATTTTAAGGACATATCATGGCTCTGAAGCAGTTTTCGGACAAACAGGCCGTACATGAAAAGGGCAGCCCCTGCACGGAATACGAAGTCGTGCTGAAGGGGGCCGTCACGTGCCTCATAGGGGAAAAGACGCTCGAGTTCACACCCGGCAGTATCTTAGGCCTCTCGGAAAACGAGGGGGAGCCCTACCGCTGCGAGTATAAAGCTGAAGGGGACACCGTCATCTACGGCTATCCGGCCAAGGGGGCGGAGACCGTCGAGAACATCATTCATGTGAATCAGAAGATCGCCCCCCAGATGGCTTCGGCGGCCGTCCGGAATGCGGCGGATTTCTGCGACGCGGCACTCGAGTACCGGACGTACGCCCTGAAGCGGAAGAAGGAAATCACGGACCACGTGAAGGAGTATCTCTCCCTCTGCGCCACGATCAGGAAGAAGCCCCTGTCTTTCCCCAAGATTATGAGCCTGCCGGACCCGCCGGAGACGGCCATTCCCAACTGGGAGGTTTCATTCTTAAATACCATCGTCGAGTACGACGACCGGATGAAGCAGCAGATTTTCACCCTGGGACCCGACATGTGCACGGGCGTCGTCATGACGGCCCACACCTTTATTGCCGGGGCCGCGAAGCAGTGCGACGAGACCGGAACCTATATCGCGAAGATTCTCGACGAGTCAGCGGCCTTCCGCAAGGAATTTGACGAGGTCACGGATATTGTGAAGAGCCAGCGCAGCGCGGCCGCTACGGAAGAGGCCATTGCGGGCGGGAACATTCCCTCGTTTGAAAATGCTCCGGCTTCGATCGTTTCTTTTTCCGGCATTCCCAAAGAGGGGAAGGACGAGTTCTTCGCCCTCTGGAAGCAGTATAAGGCCGTGCCGGATCGGTCTGACACGAGTGACGACCTCCGGAAACTCCGCCGCAAGCTCACGGCCTGGTTCTACAAGATTTACGACGGGATTTTCTTCAATGCGGTGAAATCGGACGATATCCCGATTGAAGTGAAGATGTTCCTGATGACGGGCTTTTTCGACAAGGAAATCGCCGGCGAGCAGAACACGGAAAAGCTTTTTCATTATGCAATAGAATATATGCCGGACCCGGACGGGCAGGTCTTCACGATTTATGAATGGCTGCAGCGGATCTACAGCGGCAAAAACGAACCTTCCCGGAACGAGTTCGATATGGACTATCCGGCCAGTCTCCGCGACCGGAAGAACAACGGCGAAATCACCGAAGCCATGGAGAAGAAGCTCCTTCGCGACAAGAAGGAGATGACCCGCTTTGAGATGAAGAATCTCTTCGAGCTTGGCAACCGGATGACTTTTGGCCGTGTGTCGGTCTTCTTCCCCTTCTTCGATTCGGTCAACGCCATGCTGCCCCTGGAGAAGTGCTACGTGTCCGCTGACCGCATCCGGGAAGAGCTGGCGAACCTCAAGAAGCTCGACTTCAAGTGCTTCTACCGGGAGGACATCTATAGTAATGAAGACCTCGGCATTACCCAGATCGTCGTCCATCATGAGTATCAGCCCTATTTCATCATGATGCCGAACGTAGGGAACCGGTCCGTCCTCTGGCAGGAAATCGAAGGCAAGCGCCGTTCCACCCACGCCCGCATGCTCATGCCCCTCTTCAATATGGAAGAGCTGCCGGACGCC
>ONBT01000074.1:0-1412 GCA_900316075.1 uncultured Lachnospiraceae bacterium | reverse complement strand
GAGTTCCGCTGGGAGATGTGCAAGACGGAGCAGGGCGTCCACTGGAACGACCTTTCCGATCCGTCCCTGACGGCGGAGTATTCCGATTACCTGCAGTACTATAAGAAGAATTCTTCCCTCACTCCCGAGTACCGGGAGAAGGTGAAAAAGGCCCTGCAGAAGGCTTCAAACAATTTCCGGAGGGTCTTCGTCCAGGATTATCTCACCTACATCAAGTTTGAAAGCCGCGGAGCTCTGCGCCTCAACAAGGTTGCCCGGAGCATTATCTTCACCTATTGCCCCTTCGCGAAGGACCAGCGGGAGGAGCTGGGGGCCAATCCCCAGTATCAGCAGTTGATCGCGAAGATGAAGAACAAGGTCAACCAGCAGGCCCGCCCCATCCTCAATATCATCTCCCGCCTGAAGACCAGGGAGGAGGAAGTGCCGAAGGAACTCCTGGATGAGATTGAATTTTTCAAAATGTAATTGATTTTATTTTCCTCTTCTGCTACAATACATTTCTGTGCGAGCTTTCGATTAGCGATTACCCATACAGTTGGTGAGCACAAATTCACTACTGGAGGGAGGGATAGAAGATATGTCGAGCGTTACCGTAAAAGAAAACGAGTCTCTGGACAGCGCACTGCGCCGGTTCAAGAGAAGCTGCGCCAATGCCGGAATCCAGCAGGAGATCCGCAAGCGTGAGCATTACGAGAAGCCCAGCGTCAGAAGAAAGAAGAAGTCTGAAGCTGCTCGTAAGAGAAAGTTCAAGTAATCTTTGAGACTTATGGTAGGGCCGCAACTTTCGTTGCGGCCCTACTTGTGTGATTTATTATGAATACAAACGAAGAAATCAAGCGGCGTCGTACATTTGCGATAATTTCCCACCCCGATGCCGGAAAGACGACCCTGACGGAGAAGTTCCTCCTCTACGGGGGCCAGATCAATACGGCAGGGTCTGTCAAGGGCAAGGCCACGGCCAGGCACGCGGTATCCGACTGGATGGAGATCGAGAAGGAACGTGGTATTTCCGTCACGTCCTCCGTCCTCCAGTTCGAATACGACGACTACTGCATCAACATTCTCGACACCCCCGGCCACCAGGACTTCTCGGAGGACACCTACCGGACGCTGATGGCGGCCGATTCCGCCGTCATGGTGATCGATGCGTCAAAGGGCGTCGAGGCCCAGACGAAGAAGCTTTTCAAGGTCGTCTCCATGCGGGGCATTCCGGTCTTTACCTTCATCAACAAGATGGACCGGGACGCGAAAGATACCTTCGAGCTCCTAGATGATATTGAATCCAACCTCGGTATCGCCTGCTGTCCCGTCTCCGTTCCCATCGGCTCAGGAAAGGGCTTCCGGGGTATCTACGACCGGAACACGAAGAAGGTGGAGATCTTCTCCGACACCCAGAAGGGAACGAAGGAAGG
>ONBT01000076.1 GCA_900316075.1 uncultured Lachnospiraceae bacterium | reverse complement strand
GGCCACACAGGCGCTCGTCAGCAGAATCTGGAGAAATATATCTCTGACACTCGGTTTTCCCATGCTGTCCTCCTGTCTCTTCGCGCAAGCCTCGGGGTATTTTTCCCACATTTACATGAAGAAATGCCACCGAACAGGCACGAATGGCAAATTTATGGCATAATCGGCTTTAAAAAGCAGGCAACAAATATTATATTAGAATAATAAAACACGCAGGGAGTATAACGAACTATGCGAATTGCCATTGCAGATGACGCAGCCGTCGACCGGATTCTCCTCACGGAAACAATCAAAGAAGCAGCCCTTGCCTGCCGCTGCCGGACTGAGGTCGACGTATTTGAAAGCGGGGATGACCTGCTTTCCGCCTTCCGCCCCTATTCCTACAGCCTGATCTTTCTGGATATCTACATGGAGGGGCTCGACGGCATCGATACCGCGAAAAAAATCCGACAGACGGACTCCGATGTAAAAATCATTTTTGTGACCACGAGCTCGGACCACATGCCGGAGGCCTTTGACGTACACGCTTACCAGTACCTGAAAAAGACCGACGGGAAAGACGCCACCCTTCAGAAGGTCAAGGGGCTCCTCTTCGAAGTTCAGAAGGAACAGTCCAGGGACCCGAAGACCTTCCATTTCATTTCCGACCGGCAGGAAGTCTCCCTCCCCTACTCCAGCCTCCTCTGCATAGAGTCAAACGGCCACTATACGATTGTTACGGACCGGCGCCTGAAGAAATACCGCAGCCGCATGACCTTTGCCCAGGCAGAGGAAGCATTGAAGGACGACCGCCGCTTTCTCACCGTCAACCGGGGAATCCTCGTCAATATGGACTACATCCTGTCCTTTGATGGCGGCATCTGCACCCTGACCCACGATATCACTTTTCCCATCAACGTGAAGAAGAAAAAGGAAATCAACGAACAGCGGCAGAAATACATCTTCAGCCGCATCCATGACGATATGAAGGCGAAGCAGGAAGGAAGCAAGTGACAAGAGAATTCTTCTCCTCGTCTTCTGCATCTTTTTCTACTTCATCGTACAGGGCATGCTGCACTCCGCGGAGACCGAGAGCCGGCGGCAGCTCCTCGAAATGCAGGAGGATGTCTTCCTCCGCGAACAGGCCTATCTGGACGAGAGCTCCCGGGCCGGACAAGCTCTTTCTCTCTTTGCCAGAATCAGTGAAAAATATCTTTCCGTCTCCGGAATGTCATCAATGGCCGCATAAACTTTTTCATCCTGCATCCCAGCATTGCAGACCATGACGGCCTTGTAGCCTGCAGCTTTCAGCCGGTCCCGTATCTGCCCGGCATTTCGCCCTGCTTTCAAAATAATCAGGTTTTCCGCTTCTGCTTCAAAATCGTCCCCAAGTCCCGTCAGAATCTTCACGGATTCACTGCCCAAGGTAATCGGCATCTTAAGACGTGCGGCAATCGCGGAAAAAGACGGCACTCCGGGAATTATTTCTGTTTCAAAACCATCCGCCCGGATTTTTTCATCGATGTAAGCATAGGTGGAATAGAAAGAGGGATCTCCCAATGTCAGAAAGGCAATGTTCTCCCCCTTTAAAAGATGCTCTTCCAGAATTTCAGCGGCTTCCTCATGAATCGCTTTCAGACGGGCCTGATCCGTTGTCATCGGAAGATCAATCGGCAGGGCAGATTTTTCCGTATACCCGGGGATAGCAGCAACCGGTATCGCATAGGCTGTACTTTCCTCTTTGGATTTTCCCGGAAAGGCGACGACATCTGCCCGCTCAATTGCCCGCACCGCTTTGAGTGCCAAAAGCTCCGGGTCCCCCGGCCCGACACCGACGCCGAAAAGCCTGCCTTTTTTCTTCTCTGTCATGTTCAATAATCCACCTGTCTGCAAGCTCCCGGTAACTCAGGAGATATCATAAAAAAGAATATCTTCATTCTTCTCCAGGCTGCCCAGAAAGTCCGCCCGCCTGAGTGACCGGCCCAGGTCCACTGTCACCATGAGGGTCGGCCCGTCTCCCTTGACCCGGCTCTTGGCAAATTCCAGATTGGAGAAATCCGCATCCATTTCCCGAAGGGACTTGATGACCCTCTTTGTGGCCGCCGGTTCAGTAAGTTCCAGGAATAATGTGAAATGCCGACTTCTCTTCCGCAGGGCCTTGTCCACCCCGTGCATTCCAAGAAGGGATACAACAATAATGGCGACCGCAATCAGTGCGCCATCCAGGAAACCAATTCCGACTGCAAGGCCGACACAGGCGCAGGCCCAGAGGCCCGCCGCTGAAGCAATTCCATGCACCCGGTTCCAGTCCGTGACGATAATCATGCCGACACCGAGAAAGCCGATTCCGCTGACCACATACGAACCAATCCGTGTCACATCGATGTTTGCCCCCGGAAAGGCCAGATATGCGTACTGCCCGACCAGCATGGTCAGCGCAGAGCCCACAGATACAAGGATATGTGTCCGTACCCCCGCACTCTGGGACCGCAATTCCCGGTCCAATCCGATCACAAATCCAAAAAGGGCTGCCAACAGCAGCCGCACAGCCGCCGAGCCAAGGCTCATGGTTGTCATAAATTGCTGAATCTGGGTGTGCATAATCGTCTCCGTAATTCATGATAACGTCTTCCATGATTTCATCTAAGTATCACTATCATAGCCTAAATGTATCTGAATTACGACCAAAAAACTTCCGCACTAGGGCAGGTGCCAAATAAGTTGTGCATAATTGAAAAAATACAACTCGGTACCCGGCTTTTCGGAGACGCCCCTCCGGCGTATGCGAGCCCGACCGGAGCAGGGCACCGCGGCTGAATAGGCCGACGGCGGCTGCAGGGACGGACGGTAGGAATACGACCGATGCCGCGCCACGGATGGCGCGGCAAGTCCGACTGATAATGGACTGGAATCGGAGGACGGTCGGGACTGGACATGCCCGGAAAGGCCGGGAGCGGAGTTCTGCGAACGGACGCGATGCCGAAGGCTAGCGAATTAATAATGCGGAAAATAGAAATGCCTTCGGCCGGGCGGCCTGAGCAGAAGTTCCGGGCCCGGCCGTACCCGGCAGTATGGCATGACACCCGCCTGATCCAAAGCAAAACCACA
Organism: uncultured Lachnospiraceae bacterium; assembly: GCA_900316075.1. Classification (GTDB taxonomy): domain Bacteria; phylum Bacillota; class Clostridia; order Lachnospirales; family Lachnospiraceae; genus RUG306. The sequence goes on along the minus strand of ONBT01000076.1, from coordinate 524 downwards.
TCGAATCCTGCGTGCATGTCAGGATAAATAGAACAAGTCCGGCCCGGTTCAGCCGCCCAAAGGACTCCTGAAGCCCGGGGGCCTGCGGAGAGGCGGGCGAGCTGATGTAAAGTCGAAAATAGAAATCTATGTTTCTTATTTCTCAGACTATTCTAAAGTCTGAATTTACTTTGAGATGCCCCATATCTACAAGCAAAAAAGGCGGTCATCTCGGCCGCCTTTCATCATTCTGCCAGCATTCATTGAATGCGCATCATTTAATAAGTTCCATGAATTTTTCTTGTTCCTTCGATGGTATTCCCATCATATTCATTGCCTGCTCAGCAGACATCGCGGGATTATTTCGCAAAAGATTTTTCAGCGTACGAAGGAGCGCAGATTCTTCTCCCTTTTTCATCCCCTTTTTCATACCCTTTTCCATGCCTTTTTCCATGCCCTCTTCCATGCCTTTTTCCCTGCCGATTTCTATGCTTTCCTGCCTGAGGTCTTCCATGATTGTACACATTTCGCTTACCCCTTTCTCC
>ONBT01000077.1 GCA_900316075.1 uncultured Lachnospiraceae bacterium | reverse complement strand
TACAAAGTAACGAGAAGTGAAGACTTATAAATCCAGCTTGTAGAAGCGTTCAGCCGACGAAAAACAGTAGATTTCTTCGGTTGGAGGCGCTTTGGTTGGTTATTTCGCTTGTACTGTGGACATTCATAATGGTGTCTCGGGGCAGGTTGAGGTTGTATGCCTGCTCGACAAGGCGTCATAGGGGGACAGGTACCACTGTTGATAACTCCTGTCATCCGCACCGGTATTGGCTGAGAGGGGGTCAGGTACCATCAAAGAAAGCGCTGGCGCGAGCCAGCGCGATTTTCTTTGATGGTACCTGACCCCCTTATAGGAGGATATGGTATAATACGGCCATGGGTGACATACTGCTTACAATTTCCCTGCTGACGAGCGGGACCAGGACAGAGCTTACGAAATGCATCCGGTCGCTCGACCGCCTGCGGGCGGTCATACCGTGCGAACTTATAATTACGGACACGGGCTGCGACAAGGCCCACCGGGAGCTGATCGAGAGCGAGGCCGACCGGGTCCTGGACTTCACATGGGTGAACGACTTCGCCGCGGCGCGGAATGTCTCCCTCGAGGCCGCGAGGGGGCAGTGGTACCTCTACCTTGACGACGATGAGTGGTTCGAGGGCACGGCGGAGATTGAGCATTTCTTCAAAAGCGGAGAGTACAAGGACGCCCAGCGGGCCGGCTACCGGCAACGGAATTATTCCGACATGAGCGGGGACAAGTACGAGGACACCTATGTGGGCCGGATGACGGCCATGCTGCCGGGCATCCATTTCCATGGGAAGATTCACGAGTTCCTCGATACGCCTGCCTACACGGACGGGGGCGAGTGCCCGCTATTAAACGACTTCGTCCACCACTACGGCTACGTGCAGGGCCTTGACGGGACCGGGCAGAACCGGCAGGCGCGGAACATCCCCCTCCTCATCGAAATGATCTCCGAAGAGCCCGACTGCGACCGCTGGTACTACCAGCTCCTCCTCGACTACGCCGTCCTCCGGGACATGGAAGGGGTCGAAAAGGTCTCCCGCATGGCCCTCGAAACTATCCCCTACAAGGAGATGTACCCGAAGTTCTATCACAGCTTCGTCATCGCCATTCTGGATGGGTACCTGAGGCGCATCAAGGATGAGAATAATGTAAACCTCGGCAATGACCTGATGGCCGCCTTTTCCTTCCTGATGACCATACTCGCCCGGACCGACACCTTCGGTGACGGGAGCGGCTTCTACGAGGGGAAGGTGTCCATGTACGGAGCCCTCTTTTCCATGGCGGCGGACGACCGGGAGAACACTATAGGCTTCTGCCGCCGCTACTACCGGGCGACGCTCAAAACCGGGCTCGTCGAGGAAAGAGTGAAAAAGGCGGCAGAGCAGGAGAACTATATTAGTATAAAGACACTCCTGTCTGAAGAAGCCGTACAGAAGCAGTTTTCCGAAATGGCCGTCTACTTCGGCTCCCGCTACACGGACGATGCGTTTTCGCCGCCCGTCGCAAAGATGGTTGCGGATGCGGAAGAGTGGGCCAATGACTGATGAAGTGAAGGCCTGGGACAGGCGGGATTGCTGTAATGGAAATTGCTGATAATACAGGCATGTAAGCGCTTACACAAATAGCGAAAGGACAAGAGTTTTGGATTGGGGACGTTTGGCGGAAAGGATTCTGATGCATATGATGAAGCATGAAGTGAGTGAAGAAGAAAAGCAGAAAGTCGGCATCTGGGCCCACCGGGGCTGCAGCTACCGCTTTCCGGAGAACACGCTGCCGGCCTTTGAGGAGGCGGCGAAGCTGCCCGGCCTGACCGGCATCGAGATGGACGTGCAGTATTCGTCCGACCATCAGATGGTGGTCTTTCATGATGAGACTCTGGACCGGGTGACCGGGGTCGAGGGCTACGTCAAGGACCACACCCTCAAAGAGCTTCAAGCCATGAAGTTCAAAAAGAGCGAACAGTTCGACCGCATTTATATTCCGACTCTGCGAGAATTTCTCGAAGACATGAAGCCCTACTGCGAAAAGGGGATGCTCATCAATATCGAACTGAAGACTTCTGAAATCCGCTACGAGGGCATCGAGCAGGATGCCTACAATCTTGTCAAGGAACTCGGTATGTGCGATTCCATCGTCTGGTCGAGCTTCCTTGCCGACTCCATCCGGATCATGAAGGAAATCGACCCGAACGCCAAGACCGGCATGCTGGATTCGCCCTTTTCCGGCTGCAAAAAGCAGGGAGACCCGGTCCACTGCGACGCCTACCATCCGGCCTGCGCGGGAATGGAAGGGCTTACAAAGGCGGAAATCGAGGAACTGAAGAAGAATCACACCATCATCCGGGCCTGGAATTCCGACGAGCCCCTCTATCTTCTGGACCGGCCCATGCGGTCCCTGGACCTCCGGAACTACGCCTATTACGGGGTCACGGACATCATCGTGAATATGCCGGAACGGTATCTGACGAAAGAGTTTGAACATATGGCGGACAAAGAGGGCTGAAGACGTAAGCTCCTACTGTCTGCTGTCCGCTGCGCGGTTTTGCCGGACTGAATTGGCAAAGCGTACCCATTCAAAGAATATGGAATAGAAGCCTATGCGCCTGTACATAAAAAAACAATGCCTGGAAATGCTTGAAACGCTTGCGGAAGCAAACGGGGAAATCAGGCGCCTTATAGAAGGGAAGGACTGGACATCGGTCCTTCCTTTTCTTGAAGACTGCCAGCAGAGTGCAATTTCCGTCGGAAACGCCATTGACAGGGCCTGCGGGGAGAATAATGAAATGAAGGCTCCAAAGGCGGCGGGGATGAGAATGATGAAGGCGTCGAAGGCAGTTCGAACGAGAATAATGAAGGCACCGGCGCGGTCCGTGCCCTGGAACAATACTGTGAAAGCCTTTACATTCTGCATGAAAGAATTGGGCACATATTATCGCATAATACAAATTCTGTTCTGCAGGAACCGGACACCGGTGATTTGAATCCAGCCTTGCAGGAGCCGGATACGGTTGAAGCTAATTCCATCCTGCAGGAACTGGACACGGAAATAGAGGCCTGTCGGAAGGAACTTACCGACAGGGTCAGCACCGAAAAGGAGGTCGTCTTCCTCCCCTACAAGGCTTCCATGTGGGACGCCCTGGAATTTGCCTGGCGAAAGAAGGCGGCAGAGCCCGGCTGCACGGCTCTGGTC
>ONBT01000078.1 GCA_900316075.1 uncultured Lachnospiraceae bacterium | reverse complement strand
TCGTGAATGTGAAGCTGACTTCGTGGCAGTTTTTCTGAGACATCAGAAGATATTCTTTTAACATCGTCAAGTTTAAGTCGACCATCTTTTAGATTAAGTAATACTTTCCCAATTCTTGGTACTATAACACTTAGTTCAAGGATTGATCCTTCCGAGGACGTCCTCTCGGACGCTTCGGTTTGTTGACAGGTTCCTGAGCCTTTTTCGGGCGGCCGCGCCTTTTCGGAGCCGGTGTCAGAACGGGTTTGGAAAGACCGAGGGCTTCCATGATAGCGAAGCCATCATGGAGTGTATGAACCCAATAGCCGTCGTCGCTTGCAGGCTCCGTCGGCCCATCAACACGGCGCCAGGATTCCGAAAGATCCTCTATCATCTCGCCATACGTGCGATCCTTCAGCACACCGGTCTCCCTCGCTTTCCGTAGAATGCGGCAGGTGGCTGTGGTGGCGATGAAGTTGATAAATTCCGACCCTATGACGGCGAAGTCGCCCTGCACATCCGTGTGGTCGAGACATTCATCGTTTTTGTAACGATTGAACACCAGTTCCAAAAGCCAGCGGTCATCATAGCATTGATACGCTGTCTCGACGGGCATGTCGAGGTCGGATTCGAATACGATTGTTCCAAAGGATTCGCGTTTCGACGCGTATTTATCCGCATCGAAGGAAGGCTTTTTTCCTGCCCGCTCAACGAAGCAGTGCTCTTCGCGAGAAGCTGTGCTCACGTCCCTGAAGGCATACAGGAAGACGCCACCCTTGATAGCACGCTTGCTGTAGAGAACGTCGTTTCCGGTATCTTTGAGGACACCCTCGAAAGTCAGCAGGCCATTGTCGCTGATACGGGCATCGTTCCGCCTGAGCGGGGTCAGGTAATGGAGTTCCGGGCGGCCGGATAGCTCCTTCCGGATCATCCTGACAGGGAAGCCCTTGTCATCGACGATGATTCCTTTACGGATGTCATTATCGACGATGAAGCTCTCGTAGGAGGAGGCATCGATGCTGTTGCCAGGGAAAACCTCCGCACATAGCGGGTCCATCTTCTCAAGGTCGTATGCATACAGGACGGAGATGTCCTTCGTACCTTTGACGCGGCCCTTGTAAGAGAACTTTGAGAGGTCGTTCACGGTGCTGCTGTCCTGTTTCAGCATTCCGTCGATGGCGATGTGATGATCCTCCGTGACGCTCTGCATGCGTTTCTGGTAAAAACTGCGGCGCTTGCCGCCGTCCTGTCCAAGCCGCTGCAGGAGCGATCCCACGGTATTTCTTGAGAGTGGGCATCCCGGATAGAAGATCTTCGTGAACGTTCGGTTGTAATGCATCTGTAGCCTTGCATCCGATGTTCCGGGCCGGATGACCCGGAGGCACGCAATCGCCATGATGGAGTACGCGTCCTTTGCTGGGTAGACCGCAAGGAGGTCCTGAAGCAGATCATCGGAAGAAGCGCGAAACAGGGCAGCCGCCCCATAGGAGAGCATGTCCGGCCCGTCGTCGGCCGTCTGTTTCCTGACGGGGACGAACTGGCCATCGATGATGTGCCCGATTACCCTGCCGTTCTTCGGCATCGGGTTGCCGCCGTTGTATCTGGCGCCGGCACGTGCACGTACGGCGTAGCGGTAATTTCCTTTGCTACCGCTATCTTCGACGATGGTGTTGACAGGTCTTGGTACTTTGCGAATTGTCTCTGGAACTGCCATAAAAAGCCTCCTTATTTATAGTACTAATATATCACATTTAGCACTATAAGCAAAGACTTTGTGAAGCGTTTTTGCAAAGAACTTCAGGGCTTACCCACTGTAAAACTGGCATTTCAGAGGTCCTACGGAGCCATGAAATGCTCAGAAAACGCCGAAATGCATGATATGGTATCTACAAATTGAGGAATTGTATGCCGATCCGGTACGATTTATAGTACGAAAAGTTGGGAAACTATTATTTAATTGTTACTGAAGGCATCTGGAAAGAGCCTCGGGGTATCAGTTCCCGGCATTGGCCACTCTGATATACGTGGATTGGTTACCGACAGGTCAA